>VGUJ01000001.1 GCA_016874235.1 Gammaproteobacteria bacterium
CGATCGGCCCGTGGGTCGGCGAAGCATCGATGGCGTCTTGCAGGATCTGAACCTTGCCGACGGTTCGGACGCGCTTCAGCTCTCCCGATCCATTGAGCACGGCGACGCCGGCAGAGTCGTAGCCTCGGTACTCGAGTCGTCGCAGACCCTCAACCAAGACGGGAACGATGTCACGTTGAGCAATGGCGCCAACGATTCCGCACATGGATTGAAAAACCTCCCTGATGACCGCTCGATGCCGCGATCCCGAGTATTTTGCACCTTTTAAGGGGTGGGAACACGGCCCTTCAGGGCCTCGTATCAGCGCTTCTTTTGCGGGCGCTTCCAACCTTCGAGCGTGACCTGCTTGGCACGCGCCACGGTCAGCTTACCCGCCGGAACGGTCTTGGTGACGGTCGACCCTGCGCCGACCGTCGCGCCCTCACCCACCGTGATGGGGGCGACGAGAACCGAGTTGGAACCGGTATGCGCATCGGCGCCGATCACCGTGTGATGTTTATTGACTCCATCGTAGTTAGCGATGATGGTGCCCGCACCGATATTGACGCGAGCGCCCACCGAGGCATCGCCGACATAGGCGAGGTGGTTGGCTTTCGCGCCTGAGTCCATCGAAGAATTCTTCACTTCGACGAAGTTGCCGATGTGTACGTCATTCGAGAGTTTCGCCCCCGGGCGCAGGCGTGCGAAAGGTCCGATGATCGAGCCTGCCCCCACACTGGCTTCTTCGATGACGCAATTCGGATTGATGCGGACATCTGCTGCGATGTCGCAGTCGCGCAGAACGCAGTTGGGGCCAACATGTACTCGATCGCCGAGGGTCACCTTGCCCTCGAACACCGCATTGACATCGATGAACACGTCTCGACCCGTGACGAGCGTGCCGCGTACATCGATACGCGCTGGGTCAACGAGCGTCACGCCCGCGAGCATGAGATCGCGAGCGCGGGTTTTTCGGTTCTCTGCCTCGAGCTCGGCGAGTTGCAGCTTATCGTTCACGCCCAGAACCTCCGCGACACTTGGCGCAACCAGTGGAGTCACCTTGACACCGTCGGCTACCGCCATGGCGATGATGTCAGTGAGATAGTACTCCCCTTGGGCGTTAGCATTGCGCAATCGCCCCAACCAAGTCCGCAAGTATTTGACCGGGATGGCCATGACCCCCGTGTTCCCTTCGCGGATATTTCTTTGTTCGACCGTCGCGTCTTTTTGCTCGACGATGCCGAGTACCCGCCCCGATGGATCACGAAGCACTCGTCCATAGCCCGTCGGATCCTCGAGCATCACCGTGAGCAAACCCATCGATTCGGGACTTGCGAGCGACAGCAACGTCTTGAGCGTTTCACTGCGCACCAAGGGAACGTCGCCGTAGAGCACGAGCGCGATCTCGTCGTCTCGCAACGACGGTAAAGCCTGCTGAACGGCGTGCCCCGTGCCGAGCTGTTCAGCCTGCAGGACCCAGGAGGTCACCGGAGCATCGGCGAGCGCCTCGCGAACCCGATCACCCCCGTGGCCGTAGACCACGTGAAGAGATGAGGGATCGAGCGTGGCCGCCGTATCGATGACGTGTTTGAGGAGCGGCTTGCCCGCCAAGGACTGCAGCACCTTGGGCAAATCGGATTTCATCCGCTTACCCTGACCCGCCGCGAGAATGACGATCGCGATGTTCATAGCGTGCCCGCCTGTCGCGACGGCACCGTCGCGTCTCAGCCTTTGATCTTGCGCAGCTTCTGGATCATCTTGAGCTGCGCAGCCGCGCGCGCAAGCTCGGCGAGCGCCTCTGCCTGCTCGATCTTGTCGATGTTGCCCTTGAGGGCTTCCTCAGCGCGTTGCTTGGCTTCAACCGCAGCCGCTTCGTCCATATCTTTCGCGCGTACCGCGGTATCGGCGAGTACCGTTACTTTCTTGGGCTGGATTTCGAGCGTACCACCGCCGACAAAGAAAAACTGCTCTTGGCCGTCGGGCAGCTGTACCCGCACCTCACCCGACTTGATCATGGTGAGCAGGGGCGCGTGGCGTGGCGCGATGCCGATTTCGCCTTGCGCCGCTGGGACGAACACCATCTTCGCCGGGCCAGAGAAAATCTCGCCCTCGGCGCTGACGATGTCGCAATGGATGGTGCTGTCTGCGGCCATGAATGCCTTCCGTTACTGCAGCGTCTTCGCCTTCTCGACCGCTTCGTCGATCGAGCCGACCATGTAGAAGGCCTGTTCGGGCAGGCTGTCGTGCTCGCCCGAGAGAATGCCCTTGAAGCCGCGGATGGTGTCCTTGAGCGACACGATCTTTCCATCCTGACCCGTGAACACTTTTGCCACGTTGAACGGCTGCGACAGGAAGCGCTGGATCTTACGGGCGCGGAATACGGTGAGCTTGTCCTCTTCGGAGAGCTCATCCATGCCCAGGATCGCGATGATGTCCTGCAATTCTTTGTAGCGCTGCAGTACGGCCTGTACGCCACGTGCCGTGTTGTAGTGCTCCTCGCCGACGACGAGCGGATCGAGCTGACGGCTCGTCGAGTCGAGCGGATCGACCGCCGGATAAATACCGAGAGCCGCGATCTGACGCGACAACACGACGGTGGCATCGAGGTGAGCGAAGGTCGTGGCCGGTGACGGGTCGGTGAGGTCGTCCGCCGGAACGTACACGGCCTGGATCGACGTGATCGAGCCCGTCTTCGTCGAGGTGATGCGCTCCTGCAGCACACCCATTTCTTCGGCGAGCGTCGGCTGGTACCCCACTGCCGAAGGCATGCGTCCGAGCAGCGCCGACACCTCGGTACCCGCGAGCGTATAGCGATAGATGTTGTCGACGAAGAACAGCACGTCACGGCCCTTGCCGCCGTCTTCACGCACTTCGTCACGGAAATATTCGGCCATGGTGAGACCCGTGAGCGCCACGCGCAGGCGGTTGCCCGGCGGCTCGTTCATCTGGCCGTAGACCATTGCCACTTTCGAGTTCTCGAGCTTCTCGAGGTCGATGACGCCCGACTCCGCCATCTCGTGATAGAAGTCGTTGCCTTCACGAGTACGCTCACCCACACCGGCGAACACGGACAAACCGCTGTACTGCTTGGCGATGTTGTTGATGAGCTCGAGCATGTTCACGGTCTTGCCGACGCCGGCGCCGCCGAAGAGGCCGACCTTACCGCCCTTCGCGAACGGCACGAGCAGGTCGATGACCTTGATGCCGGTGACGAGGAGGTCACGACCGCCCGCCTGCTCGTCGTACGACGGCGCCGGACGGTGAATCGACCACTTTTCTTTGGAGGCAACGGGGCCGCGGTTGTCCTGCGGCGTACCGAGCACGTCCATGATGCGCCCAAGCGTCGCCTTGCCGACGGGGACCGAGATCGGTGCGTTGGTCGCCTCAACCTCAAGACCACGCTTGAGACCCTCTGAAGCGCCCATGGCGATGGTACGTACTACGCCGTCACCCAGCTGCTGCTGTACCTCGAGCGTGAGGTCTGCATCCTTGAGCTTCAGCGCTTCGTAGACCTTCGGGATCGATTCGCGCGGAAATTCCACGTCGATGACCGCGCCGATGATCTGGGTAATCTTGCCGGTTGCCATGTCGATATCCTGTGCCGTGATGCGTTGAATTCTTTGCCGTTAAACCGCTGCTGCGCCGCCGACGATTTCCGCCAATTCCTTGGTGATCGCCGCCTGACGCGCCTTGTTGTAAACCAATTGCAGGTCGCCGATGAGCTTGCCCGCATTATCCGAAGCCGCTTTCATCGCGACCATTCGTGCGGCCATTTCGCAGGCCACGCTTTCTACCGCTGAGCGGTAGACCTGAGACTCGATGTAGCGCATGAGCACACCGTCGATGATCTCGGCGGCATTCGGCTCGTAGATGTAGTCCCAGTGCTCCTGAAGGTCGCCAGCATCCGACGTTTCGACCGGCAGCAACTGCGTCACGACCGGTTTCTGGGTCATCGTGTTGACGAACTGCGCGTTCACGATGAAAAGACGATCGATGGTGCCCTCGCGATACGCGTCGAGCATGACCTTGACTGAGCCGAGCAAATCTTTGACGTGCGGACGATCACCGAGACCGCCAATGCTGGCGAGGATCGGCAACCCTAAGCGGCGGAAGAACGCCACGCCCTTGTTTCCGAGCAGGCAAAGATTGACCTTGGCGCCCTTGCCCTGCCACTCGCGCATGAGCATGAGCGTGCTCTTGAAGACGTTCGTATTGAGCGCACCGCACAGACCGCGGTCACTTGACACGACGATGATGCCTATCGATTTAGGCTCACGCTCGACCAGGAACGGGTGGCGGTAGTCGGGGTTCGCCTTGTTGAGATGCCCGATGACGATACGGATCTTCTCGGCATAAGGACGCGACAAGCGCATGCGATCTTGAGCGCGGCGCATCTTGCTCGCCGCGACCATCTCCATAGCCTTGGTGATCTTCTGAGTGCTCTTCACACTCGCGATCTTGGTGCGTATTTCCTTTGTGCCGGGCATATCCGTCAAAGATCCTTAGTAAGTACCAGTCGCCGCGAAGTCGTCACAGATCTTCTTGAGCGTCTCTTCGTGCTTCTTGAGTACCGGCTCGGCATTGATCGCATCGAGCGAAGCCTTGTGGCTCGCCTTTGCAAACGACTGCAACGCCGCTTCGAAGTCGACGACCTTCTTGCGATCGACCTTGTCCATGTAGCCGTTGTTGACGGCGTAGATCGACAGGGCCATCTCAGCCACCGACATCGGCGCGTACTGCTTCTGCTTCATCACTTCCGTCACGCGCACACCGCGCTCGAGCTGCTTACGAGTTGCCTCGTCGAGATCGGAGGCAAACTGCGAGAAGGCTGCGAGCTCACGGTACTGGGCAAGCGCGAGACGGATACCGCCGCCGAGCTTTTTGATGATGTCGGTCTGTGCGGCGCCACCGACGCGAGAGACCGAGATACCGGCGTTCATCGCAGGACGGATGCCCGCGTTGAAGAGATCGGTCTCGAGGAAGATCTGACCGTCGGTAATGGAGATGACGTTAGTCGGTACGAACGCCGTCACGTCACCCGCCTGGGTTTCGATGATCGGCAGGCCCGTGAGTGAGCCGGTCTTCCCCTTGACCGCACCCTTCGTAACCATCTCGACATACTCCTCGTTCACGCGAGCGCTGCGCTCGAGCAAGCGGGAGTGGAGATAGAACACGTCACCGGGGAATGCTTCGCGACCCGGTGGGCGACGCAGCAGCAATGAAATCTGGCGATAGGCCACGGCCTGCTTCGACAAATCGTCGTAGATGATGAGCGCGTCTTGGCCGTTGTCCATGAAGTACTCGCCCATCGTCACGCCGGCGTATGCAGAGAGGTACTGCATGGCAGCGGGCGTCGAGGCCGAGGCGGCGACGACGATGGTGTGGTCCATCGCGCCGTTCTCTTCGAGCTTGCGGACGACGTTAGCGATCGACGATTGCTTCTGACCGATCGCAACGTAGATACACTTAATGCCGGATGACTTCTGGTTGATGATGGTGTCGACGGCCATGGCAGTCTTACCGGTCTGGCGATCGCCGATGATGAGCTCGCGCTGACCGCGACCGACCGGCACCATCGCGTCGACGGCCTTGTAACCGGTCTGCACCGGCTGGCTCACCGACTTACGGTAGATGACACCTGGCGCCACGCGCTCGATCGGCGCGGTGCGCGAGGTCTTGAGCGGTCCCTTGCCATCGATCGGGTTACCAAGCGCATCGACTACGCGGCCGAGCAGTTCCGGACCCACCGGCACTTCGAGGATGCGGCCCGTCGTCTTGACGGTGTCGCCTTCCTTCAAAGATTTGTAGTCGCCGAGCACGACCGAGCCCACCGAGTCTTGCTCGAGGTTGAGCGCAAGCCCGAAGAGGTTGCCCGGAAACTCAATCATTTCACCGTAGCGCACGTCGGCGAGGCCATGGATGCGGCAAATGCCGTCCGTGACCGACACGATCGTGCCGACGTTGCGGGCCTCAGCGGCCGATTGGAAGCGATCGATACGCTGCTTGATGAGATCAGAAATCTCGGATGCCTTGATGGACATGTCTGGTCCTCTAAAAAACCTGGTGCGGACGACGCATTAGGCGCCGGCCATCGTGTTACCGAGTCGCTCGACACGCCCGCGTAGCGAGCCATCGACGACGAAATCCCCCGCGCGAACCACGGCGCCACCGATCAGCGACGGATCAACCGTCGGAGAAAGACGAACCGTACGACGCAAGCGGCGGGTGAGTGCCTGCGTCAACTTTTCAGACTGCTCGGCCGTGAGCGGAAGGGCCGAAGTCACGGTGACATCCACCGTGTTCTCGACTTCCGCACGCAACGCGGCGTACTGGACAGCGATCTGCGGCAGCATCGCGAGACGACCGTTGTCGGCGAGCAGACGCAGATAGTTGAGCGCCTTCTCGTTGCCCGAAGCACCGACAAGCTCAGCGACAAAAGTCACGAGCTCCGCACGCTGCACATGCGGGTTGCCGACGAGTGCGCTCACGCGAGCGTCGTCGAGGACCGCGCTCGCGCGCTCCAGCATCTCGCCCCACGCGGCGAGCTGCCCTGCGGCATGCGCATGCTCGAACGCCGCTCGGGCGTAGGGCCGGGCGATGGTGGCCTCGTCAGCCACGTGCAATCTCGTCCGCGAGCTTGTCGAGCAACTGAGCGTGCGTCTTCGCGTCGACTTCGCGCTCAAGCAGTCGAGACGCACCGACTACGACCATCGATCCAAACTCCTTACGGAGCTGGTCGCGGGCACGGTTGGTTTCCGTGGCGGCTTCGTCTCGCGCTGCAGCGACGATACGGGCGCCCTCGCCCTGTGCCGCTTGCTTGGCAGCTTCGATCGCTTCGTTCGAACGACGCGCAGCTTGGTCCTCGATCTGCCGAGCGCGCTCGCGCGCCTCGCGAATGATCGCATCCGCGCGGCTGGTGGCGTCGGCAAGGTCTTTCTGACCCTTGTCGGCGGCTGCAAGGCCGTCGGCAATCTTGCGGTTACGAGCGTTCAGTTCCTCAGCCAGCGCGGGCGTGACGAACTTCCCGATGAACCACAAGAGGATCAGGAAGACGATGATCTGGCCGATAAAAGTGGCATTGATCGTCATGGCCTGTGTCTCCCTCGCGGGAGCCCTCCGGGGTTCGTATTAGCCGGCAAGACTGGCGAGCAGCGGGTTGGCGAAGGCGAAAAGCATCGCGAGGCCGACACCGATGAGGAACGCCGCGTCGATCAGACCGGCGAGCAGGAACATACGGCCCTGCAACATCGGGGTGAGTTCGGGCTGGCGGGCCGCCGACTCAAGGAACTTGGCGCCCATGATGCCGATACCGATACAGGCACCGATGGCGCCGAGACCGATGATGATGCCGATGCCGAGGGCGGTGAACGCCTGTACGTTTGCAATCGCTTCCATTTTCAGAGACTCCTCAAATCAATCAAACGCGTGGATAACGAACTAAAAACTTTGAAGGTTAGTGATGCTCCTCCGCCATCGAGATGTACACGATGGGGAGAATCATGAAGATGTACGCCTGCAGCAGCACGATCAGGATGTGGAAAATCGCCCAGGCCGTGCCGGCGATAATCTGTCCGATGAACAGCGAGATGCCGCCGATCGAGACCGCGAAGGCCATTCCGAGCAGTGCGATCAGCATGAAGAGCAGCTCGCCCGCATACATGTTGCCGAACAGTCGCATCGACAATGACACGGGCTTCGCCAACAACTCGACAATGTTGAGCGCGAGGTTCGGAATCCAGAGCAGCGGGTTGTTGCCGAACGGCGCAGCGATCCACTCGTGAAGATAGCCGCCCACGCCCTTGGCTCGAATCGCATAGATGATGATAAGGCACAGCACCACGACGGCCATGGCAACCGTGCCATTGAGGTCGGCGGTCGGAAGCACTCGGAAATACTCCGCGCCGAACAGCGCCGCGATGCTTCCCGGCATGTCGATGGGGAGCAGGTCCATGGAGTTCATCGCCACGATCCAGGTGAACAGCGACAGAGCGAGTGCCACCAGGAGGGCACGATTACCGTGATAGATGTCGGAGACCTGGCCGTCGATGAACTCGTAAATCATTTCGACGAAGTTGCGCAGGCCCGACGGCGCGCCTGCAGCGCTGCCTCCGCGCACGCCCACGTAAAGGAAGGCCGCCACGGCAGCCGCCAACAACGAAGACATCAGAAGCGTATCGACATGAACGGTCCAGAACCCCTGTCCAACCTTGAGGTGGGTCAGATGGTGAACGATGTATTCGGTGGGCGTTTCGGTTGCGCCGTTCTGACTAGCCATCGTGTTTCGATTACCTGGTCCGTCTGACTTCGTTCATACCCAGCGACGCGAGATCATTCCCGCGCTTTGGAGCGCGGCGGCAATTTCGGTGCAGCGAGCGCCGGAACCACCCAGAACACCATCAACGTCGCGACATATCCCGCGAACACCGCGGGCCACACCACGTCTTTGCGCTGCGCGACCGCGAGAAACATTCCCACGGTCAGCAGCACCTTCACGAACTGGCCCGCTAGAAGCCGACCGAACGCGAAGCCGGCGGATCGCGCAGGGCGCAGCACCGCCACCGTCATGTACAGGTTCGCGATCAGCCCGATCAACCCGCCGGTCACGATCGACACGCCGGTAGTCGAGCCAGCCCACAACGCGACGAGCGCGCCGAGGACGGTTGTCACAGCGGCCTGCCAGAGGAGAATCCGCACGGCGAGACTGCGCGTTTGCGGATCGCTCGAAACGGTCATGGGCAAGCGGTCCTGTGGGCAACAAAAAAGCCACTTGTCGCGATCTGTACTAACGGCAAGTGGCTTCGCTGATTTTTGAGCGCTCCCCGAATAAATCGGCGACCGCTGCGAAGGCGCGCGGATTATAGGGTCGCGACCCTAGGTCATCAATGGATGTGAGACAGGATTCCGTCGAGCTCGTCGAGCGAGTGGTATGCGATCACGAGCCGACCCTTGCCGCCTTTGCCGATCGATTCGATTTTGACGTCGGCGCCTAAGGTTTCGGAGAGCCTATTTTCGAGCTCGCGAACGTTGGCATCCGTCGCTGCGCTGGGGGCTCCGGACCCAAAATCGCGATCCATTCCGTCATCTTTTTTAGGCGGATTGTTCAGCCGGCGAACCAATGCTTCGGTTTCACGAACTGATAGGCCCTTTTTCGAAACCAATTGACCCACTTCAACTTGCTGACGCTTTTGCGTCAAACCGAGCAAGGCACGGGCGTGGCCCATCTCGATCTGGCGACGATCGACCAGTTCGGCGACCTCGGCAGGCAACTCGAGCAGACGCAGCAGGTTGCTGACCGCGGCACGAGACCGACCCACGGCGTCGGCCGCCTGCTGATGGGTCACCTCGAACTCGCGGATCAGACGATCGAGGGCTCGGGCCTCTTCGAGCGGATTGAGGTTCTCGCGTTGGATATTTTCGATCAGCGCCATGGCGATGGCGCTCTCGTCCGGTACCCGACGGATGACCGCCGGGATCGTCTCGAGGCCGGCCATCTGGGCGGCTCGCCAGCGACGCTCGCCGGCGATGATTTCGTAACGCGTGGGCCCCGCCCCCGGCGCGGCCCCCGGCATCTCGATCGGCCGCACGACGATGGGCTGAACCACGCCCTGGGCGCGAATGGAACTTGCGAGATCCTCGAGCGCTTCCTCGCGCATGTCGACGCGAGGTTGGTAACGACCCCGTTGCAGCTGATCGAGCGGCAGCTTCGCAAGCTCATCGCCCGGCAGGGCGGGCGCGCCGGTCGAGGCCCGGCTGGCGCTCATCTGTCCGAGCAGCGCATCGAGACCACGGCCGAGAACGGGCTTTTTCTGGTTCATACGCGGGATGATAGCGGAGTCGCCGACGTCATCGCCGTCACCTCTCGGGGCTGGTTTTCACCGATACCGAGAAAGATCTCCCGGAAAGCGACATAGCCGAGCGCGCCAAAGAAGCAGTACAGCACGGGGACGATCGGCGGTAACAACAAGGCAAAGGCCGCCGGTAACACCATGAAGAGCAGGGCCACTCCGAGCATGGGGCCGATATTGCGGATCTGCCCCGCCGCACCGAGCCGCCAGGCCTCGCGGAACGACAGCCCGAGCAGGGTGATGCCAAGAAACTGGAAAAACGACGTCAGCCCGGGAATATTAAGGCCGAAGTAACACAGCCCGAGAGCAAAGGCCGAGTACACAAAGATTTGTCGCAGGGCGGCGAATCCGTCGGCAGAGAGTACATCGACCGAATTCCGCTCGGTGTACAGGATGTTCCACCACGCGACACCGGGCTTGGCGAGCAGCAGCACCCACACGAGTCCGCCGGCGATCGCGACGATGCCTGCGAACATGAGGAGCACCCGAAGCTTGCCCCGCAACATCTCGAGAGCCTCCCCGAGAGAGATGCGGCCGCTGCGATCGACGTGGGATGCAATCAGCATGCAGGAAAGCAGCGCGACGAGCGCCAGGATGCCGCTCACGAGCGGAAATCGATGCCCGACGAACATCCAGAGACACATAAGCAAAGAAAGAACAGACCAGAAGCCGAGTCCGCGGCGCAGCAGATCGATGGCTTGCCGTGACCAGCGCAGCACCGCGCCGGGCGCTGCACTGCGCGGCTCGATCAGCATCGTTCAGCCAGCAGGGCGCGCGGCGCCCATCGCAGCAGAAGCTGTCATGGGCACCTCGCCGCGTCCGATCATTTCGCCGGCGAGAGCGAGGTAAGCGAGTGCGCCGCGCGAATCTTTGTCGTGCAGCAACGCGGGCTTGCCGAAAGACGGTGCCTCGGCGAGCCGAACATTGCGTGGCACGATGGTGCTGAACACCTTGTCACCGAAGTGCTCGATCAATTGCGCACTGACCTCATTTGCGAGGTTGTTTCGCGGATCGAACATCGTGCGCAGTACGCCTTCCACCTGAAGGCTGGGATTCACGGCTTCTTTGATCTGCTCGATGGTGGACAGCAGCGCCGTCAGCCCCTCGAGTGCGTAGTACTCGCACTGCATCGGTACAAGCACGCCATCGGCGGCGACGAGCGCATTGACGGTCAGCATGTTCAGTGAAGGCGGACAGTCGATGAGGATGACATCGAAGTCATCGCGTACGGGCTTCAGCGCATTTCGTAATCGGATCTCGCGACCGACGGACATCGACAGCAGCTGTACTTCGGCAGCGGTCAAATCTTGGTTGGCTGGTAAGAGCGACATCACCGGGGACTCGAGTGCGACGAGTGCATCGCGTGTCGAGCAGTCGCCGGTCAATACATCGCCGATGCCGCGGGTGATCGAAGTTTTTTCGACACCGCAACCCATCGTCGCATTACCTTGAGGATCAAGATCGACGAGCAGCACTCGACGGCGCGTGACGGCGAGCGACGCGGCGAGGTTGACTGCGGTGGTGGTCTTGCCGACGCCGCCTTTCTGGTTGGCGACGGCGATGATGCGGGCCATGGCTAGAGTCTAGCGCAAGCGTCGTCAGGCCATCCGGCGCAGCGCGATGACATGTCGCGACTCAGCGAGCCCCGGAATCGATAGATCGCGATCGGTCTCAATGCGCCACCCGGCGGGCAGGCCCTCACGTTCTGCACTTTGACGCCGACCCTTCATCGCCAATACGAGGGTTTTCGGTCCGCATAGACCCGCCACCTTCTCGAGTAACTCCGGTAAGGGTGCAAAGGCACGCGTGACCACCGTGTCGTAAACCGTCGAGGGCGTATGGGCCTCGGCGCGGGCGTGCACGGCTTGTACGTGGCCGAGATTGAGTGTCCGCGCCACATGCGCCACAAAGCGCACTTTCTTTCCGTTGGAGTCGAGCAGTGTGAACTGTCGATTTGGGTCAACGATGGCGAGCGGCAACCCCGGAAACCCGGCGCCCGTCCCCACATCGATGACTCGCAATCCCTCGAGCAGGGGCCATACGGCAAGACTATCGAGCAAATGCCGGACGACCATGTCGCGCCGCTCACCGATGGCGGTGAGGTTGTAGGTTTTGTTCCAACGCGACAACTCATCGAGCAACATCAGCAACTGACGCGCCGCGGGCTCATCGAGTGTGACCCCCATCGACGCCGCATCTTTGATGAGCGCCGCGCGCTCCGCATCGAAGTTTGATGGGCGCGAAGGAGAGCTGACCGACATCACTTCGCCGCTCGGTCAACCGCCGATCTTGACGATCGTTCGGCCGGTTACCGTACCTTTCATATAGGCATCGAATGCACCCGGAAGGTCGTCGAACGCGATGGTACGAGTGGCGATCCGATCGAGATGACGAGGTTTCAAATCGGTTGCGATGCGATTCCAGACGACGAGCCGCGTATCGCGTAACGTCGCCGAAGAATTGATGCCGAGAAGATTGACGCCGCGAATGATGAACGGAATCACCATCGTATGAAGTTCAGCGCTTCCCGCGAGACCGATGCTCGCGATATTGCCCCAGTTGTCGACGGTCCGTGTCAGCCACGTCAGCATCTCGCCGCCCACGTTGTCGATCGCACCGCCGAAACGCGCCGTCTCGATGGGTCGCTTGCCGTAATCGATCTCTTTGCGAAGCAATACTTTGGAGGCCCCCAAGGACTTTAGGTAGTCAACGGACTTGGGCTTGCTACTCACTGCAATGACTTCGTATCCACGAGCCGAGAGCATGTCGATCGCGATACTGCCGACACCGCCCGTGGCGCCCGTCACGACAATCGGGCCTTTTGCCGGGGTCTGGCCGTTGTGTTCCATCCGATGAATGGCGAGCGCCGCCGTGAAGCCCGCCGTACCGAGCGACATGGCCTTGAAGGCCCCATAACCCGGTGGCATGGGAATCACCCATTCGCCGTTGAGTCGAGCGTACTCGGCATAACCTCCATCGTGAGTCTCAGAGAGACCACAGCCTGTGACGAGCACATGATCTCCACTCTTATATCGCGCGTCGCTCGACGACTCGACGACACCCGCCAAATCGATGCCACCCACCAGTGGATACTTTCTGAGGATTTTTCCAGCGCCCGTCGCCGCCAGCGCGTCTTTGTAGTTGATGTCGGAGTAAAGAACGCGCACCACGACATCGCCCGGCCCCAGCTCGTCGATCGTCAGTTGATCGAATCTAGCAACGATTTTCTGATCGATTTCGTGGATGCGAAATGCTTTGAAGGTTTTTTCCATGAGAGTGCTTCTATGCTTACGCGCGATTTCGGCGTGCGAGCCAAGCCAGCAAGCCGTCGGTATTGAGATCGAGATCTCCACCCAACCAAAGTTCTATCGTGCCGTCGTTTGCAGCGCTACCAAATTGGTGCAGCTCACGAACGAATATTTCTTTGAGTGCATTGCGAATGGCAGGACGAGCGCTCTCCGCCGACTCACCCTCATGCGACAACGCCGTCGCGACATGCGCTTCGATCATGCGGATGAGATCTGCGCCGACCCGCTCGAGATCATCGATGCGGGCATAGTGGGTGAGAAATGCAGCCTTGGGGCGGCGCGCAAGGATGCGTTGGATCGAGTCGATGAGCTGCGACGGATCGAATTGGGACGGACTGGTCGTCGGAACCCCGAAGGCCCGTCCTTCGACGTCGAACACCCGATAAGAGAGGCCCAAGGTATCTCCCGTGAATACCGACTGGCTACCATGATCAAAGAAAGTCTGATGATGGAGCGCATGGCCAGGCGTGTGGAGAATTTCGAACTCTCGTCCGCCGAGTGCGATACGTTGACCTTCTGAGGTGGATACCACCCGCGACGGGTCGATCGGTAGGAGCTCGCCGTACAGGCGATCGTAAAGCTCTCGCCCATAAACAGCGATCGAGGCTTCGATGAGCTTTCTCGGGTCGACCATGTGGAGCGCGCCGCGCGGGTGCACGATGGCCTTGGCATTCGGTAAAGCCCGCATCAACTGCCCCGCGCCTCCTGCATGATCGAGGTGAACGTGCGTCAGCAGCAGCCAGTCGACGTCCTCGCGCTTCACACCGAGCTCATCGAGCGCGGCGAGCATGGCGGGAACCGAGCGGGCCGTCCCGCAATCGACAAAGGCAGCCCGACCCGCGTCGACGACAACATGAACGGCATCGAAGAGAGGCATCAAATATTCGGCATCGATGGCATGGATGCCGTGGTCGTAACGGTGGGTGATCATCGCCCGCCCTCCGCGGCGGCATTGGAGTCGTGATAAAGCTCGGGCAACATATCAGACATGACAAAACCTTACACCGAACGCCGCTCCGTCCCCCTCACCCTCCTTTCAGCCGCTCTCGTGCTTTTCGCCGGTGCGGCCCACGCGCAGTCTCCCGCTCGTGAAACCCGTGGCAATCTCGTACTCGAGGGCATTCCGCCGCACTCGACTCGCGCGCTCGAAACCTTGGACGGTTGGCTTGCTGGACGCGGCGCGAGTTTCCAAGACTTCATGCCGGACGGCAGCATCCTCATCACCACGCGATTTGGCGATGCGGACCAGGTTCATCATGTTGCTCGGCCCGGCGCCGCGCGCACTCAGCTGACCTTCGATATCGACCCCGCAGGAGGCGCGAGCGCGAACTCTGCGTCGGAGTCTCGGGTATTCCTGTTCGCGCGTGATCGCGGCGGAAATGAGAATGCCCAGCTCTACTTGCAGAATCTTGATACCCGTCAGACGACGCGGTTGACTGACGGTCGCTCGCGACACGGCGGCGCGCTGTGGTCACACGATGGACGGCGCGTCGTGTTTCAAAGCAATGCACGCAATGGTGTTAACCAAGACGTCTACATCGCGGAGATTGACGGCAGCGGAGGCCCGCGCCTCGTCGTCGCCTCGCAGGGCCAAACCTGGACACCGCTCGATTGGTCGACGGACGGTCAAAGATTATTGCTACTCGATTATTCTTCGGTCACCGACGCATCGCTCTACGTCGCAGAGATCGCCACGGGCGGATTCACGCGCGTGCCGCTCTCGGGTGACCCAGCAAAACCTTCACCTCAAAGCGGTATCGGTAGCGCACGCTTTTCCGCTGACGGTCAGGGTGTATGGTTCACGGCAGATCTTGGTGGGGAGTTCCGCCAAATTCGTTACGTCGATCTCGCAAACGGCAGCCTGCGAACGCTCACGTCAGAGCTCTCATGGGACGTCGATGACTTCGAGGTCAGTGCAGAGGGGCGATGGCTCGCCTACGTCGCCAACATCGATGGATTCAGCGAGTTGTTCATCGCCGATCTCGGCGCGGGCGTGACAGTTCGGTCGACAGGCTTACCGGCTGGAATCATTTCAAACTTACGCTTCGATCGTCAGGGCAAAACACTCGGGATGAGTATCGAATCCTCGCAGTCCCCACGGGACGCGTGGACCTATGACGTCGAGAAAGCCGCAGCCACTCGCTGGACGCGCAGCGAAATGGGGCTCATCGATCCGACTCAGCTCGTCGCAGCCGAGGTGTTTCGATATCCGACCTGGGATCGTATCGGCCGTACGCCGCGGCAAATTCCGGCGTTGATCCACAAACCGGCGAAATCAGGTCGGCATCCCGTAGTGATCGACATTCATGGCGGCCCCGAAGGACAGTCACGCCCGGGTTATAGCCCGTTCGCGCAGTACCTCGTCAATGAATTGGGCTATGCGGTCATCCAACCGAACGTTCGCGGGTCGACCGGTTACGGTCGCCGCTTCACGATGCTCGACAACGGGAGACTTCGTGAAGATTCGGTCAGAGACATTGGTGCGCTACTCGTGTGGATCGCGGCGCAACCGGATCTCGATGCTGATCGAGTCGTCGTGATGGGGGGTTCTTACGGCGGATACATGGTTCTGGCGTCGCTCATCGCGTACGGCGACCGACTCAAGGGAGGCATCAACGTCGTCGGCATCAGCAACTTCGTCACCTTCCTCACCAACACTTCGGGCTATCGCCGTGATCTGCGTCGGGTGGAGTACGGTGATGAGCGTGATCCGTCGATGCGTGCGTTCCTGCGTCGTATTTCTCCGCTCGAAAAAGCCTCGATGATTCGACGTCCGCTACTCGTGGTGCAGGGACTCAACGATCCGCGGGTCCCGGCGTCCGAGAGCGAGCAGCTCGTGGCAAAGATTCGCGAACAGGGTGGCGAGGTGTGGTACCTCGCGGCAAAGGACGAAGGTCACGGTTTCCGAAAGAAAACCAATCGCGACTTCTACCTCAAGACCGCCGTCACCTTCTTGGAGCGACTCGCCGCTCCGTGAAGACGGGCAATACTCAGCGCTTCGCGGGTGCGGGGCGCTTGGAGGTATCGAGACCCGGGCGCTGCGCCGCGTAGTACGCCGCCAAGGCTCGAATGTCGGCAGCAGAGAGCGCACCGGCAAATCCCCCCATGATGGCGTTCTTGCGTCCGCCCCGCTTGTAATCGGTCAGCGCTCGCTCGAGGTAGTCAGCGTGCTGACCGGCGAGCGTCGGGTATTGCGGCGTGATGCCGATGCCATCGACTCCGTGACAAGCCACACAGGTCTGGGCCACGTCCGGCGCTTGACCGACCGGCTTCGACCCGGCCGCAGGCGTCACCGGAGGGCCGGCGAGGAAGGCAGCCATGTCGGCGAGATCCTGATCTTTCCAGCCCGAAGCGTTGGCATGCATCGTGGCGTGGCTACGCTCACCGCTTTGATAGGCCTGCAGTGCCAGAACCAGATATTCGGGATGTTGGCCGCGCAGTTTGGGGACGCGGTAATTGGGGCTGGGATTTCGGTAGTTGGGAATACCGTGACAGCCAAGGCAGGTGTACGCGAGCTTCGCGCCCCGCTCGGCGTTGCCAGCCGATTGTGCATGGGCAGAAGGAATAGACCACGCCACGATCCAGAAAAGCGCCACGAGGAACTTCGACACCGTAACCCCCGAAACCCGTCGATTCATGCGAAAAACAGCCCGCGATGTTAAGGTTTCGGCGCCCGAATTGCCACCACGTGGGTCGCATGATCGCTCTCATCCAACGCGTCACCGAGGCCAGCGTCACCGTCAACGGCGAGCGTCTCGGCGAAATCGGGCCGGGATTACTGGCTTTGGTCGGCGTCCGGCCGAACGACAACGAGGAGACCGCCCAGCGGATGCTCGAGCGCCTACTCGCGTACCGCGTATTCGGAGACGAGCAGGGAAGAATGAATCGTTCTCTCACCGACACGGGCGGCGGTCTCCTCCTCGTGCCGCAGTTCACGCTAGCCGCCGATACCCGCCAAGGCAATCGACCCGGCTTCAGTACCGCAGCGCCCCCCGAGAAGGCAGAACGACTCTTCGACCATTTGTGTGCACTCGCACGCCGAGCCCATCCGACGGTCGCGACCGGTCAATTTGGCGCCGATATGAAAGTGGCCCTGATCAATGACGGTCCAGTGACGTTCTGGCTGCAAACCCCGGAAACCGTCTAACATCCAGTTTGTCCACATCACTAGCCAAGCTCGCAGGCTGCAGAGGTCGTTATGGGAATCGGAATGCGCGAATTGATCATCATCCTGCTGGTGGTCCTGCTGGTGTTCGGCGCCAAGAAACTGCGCACGATCGGCTCCGATCTCGGTGCGGCGATCAAGGGCTTCAAGAAAGGCATGAACGAGGGCGACGCTGAAGAAAGCCTCAAGCAAATCAAGCAGGAGGCGACGGATGCGGATTTCCCCGAGTCGGCCAAGACGCCCTCCGCCGACACGAAACCCTCCGACCGTAACGGCTGAGGGAGCCCGCCGGTCGCGGGCCTGACGAATCATGTTCGAAGTCGGCTTCAGCGAATTGCTGTTGATCATGGGTCTCGCACTGCTCGTGCTCGGACCTGAAAAACTCCCCAAGGTGGTCAGCCAGATCGGGCGATGGATGGGTCGCGCCCGCGCCATGGCACGGCAGTTCCGCGAACAGCTCGAGGACGAGACTGCGGAAATCAACCGGCAGCGCAGTACGCCGCCACCGACACCGGCCGCGCCAACCTCGCCCGACGCTACCGCGCCGGCCTCATCCGAACTCTCGATCGCGCCGTCTGCGGATCCGAATAACGCCTTGTCATCGAATGACCCAAGAACCTGAGCAGCTTGCCGAAGGAACGCTGATCTCGCACTTGCTTGAGTTGCGCGATCGATTACTGCGCGCTTTTCTGGCGGTGATCGTGGTGTTTATCCCTATCGCATTCTTTGCGAACGAGGTCTTTACTTTTGTTGCCCAGCCGCTGATCGATCAGTTGCCCAAAGGTGCCTCACTCATCGCCACAAGTGTGATCTCGCCTTTCATGACGCCGTTCAAGCTGGCGTTTTTCGTTGCGCTTTTTTTGGCGATGCCCTTCGTGCTGTATCAGGTGTGGGCCTTCGTTGCGCCCGGCCTGTATCGGCACGAAAAGAAGTTCGCACTGCCGCTGCTCGTCTCATCGATCATCCTGTTTTATGCCGGCATTGCGTTTGCTTACTTCGCCGTGTTCCCGGTGATGTTTCAGTTTTTTGCGAATACGACGCCGGCAGGGGTGACGATGATGACCGACATCGCGAGTTACATGGACTTCGTGTTGACGATGTTCCTGTGCTTCGGACTCGCTTTTGAGGTACCCGTCGTCGTGGTGTTACTCGTGCTCACGGGTCTCGTCAAAGTAGAGAAGCTCGCCGAGATCCGCGGATATGTGCTCATCGGAATTTTTGTCGTCGCGGCGCTGCTCACGCCACCCGATGCGATTTCTCAGACCATCATGGCGGTCCCCATGTACCTTTTGTATGAAGGGGGCCTCGCGATGGCGCGACTCATGAACCGGATGCGGACGCCCGCATGACGATCAATATCAAAGATTAGAGGGGGGAAGACATGGACAACAACAAGACTTTTCTCGGTCATCCGCGCGGGCTCGCGACGCTGTTTTTCACGGAGATGTGGGAGCGCTTCAGCTACTACGGCATGCGTGCTCTGCTCGTGCTGTTCTTGGTCGACGCCATCGCGCGCGGCGGCCTCGGGCTCGACGACAAAACAGCCACTGCCATTTATGGCCTCTACACCGCGGCCGTCTATGTCGTGGCCTTGCCCGGCGGTTGGATAGCCGATCGACTGATCGGTGCGCAAAAAGCCGTGTTGTACGGGGGCATCCTGATCTCCCTCGGTAGCTTCGGATTGTGGTTATCGCAAACCGCGCAGATGTTTTACCTTGGGCTGATCGTCATCATCTTGGGCGTCGGCCTTCTCAAGCCCAACATTTCCGCTCTCGTCGCCGATCTCTACCCGGAGGGCGGTGGTCGACGCGATGCGGGTTTCACCATCTTTTACATGGGCATCAACATCGGCGCCTTCATTGGCCCGCTGATCACGGCTTGGCTCGCGCAGGTCTATGGATGGCGCGTCGGCTTCATGGCCGCGGGTGTCGGCATGGCGCTCGGTGTACTGCAGTTCGTGATGACTCGCCATCATCTCGGTGGGGCGGGTGCGCGTCCTCATACGGCTACCGGGGCGGATTCCTCTCTTGCATGGCGCAGCCTCTGGTTCGGTACTGCGATCACCGCGGTACTGGTGGCCCTGCCGTTCTTCGGCGTCGTGCAAGTGTCTCCGGTGCAACTGTCGGACTACGGCATCGTGGTCATCATCGGCATGGCAGTGCTCTTTTTCATTTACTTGCTCTTCCTCGCAGGACTCGATGCCATCGAGAAGAAGCGCGTGCTCGTCCTCATCGTGCTCTTCATTGCCTGCGCGCTGTTTTGGTCGGGTTTCGAGCAGGCTGGCTCATCACTCAACCTCTTTGCCGAGCGCTACACAGATCGGGTCATCGGAGCGTTCACGGTTCCGGCAGGGTGGTTCCAGTCCCTCAACGCGATTTTCATCGTGGTGTTTGCACCGGTGTTCTCGGCGATGTGGGTATCGCTCGCTCGCCGAAATCTCGATCCTTCGACGCCCGTGAAGTTCGCGCTGGGTCTCGTCGGGATGGCGCTCGGCTTCCTCGCTATGTTCGTGGCCGCGCGTATCGTCGCAGATGGCCTTCCGGCCGCCGCATACTGGCTCGTGCTGACTTATCTGCTGCACACCTTTGGCGAACTTTGCCTCTCGCCTGTGGGGCTCTCGTCCGTGACCAAGCTCGTGCCTCAACGATTCGTCGGTCAAAGTCTCGGCATTTGGTTTCTCGCGGCTTCGCTCGGCAATCTCATCGCCGGTCGGATCGCAGGTGAGTTTGATGCAGAAAACGTCTCGGCAATGCCAGGCCAGTATCTCGACATCTTCTGGTTCGGGATGATCGCGGCGCTGATCTTGCTCATCATCAGCCCCGTCGTACGACGTTGGATGGGCGGCGTCTCGTGACGCCCACGTCGGCTCTACCGCCGCAGCTGACGCTGCGTGCGGTCGTCCTCGCGATCGTCCTCGCGATGATCCTCGCAGCGGCGAACACCTATCTCGGTTTGTTCGCGGGGATGACCATCGCGTCGGCGATTCCCGCAGCGGTGGTGTCGATGGCCGTGCTTCGCCTCTTCGGAGGCGGCGGCATCCTCGAGAACAACATCGTGCAGACCGGCGCGTCAGCCGGTTCGTCGATTGCATCCGGCGTGATCTTCACGATCCCGGCACTCGTCATTCTCGGGTACTGGCAAGACTTCCAGTACTCCTGGGTGCTCGCCATCGCGGGTCTCGGCGGCATACTCGGTGTGCTGTTCTCAGTACCGCTGCGTCGTGCATTGATCGTCGAGCAGAAGCTCGCGTTTCCAGAGGGCCAAGCTGCGGCCGAAGTGCTCAAGGCGGGTGAAAACCCCTCGCAGGGCATCCGCATTTTGGGTGTTGCCGCGCTCGGTGGTGCCTTCGCGAAACTCGCAGCGGGTAGCGGACTCAAGCTCATTCCGGATACCGCAGCGAGTGCCGGGTTCTTTGGAAAGTATCTCGGCTTCGTCGGTATGAATCTTTCGCCGGCCCTACTCGCCGTGGGTTACATCGTCGGGCTCAATGTCGGCATCGTCGCGCTCGCCGGCGCGATGATTTCTTGGAACATCGCGATCCCCTATTACGTTGCCAACGTTCTGCCAAGCAATGTCGAGCTCGCTCAAGCGGCTGCAGGCTTACCGGCAGAGGATCTCGCCGGACTCATCTGGTCGAAACAAATTCGTTACCTCGGCGTAGGGGCCATGCTCGTTGGCGGTGTGTGGGCGCTGATCTCGTTGCGGCATTCGCTCGTATCCGGTGTACGCAGTGGTCTTGCCGCAGCGCGTGCGAGTGCTGCGGGTCAGGTGATTGAACATACCGAACAAGACTTACCGATGAAGTCGGTGCTGATCGGCATTCTGCTTTTCACGCTGCCGCTGTGGGCGCTCTACGAAACCATCGTTGGCTCGCTCGGCGTCAGCCTACCGATGACCCTCATCATGATCGTCACCGGATTCTTGTTTTGCTCCGTCTCCGCTTACATGGCCGGTCTCGTCGGCTCGTCGAACAACCCCGTCTCAGGCATCACCATCGCGACGATTCTGTTCTCGGCCGTGGTGCTGCTCATGCTCATGGGGCGCGACAGCGAAATCGGTCCCGTCGCCGCCATCATGATCGGTGCCGTCGTCTGCTGCGCAGCCTGCATCGCGGGCGACAATCTGCAAGACCTGAAATGCGGTTACATCGTCGGCGCGACGCCGTGGCGTCAGCAGGTCATGCTTGGCATCGGCGCAGTAAGCAGCGCCCTCGTGATGGCGCCAGTGCTCAATCTTCTTGCTCAGGCCTACGGCATCGGCGTGCCGACCGCAGAACATCCGAATCCGCTCCTTGCTCCTCAAGCCACGCTGATGGCGTCGGTATCCAAAGGTCTCTTCGGTGGTCAGTTGCCGTGGGGGATGATCGCCATCGGTGCACTGATCGGCGTTGGCATCATCGTCGTCGATGAAATCCTGAAGGCTCGCGGGTCTACGTTTCGTACGCCGGTACTCGCCGTCGCCGTCGGGATTTATCTTCCGATCGAGCTGATGACGCCGATCTTCCTCGGCGGTTTGATCGGCTTCATTGCCGAGCGCAGCCTGCGCAAAGCCGGATGTGCCGAAGCCGATCTCGAGCGCCGCGGTCGCAAAGGCTTGCTGTTCGCCGCCGGCATGATTACGGGTGAAGCGCTGATGGGTATCGTCATCGCAGTGCCGATCGTGACCTCCGGTAGTGCCGACGTCCTCGCGCTTCCCGCATCTATGCACTTCGGCGAATGGCTAGGCCTCATCGTGCTCGCCCTCTTGGGCTGGATGATGTATAGAACGGCTCTCAAATCGGATACCCCCACGGCGTGACCGACGATCTCGCGGCCTCGCGAAAGACGAAAGTTCTCGTCTCGTTCGCGATCGTCTACCTCGTTTGGGGCTCGACGTACGTCGTCACGAAAATCGGGGTCGATCGATTGCCGCCGTTCTCGTTCGCAGCCGTGCGTTTTCTCATCGGCGGCGCCCTGCTGTGGTTCGTCGCGAGACTGCTTGCGCGCAGCCGTAGTCTGCCGCGCCGGCCAGTCATCCCAAAACAGGAATGGCGCGGCCTGTTGATCGTCGGTTTTTTCGCGGTATTCGTCTCGAACGGAGCGGCCGTCTGGGGTTTGCAGTACATCCCTTCCAATCTCGCTGCCTTACTGAACGTCACCTCGTCGTTCTGGATCCCGATTCTCGGCATGTTCGGCGCGAGGGCCCAGCCCATCAGCGGGCGCGTCGCCATCGGACTCATCACAGGATTCGCAGGAACCGTATTAGTCGCGTGGCCGGGCGGTGAAACAGCCGCGGCGGCACTGGCGTGGCCGACGCTCATCGTGCTCGTAGGTTGCTTCGGTTGGTCACTCGGCACGTTCTACATTCGTAACTCGGGCACTTCGCTCGATCTCATGACTTTTACTGCGCTGCAGATGCTCTGTGGAGGCGCGATGCTGATCGTCCCTGCATTGATCGCAGGTGAGCTGACGCAGTGGAGCTGGGATATCGGCGGTCTTGCGGCGCTCGCCTACATGACGATCGTGAGTTCGTGCATCGCATACACGGCTTACGCGTGGCTGTCGGTCAACGTCACCCCCGCGCAGTTATCGACGTATGCGTTCGTGAACCCAGCGATCGCCCTGTTGCTCGGATGGTGGATTCTGGAAGAGGGTCTCGGGCCGCTACAGATTGCAGGCACCATCGTCATTCTCGGCGGGACCGTGCTCATCAACTGGCCTCGACGTTCGGCCTCTGCCGAGTCGCGCGTCAGCAGCGCGGAACCAGAGGCTCCGCCCGGAGCTTGACGAAATCACTCTCGACGCCGCTGCGACGCTCGCGTATAGGAAACTCGATGATGGCCACAAGATTTTGTCCATCTGAGCCACGTATGTTGGTCAGCCCCTCGTAACGTTTGAGTGAGCGATCACTCTTTCGATACGACACCTCGATGTAGGGCAAAAACCAACCAAACACACCGGAGAGATTCAGACGAATCACGCTGGCCGTCGCCCCCTCGATCTGCGTCTCACGATTTTTTTTGACCTTGAAGGTGAGGTAGTCCAGCCGACTCGGGATAAGAAACGGGAATCTCACCGTTTTACCCGCTTCAAGCTCTGCCCAGTACTTGCGAACGAACTCATCGAAACCCGCATCCGATACCAAGGCCACGTCAGTCGATACCTTCGCCTCGCGTCGCGGCGCTTTCGAATTCTCTTGCTGGAAGACTCGAGGTCCCTGCGCGGTGCGACGCAGCCCCTCCGTATATCCGCTCCGCGCGTCAGTAAAAGTAAACTCCGGTGTCTCCCGCGTTGCGCCGTAAGTGAGCTCCTTTCGAGCGAATGCCGGCCCCTCGGCCGAGCAGCGATACATCACGATCCGGGCCTCGCCCACCTCTCCGGCGCGACGCACGTGATGAGATTCGACGTAGAGCACGCGGCCGTCGTCCCGTGAGCGTGCATAGCCCGTGAACTGTTGATCGGTCGCCATTGCAGGCAACGCCACGATTGCGGCCAGAGCCACGGATGGGATGAGTAAGAACGATCGGTGCATAGAGAGATTCATCGGCGCCCCAGAAGATCGAGTCCGCGTGAGCCGATGAACCAGGAGCCGAGCCACCCGGTCAGGCTGACGAGCAAAGCACCCCACAGCGCATCCCAGAAACCCGAGATGTCAAACCCGGGAACGATGGCGGCGACAAGCAAAATCATGCTCGCGTTGATGACCAGCAGAAAAAGCCCCAGCGTCACGACGCTGATCGGAAGCGTCAACACGATGAGAATGGGTCTGACCACGGCATTGACGAGACCGAGTACCACGGCAGCGATCAGTAAGTTAGCGGGCTCATCGATGGTAAACCCGTCGATCCAAAGCGTGGCTAACCACAACCCAAATGCGGCGATCACCGCTCGAAGCAAAAACCCGGCCATGTGATCTTCTCCTTATGCAGCATTCTGCCATCGCGCTATGCTTGACCATCGTTCATCAAGGGGGTTCCCATGTCTACCGACTACGTACCGGTCTTTCTGGTCATGCTGATCGCGCTCGTCGAGTACTTCGGTTTTGCCGCGGCCGTCGGGAGAGCTCGACATCGCTTCGGCGTCAAAGCCCCCGCCACGAGCGGCAACCCGGACTTCGAGCGTTACTACAGAGTCCAGATGAATACCCTCGAGGTCCTCATCATTTTCATCCCAGCCTTGTGGTCGTTCGCGATCTTGGTCGATCCGATGTGGGCGACTGGCCTCGGCGCGCTCTTCATCGTCGGTCGATTGGTGTTTTTCATGGGTTACGTCAAAGCGGCAGACAAGCGTAGTCTTGGTTTTGCCTTGTCTTCAGTTCCGATGCTCGCGCTCCTGATCGGCGGTATCGTCGGAGCAATTCGAGCGCTCTGAGTTCGCCGCTCAACTCCGCCGACGTCGTAACGTAACGATCGCCACGGGGATCAAAGATCCGAAGATGATCGTCAGCGTCACGAGCCCGAAGTTGTCGCGCACGATCGGAATGTTGCCAAACAAGTAACCGCCGCCTAAGAAGATCGTCACCCAAGATAGCGCGCCGAGCACGTTGTACATCTGAAAACGTGAGTACTGCATACGCGCGATTCCCGCGACGAACGGCGCGAACGTGCGTAGCAGTGGTAGGAAGCGCGAAATCACGACGGTCTTGCCGCCGTGCTTGACGAAGTACGCTTCGGTCTGCCGAAGGTACTCGATCTTGAGCAGCCGATAACGACCACTGAACGCGGGCGGACCGATCGCTTTTCCGATGGCGTAGTTGCAGCTGTTACCGAGGATGGCCGCAACGATCAGCAATGCCGCAACCGTCGGAGCATGCAACGTACCGCTCGTGTCGATGGCTGCGAGCGTGCCCACAGCGAAGAGCAGCGAGTCGCCGGGCAGCCACGGCGTCACGACGAGCCCGGTTTCCGCAAAGACGATGACGAACAAAATGGCATAGAGCCACAGTCCGTATTGCCGCAGGAGCTCGACCAGGTGCGTGTCGAGGTTGAGAATGAAGTCGATGAAAAACTGCAGTAATTCGATCATGAGGTTCGGGGAGGCTTAGCCTCGGCTGTGCGGGTACCCCGCGGAGCACGGCGTTGAAGTTCTCGAAGCGCCGCGCGAACCTCATCGTCGATGACCGGATCGGTGGGCGCAGAGTCGGGACCCGACAGAGTAATGTCGGGGTCTATCCCACGGTCATTGATGTACACACCGGAGGGTGTGGCGTATCGCGAGGTCGTGAGCTTGATCGCGTGGCCATTGCTGAGCGGAATAACGCTCTGCACCGATCCTTTACCGTAGGTTCTTCGCCCGACAAGTAAAGCCCGACCATTATCTTTGAGCGCGCCCGCGACGATTTCCGCAGCAGAAGCCGATGCGCCATTGGTCAGTACGGCGATGTCTAGGCCTGTCATGAGCTGCCCCGGTTCGGCATCCATGCGAAAACGAGCGTCAGCTGCGCGGCCTCGAGCCATGACGATATTCCCCTGATCCAGCATCGCGTCGGCGACTGCCACTGCGCTCTCGAGAACGCCTCCCGGATTATTTCGAAGATCGATGACGATCCCTTTCAGTTCAGGCTGTTCACCGCGGAGTCGTTGGATGGCTGCGGCGAAATCAGTCGGCGTCGTATCACTGAAAGATGCGATGCGCAGATAGCCGTAACGCGTATCGAGGCGTGAGCTCGAGACGCTGTGTACTTCGACACGAGCCCTCTCCAGCACGACATCCACGAGCTCGTCGCGAGCAGCCCTACGCACAGTCAATCGAACCAGAGATCCTGCGGGCCCGCGCATCTGCTCGATCGCTTCGGCGACATTGATGCCGACCGGTTCGCCATCGATACGAAGAATGAGATCTCCTGTGCGGATCCCCGCCCGAGCGGCGGGCGAGTCTTCGAGAGGTCTCTGAACTTTGATGAAGCCATTTTCAGCCGCGACTTCGATACCGATGCCCGGATAGTGGCCTGCGGCGCCTCGCCGTATCTCTTCGAACTCGCGAGGATCGAGATAAGCGGAGTGTGCATCGAGCCCCGAGAGCATGCCGCGGACGGCGCTGTCGACCAACTTGTCGTCGGGAACCTCATCGACGTATTCGCGTCGCACCTGAGCAAGCACTTCGGCCAGTCGACGCGCATCGTCCGCGGAGAGCTGCTTCGACAACATTGACGCAGCGCCATTCGTTGCGGTCGCGGGCGGCGCTGTGATCGGGCTCGACGATGCAGGGGTTGCCTCATCCGCGAAGAACACCCAGCGCGCCAAAGCGACGCCGGTCAAAAGACCGGCGACGACGCCTGATAGAAGCAGCACGCGGGGGGAATTCATTCGTGGGGATTTTACAGACTTGCCAGTCAGGGCTGCCGGTCTTTGAACCATGGCGCTGGGTCGAGCGGCCGTGCACCCTGACGAATCTCAAAATAAAGCCCGGGTTGAGCGCGCCCACCCGAGTCGCCGACCCCGGCAACGGTATCGCCCGCGGTAACCTGGTCACCCACTGCGCGGAACAGCTGCTCGTTGTGTCCGTACAGACTCAGGAAGCCGCCGCCATGATCGATGATCATGAGCAATCCGAGGCCCGCGAGCCAATCGGCATAGACTACGCGACCGCGGTAGATCGCCTTCACAAGCGTCCCGCGAGGCGCAGCGATCACGACGCCATCCCATTTCACCGTACCGGCTCGCGCCTGGCCAAACCGAGCTTCGAGGCGCCCCGTCGTCGGCCAGGTCAACCTGCCGCGCATGCCCGCGAATGGGCTGCGGCTATCCGAGGGAAACTGCGGCGCGACGCGGCGTAAGTCTCGAAGCAGCTTCTCGAGAGCGGCCTGCTCTCTCTGTAGTCGCTGCAAGCTCGCGTTCCGCGCGCGCGCTTCGGCCGTCAGGCTCGCCAGCACCTGCCCACGTTCGGCACGGGCCTTATCAAGCCGTGACACTTCGTCTTTCTGTTCCTGCTCAAGACGCAGAATACGCTCTCGCTCCGTTTCCAGGCTGGCATCGAGTGCCGCGATCTCGCGCAAGTTCTCCTCGATCGCGGCCAGTTGACCCGCCCTGGCCCGCCCAAAATACCCGTAGTACGAAAACATACGCTCCGCTCGGCTCGGATCCTCCTGATTGAGGAACATCTTCATCGGTTCGTCACGCCCGATGAGATATGCCGCACGAACCTGAGCGGCCAGTTCAGCGCGTTCTCGGGCGAGCTCTTGTTCACGCTGTCGTCTTTGCTCTGCGAGGTCGGCGCGGCGCTGTTCTCGGGTCCGTCGCTCTCCGCGCAGCCGGTCAAGTTCGCCTCGCGCACGGTTCGCAGCGGTCTCTGCGGTTCGCAGTGCCCGGGTGAGGCGATCCCGCTCTGCGGCGTCCTTGGCGACCTGCCCCCTGATCCGCTCGATTTCGGTACGAAGTTGTCGCAGCTCCGCCTCAGCGCGGGCCGCATCCTGGCCCACAGCCGATGACAGCAGTGCTGCCGAGACCAAAAGAGGAATCCAACGAGTTATCCGTCCGCGCATCGGACCAAATTGTATAATCCCAGCGATGGAAAAGTTGCCTGAATACGTCGCTAACCACCCTTGGCTCGTCTCGCTGGCGGTCATCGCCGCGGTGCTCGTGATCGTGTTCGAAATCCGTGCTCGTCGTGACGCCTTCGCGGGTATCTCGCCGCAGGACCTCATCCGCCTGCAAAACCAAGGAGCCCTGATCATCGACCTTCGCAATCCCGAGGCCTTCGGTGCCGGGCATATCGGTGGGGCTCGCCGTATGGACTCCGCCGAGATGCTGACGGCAGGAGACTCGCTCAAGAAGTTCAAGGAGAAGAATATCGTCGTCTACTGCGAATCAGGCTCCACGGGCGCAGCGGCGGCTCGAGTGCTCCTCCGTCAGGGCTTCAAACAAGTGTTTAACCTCAAGGGTGGCGTCACGGGCTGGCGCGGTGAAAATCTTCCACTGACGACCGGCACAGGAAAGGCCTGATCCGATGTCCGCAAAAGTTTTGATGTATGCCACCGCATGGTGTCCCTACTGCGCTCGAGCACGGGAATTGCTCGAGCGGAAAAAGGCGAACCTCGAAATCATCGATGTCGATCGCGATCCCGCGTTCCGACAACAGATGATGACGCGTAGCGGTCGGCATACCGTCCCGCAAATCTTCATCGGTGAAATGCATGTGGGTGGGTGCGACGACCTGCACGCGCTAGAGGCCAAAGGCGGACTCGATCCGCTACTTGCTGGCTAATCTCTACCCTTTTCTCTTTCAAAGACATCATCACAGAGGCTTCACGATATGGCTGATCCAGATCCGCGCGCCGACGGCGCCACTCCTCCAGGGGCCGACGCGAACGCTCCTGAATTTTCGCTGCAGTCGGTTTATCTGAAGGACTGCTCTTTCGAGGCGCCGAAAGGTCCGCGTATCGAGGGTCCCTGGAATCCGCAGATCGGTCTCGATCTCAATACGGCCTCTGAGGCCGTCTCTCCAGAACTGCGCGAGGTCGTGCTGACCGTCAGCATCACGGCCAAGCTCGGTGAGGCAACCGCCTTCCTCGTAGAGGTCAAGCAAGCCGGTCTTTTCGGAGTCCGTAATCTGGACGAAGAAGAACACCGCCGCGCGATCGCAGCGATCGCACCCTCCGTCTTGTTTCCTTATGCACGGGCAACCATCGCTAATCTGGTTTCACAGGGTGGCTTCCCGCAGCTTCTGTTGCCTCCGGTGAATTTTGATGCCCTCTATGCGCGATCGGTCGCGGAGGCCGCTGCCAAGCAGCAGGCGCAAATTCCACCCTCGAACCTTAATAGCTGACGACCATGAGCGACGCGGCCGCACCGTTGGCCGTACTCGGCGCCGGATCTTGGGGGACGGCGCTCGCCATCCAATTCGCTCGGGCGGGACATCCGACTCGACTCTGGAGTCGTGACCCCGCTCAACAGGTCGCGATGGCGAAGTCCCGTCGCAATTCACGTTATCTACCCGACGCCCCATTTCCCGAAAACTTGTCGGTCGTACGCAGCTTCGATGAGGCGCTGGATGGTGTCAGCGAAATCCTGATCGCCGTACCCAGTCACGCGTTACGCAGCCTGCTCAAAGAAATCGCTCCTCTTCTGACTACGGATGCTCGACTTGCCTGGGCTACGAAGGGTTTCGAGCTCGAGACGGGGCTGCTGCCGCATCAGGTGGCCCGCGCGGTACTCGGAACTACGCGTTCGTTCGCCGTGCTGTCTGGACCCACTTTCGCCCGAGAAGTCGGCGTAGGGCTTCCCACGGCGATGACCATCGCCTCCGCCGATGCGGAGTTTGCGAATGCGCTCGCTCGTAGCCTATCTGCTTCCAATTTTCGCGCGTATACCTCGACCGACATCATCGGTGTCGAGGTGGGCGGTGCTACCAAAAATGTTCTGGCGGTGGGCGCAGGTCTTGCTGACGGTCTTGGCTTCGGTGCCAACACGCGTGTTGCCCTGATTACGCGCGGGCTCGTTGAGATGACTCGGCTTGGCGTGGCGCTGGGCGCACAGCGCGAGACGTTCATGGGTCTCGCCGGACTCGGCGATCTCGTCCTCACCTGCACCGACGATCAATCGCGTAACCGGCGTTTCGGACTGTTACTTGCAGCAGGCAAGAGCGTCGATGAGGCTCTCAGAGAAATCGGGCAGGTTGTCGAGGGCTACCTGGCGGCGCGCGCCTTACATCAGGTGGCGGCCCGAGAAAAAGTGGAGATGCCCATTTGTGAGGGCATCTACAGTCTGCTTTACGAGGGTCTGCCGGCGCGCGAAGTCGTCAAAGCTTTGATGGCTCGACCTATCAAGGCTGAGTTCAGCGAGTAGGGCTAAAGCCGTTCTGTCGCCACGCCTCGTAGGTCACGAGACTGACTGCGTTCGAGAGATTGAGGCTGCGATTTCCTTCGCGCATCGGGATGCTGACGACAGCAGCTTCGCCTGACTCTCGGCGCAACAGATCGATGATCTCCTGCGGAAGACCTCGGCGCTCTGATCCGAAGAGCATCACATCGCCCGGCTGCCAGAGGACTTCGTCATAACGACGAACCCCACCCGTCTCGATGGCGATCCAGCGCGCCGTCGGTCCAAGCGCCTGTCGACAGGCGCCAAAGTCGGCGTGAACGTGCACGGCCGTCATCCAACGGTAATCGAGTCCCGCGCGGCGTACGGAGCGTCGATCGAGATCGAAGCCCAGAGGTTTGACGAGGTGCAGCTCAGCGCCGGTGTTGGCGCATAGGCGAATCACGTTTCCGGTATTGGGCGGGATCTCCGGTTCGAACAAGACGATGCGGAACATGCTCCGCATGGTAGCAATGCCCGTGCCGTCTATAATCGGGGTATGTCCCACGCCGTCCCCGAATCACTCCGCTATCGCTTCCTCGAGATTGACTTCGCCTCACCCATCGTACTGCTGTCAGGGTGTGTGGGTTTCGGTGAGGAGTACACCCGGGTCGAAGGATTCTCGAACGCCGACTGCGGTGCTGTGGTGCTCAAGGGGACGACTCTAGAGCCGAGACTCGGCAATCCACCCCATCGAGTCTATGAAACGCCGATGGGTATGCTGAATGCGATCGGTCTGCAGAACCCCGGCACCGACCATGTTGTCCACCATATCTTGCCGGCGCTGGACTTCAGTGAGACCCGGTTCATCGCCAACGTCTCAGGATCCACCATCGAAGAGTACGCCGAGGTGACACGGCGCTTCGAGGACTCGCCCATCGATGCCATCGAGATCAATATCTCGTGTCCCAACGTCAAAGAAGGGGGCGTTGCGTTCGGCAACTACCCGGAGATGTCCGCCAGAGTCGTTGCTGCCTGTCGCGCCGTCACAAAGAAACCCATCATCACCAAGCTGTCTCCGAATCAGACGGACATCAAAGAAAATGCCCGACTCTGCATCGAGGCCGGTAGTGATGGGCTCTCGGTCATCAATACCATCATGGGGATGGCTATCGATGCAAAAACGCGTCGCCCGGTCATCGGTAACGTGCAAGGCGGGCTATCTGGCCCAGCGATCAAGCCGATTGCTTTGCTCAAGGTTCATCAGGTGTATGACGTCGCGCGTCGCCATAACGTGCCGATCATCGGACAAGGCGGCATCACCACTGCGACCGATGCGATCGAGTTCATCATCGCCGGCGCCAGCGCGGTCGGGATTGGCACGTCGCTGTTTTACGATCCGATGACCTGCAAGAAGATCAATGCGGGCATCGCACAGTATCTTGTCGACCACGGCATGAAAAACGTCACCGACCTCGTCGGTTCGTTGCGGCTTACTGCCTGACGATCACGCTGCGCGTCGGATAGGCGAAGACGATACCCTCGGCAACGAATGCCGCGTGGATCGCGCGATTGACCGCATCGTTTATCGTGATGAAGCGGAGCCGGGCTTGATCCCAATCCGGTACGAAATACACCACCTCGAAGTTCAGCGACGATTCGCCAAATCCGCGCATCGCGCAGTATTCGAACCGCGTTCCCTGAACGGACTCCACTGCGCGTCGAACGACCTCTGACACCATCGACAGCTTTTCGGGCGACGTCTCATAGGCGATTCCGAGCTGGAAGAGCGCTCGACGCTCGGGCATGCGCCCCAGGTTGCGTAACCGATTTCTGAGCAAATCAGCATTCGCGATGATGATTTGTTCTCCGGTAACACTACGCAGTCGTGTACTTCTGACGCCGATGAATTCAACGACGCCTTCGATGTCATCGAGTCGAAGTAGATCGCCCACTCGGAACGGCTTATCAAGGGTGATGGAGAGTGAGGCAAGGAGATCGCCGAGGACAGTTTGAACGGCGAGCGCGATGGCGATACCGCCGATACCAAGACCCGCAACCAGCGCGGTGATGTTGACGCCGAGATTATCGAGCGCCAGTAATGCGGCGAGAGCGAAAATCGCCGCACGCGCCACGAAGAGTAAGACACTCATCGAGCCCGACTGTTTCAGCTCGCCCGCGGCGATCATTCGATCTTGTCGTTGTTTCAACGCGAACTCGACGGCAGCGATGCCCCAAAGGGCCGCCTGAATCCAGAACGTCAGGACAATGAGCGCTGTCGAGACGTCTTCGACGCGTTCGGGTAAGTCGAGAAATCGCTCGGCGACATAAAACGCCACCACCACCAGAAAAAGTCGGCGGGTGCGGGTGATGAGTAGCAGAACGAGCGTGATCCAACTTGGTGCCTCACGCCCCACGAGCTTCCGAGATCTCGCGACAACAAAGAGTCGAATAGCAGGCAGAACAAAGAAACACACGAGAAAAGCGACCGCGGCGAGCAGCCAGTCGCTAAGAGGATTTCCGAAGTACGCGAGGTCGAGTACGCCCATCGCCGCCATTATGGCTCAACTCAAGCTGCGGCTTCGTCTCCGGTCTCGAGGTCACCCTCTTCCATACCGAGTTCTTTAAGCTTACGAGTCAGCGTGTTACGACCCCAACCCAAAAGCCTGGCAGCTTCTTGTCGATGTCCGCCCGTATGGCCGAGGGCGACGCGAATGAGGGTCCGTTCAAACTCAGGAAGGGCCGTATCGAGAAGCGGCGGAGCCTCCGAGCGCAATGATTCCATCTCTGCCCAACGAGAGAGCGCGGCTGCCCAACCGTCGCCGCCGACCCGCGACAGACTCGCCCCCGCAATCTCGGTCGGCAAGTCTTCGAGATGGATGTCGGTTCCCGGCGCAAGAACGGTCAATCGACGACACAAGTTGACGAGTTCGCGGACATTACCCGGCCATCCATACGCCTCGAGCGCCGACTTGGCCTCTGGCGACAATGATTTCGCCTCGACTCCGAGCTCTGTCGCCGCGATACGAAGGTAGTGATCGAGAAGATCGCCTACGTCTTCTCGGCGAGCACGTAGCGGCGGCAACTCCATCCGGATGACATTGAGCCGGTGAAAAAGATCTTCTCGAAACAACCCACGAGCCACTCGATCTTCCAAATTTTGATGGGTCGCTGCGATCACTCGAACATCGACTCTAATGGGCGTCTGTCCACCGACTCGGTAGTACTCGCCTTCTGCCAGAACGCGCAACAAGCGCGTTTGCAACGGCGTAGGCATGTCGCCGATTTCATCGAGAAACAACGTGCCGCCGTCCGCTTGTTCGAAGCGGCCGCGTCGCAGGGTATCGGCCCCGGTGAATGCGCCCTTCTCATGACCAAACAGCTCGGATTCGAGCAGCTCAGAGGGGATCGCCGACGTATTGAGGGCGATAAATGGCTTGGACGCCCGGGGGCTATGCTCATGCAGAGCTCGCGCGACTAATTCTTTGCCAGTGCCCGACTCGCCTGTGATCAGTACGGTGACAGCGGAGCGCGACAGTCGGCCGATCGCTCGAAACACTTGCTGCATCGCAGGGGCTTTGCCCAACAACTCGGGCATCCGGCCATCAGCCTCGACTCCAGAGGCGCTGCGTTGCGTACTTTGAGCAGCCCGCCGGACCAAATCGATGACTTGGTCGATGTCGAAGGGTTTCGGGAGGTACTCGAATGCACCGCTCTCGTAGGCCGAGACGGCATTATCGAGATCGGCGTGCGCCGTCATGACGATGATTGGAAGTTGTGGGCGGTTGCCGTGAATCTTGCGAACGAGTTCGAGGCCCGACAGTCCAGGCATCCTGATGTCGGTCAGCAGCACATCGGGCGACTCGGTGCGCAAGGCTTCGAGCGCAGGCTCAGCTGCCCCGAACGCACGGGTCAATATTCCCCCGCCTTTCAGCGCGCGCTCGAGCACCCAGCGAATCGAAGCGTCATCATCGACGAGCCAAACACGCAACGGTCGCGTCATGCTCCACTCCCTGCTGCCGGCGAATCACCCGAGACGAGCGGTAAGGTGATGGAGAACACGGTACGGCCGGGCTCGCTCTGGAATTCGATGATGCCGCCGTTCCGATTGACGAGCTCTTGAGCAACGGCGAGGCCGAGACCGGTGCCATTCGGTCGTGCCGTCACGAGCGGGTAAAACAATGTCCCACGAATTTCTTCGGGCACACCCGGACCGTTGTCGATGATGTCGATACGCACAGCGAGACGATGACGCACGATGCCGATGTGCGTCTGTGTCAAAGCTCGCGTTCTCAAAATGATATGGCCCGATTCACCTACCGCCTGCATGGCATTTCGCGATAGGTTGAGCAGCGCCTGCACAAGCTGGTTACGATCAAAACGGCCTTCAGGTACGCTGGGGTCGTAGTCCCGCTCGACGATCACGCCGGTAGGCGCCTCCGCGACCAGCAGTCGATGGACGTGCTCGCAGATTTCGTGGATGTTGAGCACCGCTTTTTGCGGGGGTCGAGCCGGACTCAACATGGTATCGACCAACGATGTCAGCCGATCGGCTTCGTTGATGATCACCGAGGTGTATTCGCGCAGCTCCGGCGCCGGAAGCTGGCGAGCCAGTAACTGCGCGGCACCTCGCACACCCCCGAGCGGATTTTTGATTTCGTGGGCGAGTTGGCGGGTCATCATTCGACTGCTTTCGAGACGAGCTCGCAGCGCGTTATCACGATTCAGGCGATTTCGAGGCTCTGCATCGGCGAGCTCGAGCACCACCCTTCTCGCGCCGGACGGGCTATCGATCGGAGTAGCCGTCATATCCACCACCCTGAAATCTTTGGGTGTCCCCGCCAGTCTCAAGGTGAGGTCGCACTCGGTAACGACCTCTCCGGTATCCCGCGCGCGTAACAGCGCGAGCTGCAAATTGCCGCTGTCGGCAAACAGATCACAAAAAGCTCGTCCGCGCGCTTGATTGAGCCCGAGAGCCATCAAGCCCTGAGCCGCCACATTCGCATGCAGTACGACCAATGCGGGATCAAGGAGCACGACGCCCGTGGATAGGGCGTCAAGCAAATCCGCAGGGTCGTGATGCGCAGCAAAACTCTCGAAGAGTCGCTCAACCGCCATGGTCATTGCCGCGCATCACGCCGCCTAGTTGTCGGATGCTGTGGGATCAGCAGCTGTAGTACAGGTCGAGCTCGACCGGGTGAGTGCTCATTCGATAACGCGTGACTTCCTGCATCTTGAGATTGATGTAGGCGTCAATCACGTCATTGGTGAACACACCCCCTCGGGTGAGGAACTCGCGATCTTTGTCGAGGCTTTCGAGTGCCATGTCGAGCGAGTGACACACCGTCGGAATGTGCTTCGCCTCCTCGGGCTCGAGATCGTACAGATCTTTGTCGGCCGGATCGCCCGGATGGATCTTGTTCTGGATGCCATCGAGGCCCGCCATCATCATCGCAGCGAACGCGAAGTATGGATTAGCCGAAGAATCTGGGAAACGCACTTCGATTCGACGTGCTTTCGGATTCGAGACAAACGGAATGCGAATCGACGCCGAGCGGTTGCGCGCGGAGTACGCAAGCATCACGGGCGCTTCGAATCCCGGAACGAGACGCTTATAGCTGTTCGTACCAGCGTTCGTGAATGCGTTGAGCGCCTTGGCGTGCTTGATGATGCCGCCGATGTAGTACAGCGCGATGTCGGAGAGACCACCGTACTTGTCTCCGGCGAACAGCGCCTTGCCATCTTTCTGCAGGGACTGATGGACGTGCATGCCCGAACCATTATCACCAACGAGCGGCTTCGGCATGAACGTCGCCGTCTTGCCGTATGCGTGTGCGACGTTATGGACGGCGTACTTCAAGATCTGAACTTCGTCGGCCTTTTTCACGAGACCGCCAGCGCCGATACCGATTTCGCACTGGCCGCCGGTCGCGACTTCGTGGTGGTGCACTTCGACGACGAGTCCGAGCTCTTCGCAGGCGCCGCACATCGCGTTGCGGATATCTTGATAGGCATCGACGGGCGGAACCGGGAAGTAGCCGCCCTTCACGCCGGGGCGGTGGCCCTTGTTGCCGCCCTCAAACTGGGTGTTGCTGTTCCAAGCACCCTGAACGGAGTCGATGTCGTACGAACAGCCGTGCATCTCGTTCTTCCAACGCGCGCTGTCGAAGATGAAGAATTCGTTCTCCGGACCAAACATCGCGCCATCGGCGATGCCCGTGCTCTTGAGATAGGCCTCGGCGCGCTTGCCGATGGAACGCGGATCGCGCTCGTAGCCCTGCATCGTTGCGGGCTCGATGACGTCACACCGGATGTTCACCGTCGCTTCTTCGAAGAAGGGGTCGAGAATCGCGGTCGCGGCCTCGGGCATGAGGATCATGTCGGACTCGTTGATGCCCTTCCAACCGGCGATCGAAGAGCCGTCGAACATCTTGCCGTCGCGGAACAGGCCTTCGTCGACGAGCTTGGCGGGGATCGTGACGTGTTGCTCCTTGCCTCGCGTGTCGGTGAAGCGGAGATCTGCCCACTTCACTTCTCGGTCCTTGATCATCTTGATGACGTCACTCGCGCTGCTCATGTTCGCTCCATAGGGTTGAGACGCCCAAGTATGATGCATTTAGCGTGCCGAGGCCCTGTATTTTCGAAGAATCAAGAATTTAAGACCCATTTAGACGGGGTCTTCTAGAAGAAATGCACCACGATGGTGCAATTTAGGCCCGTGGTGCGTTATCCGGGGGCGCCGACTCGAACCCGAGTGTTGATCCAGGTGTAGACCGCCAGGGCGCACAACAGCCCGCTGGTACAGCCCATCACGACATAAGGGGCAGAGGGGCGCCACGCATCGAACAGGGTGCCCCCGACGATCGCCGCCAGAAAAATCCCGATCGACCCGCATAGGGTGAATACGCCGATCACGGCGCCGCGCCCCCTCTCGGGCGCGACCTGCCCGATAAGTGCTTGCGAGGCCAAGATTCCGCTCATCTCACCGACGCCGAGAAACACGGCGGCCACATACATCGCTGGCTGAAACGGATTGTCCTGCAAGCCGAACCACACGTAACTCCCGCAAGCGAGGGCTGACGCGACCGCCATAAAGAGCACGCGGTCGACGCGATCGATGAATGTGATGACCGTGATGGCCCAGAGCGTCGCTGTAATCTGGATGACGACAAAAATCCCGCTGCTCGCGGACAGCGCTTCGGCGGGCGTCATGCCTTGCTGCTTTCCTGCCTGCACCATCCACAAGAAAAAGAATGCGCTGATGATGGACAGTGAGGCGCGCGATACCGCAGCAGAGGCGTACGCCAAGCGGACGCGTAGGTCGCGTGCTGCGGCGATGCCGATACGCAGCGTCGCCAAGACCGGTTCTTGCTCGGTGATTTGTCCGGGGGATTGACGGGCGAGGCCGCGCAGCACCAGCACGAAGGGAATGACGCAGATCGCCGAGACGGTCCAGTACGCGGCACGCCCCGCTTCGATCGCATCCATCCCCTGACCGAGATAGAACTTAGGCAGTTGGGCCGCGAGACCGACTAGCGTGGCGACGCCCAGACCATTCAAGAAAAAGCAGATTCCGACGAGTTTTCCGCGGGAAGTTTCGCGCGGGTAATCCGCGATCACGGCGGCGAGCATGGCGGAAATCAGACAGGACCCGCAGGCCGTGATGAAGACCATCGCGTAGAGGGTCCAATTGAACTGCGCCAGCGGGAAGAGCAGATACCCCACACCGAGAATGGCAAACCCCATGCCGTAGATCACGCGCCGACCCAGACGATCCGATGCAGCGCCGATCACGCCCGACAGCAGCAGAGCAGGGATCTCGCTGATGACATCCATGACGCCGCTGACGCGGCCCTGAATATCGTCGGGAATGCCAAGCATCGAGTTGAAGAGATAGGGTCGGAGATTCCCTACGAGCGTGAGTAATCCGATGGAGAAAAACGCGACGCCCAGAAGCGCGTAGAAGTTTGAACGCTGGACCCCAGGGGCGAGTTCCCAGATCCCGACCTTCACTGCGCCGTCGTCGCGAGCGCGTTCCGTCGACATACCCCTGCCCCCTCGTTGTTGTCGGTCGATGCTAGAGGATCGAGCGGGGTAGCGCACCCGTTATACTAACTACCCTTTGATCGACTGCGGCGATGGCCGCTCGCCAGGAGCCATGGCTCGCACGTTTCAGGAACTGGTTTTCGCGCTTCAGAAGTACTGGTCGGACCAGGGCTGCGTCATCTTGCAGCCGTACGACATGGAAATGGGCGCAGGAACCTTCCACACTGCAACGTTTCTGCGATCGATCGGCCCTGAACCGTGGAGTGCGGCGTATGTGCAGCCTTCACGTCGCCCGACGGACGGACGATATGGCGACAACCCCTTTCGTCTGCAGCGGTACTACCAGTTCCAGGTCGTCATGAAGCCCTCGCCGCTCGATATTCTCGATCGTTACGTCGGCTCACTGAAGATGCTCGGCTTCGACCCGTTGACTCACGACATCCGTTTTGTCGAGGACAACTGGGAATCGCCGACCCTCGGCGCCTGGGGGCTCGGCTGGGAAGTGTGGCTCAATGGCATGGAGGTCACGCAGTTCACCTACTTCCAGCAAGTGGGCGGCCTCGACTGCCGACCCGTCACTGGCGAAATTACCTATGGCCTCGAGCGCCTCGCGATGTATCTGCAGGGCGTCGATAGCGTCTACGACATCGTCTGGACCGACGGCCCGATGGGTCGCGTCACCTATCGAGACGTGTATCACCAGAACGAAGTCGAGCAATCCAACTACAACTTCGAACATGCCGATACGACCGTACTCTTTCGTCACTTCGACGAGTACGAAGCCGCGTGTGTTCGCTTGCTCGAGGCCAAACTCGCTTTGCCGGCCTACGAGCAGGTGCTCAAAGCCTCTCACACATTCAATCTGCTCGATGCGCGTCGAGCGATCTCCGTGACTGAGCGCCAAAGATTTATCCTTCGTGTGCGTACACTCGCTCGCGGCGTCGCTCAGGCTTATTACGATAGCCGCGAAGCACTGGGATTTCCGATGGTGCGTTCTGCATGAGCGCTCGTGATTTTCTTTTTGAGCTCGGCACCGAAGAGCTTCCGCCTCGTGCGCTGCCGGAACTCGAGCGTGCCCTGACGGACGGCATCCGCATAGGTCTCGCGAATGCGGGCGTGGTTCATGGCGATGTGGTCTCGTATGCAGCACCACGGCGTCTTGCGGTCCTCGTTCAGGCTCTCGCCGAAACGCAGGCTGAGCAGCAAATCAAGCGGCGCGGCCCGCCCATCTCCGCGGCGTTTGATCAATCTGGCGTCGCAACACGCGCTGCAACGGCCTTCGCCGAGAGCTGTGGGGTGACTCTCGAGCGTCTCGGGCGCGTCACCGAAGGCAAAGGTGAGTTCCTTTTCTTTGAAGGCAGCAAGCCCGGTGCAGCGACGGCAGCGCTTTTGCCCGGGATCGTTCAAGCCAGCCTCGATGCTATGCCGATCCCAAAGCGTATGCGCTGGGGAACCAGCGACGCGGAGTTCGTGCGGCCAGTTCATTGGGTCGTGATGCGGTTTGGTCACGAGACCCTGCCCGTGCGTATCCTCGACACCCAAGCCGGTGCGACGACGCGGGGCCATCGCTTCCATGCGCCGCAAGAGCTCGCCATCGCCTCACCCGCAGACTATGCCGATACCCTCCGGTCCAAAGGTTTTGTACTGGCGAGTTTCGCTGAGCGCCGCGAACGCATTCGAGAACAGGTTCTTGCTCGCGCAAAGGTTCTCGGTGGAAACGCCGTGCTCGACGAGGCGCTACTCGATGAAGTGACGGCACTCGTAGAGTGGCCCGTGGCGATCGAAGGACAATTTGACGAGCGCTTCCTCGCTTTGCCTCGGGAAGTGCTCATCTCGACGCTACAGGAACATCAGCGCTACTTCGCTGTCGAAAATGCGCGGGGCGAATTGACGAACCAGTTCATCACGGTGAGTAACATCGAGAGCCGCGATCCGGCTCGCGTGCGAGCGGGCAACGAGCGCGTGGTTCGACCGCGACTTTCTGATGCAGCGTTTTTCCACGAACAAGATCGTCGCCATCCTCTGCACGCGTGGCGCCAAGGTCTCGATAGCGTGACCTTCCAAGCTAAGTTGGGTTCGATCGGCGATAAAGTCCGGCGGGTTGTCGCGCTGGCTCGGGAGATCTCGCCGTTGGTGGGCGCCGAGACCACGCTCGCTGCGCGTGCGGCCGAATTATCGAAGTGTGATTTGCTCTCCGCGATGGTCGGCGAGTTTCCGGAACTGCAGGGCGTGATGGGTGCGTATTACGCGGCGGCGGACGGAGAAGATCCTCGTGTCGCGGCGGCAGTCAGAGCGCATTACCTGCCGCGCGGTGCGGGCGATGCGTTGCCTGCCGATCCCGTCAGCATCGTCGTTGCGCTGGCAGACAAGCTCGACACGCTCGCAGGAATCTTCGGCATCGGGCAGAAACCGAGCGGCACGAAAGATCCTTTCGCGTTGCGTCGAGCCGCGATCGGCGTATGTCGTATCGTTCTTGAGCGCAAGCTCGACCTCGACCTTGCTGAGCTCATTGGCAAGGCGGTTCTGGCGCAGCCAGTCAAAACTAAGGACACGGCGGGAGACGTGCTGGCCTATCTGCAAGAACGTCTGCGGTCGTATTACCTTGAGGCAGGATATCCCGCGGAGTCTTTTGAAGCGGTGCTCGCCACCGGGACGACGCGCGTCCTCGATTTCGATCAGCGCATGCAGGCACTCGCCAAGTTCCGGGAGCGACCCGAGGCAGATAGCCTCGCTGCAGCCAACAAGCGTATTGCCAACATCTTGCGGAAGTTGGATGCGGGCGAAGTGCCCTCAAAAATCGATGTCTCGATGCTCCGTGCCGATGCGGAGAAGGCCTTGCACAGCGCCCTTGAGGCCGTCTCCTCAGCCGTCACGGCCAAGATTCGCGCGCATCGCTACGACGAGGCGCTCGCAACGCTCGCTGGCTTGCGTCCATCCATCGATGCGTTTTTCAATGACGTCATGGTGAACGACCCCGATCCAGCGCTGCGCGCCAACCGACTCGCCTTGGTGGCGCGTGTTCGAAATCTGTTCGCCGGCGTCGCCGACTTCTCGAGGCTGCCCGGCTGAGGCGCTCCGTGCAGACGCTGGGCTCCATCGTCTTCACGACCTTCCTGTTTCTTTGGACGATCGGCTACGCCGCGTTCTTCGTTCTCATCGGCGGATTCATGTCTCACCGCCGTCGTTTCGCACTGATCGAGTGGTACGCAGAGCGGATCTTCGATGTGCTTCGTATCACGTGCAAATTGGACTATCGTGTCGAGGGACTCGAGAACATCCCTGCCGAACCGCATGTGGCCTACTGGAAACACTCCTCAGCGTGGGAGACCTTCGGTCAGTTTCTAGTCGGACCGCCCAAAGTCATCGTGCTCAAACACGAACTCATGTATATCCCCTTCGTTGGTTTCGGACTTTGGCTCTTGCGATCCATCGACGTCAGGCGCGGGGCAGGCGCATCGGCGGTCAATCAAGTGGTAAGTCAGGGACGCAGCCGTCTTGCCGAGGGGCTCTCCATTCTGATTTTCCCGGAAGGGACGCGCGTCGCAGCAGGAGAGACCCGTCGATACGGCGTAAGCGGAGCACTGCTTGCGAGTCGTACGGGGTGCAAAGTCGTGCCGGTGGCACACGACGCGGGTTTTTACTGGCCGCGCCGAGGGCTCATGAAAAAACCAGGTACCGTGCGTGTCATCGTCGGCCCCCCCATCAACGCTGGCGGTCGCGAGCCGCGCGAGATCAATGACGAAGCTCAAGCGTGGATCGAGGCGACGATTACACGCATTCGTACGGAGAGATCATGATGAAGCGTCGACAGTTCCTCATTTCGGCTACGGCGGGCTCAGTCATGACGAGCCTGGCATCAACGCTTTCTTTGGCACGTGCCGACGATCATGCCGGAGCGAGCCACTTCGACCCAACCGAAGCGGGTATCGCCCAGCTTCAACGCCACTTGAGCGCTGGATTGACCTCTGCTGCGCTGGTGACCGCGTACTTACGTCGCATTACGGCGTTGGATCAACAGGGCCCAACGTATCGATCGATCATCGCGATCAATCCGGACGCACTCGAGATTGCTCGTCGCCTCGACAAAGAGCGTCGAGATAACCGGGTACGTGGCCCTCTGCACGGTATTCCGCTTCTGATCAAAGACAACATCGAAACGTCGGATCGGATGCCGACGACTGCGGGATCACTGGCGCTGGCCAACGCCTTCCACACCGAAGATGCGCCTTTGGTCGCGCGGCTTCGGGCGGCCGGCGCCATCATTCTTGGAAAAACGAATCTCAGTGAGTGGGCTAACTTTCGCTCCACTTTTTCCAGCAGTGGGTGGAGTGCCGTCGGCGGGCAGACAGGCAATGCCTATGATCCGAAGCGCAACCCCTCGGGCTCGAGCTCCGGTTCAGCCACGGCCGCCGCGCTGTCGTTCGCTGCAGCCTCGATCGGAACCGAGACCGACGGATCTATTTTGTCCCCGGCTTCGGTCAGCGGGCTGGTGGGATTTAAGCCCTCCCTTGGCGTCGTCAGCGGGCGGGGGGTGGTCCCGTTGTCGCCCCGTCAGGACGTGGCGGGTCCGATGTCGCGATCCGTCGAGGATGCGCGCCTACTCGCTGACGTCATGGTCGAATCCCCGCGCCGGATGCCTACAGGTGGCGCGACGCAGTCCGGTGGGTGGCGTGTCGGTATCGTCCCCGCTGCGAGCTCCATGCGCGCCGAGGTCGTGGCGCTCTATGGGCAGGCCGTCGACATTTGGCGACGGTGTGCCGCATCCGTGATCGATGCGCCGCTCCCGAGCGGTTTGCGACAAGCCGGGCAAGCCGAGTACACCGCGCTGCTCTTCGAGTTCAAGGATTCGATCAATACCTATCTTCGTACACTCCCAGCAGGCCTAACCGAAACACGTTCGCTGAAAAATTTGATCGAATTCAATCGTCGTCTCAAAGATCGCGAGATGCCTTTTTTCGGTCAGGAAATTTTTGAGCTCGCCGAAGCGAAGGGGCCTCTCAGCGATCCCGAGTATCTCGAGTGTCTGCGCCAATTGCGGCAGCTCGTCGAGGTTGAAGGTCTCGAAAAGGTGTTCAGCGATTTAAGCGTCGATGTCATCGTCGCGCCGGGTTCAGGTCCCAGTGGTCTCATCGATCACGTACTCGGTGACCGAGACGATCTTGGCGGTTCAGTCTTAGGCTCTTCGGCCGCAGTGGCGGGCTATCCGAGCGTGACGCTGCCCATCGGACTCGTTCGCGGCATGCCCGTCGGTATGACCGTCATCGCAAGGCGTTTCGATGACAGTCGTCTGCTCGAGGCTGCAGCCCTGTTTGAACGAACCGGGCAGCTTCGAATCCCGCCGACTGCTCAGCGGGTCTGATTCCCGACATCATTCGGGCGCTCGCGTCTCGCACTCGGCGGTTTGTGCGCAGCGATTTCCTCATCCGTCAGCCCCACGAGCTCATGCGGGAAGACCAGCCACTGATCGGTGGCATGCACGTACCAATCGGGCTTGAGTGCACTTCGATTGCGTGCAGGCTTGAAATAGACCGTCGCGATCTTGATCTCTTTCGGATGGTTCATCGGGCAGCGTCGTCGTAACTCGGCGAGCACTGCGTCGATACTCCTCCCTGAGTCGAATACGTCGTCGACGAGCAGCACTCGATCTTCGCTCGTGACTGTCGACGCGAGATAGTCCATCGCGTGTACGCGTACCGATTTATCCGGTTGGTCGATGCCGGTATAGCTCGAGGTTCGTACCGTGATGTGGTCCGTTCGCAAGCCACGATGCTCCAGCCACTCCTGCACGGCGATGCCGATGGGTGCGCCACCACGCCAGAGCGCCACGAGGAAGGAGGGACGATAGCCGCTCGCCAACACCTTGGCTGCCAACTCGAAGGAATCAGCCAACAAGGAGTCCGCTGAAATGAACAGTTTGTCCGTCATAGGTCAGAACCCCTCGATTCGGAGATCGTCGCAGTGAGTGGCTATACCATTTTCGTCGCCGATACGCGGCATGCCACCGTATTCGAACTGAGCCAACCTGGCGCGCCCCCGCGTGCGCTCGAAACCCTGCAGAATCCGTTCACGGCTCGACATGATCGCGATCTGGGGGCTGATGCGCCTGGAAGCGTCGTGATGCGAGCCGCCCGCGGCGGAGGTGGCGCAGGCTCGCGACGGACGAGCTTGCAAGCTCGACGTAGTCACAAGCAACACGCCGTCGAACAGTTCGCGCGCCAACTTGCCGAACGCATCGCTATTGCCGCTCGAGACGGCAATAGCCGCGGACTCGTACTCGTCGCCGCACCACGGTTTCTCGCTGAAGTTCGCAGCCATCTGCCGAAATCTGCCCAACAGCACATCGTGCGAGAAGTCCCTCGCGATTTAGCAGGTTTACCTTCTTTGGCTTTGCAGCAACGGCTCGCCGAGGCGTTACAGCCCATGCATGGCTGACGTCAGGGTAGCCGCGTGGGGTCGCGGTCGAGTAATCCCGCCTCGCCGTAGAGCTGTAGTTTCTCGCGCGTATCGACGATGTCCATGTTTCGCATCGTGAGCTGTCCGATGCGATCGTTCGGAGTGAACATGCCCTCACCTTTCTCCATGGTGAGCCGCTCAGGGTGATAACTGAGTTGCGGCCCGGTCGTGTCGAGAATCGACCAGTCGTTACCACGCCGCAATTCGAGTGTGACTTCGCCCGTGATGGCACGCGCGATCCAGCGTTGGGCACTTTCGCGCAACATCAAACATTGCGGATCGAACCAGCGCCCTTGATAAAGCAGACGACCAACGCGTCGGCCGTTGTTTCGGTACTGCTCGATCGTGTCTTCGTTATGGATCGCCGTGACCAGGCGCTCGTAGGCAATAAAGAGCAGCGCCATCCCTGGCGCCTCGTAAACACCTCGGCTTTTAGCCTCGATGATTCGGTTCTCGATCTGATCGCTCATGCCGAGTCCATGCCGACCGCCGATGCGATTGGCTTCTTCAAACAGCGAGAGATCGTCGGCAAAGCTTTGACCGTTGATCGCAACCGGTCGGCCGGCCTCGAAACGCACACTTACCGTTTCACGGGGAACGACGACATCATCGCGCCAGAATGCGACGCCCATGATCGGGTCGACGATGTGGATGCCGCGACTGAGCAGTTCGAGATCCTTCGCCTCGTGGGTCGCTCCCAAAAGATTTGAATCAGTCGAGTAGGCCTTCTCCGCGCTCAGGTGGTAATCGAGTCCCGCGGAGGCGAGATACGCTGACATTTCCCGACGTCCGCCCAACTCGGCGATGAAGTGCGTATCGAGCCACGGTTTATAGATCCGCAGTGCGGGATGGGCGAGCAACCCGTACCGATAGAAGCGCTCGATGTCGTTACCTTTGTGGGTGCTGCCATCACCCCAAATATCGACGCCGTCTTCGCGCATGGCGAGAACGAGCGAAGTGCCCGTCACGGCTCGGCCGAGAGGCGTGGTGTTGAAGTAGGTGGTTCCGGCGGTCGTGATGTGGAATGCGCCGCTCTGAATCGCGGCAAGGCCTGCTGCGACGAGTTGATGACGGCAATCGATGAGGTGCGCGTGCTCAGCGCCGAGTGCCAGCGCCTTACGCGGTATGGCGTCGTAGTCTGTCTCGTCAGGTTGTCCTAGATTTGCCGTGTAGGCACAGGGGCGAGCCCCATGAGCGCGCATCCAGTGAACGGCGGCACTCGTATCGAGTCCGCCGGAAAACGCGATCCCCACACGCTCGCCGACCGGCAAAGATTGGAGGATGGTGTGGCTGGTGCTCATGGCTCCGACGCTTGGTCGGCGTGTGGGCAACCCTTATACGTCGAGGTTGGATACCGCGAGCGCGTTCTTTTCGATGAACTCGCGGCGCGGCTCGACCTCGTCTCCCATCAGCGTCGTGAACACTTCGTCGGCCGCGACTGCATCCTCGATGCGGACCTGCATCAGACGGCGTGTCTCAGGATTGATGGTGGTATCCCAGAGCTGCTCGGGGTTCATCTCGCCGAGACCCTTGTAGCGCTGGATGGATTGTCCGCGCTTGGCGTGCTCGAACAGCCAATCGATCGCTTGCTTGAACGACGCCACATCACGGCGCGCTTCTCCACGGCGAACGAAGGCGCCCTCGCCGATCATCCCGGCGAGCGTCTTCGCGAGTGCAGCGATGCGCTGGTATTCCGACGAATCGAAGAAATCGCGTGTGAGGTATTTATCGAAACGGCTGCCATGCTCGGCCTTGGAGACATGAATGCGGGAAATGGCCTGGCTATCTGAAGCCGGCTGGAACTCGAGCGTGTAGACCGCGTTGCCATCGGCCATGACGTTGAGACGGTTAGCCAATTCGTTGGCCCAAGCCGTTACCCATTCCGGGCGATCGAAGTCGCTGCGCGACACCACCGGGACGTAGAGCAGTTGCTCAAGCACCCGCGCATCGTATCGACGGGCCCAGCGCTCGATGATGCCCTGCGCCTCGACATACTGACGAGCGAGCGACTCAAGGCCTGCACCGCGTAGTGGCGGCGCCGAGGAGTTGAGGTGCAGCTCTGCGTCTTCGAGGGCCGCGTTGAGCAGCATGGCGTTGAGCTCGACATCGTCTTTGACGTACATCTCCTGCTTGCCACGCTTCACTTTGTAGAGGGGTGGCTGTGCGATGTAGATGTGGCCGCGCTCGATAAGAAGCGGTAATTGGCGATAGAAGAACGTAAGTAACAACGTGCGGATGTGGCTTCCGTCAACGTCGGCGTCCGTCATGATGATGATGCGGTGATAGCGCAGCTTCTCGATGTCGAACTCGTCGCGCCCGATTCCGCACCCGAGCGCGGTGATCAACGTACCGACTTCGGCGGACGAGAGCATTTTGTCGAAGCGGGCTTTCTCGACGTTCAGGATCTTGCCCTTCAGCGGTAGGATCGCCTGCGTTCGCCGATCGCGACCCTGCTTGGCTGAACCGCCTGCCGAATCGCCCTCGACAATGAAAAGCTCGGAGAGTGCAGGATCTTTTTCTTGGCAGTCTGCCAACTTGCCCGGAAGGCCGGCGATATCGAGCGCGCCTTTGCGTCGCGTGAGTTCACGAGCTTTTCGTGCCGCCTCGCGTGCGCGCGCCGCTTCGATGATTTTTCCGGCGATCGCTTTCGCTTCCTGCGGTTTTTCGAGCAGGAACTCGGAGAACTTTTGGGCAACGGCCGTCTCGACGATACCCTTCACTTCGGACGAAACGAGTTTGTCTTTCGTCTGCGACGAGAACTTCGGATCCGGAAGCTTGACCGAGAGAATGGCGGTCAAGCCTTCGCGAGAATCGTCACCGGTCGTCGGCACTTTTTCGCGCTTGGCGATGCCTTCTTTCTCGATGTAATCATTGAGCGTGCGCGTCAGCGCCGCGCGGAAACCCGCGAGGTGCGTACCGCCGTCTTTTTGCGGAATGTTGTTGGTGTAGCAGAACATCGACTCCTGATAAGAGTCGTTCCACTGCATCGCTACTTCAACGCCGATGGGGCCTTCTTGCGTGCGGAACCAAAACACCTGATCGTGAATCGGTTGGCGCGAGCGATTGAGGTGGCCGACGAAGGCCTGCAAACCGCCCTCGTGCTCGAACACATCGCGCTTGTCTTCGCGCTCGTCGATCAGATCGATGCGCACACCGGAGTTGAGGAACGACAGCTCTCTCAGTCGCTTGACGAGAATGTCGTAGTTGAACTGGATATTCGTGAAGATCGTCGGGCTGGGCTTGAAGCGAACGCTCGTGCCGGTTTTATCAGTCGTTCCCACAACTGCGAGCGGCGCAACAGGTTCGCCGAGGCGATATTCCTGCGTGTGCAACTTGCCATCGCGATGAATGGTGAGGTGCAACACGTCAGATAGCGCATTCACGACCGATACGCCGACGCCGTGCAGACCGCCTGAAACTTTGTATGAGCTGTCGTCAAATTTTCCGCCGGCGTGCAGCACCGTCATGATGACTTCAGCCGCCGACCGGCCTTCTTCAGCATGAATATCGACCGGAATGCCGCGGCCGTTGTCCTCAACGGTGACCGACTCGTCGGCATGAATCGTGACCACTATGCGGTCACAATGGCCCGCTAAAGCCTCGTCGATGGAGTTGTCGACGACCTCGAAAACCATGTGGTGTAGGCCGGTGCCGTCATCGGTATCACCGATATACATTCCGGGCCGTTTCCGAACAGCGTCGAGCCCCTTTAAGACCTTGATTTTACTGGAATCGTAGACGTCGGCTTCAGACATGCTTGGGCTCGATAATGTGATGCGAAATCATACCCGAAATACCCTGCCCTGTTCCACGTGAAACACGGTTTCTGGTTGGCCAAAAAGAGGGCTGTCTCGATCCAGCGCGGTGACGATCAACTGGGTCTCCAGTGCCTCAACCCGCGCGATGAACCGCGCCAATCGATCACGATCGAGCTCGGCCGACGGGTCGTCTAAAAGCACCGTTGGGCTGAGTCCATGTTCGCGCTTTAAGAATTCAAGCTGACAGAGATTCAGGGCCACTGCGGCGAGCTTCTGCTGTCCTCTCGACAACACCTCCCGCGCCACTCGACCACTCATCCTCAGAGTGAGATCGGCCCGATGGGGCCCGACCGTGGTGGATCGGCGATCTCGGTCCCGGCCGGCCGACGCAGCCAGCAGATCAGCTAGGGAGTGGTCTCGGTCCCATCCAGGTTGAAAATCGAGCGTGATCTCTAAACCGGTCAGCTCAGCGGCGACCTCGGACCAGTAGGGCGCCAATGCCATCGCCACCCGCTCCCGCGCTCCTGTCAGCACTTCGCCCTCTCGGGCGAGCTCTGGGTCCCAAGCCGTGAACTCGGCGCGGCCCGAACGAAGTGCGGCGTTTCGTTGCTGTAGTGCTTTTTGGTATCGCGCCCAGCTTGAGGCGAACCCTTGTTCCACGTGGAACACGGCCCAGTCCAGCCACCGGCGGCGGCGAGCCGACCCCTCCTCGATGAGTTTATGGGCGTCCGGATCCATGGCTTGCACGGGGAACGCCAGGGCGAGCTCCGCAAAACTGCGTAAGTCAGCGCCGTCCAAGCGCCCTATCGTCCCGGTTTTACCTTCAGCCGAACGTTGGATTTCAATACCCAGTCGCCGGGTGACCGGTTCGGCGCTCACCTGGCCCATAATCCGAGCTAAGGGCTTTCCGTGTTGGATGAGGCGTTCGTTAAGGCGGGTTCGGAACGATCGACCGCGGCCGAGCAGAAACACCGCCTCCAGGACCGTGGTCTTTCCTGCACCGTTTGCGCCGAAGACCAAATTGGTTCCAGGCCCGAACGCCAACTCGGCTTTGTCGATGCAGCGGAGGTTCTCGAGCGTGAGCTCCGCTAGAGGCATTCCCTGTCTCAGAGCCGCATCGGCATCACCACATACTTCGTCCCATCGGGCGACGCAGCGGTGATCAAGCAGCTGCTATTGGAGTCGGTCAGCGCGATATTGACGCGATCGGTATCGATGGCGGACAAGGCATCGAGCAGATACGTGACATTGAAGCCGATTTCGATTTCTTCCCCGGCGTAACTGACCTCGATCTGATCCTCAGCCTCTTCTTGCTCGGGGTTGTGGGCCTGAAGGGTCAGTAGGTTCGGCTTAACATTCAGTCGAATGCCGCGGTATTTTTCGTTCGACAAAATTGCCGTTCTAGAGAGACTTTGCTTCAAAAATCCACGATCTGCGTCGATTATACGGTGAGCATTCGCGGGAATGACCCGGTTGTATTCCGGGAAACGACCGTCAATAAGCTTTGAAGTGAAGCGAACGTCGCCGATCTCGCAGCGAACGTGGTTGGTCCCGATCTCTAGAGCAACTTCCCCTTCCGTCCCGAGCATCCGCTGGAGCTCCATCACACCTTTGCGGGGCAAAATCACCTGCTGCTTGCCGGTCACTCGTTCTTTGAGCGCGGCTTCGCAGAGGGCGAGACGGTGCCCGTCTGTTGCGACGGCACGAACCTTTCCGCCTTCTGACTCGAGCAGCATCCCGTTGAGGTAGTAACGAACATCCTGCTGGGCCATCGAAAAATGAACCTTGTCGATGAGCTTTCGGAATTCCGCCTGCGGAAGTTTGAGTACTTGTTGCGCGCTGATGTCCTCAACGACCGGGAATTCGGCGGCCGCGAGCGTGGACAGCGTGAATCGGCTGCGTCCCGCACGAATGACGAGCCGATCGCTTTCGACTGCGAGGGTCACGTTGGCGCCTTCGGCCAGCGATCTCAAAATATCGAGAAATTTTCGGCCAGGCACGGTGATGTCGCCAGCTGACTGCACCTTGAGTGCCACGGAACTGACGAGTTCCACCTCGAGGTCAGTCCCTGTGACGCTGAGTCGGTTGTTCCGAGCGCTGAGCAGCACGTTGGATAACACGGGCATCGTCTGACGACGCTCCACGACACCGATCACATGTTGAACCGGAGCGAGGATCTCTTCGCGAGTGGCTGTGAGTTTCATAAATTCTTTATTTAGATTTAAGAAAGACTGTAGAGGTTATTGGCGCGGTGGATATGTGAAAAACCCTGGAATTCCCGGTGTTTTCAGTATCTTGTGTCATTGATCGCGGTGCACCGATAGTAGAAAAAAACGTCCGTTTCCTGTGGGCCGATTGTGAATGATTTTCACACACGAAAACATCCACAGGATACCAACATCAATTCGTCAGAGTTCTCAACAGATTTGAATAATCCTCAGCGATTCGCTGCTCCTCGTCTCGGAGCGACTTGATACGTCGACATGCGTGCAACACCGTCGTATGGTCTCGCCCGCCGAACGCGTCTCCGATCTCCGGGAGGCTGTGACTCGTCAACTCCTTCGCGAGCGCCATCGCAATCTGACGAGGGCGTGCGACCGAACGGCTCCGACGTTCCGAGAGCAAGTCTGCGACCCGAACCTTGAAATAATCCGCCACGGTTTTTTGGATGTTTTCGATCGTGATCAGCCTGGCTTGCAGGGTCAACAGGTCTCTCAGCGCATCTTTCGTAAAATCCAAGGTGATCGGCTGCCCAGTAAATCTGGAATTAGCGATCACCCGGCGCAACGCCCCCTCAAGCTCGCGGACATTCGAGCGAATTCTCTTCGCGATAAACAGCGCGACGTCCTGACTGAGCGTGACGCCCGCAGCTTCCCCTTTGCTGATGAGAATGGCGGCGCAAGTTTCGAGCTCGGGCGGTTCGATCGCCACCGTAAGCCCCCAACCGAAACGAGACTTTAGGCGCTCCTCTAGACCTTCTACTTCTTTGGGATAGCGATCACAGGTGAGAATGACCTGCTGCTGACCTTCGAGCAGCGCGTTGAAGGTATGGAAAAACTCTTCTTGCGAGCGCTCCTTACCAGCGAAAAACTGAATGTCGTCAATCAGCAGCGCATCGAGCGAGCGATAGGCCGCTTTGAAATCATTCATCTGGTTGTGTTGCAGCGCTTTGACCATGTCGCTCACGAAGCGCTCTGAATGCACGTACGCAACGCGCGCATGAGGATTTTTGGCGATGATGGCGTGCCCAACCGCGTGCATCAGGTGAGTCTTACCTAATCCCACGCCGCCATAAATAAAGAGCGGGTTGTACGCTTTACCGGGATTTTCAGCCACTTGCTGCGCAGCCGCCTTGGCGAGCTGATTGCTTTTTCCGACGACGAACGTGTCGAACGTCGAGTCAGGGTTAAGGCGCCCTCCTACAATTTCAACGTTCGGTCGGTGCGTGATCCGGCTTCGTTCGCGAACTACCGGGCCTTCGATGGGGGTACTCGCGGGTTCCGGTTTTTCTCCAACCTCGATCGATACCTCGAAAGGGTCTTCACCCGTCTGCCCACGAACGAGATCGACGATCCGAGTCATCAAATGGGCGTTGACCCAGTCGACGACAAACCGGTTGGGCGCGAGTAGCCGAAGAGAGCCCCCGTTTTCGATGGCCTGCAGGGGCCGCACCCAAGTGTTGAACTGGGTATCGGGCAGCTCGGAGGCGAGCGCTTCCGAGCAACGGTTCCAAATCGACGCGTCCACGCGAATGCCGGCCTCCCGATAAAGCGCAGGGGATGGGTTTCACCAAGGGGATGGAGAGAATATACCGGGCGGCGGACCTGTGGATATCTTTTTGGCTTGACACCATCCGACCCCCTGCTTACCCTCTGCGGCCTTTTTCCGGTGACGACACCATGAAACGCACCTATCAGCCCAGCAAAGTCCGACGAGCCCGCACCCATGGGTTCCGGGCGCGCATGGCCACGGCCAATGGGCGCAAAGTTCTCGCCCGCCGTCGTGCCAAAGGCCGTAAGAAGCTGATCCCCTGATTCGGGACGCTGACACCCGGCCTCTTCGGTCGGGCTTCCCGCCTTCGCGCCGGGTATTGCGCAAGTCCGATTTCGAAATCGCTTACCGGGACGGCCGTCGTCTTGGGAACGCCTGTTTTTCACTCATCGTTTGCCCGGGTAGCGGCCGCGGCCCACGCCTCGGTTTGTCGATCGGAGCCCGAGTGATCGGAAATGCCGTCGCTCGTAACAAACTTCGTCGCATAATTCGCGAATCGTTCCGGCACGCCCAGCACCGCTTGCCCGCCGTCGACCTCATCGTCGGCGCGCGCGCAGCGGCCCGCGAGGCGCCGGCCACCCGAATTCGCGAGAGCCTCGAAGCGCTCTGGCAAAAGGTAGCAACGACATGCGCGCCATCTTCCGGGCCCTGATCCGGGCCTATCAATTACTCATCAGCCCGTGGCGCGGGCCGACCTGCCGTTATCATCCGTCGTGCTCGCATTACGCGATGGAAGCGCTCGAACAGCACGGCACACTTCGCGGATCATGGCTCGCCGTTCGTCGCATCGCGCGCTGTCATCCATTTCGCGAGGGCGGTTTCGATCCCGTACCACCCCGCGCTGCAGACTGATCCCCTTTTTATTTCTTTGAAATTTCGACAAGGCTAATCGTGACTTCGACTAATGCACGCATGTTTTTGTGGCTCGGCCTGGTCCTCGTGCTGTGGATCAATTTCGAGACGTGGCAACGAGACTACGCCCTGCCGTCGACCAGCTCGACGCCGACGGCTCCGAGCTCAACCGCCACGAGCGGTCTGGGCTCAAGCGTGCCGAAGGCCGTTCCACCCACCTCGCCTCCGGCCAGCACACCCATCGCCACCCCCTCCGCGCTGTCTGGCGCGATTCCCACACCGGCGCCTAACGCAGCAACCTCGCAGATAGCTCCTGCCGCAGAGGGTGTCGCATCGACGGCCGCCGCGCCGGCTGCCGCCGCGGCACCGCCGCAAGAAATTCGAATCAAGACGGACGTTCTCGATCTCGATATCAGCTTGCGTGGCGGCGATCTCGTACGAGCGGACTTGCTGAAGTATCCGCAAGTGAAGGGACAAGATGCGCGAGTCCAGTTACTGAACGACGGACAGGCCGGGTTCTACGTCATTCAAACCGGCCTCACCGATGCAGACGGCGCGGCGCATCCGACACACTTGGCGACGTTTGAGACAGCGCAATCGAACTACACGCTTGGCGACGCGCAGGATGAGATCCGCGTGCCGCTGTCTTGGCGCAATGAAATAGCCGGCGTCACCGTGACGAAGACCTATATTCTTCGCCGCGGCTCATATCGCATTGACCTCGAGTACAACATCGATAACCGCGGTATAGAGCCGTGGCGTGCCGCGTCATATGCCCAGATTCTTCGCGACGACCCGCCGGTCGAGCGCTCGATGTTCAGTGTCGAAAGCTACGCGTTCCAGGGACCGGCTTATTACAACGGCACCAAATATTTCAAGATCGATCGAACCAGCATCCCTGAGAGTGAGCTGCCGCGCGAAGTCACCACCGGCTGGATCGCCGGGATGCAACACCACTTTGTGACGGCGGTCGTGCCGACGGAAGGCCGCAGCTATGCGTATGCCCTGCGGACCGAAGGCAACCAATATTTGTTATCGACCACCGGACCGTCGGTCACGGTGGCACCTCAGAGCGGCGCAACGCTCAAAGAAACCTTGTTCATGGGGCCCAAACTTCAGTCACAACTCAAAACGACAGGCCCTCGACTCGATCTCGTAGCCGATTACGGCGTTCTGACGCTGCTGGCAGAGCCGCTCTTCTGGTTGCTCGAGCAGGCGCACAACATCGTTGGCAACTGGGGTTGGGCGATCATCATCGTTACTTTCTTGTTGAAGCTCGTGTTCTATCCGCTCTCTGAGTCGTCGGGCCGCTCGATGGCGAAAATGCGCCTTTTGACGCCGCGCATGAAAAATCTCCAGGAAACTTACAAGGACGATCGCGAAAAGTTGGGCCGCGCGATGATGGATCTCTACAAGCGCGAGAAGATCAACCCGGCGGCAGGGTGTCTACCTATCCTCGTTCAAATGCCGGTGTTCTTCGCGTTCTATTGGGTGCTGCTCGAGAGCGTCGAGATGCGCCAAGCGCCGTTCATGTTCTGGATACAAGACCTCTCTTCGCGAGACCCGTTCTTCGTGCTGCCAGTCATCATGGCGGGCGCGATGTACGTGCAATACAAACTCAATCCGACACCTCCCGATCCGATTCAAGCGAAGGTGTTCATGATCCTGCCCTTCGTGATGAGTATCACCTTCGCGTTTTTCCCGGCGGGACTCGTGCTGTACTGGGTCACCAATACGCTTTTGACCATCGCGCAGCAATGGAACATCAACCGCCGCATCGAAGCGGAGGCGAAGAAAACGAGGTCGGGTTGAGGTCGGAATTCTCGACCGACACGATCGTCGCTGTCGCCACCGCACCGGGTCGCGGCGGCGTCGGAATCGTCCGTATCTCAGGGCCCGCTACGCGCCGTATCGGCGAATGCCTACTATCGACAGCGCTCCCTGAACCGCGCGTTGCGACACGGTCTCGATTTCACGATGGCGCCCGAGCCGTACTCGACGAAGGCCTCGCCCTTTTCTTTGTTGCGCCACATAGCTACACCGGAGAGGACGTTCTAGAGTTACAGGGACACGGTGGACCTGTGGTGCTCGAAGCGCTTGTCGAGCGCGCGGTCTCGCTTGGAGCGCGCCGCGCAAGGCCTGGCGAATTCACGCAGCGTGCATTTCTCAACGACAAGCTGGATTTAGTCCAAGCCGAAGCCGTCGCCGATCTCATCGATGCGGGTTCTCTGGCGGCAGCGCGGGCCGCGGTGCGATCTCTTCAGGGTGAATTTTCGGCGCAGGTTCACGAGCTCGTCGACGCGGTCATCGAGCTGCGTGTCTGGGTCGAGGCAGCCATCGACTTCCCCGAAGAGGAAATCGATTTTTTGGCCGATCGCGCGCTCACGAGTCGCCTGTCCGCCCTGCGTGTCCGCTTTGCGTCGGTACGACACGCGGCCCAGCAGGGTCGAGTGTTACGCGATGGTATGACCGTCGTCATCGCGGGCCGCCCGAATGCCGGTAAGTCGAGCTTGCTGAACGCCCTTGCGGGCTACGAGGCCGCGATCGTCACACCGATCGCCGGAACCACTCGAGACGTACTGCGAGAGCTGATCTCGATCGACGGTATGCCGCTTCATATCGTAGACACCGCAGGGCTGCGAGACGCGGGAGATCTCGTCGAAGCAGAAGGCATCCGCCGCGCGCGACTTGCGATGCAACAGGCCGATCGTGTTCTGTTCGTGGTGGATGCCACGACCGATCGGCGTGCGGAGTCACTTGCCGAAGAAAAAGTGCGGTTGCCGACGGGCGTTCCGATCACCCTACTCTTCAACAAAATCGATGCCGCAGCAGGAGGCGTCGACACTCACCGCACAGAATCTGGCGCCGATGCCATGCTCATGATCTCGGCGAAAACTGGCGCGGGATTGGCTGAGCTCCGTGAGCACTTGAAAATCTGCATGGGCTACGATGCCGGTCAGGTTGGAACCGTGAGTGCGCGAGCGCGTCATGTCGAGGCGCTCCAGCGCGCCGAACGCCACACTGAAGAAGCTGTCCGACAACTCAAAGAATCGAGAGCTGGCGAGCTGGTGGCTGAAGAGTTGCGCGCGGCGCAGACGGCGCTCACAGACATAACGGGTGAGTTTCATGCCGATGATCTGCTTGGCCGAATCTTCGGCAGCTTCTGCATCGGAAAATAACGAACCCAGCTCTTGAAGGGTCAGCGTTTCGCTGCGATGAACGCGAACCCTGCACCGATGAACAATGCCGAGATGGCCGATACGTTGACGAACACCTGCGCGTAGCCAAGGTTTCGAACGTCGATGAAGAAATAGGGATATACGTCGCCGATCTCGCCCCGCATCAAGATGTAGACGAGATAAGCGGCTGGATAGGCAAATACCCGCCATACGTCGCCCCACACCAGCGAACCCCGTGGTACCACGCGCCACCAAAAGATGGCGAAGACGACTGGAACAATATAGTGATGGATCACGTTCGTGATCGCAGCGACGCCGGTGGGTTGGTACTGCGCGCGCAACAGCACGTGGAAGATGAGCCCAACCATCACGATCGAGACTGCGGCTGCCGTGACGACCCAAGGCTCGCGCCAGGCGGCCCAACGAGACCCGGGCTCTCGCGGAGCGCTGAACGCGGTCGCGACGATCGTGCAAAAAAGATTCGTGAGGATCGTGTAGTAGCCGGTGTACATGAAGACACCAAAAGCCGCGCTATGCCCCAGCTTCATTTGGTGCTGCACACTGATTACGAGCTGAGCCGCCAGCGCAGCCCAGCCGAACATCGCGAGCAGTCGTGCTGTGAGCTGATTCACCAGTAATGCTGCCATTTGGCGCGCTTCACGAAATGCTGAAAGGCATCGCGTTTGTCTTTGGGCTGGTAATCGAGATAACCATTAGGCGCGTAGCGCTCGACATACTGGTCGAGCACCGGTCGGTAGAGATGCAGATGCAAATCGGGAATCCGGTGTTTGGATCGAAACTCTGCGATGGGAATTCGCGCTGATTCGCGAGTCTCGAAGGGCCCTGCTTTCGCGAGCACCACACCGCGTGGCCCGAATATCGAAGATCGTCCTGGCCCGCCGTAATTGGCGTCTTCAAAGAAACCCGGATTCCGCCCCTGAGTGGCGACGGAATTGTTGGCGATCATGGTGTAGACGCTGTTGTGGTACGACGTGAGGCGCATGTCATCCCATTCGAAGCCACCGGTCGCCACGCGGCAGATGATCTCGGCACCTTTGAAGGCCAGGCAGCGGAAGAGTTCGGGCTCGAACTGCACGGCCGACATGGCGATGTTGCCGATATCGGTGCGCTCCACGGGGATCACCGCATCGATGCCGTACATTTCGACGAACCGGTCGTACACGTCGTAGATCACCGAGGTGTATTGCTCGGCAAACGGAAACATTCCGCGCACGTTGCGTTGCTTCCAGTGCGAGACCACGCTGCCGTCGGGTTTGCACATCACCATCAGATGAAGAATGTGGCCCGGCCAATTCACCGTGTCTTTGGCGTAGGTGCCGAAGACGATGTAGCAGTTGTACTGCTTGGCCTTCTTGGCGACCTCCTCGACCTCCGGGCCCGGCACTTCGATCGAGAGCGCGTAATGCTGATCGCGCGTCCAGTTGCTGAAGCCCGTGATCGGAAATTCGTGGAAGAGCAGCAGATCGCAGCGGCCACCGAACCCTTGCGCGATATCGATCGACTCCAGAAAGTAATCGAGGTTGCGTCGAAGATCGGGTCCCGGATTGGCGCCATCGACCCCGTTCACCCGGGTCTGCACGACGGCGGCCGTGATGGCCTCTTGTCGCAGGTCGACGACGGGGTAGGTGCCATCGGCACGAACCATCTCGGGAGGCGTGCGGTCGGTCATGGTCGGTCTCCTTGGGGCGCTCAGGCGGTTCGGCGTTTCAGATGCACGAGCAGGACGGACACCGCAGCGGGGGTCACGCCCGGCAAGCGCGAGGCCTGACCGAGGGTATCCGGTCGCGCCGCCGCCAGCCGCTGCCGCACTTCGTTCGACAGCCCAGCGACCGAGCTGTAGTCGAGGTCCCCGGGTAGGGGGGTCTCCTCGCTTTTGCGCTGTCGCTCGATTTCATCTTGCTGCCGTTCGATGTACCCGGAGTACTTGGCGCGGACCTCGACTTGGAGACGGACCGCCTCGGGGAGCCGGTCGTCGAGGGCGGCGAGGGCGAGCATCGGGTCGGCGGAAGAGAAGGCTGCGCCGATGTCTTCCCCCGCCGCGGTGGCGAGGGCGGGGAGCCCGGCGTAGTCCACCTCGGGTCGGCGGAGCAGATCGAAGGCCAAGACCCCCTTGAGGCGGGTGGTCGACAGCCGTCGAACTTCGGTCTCGGTAGCCTCCCGCTTTCGACAGAAGAACGTCCAGCGCTCGTCATCGACGAGCCCCATCGAGCGACCGATTTCGGTCAGTCGGAGGTCCGCGTTGTCCTCCCGAAGGAGCAACCGATGCTCGGCCCGACTCGTGAACATCCGGTAGGGTTCGGGGGCTCCGCGGGTGATGAGATCGTCCACCAAGACACCGAGGTAGGCCTCCGCTCGGGAGGGGGTCCAAGGGGCCTCGTCACGAACCTGGCGCGCGGCGTTGATGCCCGCGACCAGACCCTGAGCACCGGCCTCTTCGTAGCCCGTCGTGCCGTTGATCTGACCCGCGAAGAAGAGCCCGCCAATGACCTTGGTCTCGAGCCAACCATGGAGGTCGCGGGGGTCGAAAAAATCGTACTCGATGGCGTAGCCGGGGCGGGTGATGTGGGCCCGTTCAAAGCCCCGAATCGAGCGCACGAATTCGACCTGAACATCGTACGGAAGACTCGTCGAAATTCCGTTCGGATAGACCTCGTGAGTCGACAGTCCTTCGGGCTCGACGAACACCTGGTGAGAGCTCTTGTCGGCGAAGCGATGGACCTTGTCTTCGACCGACGGACAGTAGCGCGGACCGACGCCTTCGATCTTTCCAGTGAACATCGGCGAGCGATCGCAGCCCGATCGGATCAACGCGTGGGTACGCTCATTTGTCGCCGTAATGAAACAAGGGATCTGCTCTGGATGCTCATTGATGCGTCCAAGGAATGAAAACACGGGCCGCGGGTCATCGGAGTACTGGGGCGCCATGACACTGTAGTCGAGGCTTCGACCATCGATTCGGGGCGGCGTGCCCGTCTTCAGACGACCGACTCGGAGGGGCAATTCGCGCAGTCGGGCAGCGAGCGCATTCGATGGCGGATCACCCGCGCGACCCCCCGAGTACTGATCGAGACCGACGTGGATTCGGCCCCCTAAAAAGGTGCCGACCGTGAGCACGACGGCGGGCGCTCCGAAGCGAATTCCGGTGACCGTGACGACGCCCCGAACGCGCCCGTTTTCGATCACGAGATCGGCCGCCTCTTGTTGGAAGATCGAGAGGTTCGGTTGGTTCTCGAGGAGGGCCCGAATCGCCTTCCGGTAGAGCAGCCGATCGGCCTGCGCACGGGTCGCTCGGACCGCCGGACCTTTGCTCGCGTTGAGGGTCCGAAACTGGATGCCGGCTCGGTCGACGGCGCGCGCCATCGCACCTCCCATGGCATCGATTTCGCGAACGAGGTGACCCTTGCCGATACCCCCGAAGGCGGGGTTGCAACTCATCTGTCCGAGGGTCTCGATGCTCTGGGTCAGCAGCAGGGTCCGTCGACCCATTCGCGCAGAGGCGAGCGCAGCCTCGGTGCCGGCATGACCGCCCCCGATGACGATGACTTCGAATGTGTCCGCGTAACCCATGGTCGGCGAGATTCTATGTGAATCGATCAGATAACGCCGGCTTCGAGACCGCCCCCGATGAGGGGTGCGCGCGCTCGGCGTAGGATCGAGGCCATGAGACCCCAACCCTCAAAAGTCGTTCAAGGGATCGTGGCCATCTTGGTCGGGATCCTCTCCCTCAACGCTCCGGCGGCCACGTTCGAGGTTCAGCTCCCGGCCAATCTTCGGGAGGGTCCCCAGGACGGGCGCCTACTCCTCATCCTGGTTCCAGCCGACCAGTCACCCGACCGAGAGCCTCGGTTTTTGGTCAATTGGGACAGCGGAGCGATCCCGTTTTTTGGTCTCGATGTCGAGGGCTGGAAGCCGGGAACCAGCCGGAGCGTCGATGACGGCGCCTTCGGGTTTCCGATACGCGCGCTCTCAAGCCTGCCCCCGGGCGATTACCGGGTACAGGCCGTACTCAATCGCTACGACACCTTCCGGCTCGCAGACGGGCGAGTGCTCAAGTTGCCGCCTGATCGGGGAGAAGGGCAGCAGTGGCGCGAAAAGCCCGGCAACCTGTACTCGAGACCGACCCTGCTGCGCTGGCGTGGCCCGCTGACCGCCTCACCGCTCCCAAGGCTGGTGCTGACCGAGAAGATTCCACCGGTCGAGCCTTTCCGCGAGACGGCTTGGGTCAAATCCGTGCGCGTGCGCAGCGAGCGACTGTCCAAGTTTTGGGGCCGCGACGTGCATCTCGGTGCCTTCGTCACCTTGCCGCTCGGTTTCAACGATCGGCCCGATGCACGCTATCCGCTCGCGATCAATCATGGGCATTTCTCTTCGGCGCCCTCCAACTGGCGCGAAACACCGCCCGATCCGACTCTCGAGCCCGACTACAGTTCGCGCTTCAAGCTCGAGGGCTACAACCGCATCCAGCAGCAATACGCTTGGGATTTTTTCCAGGCGTGGACGGGCCCGGGTTTTCCTCGAGTGTTGCTCGTCGAAATCCAGCACCCCACGCCGTTCTACGACGACTCCTACGGCGTCAATTCCGCGAATAACGGTCCCTATGGCGATGCCATCCAGTACGAGCTCATTCCTGAAATCGAGCGACGCTTTCGAGGCATCGGGCAGGGTTGGGCGCGGTTCGTGTTCGGTGGAAGCACTGGCGGCTGGATCGCGATGGCCACGCAGATGTTTTATCCCGACGAGTACAACGGCGCGTGGATCGCGTGCCCGGACCCGATCGATTTTCGGCACTACATGACCGTCAACATTTACGAAGACAAAAACGCTTACGTCATGCCGAACCGCTTCAAGCGTACACCGCGCCCTGCGCATCGAAACTGGCTGGGTCATATCGACACGACGATCGAAGAAAACAATCTTTGGGAGCTTGCGCTGGGTACTCAAGGCCGCAGCGGTGATCAGTGGGACGCGTGGGAGTCGGTGTTTTCGCCCGTCGGCCCCGACGGCTACCCGCGCCGCATCTTTGATCGCCTCACAGGCGAGATCGATCCCGTAACCGCTGCACATTGGCGCGAAAACTACGACCTTGGACACATCCTGCGCCGCGACTGGGAGAAGCTCGGACCGAAGCTGCGCGGCAAGTTGCGCCTCTACGTCGGCGACATGGATAACTATTACTTGAACAACGCGGTCTACGCGGTCGAAGAATTTCTACGAACCGCGCAGCCCGCCGCGGATGCCGTCATCGACTACGGCGATCGAGCCGAGCACTGCTGGAATGGCGACCACACTCGCGCGAATGCCTATTCACGCTTGCGCTATCCGCAGATGGTGTTGCCTTGGGCCACCGAGAGAATGCTCAAATCCGCGCCACCGGGTGCCGATGTGCGCAGTTGGCGCTACTGACGAGAGCGTTACTTACGCCAGAACGCTGCCGAGAACAGTACGAGTACGCTCAAGATCTCGAGTCGCCCCAAAATCATCCCGACCGTGCAAATCCAGGTCTGGAAATCGGTGAGACCCTGAAAATTTCCCATCGGCCCGACTGAGCCGAGACCCGGACCGAGGTTGTTGACGCTCGCTACGATCGCCGAGAACGCCGGAATGAAATCCATCCCCGACAGCAGCATCAAAAAAGTGAGGACGGCAATCGTCTGGAAGTAAAGAAAGATGAACGCCAGCACGGAGGCGGCGATGCGCTCTGGAATGACTTGATCCCCGACTCGAATGGGAATGACCGCAGAGGGGTGAACAATCTGCTTCATTTCGCGCCGCGCCTGCTGTAAGAGCATCAGCGAGCGGAACATCTTGATGCCGCCCCCAGTGGAGCCGGTACTGCAGACGATGCACGACAGGAACAGCATCCACACGGGCGCGAACAGCGGCCAACTGTCGTAAGCCTCGCCTGCAAAGCCGCTCGTCGTGGCGACGGATACCACCGCAAACGCCGCGTGCCTCAGCGACTCGAGCACGCTCTCGTACTCTCCGTGAACCTTGAGCACGACCGCGACTGCAATGACACTTGCACCAATAATCGATAACACCGCCCTGACCTCAGGGTCTTTCCGGTAGGGCATCAGCGAGCGTGTACGAATAGCCGTGAAATGACGCGCGAAATTGAGTGCGGCAGTGATCATCAATACGATCATCACGAACTCGATGACCGCGGAATCGAAATGACCGACGCTGGCGTCGTAAGTCGAGAAGCCACCGAGCGCCATTGCTGAGAACGCATGACAGATGGCGTCGAACCAATTCATTCCCGCAAGTCGAAGCGCGACGATGCCGATCAACGTCATACCGGCGTAGGTAATCCAGAGTGCTTTGGCCGTCTCAGTGATGCGCGGCGTGAGCTTCTCGTCTTTGATTGGCCCAGGTGTCTCTGCACGATACAGCGCCATACCACCGACACCGAGCAGTGGCAGCACGGCCACGGCGAGCACGATGATGCCGATGCCGCCGAACCAATGCAGCGCGTGCCGCCAAAAATTGATGGAGGGAGGGAGGTTGTCGAGACCGGTGAGCACTGTGCCACCTGATGTCGTGAGCCCCGAAACAGCCTCGAAATACGCGCCCGTGAAACTAAGATGAGGCAGCGCGATCAAAAAGGGAATCGACGCTGAGGCGGACATCAGGACCCAAGCGAGCGTCACTAGTAAAAACCCGTCGCGGGCTTTCAATTCCCTCTTATGACGCCTCGTGAGTGCCGCGATCAGGAGCCCGAGAACGACATTGATGCCGGCGGCTATGGCGAAATCGAGAAACATGCCATCTTGCATGATGATCGAGCAGACCATCGGCATAATGAACGTCGTGGCGAAGAACGCCATCATCAGGCCGAGAACATGAGCGACGGCCAGCATGGACGAGCGCTTCGCTCAGCGCCTGCCGGCGGTTTCGCCGAGGAACAGACGCTCGACCTGATCGACGTGGCGGCGATCCGTGATGAATAGCACGACGTGATCGTCGGCCTGCACGACCGAGTCATGGTGCGCCATGATGACGTCGTCACCGCGGACGATGCAGCCGATCTTCGCGCCCTCGGGTAACGCGATGTCTTCCACGCGTTGGCCGACGACCCGCGAACTACGATGGTCGCCGTGGATGATGGTCTCAAGCGCTTCAGCAGCGCCACGTCGCAGAGAGTGCACTTGCACGACGTCGCCACGGCGGACGTGCGTCAACAGCGAGCCGATGGTGATGGTCTGGGGAGAGATCGCGACGTCGATACTGCCGCTTTGCATCAGCTCGGCATATGACGGCTTGTTGATGAGCGCCATCACCTTGGCCGCGCCAAGACGTTTGGCGAGCATCGCCGAGAGAATGTTCGCTTCCTCTGAGTTGGTGAGTGCCACGAAGACATCGCAGCTGTCGATGTTTTCTTCGACGAGCAGCTCTTCGTCCGCGGCATTACCTTCGAGCACGATGGCGCTATCGAGCCGCTCTGCGATGCGACGCGCTTGTTTCGGATCGCGCTCGATGAGCTTCACTTGATTATTTTCTTCGAGACGCTTGGCGAGTGCGAAACCAATATGTCCGCCGCCAGCGATGACCACTCGGCGCACAGGTTTTTCTTCTTTTCGCATCTCGGCCATGAATTGACGGATGTCGTTTTTGGCAGCGAGGAAAAACACTTCGTCGCCATCTTCGATGACGGTGTCTCCCTCAGGCTGCACGCTTCGACCATTTCGATAGATCGCGACCACTCTCGCTTCGGTATTCGGAATGTGATCTTTGAGACTGCGCAAGGCCTGACCGACCAGCAGACCCCCCTTGCGCGCCGAGAGCCCCACGAGGCGAACTTTGCCGTCGGCGAAATCGAGTACTTGCAGCGCACCGGGGTAACGAATGAGCCGTTCGATGTAATCGGTGACGAGCTGTTCGGGGCTGATCCATACGTCGACCGACAAGGCCTCAGCGCTGAAGAGCTCGGGATGGCGGGTGTACTCGGCGGATCGGATGCGCGCGATTTTGGTCGGGGTGCGATAGAGCGTGTACGCCACTTCGCAGGCCATCATGTTGACTTCATCCGAGCTCGTGAGCGCGACGAGGATATCTGCGGAGGCCGCGCCCGCTGCCTCGAGGATTGAGGGGAACGCTGCGTTACCGACAACCGTACGAATATCGAGGCGATCTTGAAGATCGCGCAGCAGCTCTTCGTTGGTGTCGACGACCGTGACTTCGTTGGCCTCTTCACGAGCGAGTTGGTAGGCCGCCGTGCGCCCGACTTGTCCGGCGCCGAGGATCACGATCTTCATAAGAATGAGTAGGGTACTCTCAACGCCGCCCACGGAACAGAGGCGAGGGGGTATGCTTGGACGCCATGAACACCCGTTCCGAATTCGGACACGCCTGGAAAGTGCTCACGGCTTCGATGGTTGGCGTTGCATGCGGCGCTTCGCCGCTTCCCTTCATCACCATCGGGTTTTTCATCGACCCGCTGCAACAAGAGTTTGGCTGGAGCCGAACCGAGATCAGTCTCGGTGTGACCATTTACGGCATCCTTGCAGCGTTGCTTGCCCCCGTCTTTGGCGGACTGGCGGATCGTCATGGTGTGAGGCCGGTCGCGCTCGGATCTTTGGCGATTTTTGGTCTGACCTTTGCCGCATTTGCCGTGGTACCGGGCGAATTGTGGGCGTTTTATCTCGTCTGGCTGATGATCGGTTTGTTTGGAATCGGCTCGACGCCAGTCACCTGGTCCCGTGCCGTGAACCTCTGGTTTTTCACGCAGCGCGGTCTGGCGCTGGGGCTCATGTTGGTGGGCACCAGCATTTCGGCCATCGTCTTGCCGTTCCTGACTACTTATTTCATCACCCATTTCGGCTGGCGCACGGCGTACGCCCTGCTGGCGTTGTTGCCGCTCGCCGTGGCGTTGCCTCTGGGCATACTTTGGTTTCGCGAGCCACGCCCCGAAGAGCGTCCCCCGGGCGTCGGCGCGGCGTCGGATCCGTCCGCATTGCCCGGACGCACATTAAAAGAGGCGATGAGCGAAGGGCGATTCTGGATTCTCTGGACCTCCGTCGCGCTGATCACGCTGGCCTATGCGGGTGCGCTGGTGTTCCTGCCCTCCATGCTCAAGCAGCGCGAGTTTGATCCGACGAGTGTCGCGACGGTCCTCAGCGTGTTTGGCCTGTCGATCTTTGCAGGTCGCATCATCACGGGTTTACTGCTTGACCGGTTTTGGGCGCCGCTCGTCACGCTGCCCATTCTTTGTTTGCCCGCGCTCTCGTGTTGGATGTTGATGGGGGACGCACCCGTCGGATTAGCCATGGCCGTTCTGGCCGCATTTCTAATGGGATTTGCCTCGGGCGCCGAGACGGATCTCATTGCGTATCTCGCAGGCCGCTATTTCGGCATGAAAAGTTATGGCCAGATCTATGGCGTGCAGTACATGGCCTTTGGCTTGATGGCGGCGTTGTCGCCCACGCTCTACGGCTGGGTTCGCGATACCACCGGGAGCTTTGATCCGATGCTACTTGCTGCGGCAATCATGTTCCTGGCCGGCGCGTTCTTGTTGCTGCTGCTTGGGCCTTACCCGGATTTCAGCCGGGACTCCAAGACACCCAACCGAACTGCCAGCTCAGAAGGATGAAACCGCCGAAGACGATTCGGTACCACGCGAAGACCGCGAAAGAGTGCTGGCTGACGTAGCGGATGAGAAAGCGGATCGCGATCAACGCTGCAAAAAACGCCACGACGCTACTCAATAAAATCGACCGGGCTTCATCTGCCGTGATGGGCTCGCGCGCATCGAGCAATTTGTAGCCCGTTGCCGCCAGCATCACTGGGATCGCTACGAAGAACGAAAACTCGGCGGCGGTCTTGCGGGAGAGCCCCGTCAACAACCCGCCGAGAATGGTAGCGGCCGAACGGCTGGTTCCGGGGACGAGTGCCAGCATCTGGAAAAGTCCGACTTTGAAAGCGTCCATGGGCTGCAACTGATCTACGGACGTCACACGCTCGACATGGGTCCTACGCTCCGCCCAAAGAATCAGTACACCGCCAATGACGAGCGCGAGCGCGACGGGAATCGGCGCGAACAGCACGCTGCGGATCGTGTCCTCGAAGGCGAGCCCCGCTACGGCTGCAGGCAAAAAGGCGAGGAAAAGATTGAGCGCGAACAGACGGGACTGGCGATCGCTGATCAAGGTCGTGCCGATGGCCCATAGGCGGCGGCGATACTCCCAGCACACGGCCAAAATCGCGGCGCCTTGAACCACGATGAGCTGACGGAATCCGGTCTCGCCTTCCGGATCGAGTAGCGCACGAGTGATGACAAGATGTCCCGTGCTCGAGATCGGCAGGAATTCGGTCAGGCCTTCGACGAGGCCGATGATGACGTCGACGATCCAGTCAGCCATATCAGTCCGGTATTCTTTGACCGCGGGTTTCGATGACCCAACCCATACCGAGCAGGCCGATGAGTGGGATGAAGCCCACCATGAAAAGGGTATTCAGGACGACAGCCGGATCTCCGGCGCCCGCAGCCGCAACCGATCCCACGAAGAATGGACCTGCAGCCGCGACGACACGACCGATGTTGTAGGTGAATCCGGAACCTGTTGCACGAAGGCGCGTCGGAAACAACTCCGGAAGATAGAACGTGAAGCTGCCGAAGATGCCGAACACGGTGAGGCCGATGAAGAAATACATGTAGAGGCGAACCTGCGGCGGCAGGTCGAGACCGAAAGTAGACAGTAGCGAAAGCGCCGAGCAACCGAGGTAAATGACGAACATCGGCTTGCGACCCCAGCGCTTGGCAAAAGGGATGGTCAGCAAGGTGCCAATGAGACCACCTAAATTGAAGATCGTGGTGGCCTGCGTTTTCCAGGATTCGGTGAGAATACTCGTGGCCGTTCGGTCGAGTCCGAGTTGCAGCGCTTCGGCTTGAGCCAGCCCGGCGACCACGACGGGAATGAAGGCATTGCAGCTCCACCAGGTCAGCAGTGCAATGAGAGCGACCAGTAGTGCGCTGCGCGTACGCGGCCAGATCTCGGGCGTGAACAGCTCGCGCAATCGTGGCGGGGGTGCCTTGGCAGCAGCAGCCTGCCAACGCTCCGGTTCTTCGACAAATGTCCTCACCCAGATCGCGAAGGCCGCCGGCAGAAGACCGAAAATCAGCACATAACGCCAAGAGACTTCGGGCACATCGGCGAAGAAATGGCCCGCAATGAGCGCGTTGACGCCTGTCGCGAGGAACAGACCAAACGGAGCCGCCGTATAAAGGACTGCACCGGCCTCGACGCGCTGGTCTTCCGGAACGACTTCCGCGACGAGTGCACAACCCGCCGCCCACTCGCCGCCGATCCCGAGGCTCGCGATGATTCGACAGACAATCAGCTGTTCAATCGTCGTGACGAAGGCACAGAGCGCCGTACCGACGGCGTAGAGCACCATCGTGATGAGCAGTACGCGCTTGCGACCATAGCGATCGGAGATCGGTCCGAACAGCACGCCACCGACCGCCCAGCCGACGAGGAAAATGGCCGTGATGAGCCCTGTCCAGTAGAGCGTCGCGGAGCGGGCCTCTGGGGAGCCAATCTCGAGACCGAGCAGCGTCGGGATGGCATTGGGTGCGACGTAGTTGAACAACAACCCGTCAAAGATATCGAAGCCCCAGCCGAGCCAGGCGGCAAAGAGTACGATCCATTGGTAGCGGGTCAATCGCAGCATCGGCGCCCCCTCCCGAAAGTTGGTTCAGCGACGTGCGGCGTTGACCGCATCGCGTAGTTCGAGTGTCGCACGTCGGGCTGCAGTCGCGAAGTCCTCACCCTGGCTCGCATACAGGATGCCCCGAGAGGAATTGATCACGAGGCCGCGACCGTCGGCACGCCGGCCATTGCGTACGGCTTTTTCGATATCGCCACCCTGCGCGCCGATGCCGGGCACTAGGAAGGTCATGTCGCCGGTGATCCTACGAATATCAGCGAGTTCATCAGGGTAGGTGGCGCCGACGACGAGCAAGCAATTACCGCGCGAGTTCCATTCTTTGGAGACTTTCTCCGCGACAAGTTGATAGAGCTTGCGCCCTCCCACGTCGAGGTCTTGCAGTTCACGCGCTCCGGAATTGGAGGTTCGACACAACACGACGACGCCTTTATCGGCGTATTCGAGGAAGGGTTCTGCAGAGTCACGACCGAGATAAGGGTTGATTGTGACGGCATCGGCACCGTAGCGCTCGAACGCTTCGCGCGCGTACTTCTCCGCTGTGCTGCCGATGTCACCTCGCTTGGAATCGAGGATCACCTGGATTCCCGGCGCCCGCTGACGGATATAGCGAATGGTTTCAAGCAACTGCTCTTCAGCACCGACCGCAGCGTAGTGAGCGATCTGCGGCTTGTAGGCGCAGGCTAAATCGGCTGTCGCATCGATGATGGCGCAGTTGAATTCAAGAATGGCTTGGGGCCGCTGCCGTATATGGGCGGGAAACTTCTCAATCTCAGGATCGAGACCGACACAGACGAGAGACTGCGTCGAGGTCATCGCTGCATCGAGTCGTTGAAGAAACTTAGAAGCGCTCATGATGGGACGGCAGTTTAACCGCAGCCGCCGCCTGCGGGGGCGTTCGACTCAAGCCGGTTCGAGATTGGCGTACTGCAGCATTAACCATTTGCTACCCGCGCCTTCGAAATTGACCTGAACGCGCGCGTGTGGCCCCTGGCCTTCGATGTTGAGTACGACCCCCATGCCGAACTTGGCGTGGCGGACTCGCGCACCGAGTCGAAGCCCCGGCGCCACCGACTCGCTTCGCAGGGCCGAGGGACCTGTCGAGCGCGGCGGGGAATGGGCGCGGGCCACGCTGGCGGCGTAGCCTTGGCCTCCCTGCACCCGAGGACGTACTTCCTCGAGTAACTCCTCGGGGATTTCCTTGATGAATCTCGAAGGCTGTCCATAGCTGTCGATGCCGTGAAGGCGACGCTGCTCGGCATAGGTGAGAAAGAGCTGTGTCATCGCTCGCGTCGTACCCACATAAGCGAGACGTCTCTCCTCTTCTAAGGAGTCGAGATCGTTGAGCGATCGTTGATGCGGGAACAGCCCGTCTTCGAGGCCCGCGAGAAACACGAGCGGGAACTCGAGCCCCTTGGCGGTGTGCAGAGTCATCATCTGAATGCAGTCTTCCCAAGCCTCGGCTTGACCCTCGCCCGACTCAAGTACCGCATGCGCGAGAAACGCCTCGAGCGGAGGGAGATCTTCGCCGTCGACTCTTTCAGGCTCGAAGCCGCGCGCTGCGGAGACGAGCTCGAGCAGGTTCTCGGCCCGGGCTTCGCCACGTTCCGCTTTTTCTTTGCGGTGATGTTCGAGGAGACCGCTCGAGTTGATCACCTGATCGACGATTTCGTGCAGCGCGAGGCCCCGCGTATCCTCAGCGAGCCGATCGATTAACTGTAGGAACCCGTGAATGGAGGCGCTGGCTTTGGCGCCGAGTCCACCCGACGCCGTGGTCGCTGCCGTCCAAAGGGAGCTGCTGGCTGCTCGCGCTTGCTCCCGTAGCGTATCGAGGCTCTTGGCGCCGATCCCTCGCGTTGGAAGATTGACGACGCGCTCGAACGACGTGTCATCGTGTCGGTTGGACACGAGTCTGAGATAGGCGAGAGCGTCCTTGATTTCGGCTCGTTCGAAGAAGCGGAGCCCGCCGTAAACTCGGTAAGGAATTCGGGCTGACAAAAACACTTCTTCGAACACTCGCGATTGAGCATTCGATCGATAAAGAATGGCGATGTCGCGTCGATTCCCGCCGCGCGACGTCCACTCCTTGATGCGCTGAAGTACGAATTCGGCTTCGTCACGCTCGTTGAATGCCGCATACAAACGAATGGGCTCGCCGCGCGTTCCGCTCGTCCAGAGGTTCTTGCCGAGGCGTCCGCTGTTGTTCGCGATGAGTGCATTGGCCGCATCGAGGATGGTGCCAGTCGAGCGATAGTTTTGTTCGAGTTTGACGAGGCGCGCGTGGGGGAAGTCGCGTCGGAACGTCTGCAGGTTTTCGACCCGGGCGCCGCGCCAACGATAGATCGACTGATCATCGTCGCCGACGGCGAAGGGCGCACCCTCTGACCCGACGAGCAATTTCATCCAGGCATATTGGATGGTGTTCGTATCCTGGAACTCGTCGATCAGCACATGCCGGAAGCGGCGACGATAGTGGCCGAGCATCTCAGGATTGTCGCGCCACAACTCGAATGCGCGCAGCAGCAGTTCGGCGAAGTCGACGACACCGGCTCGCTGACAGGCGTCCTCGTAATCTTGGTACAACTTGATGAACTGACGACGAGTTGGATCATTGCCATCCTTCATCGCCTTGGGGCGCATCCCCTCGTCTTTGTTTTGGTTGATGAAGTATTGGATATCGCGAGGGACCCAGCGCGTCTCATCGAGCGCCTGCGCTTTGAGAATCTTTTTGATCAGTCTGAGTTGATCGTCGCCATCGAGAATCTGGAATGTTTGGGGAAGGTTGGCTTCCCGCCAGTGCAGACGCAGCAGACGATGGGCGATACCGTGAAATGTACCGATCCAAAGTGCCGCGCCCGGCATCCCAAGCAAGGCTTCAATGCGCGCTCTCATCTCACCCGCGGCCTTGTTGGTAAAGGTGACGGCCAGCACGCTGTGGGCTGATACACCTTCCGCCTCGATGAGCCAGGCCACGCGATGCGTGAGGACGCGGGTCTTTCCGCTACCCGCTCCGGCGAGTACGAGCACGGGTCCGATCGGCGCCGTCACAGCCTCGCGCTGGGCGTCGTTGAGCGGATTGAGGATGGGCGAAACGTCCATGGCAATGGAATGTTGGCGACGATCGAAAAGAGGGAGGCGATTCTAGAGCGAATCGTCGGACCTGCTTAAGGATTTTTGCTGGAGTCCTGCGCTCGCGTTTCTTCGATGAACCCGAGTAGCGCCGAGACCAGCGTCAACAACACAGGTCCGATGATCAACCCGATGCCACCGAAGGCCGCTGCGCCGCCGATGACGCCCATGAACACCGCCAGTGTCGAGACGTGCGCATGTTTCGATACGAGCAGGGGGCGCAGAAAGTTGTCGGAGATCGAGATCAATGTACCCCAACCGAGCATGAACACGGCCGCACCGGAGTGCCCCATGCCCAGAAGTGCCAGCGCGGCAGGCGCCCAAACAAACGCGGTTCCACCCGCAGGCAGTAAAGAGAACAGTGCCGCGAGCACGCCGAACACCACCGGAGAGGGCAGGCCGGTCAGGGCAAAGCCGATCCCCGTGAGCGCCCCTTGAAAAATCGCTGTGAGTCCAGACCCGAACACCACGGCGCGGGTTGTATTGGCGATTAGTGTGAATAGCTGCTCCCGCCGTCCGTGGTCGATCGGTAGCAGATGGGTGATGCGCGCGAGGAAATGGCGGCCGTCGCGTAGCATGAAAAAAAGCAGGAATAACATCAGCAGAAACGCCAAGGTCGTATTGAGCGCACCCAAGACCATTTGGCTGCCGAAGCTGGCGGCGTAGCGCAGCAGGGTCTGACCGAGCGTGACGAGGAATCCGGTGATCTCGGATGGATCGAGATCGAGTGTTTCGGTGAGCCACGTGACGGCACCGCCCAAGACCGGGTAGTCACCGAGGCGGCTGACGAGAGACCCGTCTATACACCAATTGCTGTGCTGCATTCCGTCGATCAGGGCGCGCCCTTGCTCAATGAATTCGGCCCCGAGCCAAAACAACGGCAGGAAAATCACTAATGGTGTGAGCAGGGTGAGCACTGCAGCAGCCAGCGACGGACGGCCCCCGAGACGTGCGAGAAGACGGTCTTGCAGCGGTGCGAGTAACACAGCCATCACGATGGACCAGGCGAGTGCACCCCAGAAGGGCGCAAGGACCTGCCATACGGCGAATCCAAGAACGGCCGCACTCAGGACGAGAACACTTCGTCGGTAAAACTCTGACATGGACATCACTATACTCAATTAGCACATCTTGGAGGTTTCGCCCGTGCTGTCCCTCAACGTCAACCCCAGAGCATTCGCATATGTCTTGATCAGCGTGACCGACATGGATCAAGCGCTTGATCTTTGGGCGACCCGTTTCGGTATGGAAGTCGTCGTGCGGCGACGGGGGGATGATCACGGACTCTCGCGTCTGTGGGGGCTTGCGGACGATGACATCGTCGATCAGGCATTGCTGGTCACGCCGGGCCGACAACAGGGCGGCATACATCTCGTACGCTTTCGTCAGCCGGGCCCTGCTGTGCGTGAGGGTGCCGCGCCGACGGACCTCGTACCCAAGAGTGTCGACATCGCCGTCCATGACATCCAGTCCCGATTCGCAGAGCTCGAAGCCGCAGGTTTCAAGTTTCGTTCAAAGATTGGGCGGTTCGAGACCGACGGTATCGTCGTGCATGAAGTTCATATGAACGGTCCCGAGTCCGTGAACATCGTATTCCTCGAGATGGAGGGCAAGCCTGAGCACGTCAGCATCAGAGGCTATGGAGTCGCGCCGCAAGTGATCGCCACCACGCCCGACAACCTTGGCGAAAAAGCGTTCTTCGAGAGCGTCCTCGATCTTGATGAAACCTCGTACCATCGTTTCTCTGGGCCAGAAGTGGAACGGACCATCGGATTACCTCCGGGTGGCGCGCTCGACGTACGGATTTTCGGCGATTCAGACTACGACTACGGACGCCTCGAAATCGTCCAGTACGAAGGCGTGAAGAGCAACAATCTTTATTCGCGCGCCCAGCCACCTGCGCGTGGTTTTTTATCTGTCTCGTTTTTCGTCAAAGATATTGGCGAGGCCCTCGACCGAGCGGCATCGCTTCAGCAATCACGCGGAATAGACGCCATGCGTGCACCGACGCGCGATCATGGTGTGGTGGAAACGATTTTCGGACGGGTCCGAATGGCCACGCTGACATCACCCGCCGGGCTGGTCGTACTGCTCGTCGAACAGCCAAGGGGCTGATGCCTTACCAGCGATTACGCAGCTCGCGCAGTTTCAAAAAAATCTCTCGAGGGTCTGGCCGATCGCCTAGGTCCGGAAAAACTTTGCGCAAGCCCTCGATCACGACCGGGTTTTGCAGTCTGAAAAATGTATTGATACGGCGTTCGTCACCCAGCGTCGTGACAGGTGCTTGCGCGCCATCCAAACCTTGCATGCTCGCCAGCAAAGTCGAGGCATCGCGGTTGTTCGGCTCTCGATCGAGGGTGAAGGCGAGGTTACGAGCGAGATAGTCGTGTCCTGGATGGATGCGCGTGGCATCCGGCAGCGGCGCGAGGCGTTGTACGAAGGTGTGATAGAGCAGTTCCGGATCGCCGCCGTTGTGACAATTGCCCGCGCCCGCGTTGAACAGTGTGTCTCCGCACAGCAGCTCGGGCGGGGCATAGGACGACCTTCCCCGCATGAGCAGGCAGAGGTGCGAGCGCGTGTGGCCAGGCGTATCCAGGCACTCGAGTTCCACGCTGTGCCCAACCCTGACGGTGTCTCCATGCGAGAGGCCGCGATCGAGACCCGGAATGCGTCTCCCTGCACCGGCATGCGCCAACACCTTCGCCCGCGTCGCCTCCCGAAGAGGTTCGTTGCCACCGATGTGGTCGCCGTGCTCGTGGGTGTTGAGGATCTGGGTGATGGTCCACCCGCGCGCCCGAGCGGTGTCGGCGCATAACCTCCAGTCGAGGGGGTCGACGGCGAGGGCCTCGCCGGTCTCTGCGCAAGCGATGAGATAGTGGTAGTTCCGCCACGCATTGGCTGGCCAGAGGCGTTCGATGATCATATTTTGACAGTGAATTTTAACACGCATCTTTTCACATACTGCCGTGCTAGTCTGCTTTCGGGGGTCGGAGTGCGGCATCAATGTCGAGTGTTAACGGGTCCATGGACGCGGCCCCGACGCCCGTGGCGATTACGCCACCGTCGGCTTCCGTAAACCCCTTCGTCCACCGCGCTGCCTGGCAGGCTGCACGCGATGCGTGTGTGGCCGACCCGGGCGCGTTTCATGGCGATATCGCCAGTCGCGAAATTCATTGGTTCGAACCCAAGGTCGGCTCTCACGGCGCTTGGATCACCCGCGATCCCGAAGGGCGTTGGCACGGATTCGACGCTCGAACCGGCGATCCCGTCGACCCTTCTCTGCCTCAAAGTTATCGGCCATGGAGTCGCGGGCTCGATGACTCCGAGGCGCCGTTCTATCGCTGGTTCAGCGATGCCCTGACGAACGCCTGCTTCAACGAAGTCGATCGACATGTCCTCGCCGGACACGGTGCTGAAGCGGCATTGTGGTTCGAGGGGGATCGGTGGGACCAGTCTCAGGACGGTGGACGCGGTGCTCCGGTCGTTTCTTATAGCGTCTCGCGTAAGCAGCTGATGCTCGAGGTGGCGCGGTGTGCGCTTGCGCTGCGCCAGCTCGGCCTCAAGACAGGTGATCGCATCGCGATCAACATGCCGAACATTCCCGAGCAGATCTATTGGACCGAAGCCTGCAAGCGTCTGGGTATCGTCTACACGCCCGTGTTCGGCGGATTTAGCGATAAAACGCTGTCCGATCGCATTCACAACGCCGGTGCCCGCATCGTCATCACGGCTGACGGCGGTTATCGCAACGCACAAATCGTCGCGTTCAAAGAGGCCTATACCGATCCGGCCCTCGATGGTTATGTACCTGCAGAGACGGCCATCGCGGCGGTGACCCAAGCGCTCGAGTCCCTCGGCCTCGAAATGCTACACGCGAACGCCATCCTCGAGGGTGCGCGCAAGACCGTAGCCAATGAAATTACCCTCGAACGTTCCGACGTGATGCGTGGCGTCGGTCGTGCTCTCGAGGGGATCGCAGGACTTTCGCCTTCTGCCGCCAGTCGAATTCGTACGGCCATCGCCAGTGCCCTCGTGACGACGCCACCGCGAGTCGACACCGTCGTCGTCGTCAAACATGCTGGACAAGCCGACATCGTGTGGCGTCCGGAGCGAGATCGTTGGGCTCACTCACTCACCGACGCCGCAATGCAGATTTTGTTGGACGGAGCACGCAAGGCGGGCCATGCCGTCGCGAACGAAGCGCAACTGTTGGCGCTCGATGATCGCGCTTTCGTCGCAGCGATCTGGGCGACGGTTCCACCGGAGCCGCTCGACGCCGAATTCCCGATGTTTTTCATCTATACCTCGGGCTCGACGGGCAAACCCAAAGGCGTCGTGCACGTTCACGGTGGTTACGTCAGCGGTGTCGCCTACACCTTGCGCGTGGCGTTCGACGCTCGCGCCGGAGATGTGATGTACGTGGTCGCCGATCCAGGCTGGATCACGGGACAGAGCTACATGATTTGCGGTGCGCTGACGACGCGCGTCACGACGGTGATTGCCGAGGGCGTGCCGGTCTTCCCGAGTGCTGGCCGCTTCGCGAGCATCATCGAGCGGTTGAAGGTCAATATCTTCAAAGCCGGCGTCACCTTCCTCAAAACAGTGATGACCGACCCGCAGAACGTCGAGGATGTCCGCGCGTACTCGCGCGCGAGCCTGCGTGTTGCGACGTTCTGCGCCGAACCCACTTCGCCGGTGGTTCAACAGTTCGGCATGGAGCTCGTCACGCCTTGGTATACCAATTCGTATTGGGCGACCGAGCACGGCGGCATCGTCTGGACGCACCTGTTCGGCAACGCGGACTTCCCGTTGCGCGCCGATGCCCACACCTATCCGCTACCGTGGATCATGGGCGACGTTTGGCTCGCTGATAGCGAGGCAGACGCGTCGGGTACGGTCGTTGCACGCGCGGCAGCGGTCGGCGAGAAAGGCGAAATCGTGATCGCAGCGCCGTTTCCGTATCTCTGCCGCACCATTTGGGGCGCGGAGGGAGACTTCAAAGTCGAGGGGCGCCGAGTCGTTCGTCAATGGCGCGGCGATTTCGAGCGATATCGAAAAACGTATTGGACTCGCTGGAAAGGAAAACTGGCTTACACGCAGGGTGACTTCGCGGTGAAGTACGCCGACGGCGGTTTCTCGTTGCATGGACGATCGGACGACGTGATTAACGTGTCAGGTCATCGACTCGGTACCGAAGAAATCGAAGGCGCCATCTTGCGCGACAAGCAGGTGAATCCGGATTCACCCGTCGGCAACGTCATCGTAGTCGGCGCGCCGCATGCACAAAAAGGGTTGACGCCACTCGCGTTCGTCCGGCCCGCCCCCGGCCGCAAGATTACCGCCGAAGATCGTCGACGACTCATTGAGACCGTTCGACAAGAAAAAGGCCAGGTTGCGATCCCGGAAGACTTCGTCGAAGTGACGCAGTTCCCAGAGACTCGCAGCGGCAAGTACATGCGACGCATGGTTCGCGCGCTGGTCGAAGGTCAGGAAGTCGGAGACACCTCGACGCTGCGTAACCCCGAATCCATCGCCGAGCTCCGTAGTGCCATCGCCGAGTGGCAAGCGCGTCAGCGAGTGGCCGACGAGCAGCAACTCTTCGAAGACTTCCGTTATTTCCGAATTCATTATCACTCGCTCGCGACGCCCTCGATCGGCAAGCGTCGCTCAAAAAAGGCCGCGCTGCGTATCGCGGTGATCACGATCAACAACCCGCCGGTGAACGCGCTTAATGAGCGTGCACTCGATGAGCTCAATATCGTGATCGATCACGTGGCTCGACGTGATGACGTCAAGGCGGTGGTATTCACTGGACAGGGCACCTCGGCGTTCGTCGCCGGTGCCGACATTCGCCAGCTCTACGAAGACGCCCATACGCTCGATGAGGCGCTTCCGCTGCCGAACAACGCTCATCTCGCATTTCGCAAGATCGAAGCGATGGATAAACCCGCGATCGCCGCCATCAACGGTGTGGCGCTCGGGGGTGGCATGGAGTTCGCGATGGCCTGTCATGTGCGCGTCGCCGAGCCACTCGCCACCTTCGGACAGCCTGAGGTTCGCCTCAATCTGTTGCCGGGATACGGCGGCACACAAAGATTGCCGAGACTGCTCGAGCAGGCGGGTCATCCGTCACCGATCGTGCGTTCTCTCGAGATCATTATGGGCGGCAGAACGCTCGAGGCTGCAGAAGTGCAGGCCGACGGATTACTGCACGCCGTGTCCGACGAGAACGAAGACGTCTTGGCGCTCGCGACACGACTCGCTCGCGAATATGTCGCTGCACCGGCCGGCCGCAATCTCGTCGCAAAGACCTTCGCGGCGCGCCGAGCGGCCAATGCCGCTTGGCAATCGGCAGGTCGCGCCGACTTCGTTGCCGCCATCGCCGATTCGGAAGTGCAGCGACTCCTCGCGCAGGCGCGTGCCGTCGGTCGCGGCCCAACGGCCGAACGGATTTTCGATGCTGTGAAGACGGGTTGGCATCAAGGCATCGGCGCAGGACTCGCTCGCGAGGCGCAGTTATTCGCCGAAGCGATCGTCGATCCTCAAGGTGGCAAGGCGGGCATTCGAGCGTTCTTCGACAAGCAGAGCGCACCGTTACCGACGCGCCGCGCTGAAACACCCCGACCAGAGAAGGTCGGAGACCTCGTCAAACGAGGCGAGTTGCTGCCGGTGGGCGCCGCATTCTTCCCTGGGCTGACGCCGCTGCCGACATGGCAATACGGTCATGCGGTCGTCAAAGACGAACGAACCGGCGCTCCAGCGCACGGCCTTCCTAAAAACGCCGAGCGGGAAATCATCGTTCCAGTGCCGACACCTGGCCCGAACGAGGCACTCGTGTATGTGTTGGCGTCCGAGGTCAACTTCAACGACATCTGGGCGATCACCGGCATCCCAGTTTCGCCTTTCGACAATCATGATCTCGATTATCAGGTGACGGGCTCCGGCGGCGTCGCGCTGATCGCAGCGGTGGGCAGCGAGGTCAAACGAGAAGGGCGATTGAAAGTCGGCGATCTCGTCACGGTGTACTCGGGGCAAAGTGACCTGCTCTCTCCGCTCGCAGCTCGCGATCCGATGTATGCAGGATTTTCGATTCAGGGATACGAAACTGACACCGGTAGTCATCAACAGTTTCTGCTCGTACAGGGACCGCAGCTACATGCGCTCCCCCCCGATCTCACGCTCGAGGCGGCAGGCTCCTACGTACTCAATCTCGGCACGGTCGTTAGAGCGCTCTTCACCACGCTGCAGATCGAGAGTGGGAAGACACTCTTCGTCGAAGGTGCAGCGACCGGTACCGGATTCGAAGCACTCAAGAGTGCTGCGCGTAATGGGCTCACGAGTGTGGGTCTGGTGTCGAGTTCGGAGCGCGCGACGTTCATTGCAGGTCACGGCGCAGCGGGCGCGATCAATCGACGCGATCCGCGTTGGGCAAAAGCCTTTACGGCCGTTCCCGAAAGCGCGGCGGACATCGCGGCCTGGGAGCAGGCGGGTGAGCCCATTCTCAAAGAAATGCGTCAGCAAGCGGGTGGCCGACTTGCAGACTATGTGGTGTCGCATGCAGGACAGGAGTCCTTCCCACGGTCTTTCCAGCTCTTGGCTGAGAACGGCACGCTGACCTTCTACGGCGCGACGAGTGGCTACTGGTTCTCTTTCGTCGGTAAAAAAGGATCTGCGACCCCTGAAGACATGCTGCGTCGAGCGCGGTTGCGTGCCGGCGAGGCTGTGCTGCTTTATTACGGCGTCGGCGCACACGATCTACTCGATCCGGTCGGGCTCGAGGCGATCGAGGCGGTACGCAAAGCCGGTGGACGGTTGGTGGTGGCGACGGCCACCGACGCTCAGCGAGAATTCGTGCAGTCACTGGGTTATGGCGATGCGGTTCGCGGTGTCGTGTCCATCGAGGAAATCCGTCGTAAAGAAGGTGCGGACTTCGATTGGCCGTCGGCGCTTCCTGCGATGCCCGACTCGAAGAAAGACACGGTCCGATTCAAAGAGGCCGTGCGGCAATTTCAAGATCGCACCATGAAGCCCTTCGGCGGAGCGATCGGACGCTGGTTACGCTCACCGGACAATCCCCGCGGTTACCCAGATCTCATCATCGAGCGTGCCGGGCACGACGCCCTCGCAGCCTCGACGTCGCTCGTCAAACCTTTTACGGGACGCGTCGTGTTTTGCGAGTCGATGGCGGGGCGCCGCTATACGTTCTATGCACCGCAGGTGTGGATGCGACAGCGACGAATCATCATGCCCACCGCCACCATTGCAGGAACCCATCTTTGCAACGCCTTCGAAGTTGCCCGCATGAACGACATGATCGCGGCGGGGCAACTCGAGGTCAGTCCACCCACCATCGTTCCGTGGGGCGACCTGCCGGCTGCACACCAGTCAATGTGGGACAACACTCACGCTGGAGCGAATTACGTTGTTAACCATGCGCTGCCACGGATTGGGCTGCGCTCGCGCGATGAACTTTTCCAGGAATGGGGAGCGGCTCGATGATCGTCAGGACGACCCAGGTCAAAAAGACTCAGAAATCGAAGACCAAGACCGCTGCGCCTAAACGTGCTGTAAGCAAAGCCAAGGCTAAACGCTCGCCGAAAAAGCCAGCGACCTCGACCGCACGACACGGCCGCTCGCGCCCACTGCGGCTCGCCGGAAAAGTGGCGCTCGTATCGGGAGCCGCCGGAAACATCGGCGAGGTGATCGTCCGGCGCTATCTCGAAGAAGGCGCCCGCGTCGTGATGGTGGGGCGAAACCGCACGAAGCTCGAGGCAGCGCGCGAGAAACTGCTCGCCAAAACCGGTGCGCCCGCGAGTCATGCCTATGTTCTCGATTTTGATGCGTCGGACTCGGGACAGGCCCGATACGGCACCGAAGCAGTGATGCGTCAATTCGGTCGTATCGACATCCTCGTCAATAACGCGGGCTCGGCAGGTCCTAAAGCACCTATCGAAAATCTACCGCTATCGCGTGAAGAACTCGATGCGATGCGTGCCGGCGGCGCGACCGACACCGAAACCGTCGCCGATGCTGCAGGCAACCTGCTTGGTCTCAGCTGGAACATGGTCCGTGCGACCGCGCCTTATTTACAAGCCGGCGCCTCGATCATCAACATCTCCACGATTTTTTCGCGTACCAAATATTTTGGACGCGCGGCGTACGTTGTACCCAAGTCGGCCCTCAATGCTTTTTCGAAGCAGCTGGCGGTTCAGCTAGGTCAGCGTGGCATTCGCGTCAATACCGTGTACCCGGGGCCCATTGAGAGTCAGCGGATTCGTACGGTCTTCAAGGCGATGGATCAGCTGCGCAAAGCGCCAGATGGTACGACGGCCAACGATTTCACCTCGACCATGGCACTTTCCAGAGCGACGCCTGAGACAGGGGCGACACACAGCTTTCCGAGTGTGGAGGATGTCGCCAATACCATCGTCTTTCTCGGTAGCGACGAATCCCAGGCCTTCAGCGCCCAAGGGTTCGAAGTCACCAACGGCATGCAGGTCATGCAAGAGTCCCGGTCGACGTGGGTATCGCGACCCGAGCTTCGGACCGTCGATGGCACGGGATCAACCGTGCTCGTCGCTGCGGGTGATCAAGTCGCGGATGCTTTGATGATCGCTCGTATTCAAGCGAGCTGTGGTGCCCGAGTTCTTTTGGGGCTCGGAACGGAAGAGGCCGTTCAGGCCGCCGCCGCCGCTCTGCAAAACAGTGACGCCGACCGACGCATCAAGCCCGTTCTCTTCGATCGCCATCGCCCCGACACGCTCGCGGTATCGCTTGCGTCGGTCGATCCGTCGCAAGGATTACACGGTGCCGTCGTGTTACCCGCTTTCGGCCACTGGCGTTTCAAAGCGCCGCTGTCGGAGGCGAGCGATTCGGATGTCGACGCTTTTTTGAAGGGCGAGCTCGCGGGCGCCATTGGTATCGCAAGAGAGCTCTCCCGTCTTTGGCACCGACTTGCGCCGGCTGGCGTCAGTCCGCGAATTATCTTCATGTCAAATGGCAGCGATGAATCCGGGGATACCTACGCCGACATTCTTCGGGCGGGCATCGAGCAACTTGTTCGCGTCTGGCGTGACGAAAGTGAAACGCAAGTCAAATCCGGCGATCGTGCCGTGCTCGAATGGTCGAACCAGATTCTCCGCTGGTCGAATACCGAAGAAAACGGACTACTCTTCGCTGCCGCGCAGGCTGCTCGTTTGCTCTACACGAAGCGACGTGTACCGCAGGTGAATCTCTACATGCCTGCTGCGATTGTCGATGCGACGGGCTCCACGCGTCCGAACTTCGGCTGGATTGAATCGCTCATGGGCTTGCACCTCGGTAAGTGTGTGTTGATCACGGGGGGCTCGGCCGGCATTGGAGGCCAACTCGGCCGCTTGCTCGCGATCTCCGGCGCACGAGTGATGCTCACCGCCCGTCGCGAAAATCAGCTCATCGATCTGCGTGACAGCATCGTTCGAGAGCTCGAAGAAATCGGCTATAACCGAGCGCATGAGCGAGTACGGATTCTGGCGGACATTGACGTCGCCGATGAAACAGCGCTGGTGAAATCGGTAGCCGCGACTCTGAAGGCCTTTGGCCGAATCGATTATCTGATCAACAACGCTGGAGTCGCCGGCGCGGAACAGATGGCAGTCGATTTGTTGCCTGAAGACTGGCGCAACACGCTGCACGCCAATCTGGTGTCGAACTATTCGCTCATCGAAAAAGTCGTACCGATGATGAAGCAGCAGGGGTCGGGCTACATCCTCAATGTCAGTTCCTACTTTGGCGGCGAAAAGTATATCGCCGTGCCGTATCCGAACCGATCCGACTACGCCGTCTCAAAAGCCGGCCAGCGCGCCCTCGTCGAAAACCTTGCACGATTCGTAGGGCCTGAGATTCAAATCAACGCCATTGCGCCTGGACCTGTCGAAGGGCAGCGGCTCAAGGGCAAGGACGGCAAGGCGGGGCTCTTTGATCGACGCGCGAAGCTGATCCTTGAAAATAAGCGATTGAATCAGCTCCATGGTGCGGTGCTGAAAGCGCTCGCGGATGGCGCAACGCTCGACGCAGTCCTTGGCGCCATGTGCTCCAACGACATCGGTTTGCTGCAGTCGCCCGAGGTTCCAGCGGCGTTGCGCGACCTTAGCGTCAAATTGAAAACTGAACCTAATGGCTCAGACGAGCCCACCTACTCGTCCTTACATTTTTTGATGACGCGTTCGATAGCGACTCGGTTGATCGCGCGGTTGTGCAACGGCTGCTTGATGCCACAGCGTATCCATCATGATCTGGCTGAGCAGTGGATTCTCGACCTTCCCGTTCCGCCGGAGCCCTTCATCGATCCTGCCCGTATCGATATTGAGGCAGAGAAAATTCGGACGGGCGTGATCGGCATGCTGCATCTCAATCGCATGCCGACCGAAACGGATGTGGCGCTCGCCACGGTGTTCTTCATGGCCGACCGCGCAATCTCGGGCGAAACCTTCGAGCCCTCGGGTGGCTTACAACAGGAACGCACGATTACCGAGCGTGAACTCTTCGGTCGTGCCAAGCCTGAGCGTGTACGCCGGATGGAAGGCGAGACGATCTGGCTCATCGGTGAGCATATGTCTGAACCGCTCGCCGCGGCCGCGAAGTTATTCCTGGCAGAGGGTCATGTGGGCAGTATCGTGATGCTGACGCGTACTGCGGCGGCTGGTGATGCCATCCGTTTCGCATTGGGCCGCGCGTTGGGCCACGACCGAATTTCCTACCTGACTGTCGGGGATGACCTCGAGGAGGGGATGGATACCGCGTTTGCCAACCATGGCCCGCCAGCGGCCGTGGTTTCCACGCCGTTTGCGCCGATTCCGCGCGCGTTGTTTGGCATCGAAGGCAAGGACCATCTTGCAGCACCCGAGTTTTCTGCGCTCATTGAGATGAACCTCACACATCATTTCCGTGTGGCACGGAAAGTATCCTTGTTCAAGGGCGCCCGACTCATTCTCACTTCGCCGGATGTCCCAGCCGGCGGGACGCTTGCGCAGTTTGCGATGGCGAATTTCATCAAGACCACGCTGCATGCATTCACGGCGACACTCGGCGTCGAAAATGAGCGTCTACCGACGTCGGTACCGGTCAACCAGGTAAATTTGACGCGACGCATGCGGAGCGAGGAGCCGAGAGATGCGGCTGAACAAGCTGAGGAGTATCAACGCTACGCGCATGCCGTCTTGTTGGCGGCTGCGCCGATCGTCGAGGCACAGGAGAGTCGTTATCGAGCTCGAATCTACCGAGGGCTTGCGATCACGGTATGAAGATCGAAGTCGTTCCGGTGACAGCGTTTCAGCAGAACTGCAGCATCGTATGGTGTGAGCGAACGAAGCGTGCTGCGGTGATTGATCCCGGAGGTGACCTCGATCGAATACTCGCGGTCGTTGAACGGCATGGCTTAAAACTCGAAAAGATTTTGATCACTCATGCGCATCTCGACCATGCAGGTGCAACCGCCGAGCTTTCTCGTCGATTCTCGCTACCGATCGAAGGGCCGCAAACCGACGACCAGTTCTGGATCGATCAGATGCCCGCGCAAGCCAAGATGTTCGGCTTCCCACCGTCAGATCGATTTACACCCGATCGTTGGCTCGGCCAGGGCGACCGGGTCACGGTCGGCGATATCGAGTTTGAGGTGTTTCACTGCCCGGGGCATACGCCGGGGCACGTCGTTTTTTTTCAGCGCGAATCGCGATTTGCGATCGTGGGTGACGTGATCTTCGCTGGATCCATCGGCCGTACCGACTTTCCACGCGGCAACCACGATCAGTTACTGCGATCGATCCGCCACAACTTGTTTCCACTTGGCGACGACGTGACCTTTTTACCGGGACACGGACCTACATCGACCTTTGGTGCGGAGCGGCGCAGTAATCCGTTTGTCGCCGATCGTTTATTTTTAGATCGTGTGCAGTGAGGTGGTCGGCAGGTAGTGATCGACCAGCAGGGCGATGAACAGCCACATCAAGTAAGAAATGGAAAACTTGAAGATTTTCATCGGTAGTTCGGCGCGATCTGTCAGTTTTAGCGCGAAGGCGTAATACAGAAACCGGGCATTCAGTACGAGCACCGCGGCGAGATAGATCAACCCGCTCATCCCTGAGATCCAGGGCATCAACGTGACCAGCACTAGTAACACGGTGTAGAGCAACACCTGCAGGCGGGTATAGGGGATGCCGTGGGTCACCGGCAGCATCGGAATGCCAGCCTTCGCATATTCGTCGCGGCGCGCGATGGCGAGCGCCCAAAAATGGGGCGGCGTCCAGATGAAAATGATGAGAAACAGCAGCAGGGCGTTCGGTTCGATCGAGTTGGTGACCGCCGCCCAGCCGAGAACGGGTGGGGCTGCACCGGCTGCGCCGCCAATCACGATGTTTTGCGAAGTTGCCCGCTTGAGAAACACGGTATAGATCACGGCGTAGCCAATCAGCGAGGCGAAGGTGAGCACGGCCGTGAGCGGGTTTACGAGGAACCACAGGATGAGCATCGAAAGCACACCGAGTGACAACGCAAACGTCAGCGCCTGGGATGTTTTCAGCGTACCCGTCGCCAGGGGACGACTCTGCGTACGCGCCATTTGCTCGTCTATTTTTTGATCGAGGACATGGTTGATGGCTGCGGCACATCCCGAGGCGAGTGCGATGCCGAGGTTTCCCCAAACAAGCGCATCGAGGGGCGGCATGCCCGGACTCGCGAGCAGTGTGCCGACGATCGCGGTGAAGACAATGAGCGCGACGACTTTCGGTTTGGTGAGCTCGAAGTACAGCTTCCACGTTGGGCGAGGCGCGAGAGCGGCGGCAGGGGTTGACATCTCAGGCCTCACGCAGGCGACGATTGAGGAGAATCAGCGACATCAACAAAAGCGCTGCGCCCGCATTGTGACCCGCCGCGAGTGACAACGGGAAGGCTTTCAGAATCATCAAAAATGCAACGAGCAGCTGAACGCCTAAAGCGCCGATCGCCCAGTAACCCGCACGACTCACGAGGACGGTCGGCGCACGACGGATGGCGAGCCACGCTGCAAACAACACGGCGAGTGTGGCCACCACAGCGCCGATTCGGTGAGTGAAATGAATGGCGACCCGAGCCGGATGTTCGAGCACCCCACCGGTGTAGTTGATGTCGAGACCTCGCCAGAGAACGAATGCTTCGCTGAAATCCATGCCCTCGGGCCACCACTGCTGTTGACACTTCGGCAGATCGGGGCAGGCGACCGCCGCGTAGTTACTACTCGTCCAGCCGCCGAGCATGATTTGAAAGGCGACGACGATCGTTGCGACGACCGCCATACGACGCGCGCCATCGAGCGCAGAGGTATGTGTGGCACCCGGTGTTGGTTCGATGAGCCGAGTTCTGCGACGCATGCCGAGCCACATCCACATTAGTAACGACAACGTGGTGAGTCCACCAATAAGGTGCAATACGACGACGAGAGGCTTGACGAGCCACCACACTGTAAAGGCACCCAACGTTCCTTGTAATACCACGACGACCAGCAGTGAGACGGCAAGGGGAATACTGGCAGGGCGTTCGCGCCGATAAGCGATGGCGATTACAGTGATCAGCACGATGATCAATCCGAGAGCCGTCGCGGCATAACGATGGATCATCTCGCGCCAAGCTTTTCCGGAGTCGTATTCCCATCCGGGGGAAAAAGACTCGATCTTGCCTTCATTACGCTCTGCACCGGCAGGTGTGACGTGACCGTAACAGCCCGGCCAATCGGGGCAACCGAGACCCGCATCGGTCAGTCTCACCCATGCGCCGAGCACGATGACGATGAGACATAGCGAGACGCCAAGCAGCGCCAACCGGCGGATCGCCGTGGCACCCTGTGGAATTGATGAGTGGATGGACATGGAGGGTCAGCCGATATGTGAAAGCTTGAGAAGTTTGTTGAGATCCTCGAGCAGACCTTTCGGATTCTGCGTGGAATCGAATCGCATCATCAGATTACCGAGAGGGTCGACTACGAAAATGTAGGTCGTGGAGCCTGATGCCTCGCGCGGAAATTGTTCTAGCCACGTCGGTGAGGCGGCATCGGCAAATTGAATAGTCTCCAAGCCTGGATGTTCGGCTGCCAGAAACGCCGTGTCGCAGCAGTTTTTTTCGGCGAGAAAGACTCGTTGGACGCGGTCCATGTCTTCGGCGAGTAGCAGCCGCGTTTGACGGATGGTCCACAGCGCCTGCCGACACGCAGCATCACACGCCCCCTCGTCGATGTAGAGGAGCGTCCATTTCCCACGGAATAAGTTTTCCCTCGACGGTGAGCCATCGGGTGTGACGAAACCGTGGTCGGCAAGCGGCTTGGCGGGCGAGATCAGCTCACCGTGATTCGTACCGCCAGCGGGGCGCCAACCTCCGACGTAGTACAGCCAAAACGCCCCGAGCAGCGGCAGGAAGAAAAGTGCGGCAAGGCCGACCAATACCCCTCGACCCGCGGTGGGCGTATGAAATTTTTGGGTCTCAGTCATGCTTTATTCCGTTTCTTTAAGTTCATGATCACAAACAGCACCAGCAGCAGTACCGCAAAACTCCACCACTGGATCGCATAAGACCAGTTCTGCTCGGGGCCCTTTGCATAGGGCTTCCAGTCGCGTCGATACCCCTCGGGTGCCGATGCGTCGAGCAACAACATTCGCGACTCGAGCCTCTCTGGGTCGACTCCCAGCGATCGGGCGAGTTCCGCTGATTGCGGGTACGCGGTCACGCGCGGCCACTCTCCAGAGACGGCTGGCGGCGCGCGCCCTCCTGCGAGACCCGCTGTGGGCAACTCATCGAGCCGACCTAACACTTGGACCTCGCGACCGGTCTGCGCTACGCGAACATCAGGCAGACGATCGCGATAGCCTTCGAACGGCACCCAACCTCGATTCACCAACAACCAGCGCCCGTCTGCGAGCTGCAGCGGTGTCAGCACCTCGTATCCCGCGCGACCGTCGCGCGTACGATTGTCGAGCAAAAACTGACGCGAATCATCCCAGCGGCCGTCCGTCTCGACTTGCGTATAACGCGGCAAGGCGGTCGAGGATTTGGAGCCGAGCGCGACGATGCGTTCCGCTTGGGTCGTAAAAGCGTCGCCCAGCTGTTGCTTGAACTCCGCACGACCCCATTGCCAACGGCCGAGGCTGATGAAGAGAACAAGAAGCAGCAAGGTGACGATGGTCATCAGCCACGACGGAGAAAAAACCCTGCGACCGACGGCGATTCTGAGCGGCACACGCCTATAATAACGGTTATGGAACTCTTGCGGCTTTTTGTCGGACTCGTCATGTTGGGCATCGTAGTCAGCCTGGGCTCAGCGCTGTTCCACCTCATGACCGACAAAGGCGACTCAAAGAAGATGGTCAGAGCGCTTACCGTTCGCGTGGGCTTGTCGGTGGGCCTCTTCTTGCTGCTCATGGTGGCGTGGGCCACCGGACTCATCCAGCCGCTCGGCGTAGCCCGCTGAAAAGCAAACGGGCCGGTTTCCCGGCCCGTCGGATCATCTAAAGTGTGGCGACCGCCACCGTGATCGTCACACCCAGTAGACGAACACGAAGAGCCCCAGCCAGACCACGTCGACGAAGTGCCAATACCAGGCGACGGCCTCGAAGCCGAAGTGTCGTTGTGGTGTGAAGTGACCCTTCATGGTTCGGAACCAGATGACGAGCAGCATGATGGCGCCGAGCGTCACGTGTACACCGTGGAAGCCCGTCAGCATGAAGAACGTCGAACCGTAGATACCGGTTGCGAGTGTGAGTCCGAGCTCAGTGTAGGCGTGGACGTACTCGTAGGCCTGCAACCCGACGAACAAGAAGCCGAGCAAGAACGTTGCCGCCAAGAAGATATTGAGGATCTTGCGATTACCTTCTTTGAGGGCGTGGTGTGCGATGGTGATCGTGACACCTGAGAGCAGCAGGATCGCCGTGTTGATCGCAGGCAAGCCGAAGGCCGGAATGGTTTCGAAGGACCCGTCATCACGAGGACCGAGCGCTGCCGGGCCGTTCGTCGGCCACGTCGCATTAAAGTCTTGGAACAACAGCAGCTTGTTGAAAATTTTTACGCCCTCGCCGCCGATCCAGGGAACCGAGAGCGTGCGTGCGTAGAAGAGCGCACCGAAAAACGCCGCGAAGAACATGACCTCGGAGAAGATGAACCACAACATCCCCATTCGGAATGACTTGTCTACCTGCATGTTGTACATGCCGTGCTGATGCTCGTTGATGACGACCGCGAACCAGCCGACGAACAAACCGATCAGCATGATGACGCCGATCGCGAACACCCACGGGCCGTACCACTGGTTGAGCCAGCCGCAGAGACCGATCATGAACACGAAGAGCGTCAATGAGCCGTAAATCGGCCAAGGGCTCTCATGCGGTACGTAATATTTGTCGGCGGCGTGTTCTGTGGCATTGGCCATGTTGTATTTCCTAGTTCAGCGCGGCGACCCGCGTCGAGTTATCGTAAAAAACGTAAGACAAGGTCACCCGATCGATACTTTTCGGCAGGTTGGGGTCGATCACGAAGCGCACCGGCATGACGCGTTCTTCATCTTTGGCGAAATTCTGCGGAATGAAGCAGAAGCACTCCGTCTTGCGGAAGAACGCCGTGGCTTTACCCGGCGCGACATTCGGAATGGCCTGAGCGACGGTATCCCGACCCGTCAGGTTGCGGGCGACATAGTCGATTTCATAAAGCCGACCCGGGTTCGCCTTCATCTCGGCGATGACCGGACGAAACTCCCAACTCCCGACCGAAGGCAGATCAGCCACGAATTCGACGGTGACCAAGCGTGACTCATCGTGCTCGATGGCTTGGACGTTTGACGCGCGCAGCAGATCTTTGGGATTTCCTACGCCGGTGATGTCGCAAATCACGTCATACAACGGAACCAACGCAAAACCAAAGGCGAAGGCGCCCGCTGCAAAACCAAGCAGGCGCAGCGTGAGACGACGATTATTTTGTTCTCGCATCTCGCTCATTGTCGCAAGCCCAAAACTGACATCAGGATGAACGCGAGATAGAATCCGAACGCGACGAGTCCGAGCACGATCGCCGAGCGTTTCACTCGTCGGGCTCGTTCAACTTCAGCGGAGTGCGGGTCCACGTCACGCAGTCCTTCAGTGATGATTAGTGCATCGCGCCGTGCGAAATGACGGAGCGAGTCGGCGGCGTTTCCCAACTGTGATACGGGGCCGGAGTCGGCAGCTCCCACTCGAGCCCATGCGCGCCTTCCCACGGGCGATCGGCCGCTTTTTCACCGGAGCGCACCGCGCTCCAGATGACGTAGACGAAGAGCAGCTGAGAAAAGCCGAAGAGAGAGGCGCCAAGCGAGGACACCATGTTCCAGTCGGCGAATTGGGTCGAGTAGTCTGGGATACGACGCGGCATGCCGGCGAGCCCCAGGAAGTGCTGCGGGAAGAACAATACGTTGACACCGATCGTCGACAGCCAGAAGTGCAGCTTGCCGATTTTCTCGTTGTACATGCGGCCCGTCCACTTGGGTAGCCAGTAGTACACCCCCGCCATGATGGCGAACACGGCACCTGGAACCAGTACGTAGTGGAAGTGCGCCACGACGAAGTAACTGTCGTGGTACTGGAAGTCTGCCGGGACGATGGCGAGCATCAAGCCGGAGAAGCCACCGAGCGTGAACAAGAACAAGAAGGCAATCGCAAAGAGCATCGGAGTTTCAAAACTGATTGATCCCTTCCACATCGTCGCGCACCAGTTGAACACCTTTACGCCCGTCGGTACGGCAATGAGCATGGTCGACAGCATGAAGAAGAGTTGGCCTGCCAGCGGCATGCCGACCGTAAACATGTGATGTGCCCACACGATGAACGACAAGAACGCGATCGAGGCGGTTGCATAGACCATCGACTCGTAACCGAACAGCGGCTTGCGCGAGAAGGTCGGAATGATTTCCGATACGACACCGAAGGCCGGCAGGATGAGGATGTAGACCTCGGGGTGACCGAAGAACCAGAAGATGTGCTGGAACATAACGGGGTCACCGCCACCCGACGCGGCGAAGAAGCTCGTCCCGAAGAAATAGTCGGTGAGCAGCATGGTTACTGCACCCGCGAGCACCGGCATGACCGCGATCAGCAGGTAAGCCGTAATGAGCCATGTCCAGCAGAAGAGCGGCATATTGAGCAGCCCCATGCCCGGGGCGCGCATGTTGAGAATGGTGACGACCACGTTGATGGCGCCGAGGATCGACGAGATACCCATGAGGTGAATCGCGAAGATCGTGAGCGGGAAGCTGTCACCGGCCTGCAGGGAGAGAGGCGGATAAAGCGTCCAGCCGCCTGCGGGAGCGCCGCCCGGGACGAACAGCGTGAGTAGCAGCAACGTGAAGGCGAACGGCAGCAACCAGAAGCTGAAATTGTTGAGTCGGGGCAGTGCCATGTCCGGAGCGCCCACTTGCATGGGCACCATCCAGTTGGCGAGACCCGTCCACGCGGGCATCACTGCGCCGAAGATCATGAGTAGCGCGTGCATGGTCGTCATCGAGTTGTAGAACCCCGGATCGACGAACTGCAAGCCAGGCTGGAAGAGCTCAGCGCGAATGACGAGCGCCATGGCGCCGCCGAGGAAGAACATCACGCAAGCAAACACTAAGTACATCGTGCCGATGTCCTTGTGGTTGGTGGCGTAGAGCCAGCGCTTGAGGCCATGCGGCTTGTGATCGTGGTGATCGTGCGCGTGATCGTGGGTCGCGGTGTTGGCCATGATGTTCTTACTCTCTAGATTTAAGTCTTGCGTTGAATTCTTTGATTAGCCGGGATCGAGTCAGCCCTGGGGGGCAGCGGGAAGAGCTGCGATCGTTGGCGAGGAGTCCGCGGCGGGTTCGCTCGATGCGTCAGCGGGGGTTGACTCCCCAGCTTTCTGGCCCGCGAGCCAAGTGCGGTATTCATCTTTTGTTACGACCTTCACAACGATGGGCATGAAGCCGTGATCGCGGCCACAGAGCTCGGCGCACTGACCACGATAAAGACCGGTCTTGCCCTTCTCGACCTTGAACCACAGTTCATTCACGTTTCCGGGAATGGCGTCCTTCTTCATGCCGAAGGCCGGCACCCACCAGGCGTGGATGACGTCCTGCGCGGTGAGCAGCACGCGGACTTTGGTGTCCTCCGGCACGACGAGCGGGTTATCGACGTCGCGGAGATAGTTTTCGACGGATTCAGGATTGACGCCCGAACCGAGTTGACGGGCCTCGTCGCTCGCACGGGCAAGCGAGGAAAAGAACTTCACGTCTTCGCCAAGATAATCGTAGTGCCACTTCCACTGGTAACCCGTCACCTTGATGCTGATCTCGGTGTTGCGGGTATCTTCGATTGCAATGAGCGTACGAGCCGCGGGAATCGCCATGATCACGAGGATGACCACCGGGATCACTGTCCAGACGATTTCCGCCTTGGTGCTGTGAGTCATCGTGGTATCGGGTTTTGCGCCTTGTGATTTTCGGAAGGCGACCAAGGACCAGATCATCCAGCCGAACACGAACACGCCTATCGCCACGCACCACCAGAACATGGTCATGTGCAGGGCATGGATTTCTTTGGAGAGAACGGTGACACCGACCGGCATGTTCAGATTGCCCCACTCGGCATGGGCGGCGAGCGGGGCGAGGCTGCCCAGGATCGCGAAGGCGGTAGCGGAGAGGGCAGTGCGAGCATGTCTGGTCATGGCTTATCCGATGGGTCGATCAAAAACCAAAAAACGAACCTGCCCGAGCATGCCGGTCAAGCCGGACCACCCTGGGCGGGCAATGGCGGGGACTCTGCTATCCGACCAATCAAGCGACGGAGCCGCTTGGCGAGACTGAGCCGTTCCTGTTCATTCAGGAAATGCCCGATCTCGAGGCCGCGACCATGCGATTCGACGGTCAGTCGACTCGGATGTAGCGGTGAACCCCCGCCGCGAATTCTAACTTGCGCCCAGTGTCGCGGGAACTCGACACGCTGGTGATTGGGCGGCGATACATCTTCGATGGTCACGAGGTCCTCGGACACGATGATCGTCTGCCGCTGATGTCGCCTCGCCATGCTGACGCGCAAAGCCCACCCTACCAGTGCGATTTCCAGTCCCGCAAAGGGCAGAACGAGCCAGAAACCCATCAGGGAGATCGGGAGGGCGATCGACAGTGAGGCGACGCAAATGCTAATAAAAAACCAGCGCGCTCCGCGGGGTGATAGCGAGCAATGGGGAGCGATGTCAATTCGGGCTTCGGACTCGGGCATAAAACTTGGACGTTGCACTCCGCAAAAAGTGCTTCCAATTTGTTAAAATTCAATCAATACAGTCACTTAAATCGATAGAGAATGATCATAATCGTCCACCAAGTGGGCAAGCATCTGTCCTCCCAGCACAAGGCGCTCTGACTCTTCAGCTCCGAAAGGGAAGACCGCTAAGGGCCGCGCTCCGAGTAATATCTCGAGGGTCGAGATGTTATCTTGAACGCGCGACATGGCCGGATCGATTCGATTTCCGACCCATCCCGCGAGCCTCAAGCCGGACCGGCGTATCGCTTGGGCGCTGAGCGCGGCGTGATTGAGGCACCCCAAGCGTAGACCCACGACCAAGATCACCGGCAGCTCAAGCGCCAAGGCAAGGTCCGACATGCTGAGATTGCGCCCGAGCGGCGCTTGCCAGCCACCCGCACCTTCGACCACCAGACAGTCATATTTTTCGACGCGATTCCGCACGAGCTCCGCGATGTGTCGGACGTCGATGTCCACCCCTGCATCCGCCGCCGCCAGGTGCGGGGAGATTGGGGGCTCGAAGCAGTAGGGGTTTACAGCGCCATAGTCCGTTTCGCCGGCTGCTGACATCAGCGCGAGGGCATCGTCGTTGCGCAACCCATCCGGCGTCGCGTGAGCACCCGATGCCACCGGCTTCATCACACCGACCCTCAAGCCCTTGCTGCGCGCTGCCGCCGAAAGTGCAGTCGACACAAAGGTCTTACCGATCTCTGTATCGGTCCCCGTGACAAACACCCTGATGGCCGGCTTCATCGGCGCGTAATCTTTGATAACGGCACGATGATCTCGCCGACGCCGTGTGGCTCTCGAGGTGAGCCCGCAAAGGCCGCCACATGAATGACTTCCCCGTCGTCGCCCGCTAATCGATCGATGTCGAGTACAGGCTCAATGAAACCTGCCCGCATCAAGGCACCACCGAAATCGTAGATATCCGCCATACCTGAGAGCGATGTCGGACTGGGCGTCGTGGAGAGAAAAATCCCGCCCGACATCAATACGCGGTGAATTTCCGTCAGTGCCCGGTCGAGCGAATCGACGCCGGGACGCCAATCGTGAGCGACGACGAGATCGACACTGCCGTCTGCAAGGGGTAGCTCATGCATGGCGCAGGCGAGATGTTCAACCTGCAATCTGCGACGCCACAAGCGACCCAGGATCGAGCCTTGACCACCCTCCTTTCTTTTCACCTCACCTGTCGAGATCAGTCTCGACTTTGGAAATCTTTGTCTCAGTGCACCCTGAGACCCGTCAGCATGTCCGCCGATGTCTATGACGATCTTCGGCGACAGAGCGAACTGATCGAGTCGACTCAGAAGCTCCTCATAAACGCGCGCGTTCATATCGCAGCCTCCAGCGCCACGAGTAACTGATCGATCTGTGACTCGCTATGTGCTGCGGAGAGCGTAATACGTAGTCTTGCGGTCCCTAGAGGGACCGTCGGTGGTCTGATGGCGGTGACACGAAAGCCCGCTGCGGAAAGCTTGGCGCTTGCCGATAAAGCCGCCTCGGCTGAACCGAGAACCATCGGCTGTATGGGCGTTGTCGAGTGCATGAGGTGAATGCCGCGCGATGTTGCACCTTCTCTGAATCGTGATATCAACGAATTGAGATGGTCTCGTCGCCACGACTCCTCGTGGACGATCGCGAGCGCCATTCGGGTCGCCGCGGCGACCGCCGGCGGTAGCGCCGTCGTATAGATGTACGTTCTTGCCCGTTGCATGATCAATTCGATGACGTCTGCATCTCCAGCAATGAACGCTCCAAACGTCCCGAACGCCTTGCCGAATGTGCCGATGAGAACGGGAACATGCCTCGCGCTCAGCCCATGAAGTTCGCAGCTACCTCGCCCCGTTTCACCGACGACGCCGAGCCCGTGCGCATCATCGACGATGAGCCAACCGTGATGCCGAGCGACGGCGTCCGCAAGCTCTGGGAGGGGCGCCAAATCTCCGTCCATGCTGAAGACGCCATCGGTGATGAGGAAGGTTCCGCTGCCATTGACCTCGCTCGTTGGAGCGTGCGTATCAAGCAGACAAGTCGCTTCTGCGGCATCCCCATGCGGATACCGATGGTTGGACGAACTGCGGACGAGGCGCACGGCATCGATCAAAGAAGCGTGATTGAGTTCGTCCGCGATCAGTACGGCATGGCGATCCGCGAGCGCCGATAGCACACCGAGGTTAGCCATATAGCCCGTCGAGAACACGAGGGCGCGTTCGCGCCTCGTGAATTCGGCGAGCTCTCGCTCGAGTGCATCGTGTTCGGCGCTATGCCCGCTGATGAGATGTGATGCGCCGGCACCCGCGCCCAACTGCCGTGCCGCTTCCGCCATGGCGCTCGAGAGGCGCTCGTCGGTCGCGAGCCCTAGATAGTCATTGCTACAAAAATTGAGGCGACCGTCCGGAGCGAGTTCACGTCGTCGACGGAGATTGCGGGCATCGATGTCGCCTAATGCGGCGGCAATCGCTTCAGGCGTGCAACGCACCGGATGCTCCGGTCGCGGTACGTATGCCGAGGCGTTGAAGCAACTCGCGATCGTGCTCGACGTCGGGATTACCCGTCGTGAGCAGCTTCTCGCCGTAGAAGATGGAGTTTGCGCCAGCAAAGAAAGCGAGGGCTTGGAGTTCGTCGGACATTTGCTCGCGACCTGCAGACAGTCGCACGGCCGACTTCGGCATCACGATGCGCGCTACGGCAATGGTACGAACGAAGTCGAACGGGTCGATGGGTGCTTGATTGGCGAGCGGGGTACCCGGAACGGCTACTAATTTATTGATCGGAACGCTTTCGGGGTGCTGTGCGAGGTTTGCAAGAACCTGGAGCATGCGTGCCCGGTCTTTCACCGTCTCGCCCATGCCGACGATCCCGCCGCAGCAGACGTTCATTCCCACCTCTCGAACCGCTTCGAGCGTATCGAGCCGATCTTGGAAATCGCGCGTGGTGATGATCTTGTCGTAGAACTCTGGAGAGGTATCGATGTTGTGGTTGTAATAATCGAGACCCGCCTCGCGTAATTCTTTGGCCTGCTCGCGATTAAGCATGCCGAGTGTGGCGCAGCTTTCGAGGCCCAACGCCTTGACCTCACGAATCATCGCAGTCATGACGTCGATGTCTTTTTTCTTTGGCGATCGCCACGCGGCACCCATGCAGAAACGTGTGGCGCCGGCATTCTTCGCCGCTCGCGCTCGGTCGGCGACGTCGGCGACAGCCATCAACGCCTCGCGATCGAGTCCCGTGTCGTATCGGATGCTTTGGGGGCAGTACGCGCAGTCCTCGGGACACGCCCCAGTCTTGACCGACAAGAGAGTACTCATCTGAACCGTATTGGTGGCCTGATGTTCGCGATGTACCGATTGCGCACGAAACAACAAATCCTGGAAAGGCAGCGCGAACAGGGCCTCGACCTCGTCGATGGACCAATCGTGTCGGACGGCGTGTTCGGTCATGGTGTTTCCTGGTGCGATGGCGAGATTCCCGGAGTGCCTGACGGCACGGTCCGAGGGCAGCCTGTCCCGCTGCGTGAAGAGGATGTTCCTCAAGGGCGGGGGAGGCTGTCAACTTGCAAGTGCCGAATGAGTCGACAATCAACGCGCTCGGGCTTTGGCTGGTTGAACAGGGTCGCCGATTACCTTGGCGAGCCAGATGGAGCTTCTTTGGACTGCCACCGCGATGTTTCTTCTGCCATGACCCCGCGAATCTGGGGTCCGTCGACGTGTGTAGCGAGTGTTTATCGATCTTGCCGTGGAGGGTCGAGCCTGATCGTCTGGCCTCGACGCTCTCCGCCTTCGCCTATCGGGACCCTGTCGACGAGGCCTTGAAAGCGCTCAAGTATCGGGGCGATCGTTGTGCGGCACGGCTCTTTGGCGCGCTCCTGGCCGCGGCTGCCCGAGACAGACCACGACCCGATGTCCTGATCCCGGTGCCTTTGCATCCCGACCGTGTCTGCAGTCGAGGTTTCAACCAATCCTCACTCATCGCGAAACATGTGGGCGCTTGGCTCTGTTGCCCCGTGAGTTCATACGGAATGTCCCGAATTCGCGCTACGCCTTCACAAACCACGCTTCATGCTGCTGAGCGACGTCACAATGTCGAGGGCGCGTTCATCGTGTGCTCGGAGTTTCGCACCCACATCGAATCGTTGGGTCTGCGTCGGGTCGCACTCATCGATGATGTCGTCACCACCGGCGCCACACTCAATGCGGCTCGGGAGGCGCTTCTCGAAGTGGGCGTCGTGGACGTTCAGCGCTGGGCTGTGGCCAAAGCGATGCCCACAAAGAGCACCATGCCGACGTAGTGGTTGTTAAGAAACGCTCGAAAGCAGGCTTCACGGGCACGGTTTCGAGCAGACCAGGTCTGCGAGACAAACAGAGCTGCTGCGCAGGCGACACCTAAAAAATAGATCCATCCAAGATTGGCTATCACACCGACCAGACCTAGAGTCGAGATCATCAAGATCTGTAACAAAGAAATAACGAGGAGATCGCGACGACCGAAGAGCAGCGCAGTCGACTTGATACCGATACGACGATCGTCCTCGCGATCGACCATCGCATAGAACGTATCGTAGATACACGCCCAGACCACGGTGGCGACAAAGATCAGCCAGGCGATCAGCGGGACTTTTCCCTGAGTTGCCATAAACGCCATGGGTACGGCCCAGCCGAAAGCGACGCCGAGATAGAGCTGGGGTGCCGGAAAAAATCGCTTGAACAGCGGATAGGTGCCGAGAAAACCGGCCGCGACGAGCGACAGCAATACGGTCCTCGTATTGAGTTGTAGAACCAGCACGAAAGCGAGCAGCATCAAGATCACGAAGAGCGCGAGCGCTTCGTGTGGTGATATGCGTCGCGCAGCGAGCGGCCTCTCCCGTGTCCGCTCGACATGCGGATCGAAATTCCGATCGGCGAAATCATTGATGATGCAACCAGCCGAACGCGTCAGCAGCGTACCTAAAACAAATACGGCTAAAAGCAGTGGATCGGGTAGACCGCCTGCGCCGATCCAGAGCGCCCAGAGCGCGGGCCACAACAGAAGCAACGTTCCGATAGGGCGATTGAACCGCGTTAGCAATACGTATTCGTTCAAGCGTCGTTTAAAGGCAGGCGTCACGGCGTGCTCGCGTTATCGACGGTGTTAGGTGTCAGCGGAGCCGCGTCGTCCGATCGCGGGTAGGAACGCTTCGTAGAGATCGAAAGGCGAAGCACCGATCTTGAACGCGGAATGGCGCACCCATAGAGGCTGACGCGGCAGTCTCGCGTGATGTAGTACCCGTTCGGCGAGCCAGCTCTCCGGATAAAGTTGTGCATACCGAAAATCTTCACGCTGCACGCTTTCACGACCTGCGAGTGCCTCACCCAAAGTCCGACCACCGATCTGTCCTAGCCAAGGATGGGCCGCGAGCGTTGAGGTGGGGATACGCGTATGCGCAAACATCCAGACGACGTCGTCACAGCACATATCGATTTCGCGTACATGTTCGCCGTGAAGCAATCCCTCTCGAAGGTAGTGCATGGCGAAACCATCGCCTGCCGCCTCGCGAATTCGCTGGGTGAGCAATCCGGGGGTAAGTAGCCAGTCACGCATGGCGGCATCGCCGACATAGCAATTGAGCGCACTTGCGGGCAGCCACATCGCCGCTGCAGGCACCGCGGGTGGCAGCGAGAGGGAATCAGCCGATGCGGCCATATCGTTCATCCGTTCCGATCCACCGTTGAGTCAGGGGGCCGATTCTATCTTGATGGGCGGCGAGCAGGATTTCTGCGGCTTCCTGTACTTTCGGCAACAGATCGGCATCTCGAATGAGATCTGCGACCCGCATTCGCGCAAGACCGGTCTGCTTCGTACCGAGTAACTCGCCTGGCCCGCGTAGTTCGAGATCACGACGCGCGATTTCAAAGCCGTCATTGCTTTCGCGAATGGCATTGAGTCGCGCACGAGCGAGTGGGCCGAGCGGCGCACGATAAAGTAGGACGCAACCGCTTTCACGCGAGCCGCGACCCACACGGCCACGTAACTGGTGCAACTGCGCGAGGCCCATACGCTCCGCGTTCTCGATCACCATCAGCGTCGCGTTTGGAACATCGACGCCGACTTCGATCACCGTCGTCGCGACGAGAAGATGAATCTTCCCGGCCTTGAACGCCATCATGGTCGCGTCTTTCTCGCGAGGCTTCATGCGGCCATGAACGAGTCGTACCACAAGATGCGGCAACGCTTCGGCGAGTACGGCGGCCGTCTCCTCCGCAGCCTGACACTGAAGCTCCTCGGACTCCTCGATGAGTGGACATACCCAATAGGCCTGACTGCCTTCCCGACACGCCGCGTCGATTCGAGCGACGACCTCCTCTCGACGGGTTTCGGCTGCCACCACGGTTCTGACCGGTGTTCGTCCGGGAGGCAGGGCGTCGATGACTGATACATCGAGATCCGCATAAGCGGTCATGGCGAGAGTTCTCGGGATCGGAGTGGCGGTCATGATGAGCTGATGAGGATGCCGCCCGCTCGCTTGCCCTTTCTCGGCAAGGCGCAGTCGCTGCTGTACTCCAAACCGATGTTGTTCATCGACGATGACGAGTGCGAGATCGCGGAACTGCATACCTTCCTGAAAAAGCGCATGCGTCCCGACCACGATCTGAACGTCGCCCGATGCCACGGCCTCAAGTGCACTGCGTCGCGTACGCGCGGGCTGCGAGCCAGACACCATGCCGACCGTTATGCCTAATGGTCGGAACCAGGCATCCAAATTTCTTTGATGTTGTTCGGCAAGGAGCTCGGTCGGTGCCATCAGCGCCGCCTGGCGTCCGCTGCCGACCGCCCGGGCCGCCGCCGCCGCGGCCACCACCGTTTTTCCACAGCCGACATCACCCTGAACGAGCCGAACCATTGGCCGCTCGCGTTCGAGATCTGCATCGACCTCGTTCAGCGCGCGCTGTTGGGCGCTGGTCAATGAATAGGGGAGGGTCGCGATGAATCGGGATTCGAGCCCATCGGCATCATCGAGCGCCCAGGCGGGATCCGTCCGAGTCGATTCTCGCAGGCGTCGCATCACCGTTTGATGCGTGAGTAATTCTTCGAAGGCGAGTCGCCGCTGAGCAGGGTGTCGCCCCGCCTCAAGTTCGTCGAGTGCGGCGTCAACAGGAGGCCGATGCACGTAGCGCAACGCATCGCGCAGAGCAGGCAAACCTAGCGGTGCGATGATCGAAGCGGGCAGCCAGTCTCGAACGCCTGCAGTATCGAGTTCACGTAGCGCCATGTTGATCAGCATCCGCAGTCGGCCTTGACTGACGCCCTCGGTCGCCGGATAGACAGGCGTGAGCGAATTCTCGAGAGGGGCGTGATCGTCAAAGATTCTGCGGTACTCCGGATGTACCATCTCGAGCCCGAGGGGGCCCCGACGGACCTCGCCAAAACATCGGATACGCGTCCCTCGTGCAAGCCCTTCTTGTTGGGCGCTCGAAAAGTAAAAGAAGCGCAGCGTGAGAAAACCCGAGCCGTCCGCAATTCGACATAGCATTTGACGGCGTCTTCGGTAAACGACTTCCGTCAACTGCACTTCACCTTCGACGACGGCGCGGTGCCCCGCGAGCAGGGAGCCGATCGGTTGAACACGAGTTCGATCCTCGTACCGCGTGGGCAGAACGAAGAGCAGGTCCTGAACGGTGATCACGCCGAGCACAGCGAGGCGAGCTGCAAGTGCATCGCCTACGCCGCGCAGCGCGGTGACCGGGCGTTGTTCTCGGGGTTCAGTCAAGGTGCAGGATGCAATCGACCTCGACTCTCGCTCCCTTGGGCAATTGCGAGACCCCTAGCGCAGCGCGCGCCGGCCAGGGCTGCGGGAAGTAGGTCGCCATGATTTCATTGACCTTCGCAAAGTTCGAGAGGTCGGTGAGGAATACGGTGACCCGAACGGCGTGCCTCAGTGAACCACCTGCTGCCTTCGCGACTGCAGATAGGTTGTCGAAGACTCGACGTATCTCAGCATCGATATCGCCGCTGACGAGCTCTCCGGTCGCGGGGTCGAGCGGAATTTGTCCGGAGATGTAGACGGTGGGACCGACTCGAACGGCCTGTGAGTAGGTGCCGATCGCCTGTGGAGCATCGGGGGTACTGATGATCTGTCGAGTCATGTCTTAAACCTCATTTTGATTTCCGCGCGAGTCAGTCGTCGCGCGTCTTGACGGCAAGTGTACGCGAGAGACGTAAGACGTCGGGCATACGGCGGATCACCCGAATGACGCTCGCGAGATGTTGGCGGTCACGAACGCGTACCTCGAAGATCAGCACGGAGGTGTCGGTATCGCGCTCCTCAAGTTCGACGTGATCGATATTGGTTTCGGTTGCCGCGATGGACGAGGCTACTGCAGCGAGTACACCCATTCGGTTTTGAACCTCGACGCGAAGTTCGCAGCCGAACATTCGTCCAAGCTGCTCCGCCCAAGCGACGGAAATCCATTTTTCCGGATGCTTGCGGTAATCATCGACGTTCGCGCAGTCTTCTCGGTGGATGATGATTCCACGTCCACTCGAAAGATAGGCAAGGATCGGATCACCTGGGACCGGGAAACAGCAGCGAGCGTAACTGACCAGCAGACCCTCGGTTCCCGCGATCGCAAGCGGTGCAGGAGCGCTTTCACCCCCTTCCTCACCGCCTGTGCCGGGGATCGACGGTGCAGCCGGTCCGAGTCGGCGCGCGATGAGGGGCGCGAGACGTTCTCCCAGACCCACTTTTTCGAATAGCTCATCAGTGTCTGCCATACCGAGCTCGCCGGCTGTGGCCACCAAAGCGTTTTCGCTGATGTCCGTGAGCGACAGGTCGAACTCCGCGAGCGACTGATTGACGAGCCGTTGCCCGAGTTCGATGGCTTCGGATCTTCGCAGTCCTTTTAGATACTGCCGGATGGCTGCGCGAGCTTTGGCCGTGACAACGAAGTTGACCCATGACGGGTTGGGGATCGCTCCCGGTGCCGTGACGATTTCGACCGTCTGTCCGTTTCGCAGCTGGGTACGCAGAGGCGCAAGCCTGCGGTCGACTTTGGCGGCGACGCAACGATTGCCGACATCGGTATGTACGGCATAGGCGAAGTCCACCACGGTTGCGCCGCGCGGAAGTCGAAGAATCTTGCCTTTGGGCGTGAACACGTAAACCTTGTCGGGGAAGAGATCGAGACGAACGCTCTCCAAAAATTCTTCGGAAGAGCCCGTTTCCTGCATCGAGATCAAGTTCGACAACCACTCGCGTGCGCGGGCCTGCTCGTGCCCTGCTGAGGCCTCACCCGACTTGTACTTCCAGTGGGCGGCGATTCCCGACTCCGAGACGCGATGCATATCGCGAGTTCGAATTTGCGCTTCGATGGGCTGCCCATTGGGTCCGAACAACGTGGTGTGCAGCGACTGATAACCGTTGACACGGGGAATGGCGATGTAATCTTTGAATCGACCCGGCATCGGACGATAGGCGCCGTGGACAACACCGAGAGCCCGATAACAATGATCGACGGACTCCACGATCACACGCAGCCCATACACATCGACAATTTCCGAAAGAGAAGCGCGCTTGCGCTGCATTTTTCGGTAGATGCTGTAGAGATGCTTTTCGCGAGCTTCGACCTCTGCTTCGATACCAGCCTTGGAGAGCGCGGTGTTGATGGTCTCGGAGATGCGTGTGAGAAACTCTTTTTGGTTACCGCGGGCCCGCTTGAGCGCTTTCTCGATGACCTTGTATCGGCGCGGATACAAGGCGTGAAAGCCGAGATCCTCGAGCTCGAGCTTCATGGCATAGAGGCCGAGTCGCTCGGCGAGCGGGGCGTAAATATCGAGCGTCTCTCGGGCGATGGCCCGGCGACGCGGTGGCGCCATGCCTTCGATCGTCCGCAAGTTGTGCAGCCGATCGGCAAGCTTGACCAAAATGACTCGCAGGTCTCGAACCATCGCGAGCAGCATTTTTCGGAAAGACTCTGCTTGAGCCTCTTCCCGACTCTTGAACTGAATCTGGTCGAGTTTCGTGACGCCGTCGACGATGTCCGCGACGCTTTGACCGAAGCGACTCGCCAGGTCTTCTTTGGCGATCGGCGTATCTTCGATGACGTCGTGGAGGATGGCGGCGACGATGGTGTCGGCATCCAGCCGCAGAGTTGCGAGCACTTCGGCTGCGGCTACGGGGTGCGCGATGTACGGCTCACCCGTTTTGCGCTTTTGTCCTTGGTGGGCCTCCGCACCGAATTCCGCAGCTTCGCGGATGCGCTCGACGTGCTCGGGGGGCAGGTACGCGCTGGCAGCGCTCAGCAGCTCCTTGAGGCCGGGGGTCCTGCGTGAACCGCCGGGCAAGAGGCCGAGCAGTGTCTGCGCATAATCCAAAGTGCCTCCGCCCTGTCAGGGCCGCGCGATCAGTCTCCGAGACCGAACTGGGGAGCACGGAAGCCCGGATCGGGCTCCATGATATCGGGCAGCAGGCTCGGCTCCGGCTCGGGTTCCGGCTCGGGCTCGAGCAGCATCTCTGGGGTGATATTGCCTGCGGCGATTTCGCGCAAGGCGACGACGGTGGGTTTGTCGTTTTCCCAAGGCACGGTCGATTCGGCGCCATTGGCCAGCCGACGCGCACGCTGCGACGCGAGAATCACGAGCTGGAAGATGTTGTCGACGTTCTGGAGACAGTCTTCGACGGTGATTCGCGCCATGTGGAGAAGCCCTCGGGATCAGCCCGGAATAACCTGAAATGGGCCGGCAAGTATAGGCGAGCGCGGGGGCTGACCGCCAGCGGCAACGCTGCCACGCCGATCTAGGCGAGCAAGTCGCTCAACAGGGGCGCAAGCGACGCCCGACCCCCGGAAAGGTCCTGGGCATCCCCTGCCACCACGCTCAGCAGGTCCGACACGGCTCGATCGAAATCCTGGTTGACGATGACGTAGTCGAACTCATCGTGGTGCCCCATGTCGTTGACCGCATCGCTCAGTCGTCGGGCGATCACCGATTCACTGTCGGTTCCGCGTCCGCGCAGTCGCCGCTCGAGTTCGGCTCGCGAGGGGGGTAGCACGAAGATGCTGATACATCCCGACTTGCCGGTCGCCGGGTCACGCATCCTTTCGCGCACCTGCCTCGCGCCCTGCCAGTCGATTTCCAGGATCACGTCGTGTCCGCGACCAAAGGCCTCCTCGAGCGCTGCGCGGCTGGTGCCATAAAAATTGTCGAACACGGGCGCGTATTCGAGGAAGCCGTCCGCGGCGATCATTTCTTTGAACTGGTCGACGGAGACGAAGTGGTAATCACGACCATCGACTTCGTTAGCGCGTCGGGCACGGGTCGTGTGCGAAACACAGACACGCAGGTTCGGCTCGCGCGCGAGCGCCGCCTTGACGAGGCTGGTCTTGCCGGCACCCGAGGGCGCGGCGATTACGAAAAGCCGACCACTCATTCGATGTTTTGTACCTGCTCTCGCATCTGTTCGATCAAAACCTTCATGTCGACGGCGATACGCGTGATGTCGATTTCCTGCGATTTCGACGACAGGGTGTTTGCCTCACGATTGAGTTCCTGCATGAGAAAGTCGAGCCGACGACCGGCGGCTTCGTCCCCTTCGATCACACGACGGATTTCCGCGATGTGCCCATCCAGACGATCGAGCTCCTCATCGACGTCGGCACGCTGCAGCAGCAAGGCGACTTCTTGTTCGAATCGCCCGGCATCGACTGTAGTGCCGAGTTCGGCAAGACGATCTTGCAGACGGGTACGCAGGCGGGTTTGCAACTCGGGCATACGCGAGCGCAAGTGGACGAGGAGCTCGGCCAGTGCGCCGCAGCGCTGCTCAATGAGTTCACGCAATCTTTGACCTTCGCGACGGCGTGCCGCTGCCATCTCTCGAACCGTCTCTTGAAACAGTGTGCGGCAGGCGCCGTGCAGGCTCTCGGTGTCGGGGGCGTCGTCTTTGAGTACGCCGGGCCAGCGCAATACGTCGAGCGGATCGACCCGAGCCGCAGTGCCGATCGACAGCCGTGAGGCGACTTCGCCGGTACGTGTGAGCAAGTGCTGTAGCACGGCTTCGTCGATCCTCAATTCTTGTTCGGCTCGGTGGGATCCACGGAGATGAATCGTACAATCGAGTTTGCCGCGTCTCAGTTCCTTGGCGAGTAACTGCCGCAACTCACCCTCCAACGAGCGCAGTTCCTCGGGTAACCGGAACCCGGGCTCCAGATACCGGTGATTGACGCTGCGCAGTTCGCAGGTGAGTTCTCCGAAAGGACCGCTCACCTCGCGTCGCGCGAAGCCCGTCATGCTGCTGATCATCGAGAGTCCTCTGCTCGCGGCCACCGTTGTCGTGCGTCCAGACCGGCCGGGGTGTATAAAGCGCGCAGTTTATCCCACGGCTCTGCCAGAGACGGAAATCAAAGATGTTTCAACGTCCGAGCGGTCGCAGCCCCGACCAACTTCGTCCCGTTAGCTTCCATCGTCACTACACCCGACATGCCGAGGGGTCCGTGTTAGTGGAGTTCGGCGGCACCCGGGTGCTTTGCACGGCCAGCATCGAAGAGGGGGTGCCCGGATTCCTTCGTGGGCGCGGTCAGGGCTGGGTGACGGCCGAGTACGGCATGCTACCGAGGTCGACTCACACTCGATCTGCTCGCGAAGCAGCGAAGGGGAAGCAATCCGGGCGTACTCAGGAGATTCAGCGATTGATTGGCCGCAGTCTGCGTGCAGTCATCGATATGACTGCGCTCGGTGAACGCACCGTGACGCTCGATTGCGACGTGTTACAAGCCGATGGCGGTACGCGCACGGCAGCCATCACCGGAAGCTATGTGGCGTTGGTTGATGCCTGCCAGACTTTGATCGCCCACGGCACACTTCTGCGTTCGCCGCTGCACGGGCAGGTTGCGGCCGTGTCGGTCGGCATTTGCGGCGGCGTGCCCGTACTCGATCTCGACTATGACGAGGACTCTCAGGCTGAGACAGATATGAACGTCGTGATGAAAGACGGTGGTACGTTCGTTGAAATTCAGGGCACTGCCGAAGGTCATGCGTTCCGTCGAGAAGAACTGGACGTCATGCTGGGCTTGGCGTCGAGCGGTATTTCGCGACTGCATGACCTGCAGCGCGAGTCCCTCCAGGCGGGCAACCCCTGAACCATGCGGATCGTGCTCGCTACCGGTAACGCCGGGAAGATCCGCGAGTTTTCCGACATGCTCGGTCCGTTCGGCTTCGAGTTCGTCCCGCAATCCGAATTCGGTATCGAACCTCCTGAAGAGACGGGCGAAACTTTTGAAGACAACGCGCTCTTGAAAGCGCGGCATGCCGCGGCGTTGAGCGGTCTGCCGGCGATGGCGGACGACTCGGGTCTTGAGGTGGATGCGCTCGGTGGTGCGCCGGGGGTGCGATCCGCACGATATGCCGGCGAGGGGGCTGGCGATCTCGCGAACATCAAAAAATTGCTTGAGGCAATGCAGGCCGTGCCAGAGGCGGCACGATCGGCTCGCTTTCGTTGCGTGATTGCATTGGCTCGAACTGCCGATGATCCGTCACCGGCGTTCGGCCGTGGTATCTGGGAAGGCGTCATCTTGCGCTCTCCGAGAGGCCATGGTGGTTTCGGTTACGACCCGGTGTTCTCACCTCGCGGTGAGACTCGCAGCGTGGCTGAACTCGCCGCCGCAGAAAAACATGCACAAAGCCATCGCGGTTCGGCTTTGCGCGATCTGCACGCGCGCTTGCGTAGTGCCTAAACGGCACGGAGCCATGAACTTCGAGACGCCGCTCAGTCTGTACATCCACTTTCCGTGGTGTGTCAGCAAGTGCCCCTACTGCGACTTCAACTCGCACGTATTGCGGGAGGATGTCCCTGGCCGAGAGCGCGTACCCGAAGAGTCGTATGTGACGACCCTGCTTAGCGATCTGGCCTCTCAATGCGAGTCACAGGCGACGCTCATTGGCGGTCGTCGTATCTCGACTGTCTTCATGGGGGGTGGAACGCCGAGTTTGTTTTCTCCGTCCGCTATCGGACGTGTAATCGATGCGGTTCGAGCGGGGCCGGGTCTCGCGGTGGATGCCGAGATTACGCTCGAGGCGAACCCCGGCACGATCGAGCGAGGACGATTTACCGAATATGCCGCAGCGGGTGTCAATCGGGTTTCGCTTGGCGCTCAAAGTTTTGATGCAGAGGCTTTACGAAAGCTTGGACGAATTCACTCGTCCGACGAAACGCGAAACGCTGCCGCAGAACTTCACGCCGCGGGGCTTTCCAATTTCAATATCGATTTGATGTACGGGTTGCCCGAGCAAGATAAGGCGGGCGCTCTTCGAGATATCGAAGCGGCTCTCGCATTGCGCCCTACGCAAATCTCCCACTATCACCTGACTCTCGAGCCTGGCACGCCTTTCGCGGCCCGACCGCCCTCGGGCTTGCCGCTCGATGAACACGTGGCACGCATGCTCGAGGTCACGAGTCGAAGACTCGCTGAGGATGGGTACCGCCAGTACGAGGTGTCGGCGTATGCCCGCGAGGGTTTCGACTGCGCCCACAACCTCGTTTACTGGAGCTTCGGCGACTATCTCGGCATCGGCGCGGGCGCGCACGGCAAGCTGTCGGGCCCTCGCGCGGACGGCGGAATCGCAGTGATCCGAAGCGTCCAACCTCGTGAGCCGCGTCGCTATCAGCGTGATCCGAAGAGTGCGCTCGTTTGGCAGCATGTCGAGGATGACCAGCGGCCCTTCGAGTTCATGTTGAATGCGCTGCGCTTGACCGTGGGCTTCGAGATCGAGCTCTTCGAGCGCCGAACAGGGTTGAACTGGGAGGTCGTGAATCCGGTGGTGCAAAGACTCCGAAGTCGAGGGCTACTGTCTCACTCAGCGTCTTCCGCGGGCCGCGGCAGGATCTCGGCCACGCCGATCGGACGCCAGTTTTTAAATGAAGTGCTGCTGGAATTCCTGCCTGAAGACGGCTCGAAAAGTATGCACAGCGACTAAAAAACCCCGCTGAACTCGTGAATTACGTGATTTTTTCAGTTTTAATACAAAATTAAACATATAAGTCCATGATTTTAATAATAAAAACACCCTCTTAATTTTTTGATGAACGACCGAACAAGGCTGGAATGCCGTGATCAGGTCGGGAGGGCCTCGCGCTATTCCACAGACTTATCCACAGATTTCAGTGGCTTGGGCTTCCAATTTGATCTGGACACCCCGACGGAGGCGACTTGCCCTTGTCGAAACCGGCCCGCCGCGCTTAGACTGCGCGCCCTTTTTCGTCCTGCCCGTTAACTGGAAGGTCGGTCATGAAGCCCTCGATTCACCCGGAATATCACGAGATCAAGGTGTCCTGCTCTTGCGGCAACACGTTTCAGACGCGCTCGACCCTCGGTCAGGACCTCTCGCTCGAAGTCTGCTCGAGCTGCCACCCGTTCTACACGGGCAAGCAGAAAATCGTCGACACGGCAGGCCGCGTCGATAAGTTCCGAAAGAAGTACGCCTCCGCCGCTGCGCGCTGAGGCTGGACGGGGCGCCTCGTGCGACCCGATCGCTTTCGACCAAGCGCCCGACAGGGCGCTTTGTCGTTTCTGGGTCGAGCACATCCGGATCTACCGGAACTTCTGTTAGCGTCTAGTCGTCAGAATGGACGTGGATTTTTGGATCGCCGTATGAAGCCGTCGAGAGCGCTTGCCACCCTGTTCGTCGCGATGACGGTCGCGTTGGCATCGCTGCAACTCGACGCGCAGTCTTCCTCGCGCAAACAAACTGAACGAAAGTCTCAAGAGAGCTCTAGTTCTCGCAAAGCGCACGAGAAGATTCTCAAGGCGTACGGCGTTTATGAAAATCAGGCGCTGCAAGACTACGTCAGCGAAATCGGGCAGCGCGTGGCGAGACAAAGCAGCCTGGCCGACCAGGAATGGAAATTCGTCGTGCTCGACGACGACTCCATCAACGCGTTCACGACGGGTTGCTGCTATGTCTACCTCCATCGCGGTTTGTTGATCCACCTCAACTCCGAGGCGGAATTGGCCTCTGTGCTTGGGCATGAGGTCGCGCATGTCACGGCAAAGCATCCCCAAAAGCGAATGACCCGCGGTGTGCTGGCGTCGCTCGCTGCCGCCGCGGCAGCGATCTACACCGGCTCCGGTGCGGTCGCCGACCTCGCGAACTTGGGCGCGACGGCCTGGATGCGCGGATATGGTCGAGAGAACGAGCTCGAGGCCGATCGCATTGGTCTGCAGTATTCCGTTCGTGCGGGGTACCGACCCGAAGCAATGGGTGAGGTCTTCGACATGTTCCGACGCGGAGAGCGGTTCGAAATCGACCGTGCACGCGCCGAAGGTCGTGAGCCCCGCGTCTATCACGGTATGTTTTCCTCACACCCCGCGCCTGATGCCCGAGCCGTTCAGGCAGCCAAGGCTGCGGCCAACCTCGAGGCAGGCCCTGAGGGCGGGTGGGTCGATAACCGCGAGCGATACATGAAGGCCATCGACGGGTTGACTTATGGGTCGAGCCGCGCGCAGGGCATTGTTCGTGGAAACCGCCTGTACCACGCCGAGCTCGGCATCACGGTTGCGTTTCCGAAGGCTTGGACGGTCGAGAACCAGCGAGACGCGCTGATCGCCTATACCCCGAGCAAAGACACGTTGATGCAGATCACGTTGCGAGACTATCCACCCACGATGGGCCCGCGCGAGTTTCTGTTTTCGCAACTGCGCGGCGCGACCTTGTCGGGAGGGGAGCCGATTCAGATCAATGGAATGGAGGGGTACACGGCGCGTACCACCTCTGGCTCACCCCTCGACAACGGAGCGGGGCCGGTGCGTTGGGTGGTGCTGTATCGCGGCAAGAGCGCCTATCTATTTGCCGGCGCGAGTCGTTCGTCCCGAGGCGCTGTTCCGGAAGCCGACGGTCTGTTCTTGTCGGTCGCCGAGACGCTTCGTGCCCTGAAGCCATCTGAGTATCCGTTGGCCGAGCCCTATCGGCTGCGAATCCGCACCTCCACAGCCGATACTCGACTGGAGGATTACGCCGACGACATGCCGGTCGAAAAGTATCCGCGGGAAGAGCTGATGCTCATCAACGGTTTGTACCCCAACCGCAAGCTGCAGCCTGGAACCCTCTACAAGGTGGTCGAATGAGGACGGCTGACTAAAAAAATCATCTGGAGCGCCTTGATTATGTGCACCCGCCGTGTCAATTTCGTCACGATTCGTCGCGTTTCTGCGACGAGCTTCAAGATGATGATGTTCACGCCATGACTACCAAGAACTTCGAACTCAAAGATCTCTCCTCGGACAAAACGAGCACCTTGCCGGTGCGCTCCGGCAGTATCGGTCCGGACGTCGTAGACATCGGCGCACTCAATAAAGACCACGGTGTCTTTACTTTTGATCCGGGGTTCATGGCGACGGCGAGCACCGAAAGTCGCATCACCTACATCGATGGTGATCAGGGCGTATTGCTCTACCGCGGCTATCCCATCGAACAACTGGCTGCCCAGAGTTCGTTCATCGAAGTTGCATATCTCCTCAACAACGGAGAGCTTCCCGATCAGAAGCAGCTTGCTGATTTCAGTGTGAGCATCCAGCGCCACACGATGATCAACGAGTCGTTGCTGCGCATGTACAACGGATTTCATTACGATGCGCACCCCATGGCCATGGTCAGCGCCATCGTGGCCTCGATGTCCGCGTTCTATCACGACTCGATGGACATCAATAATCCGCGTCACCGCGAAATCTTCATGCATCGCATCATCGCGAAGCTGCCGACGATCTCTGCGGCGGCTTATAAGCGATCGGTGGGACAGCCTTTCGTCTATCCGCGGAACGATCTCGACTACTGCAGCAATCTGCTGCACATGTACTACGCGGTACCCTGCGAGCCTTATCACGTCGATCCGCTTGCTTCGCAGGCGCTCGACCTGCTGCTCATCCTGCACGCAGACCACGAACAGAACGCGAGTACCTCGACGGTACGCCTGGCAGGCTCAACGGGTGCTAACCCCTATGCCGCTATTTCTGCGGGCGTCTCGGCGCTATGGGGCCCGGCGCACGGTGGTGCGAACGAAGCCGTGCTCGAAATGCTCGAAGAAATCGGCAGCGTCGATAACATTACGAAGTTCCTGGCGCAGGTCAAAGACAAGACCAGCAACGTGCGCCTGATGGGTTTCGGTCACCGGGTTTACAAAAATTTCGACCCGCGCGCCAAGATAATCCGCGAGATGTGTCACAAAGTGCTTGCGAAAATGGGGCGCGCCGACAACCCCTTGCTCGAGCTCGCCCAGCGTCTCGAAGAAATCGCCCTCAAAGACGACTACTTCATTTCGCGTAAGCTCTATCCGAACGTCGATTTCTACTCAGGCATCATCTACAGCGCCCTCGGTATCCCGCGCTCGATGTTCACGGTCATGTTCGCGATCGCGCGAACGGCGGGGTGGGTGGCGCATTGGCAAGAGATGATTAGCGATCCGGCCTACAAGATCGGTCGGCCGCGTCAGCTCTATACAGGTCCTGTGAAGCGCGACTACCTGCCGATTGCCAAGCGCGCCTAAGATTCAGCGAGAGATCGATTCTCCGCCATAGCCTGTGGCGACGAGGGCCGACACCTCACTCGTGTCGGCACGGCGCATCGGCTTGCCATCGACTGGACTGATCGGCGCCTGTCGGATTCCATCTATCGGAAAAACGACGATCTCCACGGGCTGACCATCGACCTCTAGCCGTAGGGCCGGTTGCTGAACGACGCGCTCGGGATTGAGACGGGTGCGCCGCTCGCCCACCTCGAAGGGGACGCCCTGATCCATCAATCGAAACGTCACCGACTCCGTGCGATCGGCAAAGACGTGAAGTAGGACGTCGTCGTGGTCGGTTGCCGTGCCCTGCAGGACCGACCCTACGAGACGAGGCTGAAACTCTTTGAGACGCTGCATGACATCGAGAGCAACTTCTCGTTGCGCCTGCAGCGACTCGAGATGTGCGTCACCCCCGAACAGACGTTGATATTCCTGCAGGGCTTCTTCGATTTCGGTGTTGCGTGGCAACACTGAGCCATCGACTACGCCGAATCGTTCAGCAGCTTTACGTTTGGCGAAAAGAAAATCGCGAATCCCGTGCTCGGCCATCACGCGTGCGGCTTCTTGAGCGAGCGCTCGTCTGAGATTTTCGGCGCGCGGCGGCAGCTTTTTCATGACGAGGAATCAAAAAATAGGTTCAGCTGGGGTCTCGTTCGGGCGTCGAGGATCGGCCGCAGGGTTTCCGGGGCTACTGCCGACCGGGAGTCGATCGACCATGAAAGTTTCGAAGACGGCGTCCGGATCGTCTGCTCCCGCCAATTCTCCCGTGACGGGCGAGATCCGCACTTGCATGAGTCCGCCGGGCATGTCCCACGGACGATCAGGCACGCCCTTCAGAGCTTCGGCCATGAAGTCGATCCAAATGGGCACCGCCGTCCGACTGCCTTCTTCGCCTTCGCCAAGAGGCCGTGACTGGTCGAATCCGACCCACACGGTCGCGACAACCGACGCGTTGTATCCGTTGAACCAGGTATCGCGCGCTTCGTTGGTGGTGCCGGTCTTGCCTGCGATGTCGCTACGACCGAGCACCAGCGCACGACGTCCCGTGCCGCGCGTGATGACTTCGCGAAGCATGTCGGTCATCAGCCAGGCATTCTGTGCACTGATCACGCGCGGTGCGATTTCGGTCGCCGGTAATGCGCAGCCTGCTGGTACGAGGGACGGCCCTTCAGTTTCTGCTGGAGAGGGCGCAATCGGCACCTCTGGGAGGGACATTCCATCGGCGCTTGGTCTGCTGATCGGGTCAGGCGGATCGCACTCGAGCGCAACGCGCCGAGGTGCCGCCTGAAACACCACCTGGCCGGCCGGATCTTCGATGCGCTCGATGAACCAGGGCTGAATGCGATGTCCGCCGTTGGCGAAGACGGCATAGCCAGAGGCGACCTCCAGCGGCGTGGCGCTCATGGTGCCGAGCGACAGCGTGAGGTTACGGGGGAGGCTTGCGCGAGCGAAGCCGAAGCGTTCGCTGTAAGCGATGGCCGGGCCCATGCCAATCGCTTGTAGCACCCGGATCGATACGAGATTGCGTGATTTGACGAGCGCTTCGCGTAGTCGCGTCGGCCCACCGAAATCACCACTCGAGTTTTCGGGGCGCCACGCTTCCTCCATGTTCGGATCGTCGATGATGAACGGCGCATCGAGCACTACCGAGGCGGGTGTGAATCCGTTATCGAGCGCCGCCGAGTAGAGAAAGGGCTTGAAGCCAGAGCCAGGCTGTCGTTTGGCTTGGATGGCGCGATTGAACTTGCCTGCAGTCGGATCAAAGTAATCGAATCCCCCGACAAGCGCCGTAATTGCGCCATCAGACGGCGAGAGCGCTACGAGCGCCGAAGCGGCTTCGGGAATCTGAGCGAGCTGCGGCGTGGGAATCAGCGTGACGTGGATGACGTCGCCGCGCGCCAGAATCTCCCGCGCCATCTTTGGCGATTTGCCGAGTCGCCCGTTGATTTTCGGGCGTGCCCAAGAGAGACCTTCCCAAGGCAGCGTGACAATACCGGCATCACGCACATATACCCGCGCAGATTTTTCCTGAACATCGAGGACTACACCCGGAAGCACAGGACCGCTGGCATCTTGATCGGCAATGAGTGCCTCAAGCTCCCCTTCGTCGTTAGTGGCCGGAAGTGTGACGCGCGTTTTCGCGCCTCGCCATCCGTGTCGACGATCGTAGTCCAGTAGTCCTTTTCTGAGAGCGGCATTGGCAGCGCTCTGCATACGCGGATCGATGGTGGTGTAGATCTTGTAGCCTTCATTTTGCGCCGCAGCGCCAAGCCGTTGTACGAGTTCAATCCTCGCCATTTCTGCGATGTAGGGCGCTTCCACCTCGAATGTCTGAACATGCTCTCTGGCGAATACTTTTTCAGTGGCCGCACGCTCTTCGGTTTCGCGATCGATATACCCGAGTTCGCGCATGCGGCGTAGCACATAACTGCGACGCTGCGCAGCAGCCTCGGGGTTATTGATTGGGTTGTAGCGTGACGGAGCCTGCGGCACGCGCGCGAGTGTGGCCGCCTCGGCGAGCGTCAATTGATCGAGAGTCTTGCCGAAGTACAGATCGGCAGCGGCGGCGATTCCATAGCTCCGCTTTCCGAAGTGGATGACGTTAAGATACAGACCAAAGATTTCCTCTTTGGTGAACTCGTTCTCGATACGATAAGTGAGGAACATCTCCTGTACTTTTCGTCTCCAGGTTCGGTCTTGGGTTAGAAAGAGATTGCGGGCAGTCTGCTGCGTGATGGTGCTGGCACCCTGGAGGCGTGAACCGGGTAATAGGTTGACGGCCAGTGAACGCAGGATGCCTTGATAGTCGAATCCGGAGTGCTCGAAAAAGCGGTCGTCTTCAGCCGCGATGAAAGCTTGACGCACCATGGGCGGAATATCGTCGAAGGTCACCGGGATACGTCGTTGCTCACCGATTTGCGCAATGACCTGTCCATCGCGCGAGTAGACCCGCAACGGTACCTGTAACTCGATCTGGCGCATCGCCTCGACGGTGGGCAGCGAGGGTTGTAAATAGAGATAGGCGCCAGAGATGAGCGCGGCGATCGCAAGAGAGCTAATCGCGAGGCCCGCTGCGGCCAGAAACGCGATTTTCGGCAGGTAACGCTTCACGATCAGTGCATGTTACCGGAATGGAGATGTCCGGTACCCCATCCCGGGATCCCCGGCCTTCGGTTAGGCTTGGATCGTCTGGGCGATGTCCTGATAAAGATGAAAGACACACGAAATCTCATTCTGGTCGGACCGATGGGCTCCGGTAAGTCCGCGGTGGGTCGCCAACTCGCCCGAGCACTCCGGCGGCCGTTCATCGACTGCGACACGGAACTCGAAGCACGCACGGGCGTCGATATCCCACTGATATTCGAGAAAGAGGGCGAGGCGGGGTTCCGCGCACGAGAACGCGAGCTCATCGCCGAACTAGCGACTCGCCAGGGCATCGTCTTGTCGACAGGTGGTGGCGCGGTCCTTCTGGATGAAAACCGCCAGCGATTGCGCGAGGGTGGGATCGTCATCTATCTCGAGACCTCTATCGAACAGCAAGTAAAACGAGTCCGTCGGGGTGAGCGTCGACCGCTCCTTTCGGGGGCGCCTGATCTGCCGGGGCGCCTGGCGGAGTTGATGGCACGGCGCGCACCGCTCTACGCCGACGTTGCGTCGGTGACTGTGCGTACTGACGGGCACCGCGTACGTGACGTCGTAGATCAAATTCTGAAACGGTTGTCGTCAGACTGACTCGGCCTCGCCCCGCGTATACTTTGCTCGGCATGACGCTGCTCCACTCTATGACGGTCCCGCTCGGTGAGCGGTCTTATCCGATCTACATCGGCGATGGACTGCTGCGTGACGTGACGTGGCTCGGCGACGTACTAAAGGCCCGTAAGGCGGCGATCGTCACGAATGATGTGGTCGCGCCGCTTTATGCCGCGACCCTCCATGATGCGCGGCAGGGTGCCGAGACATACGACATCGTTTTACCGGATGGCGAGTCGCACAAGACGCTTGCCACGGCATCGACAATCTTCGATCGCCTAATAGACCATCGATTTGCGCGAGATGACGTCATCGTCGCTTTGGGCGGCGGTGTTATCGGCGACATGGCGGGGTTCGCTGCGGCGTGTTACCAGCGCGGCATGGCGTTTATACAGATCCCAACCACGCTTCTCGCTCAGGTCGACTCCTCTGTCGGTGGCAAGACGGGAGTCAATCATCCGCTCGGCAAAAACATGATCGGTGCTTTCCATCAACCGCGCGCGGTCGTCATTGATCTCGCGACGTTGCGTAGCCTATCGTCGCGTGAATTGCGGGCAGGACTCGCCGAGGTCGTGAAGTACGCCGTGATTTGCGACCCTAAGTTCTTTGATTGGTTGGAATCCAATGCCGAGAAGTTGCTCACGGGTGATGTCGATGCATTGGGATACGCCATCCATCACTCCTGTAAAACCAAGGCGACCATCGTAGCTCGCGATGAACGCGAGCACGGGGAGCGTGCACTCCTAAACTTCGGCCATACCTTCGGGCACGCCATCGAGAGTGTCACGGGCTACTCGAGGTGGTTACATGGTGAGGCGGTTGCGGCCGGCATGCTGATGGCGACCTCTCTCTCTGAGCGTTGCGGTTTGATCTCCGGTCGCGATGTCGCCCGTGTTGCCCTGTTGCTTCAACGGCTGGGCCTGCGCACCGAGACTCGCGGCGAGTTGACGGTCGATGCAGCCCGCCGTGCCATGAGCATCGACAAAAAAGCAAAAGATGGTCGTATGAGACTCATCTTGTTGCGCAGTGTCGGTCAAGCATTCGTGAGCGACGACTATCCGACCGACGCGCTGATGGCTACCCTCGAGGCTCATTTGTCATGACGAGCGAGGGCGCTGCCGACGCGCTGCGTCTTGCGTCGTGGGCTGCGCACGACGCCGCATCGCGAGGTCGGGTCTATCCCGAGCCGTCGCCGGAGATGCGCGGCGAGTTTCAACGCGACCGTGATCGCATCGTGCACTCGAACGCCTTTCGACGCCTCGTCTACAAGACGCAGGTTTTCGTCAACCACGAAGGGGATCTCTACCGAACGCGACTGACCCACTCGATGGAAGTCGCGCAGATTGGGCGCACGATCGCTGGAGTGCTCGGATTGCACGAGACCCTCACCGAGGCCATTTGTCTCGCGCATGATCTTGGGCATACACCATTTGGACACGCCGGGCAGGATGCGCTCAACGAGTGCATGCGAGAGTACGGCGGATTTGAGCACAATCTTCAGTCGCTTCGTGTTGTCGATCTACTCGAAGAGCGTTATGCAGAGTTTCCGGGACTCAATCTCACGTATGAAACGCGCGAGGGAATCCTCAAACACTGCTCGCTTAATAATGCGCGACAACTCGGTGAGCTCGGGGAGCGCTTTCTGCGTCGCGGACAGCCGAGTCTCGAGGCTCAGCTTGCGAATCTCGCCGATGCCATCGCCTACAACAACCATGATGTCGACGATGGACTGCGAGCGGGGCTTGTCGAGATGGATGGATTACGCGAAGTCACGCTCTTCGGTCGCGAGCATGCGGCCGTCATGGCGCGATATCCCGCGCTGACGGGGCGACGCGTCATTCATGAAACCATTCGGCGCATGATCAATCGCGTGGTAAGGGACGTGGTCGAGACCAGTCGCGCGCGTATTCTCGACTCCGGCGTTCGCTCGATCGATGACGTACGTACTCAGGCTGAACCGCTCATCACCTTGAGCGATGCGGTACGCACCGAGCATGTTGAGCTCAAGCGTTTTCTGAACGCCAATCTTTATCGGCACCATCGAGTCCTGGGCATGACCGACAAGGCGCGCAAAGTATTGCGCGAGTTATTCGAGGCGATGATGGGCGACATCGACTTGTTGCCGCGCGAACATCGTGATGCAGCTGCGCTAGCCGAACAATCAGGCGGCAAATCAGGACGCGCGCGTGTCGTGGCCGATTACGTCGCCGGCATGACCGATCGCTATGCCATCGGTGAGCACCGACGGCTCTTTACGCCCGCCGATCCATTTTGAGTAACGCGATCAGAGCGTCTGTGCTTCGTCGCGCAAGGCGCGACGCAGAATTTTTCCGACGTTCGTCTTGGGCAACTCTTTACGGAAGTAGACGTATCGCGGCACTTTGTATCCGGTGAGGGATCCGCGGCAGTGCTCGATGATCTGCTCCTCGGTGAGCTTAGGATCTTTTCGAACCACGAAGAGTGCGACCGCTTCACCTGAGCGTTCGTCGGCTTTGGCAACGGCGGCTGCCTCGAGTACGCCGGAGTGGGTGACGGCGACGCTCTCGACTTCGTTCGGATATACGTTGAAGCCAGACACGTTGATCATGTCTTTCTTGCGATCTTCGATATAGACGAAGCCTTTCTGATCCATTCGGCCGATGTCGCCGGTACGCAGCCAGCCGTCTGGCAGCATCACCTTCGCGGTCTCTTCCGGACGTTTGTAATAGCCCTTCATCACTTGAGGACCGCGTACGCAAATCTCGCCGAGCTCTCCGACGGGGAGCATTTTCCCGTCGTCGTCGGCGATGCCGATCTCAGTCGAGGAGATGGGCAAGCCGATGGAATCGTTGAAGTCGACGTCGATCGGGTTGACACAGGCAGCCGGCGAGGTTTCGGTGAGCCCCCATGCCTGCGTGAGAATGCAGCCTGTGACTTGCTTCCAGCGTTCCGCCACCGCGCGCTGGACAGCCATGCCGCCGCCGAGCGTGCAACGCAGTTTGCTGAAGTCCACCTGATCGAAGCCCGGTGTATGAAGCAAGGCGTTGAACAAAGTATTCACGCCCGACATGTAGGTGAACTTATATTTTTTGAGCTCAGCCACAAAAGCCGGGAAGTCGCGAGGGTTCGTAATGAGAACGTTGGTCCAGCCCAATCTCAAGAACAAGATGCAGTTCGCCGTCAGTGCGAAGATGTGATACAGCGGCAGTGCCGTGATGGCGATTCCGACTTCATTGCGTGGCAGGACGGCTTCTGTCCAAGCTGACGACTGAAGAACGTTGGCGACCATATTGCCGTGACTCAACATCGCGCCTTTCGAGACCCCCGTCGTTCCGCCGGTATATTGCAGGAATGCGAGATCGTCATGCGTCAGCGCGTGGCGCGTGAGCTCGAGACCTCGCCCTTCGCGAAGCACGTCAGAGAAGCGTAGTGCCCCTGGAAGCTGGTAGGCCGGTACGCTCTTGCGAACACGCCGAACCACGAAGTCGACGATGTTTCCTTTAGGAAAGCCCAGCAGTTCACCGACGCTGGTAAGAATGACGGTGCGTACGCTCGTCCTCTCGATCACTTCCTGCAGGACATGAGCGAAATTCTCGAGGATGACGATGGTCTCTGCACCCGAGTCTTTAAGCTGGTGTTCGAGTTCGCGAGCGGTGTAAAGCGGGTTGGTATTGACGACCGTTCCGCCAGCGCGCAGCACACCGAACAGGGCGATTGGATACTGCAGGACATTCGGCATCATGATGGCGACACGATCGCCGCGTTTGAGACCTGTGCGGTGCTGCAACCAAGCCCCGAAAGCCTTCGACTCGTGATCGAGATCGCCGTAGGTGATCTGCCGACCCATCTGAATGTAGGCCGGTCGATCGGCGAATTCGGTGAAGCACTGCTCGGCCATGTGCGTCACCGAGGAGTAGCGGCTGGGATCGATTTCGGCGGGTACGCCGGCGGGGTAAGAAGACAACCAAATTTTTGACATGACGAGACTTTAGCCTTTGCCCGGGGTGTGACTCAACGACGAAGCATCGGTTTCAACACCGGCCAGACCGTGTCGAGCATGACGGGCTGGGCTTTGGCTGTGGGGTGGAGACCATCGGCCTGCATCATGCCGGGGGCGAGCGCGATTTTTTCCAGAAAGAAAGGCTCAAAGGGCAGGCGATAGCGGCGCGCCAGATCGCGAAAGAGCTGTTCGAAGCCTTGTGAATATCGGAGCCCGTAATTAGGCGGAATCTTCATGCCGAGTAGCAGCACGCGCGCGCCCGATGCCTGCGAGGCTTTGATGATGCCCTCGAGATTTTGGCGCGATGTCTCGAGGGGGAGGGCGCGGAGGCCGTCGTTACCGCCGAGCTCGACGATGACGATCTGAGGACGGTGTACGGACAGAGCCCTTGGCAGGCGGGCGAGCCCGCCCGTGGTGGTTTCGCCGCTGACGCTGGCATTGATCACTCGGTATCCGTAACCTTGAACCTTGAGTCGGCTTTGAAGCAAGGCTACCCAGCCCTCGTTGGAGGCCAGACCGTAACCCGCGCTGACGCTATCCCCCAGAACCAATATGGTGGGGCTGTCGTTGCGCGCCGTATTGCCATAGGACCATGCTGGTGCGATCGCAATCAGCAGCGCCAAGACGAAGGAACGTTTCGTGACCAAAGATATCGTCCTCGAAGCCCGTGAACTGTCTAAAGAGGTTAGCAGCCCTGAAGGCAGACTCGCCATTGTGCAGAAGGTTTCCTTTTCGGTTCACTCGGGTGAGTCGGCGGCCATCGTCGGCGCGTCGGGCGCGGGTAAGTCGACACTCCTGGCGTTGCTGGCTGGTCTCGACACGCCGACCTCGGGCAAGGTGCTGCTTGCTGGGGAAGACCTCACCACGCTTGATGAAGACGGTCGGGCTCGTCTTCGCGCTGAGCGCGTAGGCTTCGTTTTCCAGTCATTTCATCTCGTCCCGGCGCTCACGGCACTCGAAAATGTGATGTTGCCGCTCGAGCTTGCAGGCCGCTCCGATGCGAAAACGGGGGCACTTGAGGCGCTTGAGCGTGTCGGCCTGCGTGAAAGAGTCGGGCACTATCCAAGGCAGTTGTCGGGAGGCGAACAGCAGCGTGTCGCCATTGCCCGAGCTTTCGTCGTACGACCGGCGGTTCTTTTTGCCGACGAGCCCACCGGAAATCTAGATACCGTCACCGGCGGTCGAATTGCCGATTTGCTCTTCGATTTGAACGCCGGCTCGGGAACCACCTTGGTTTTGGTCACTCACGATCGAGCACTGGCTGCACGCTGTAATCGTGTTTGGGTGATGGAGGCTGGGCGTCTCGCCCCGGGCTAAGCATGCTACGTCGTTCCGCCGTCCTCGGAGTACGCTTGCTCGGCCGCGAATGGAAATCGGGCGAGCTCGGAATTTTATTGATTGCCCTGATCGTGGCGGTGGGTGCGCTCACTGGAGTGGGTTTCCTCGTGAATCGCATCAGCCAGTCGGTCGCGCTGCAGGCCAATGAGGTGCTCGCGGCAGACTTGCGCCTTGAGTCAGGATCAGCCGCACCAGAAGGAACCTACGTTAGCGAGGCGACGACGCGCGGATTGCGGACGGCGCGTAGCACATCGGTGCTGAGTGTCGTGTTCCGAGATGATCGAAACCAACTTGCCAACGTACGTGCGGTCAGCGAGGGCTATCCGCTGCGCGGCACGGTGGGCGTTGCAGACGAGGCGTTCGGTGTTCCGGTTGCCGTCACCCGTGGCCCCGCGCGTGGAGAGGTCTGGCCCGACTCCAAGCTACTCGCAGCCCTCGAGGTGTCTGTCGGCGATACCCTCTCGGTCGGCGCCGCCACGTTCCGTGTTACCCGCGTGCTCATCACTCGACCCGATCAAGGCGGTGGGTTCGGTGAACTCGCGCCGTCGATGCTCATGCACGCCGATGATTTACCGTCGACTCGGCTGCTTCAGCCAGGCTCTCGTGCAACGCACGCTTTGCTGTTCGCCGGAGAGCGCGATGCTGTCGTGAGCTTCAAGGCTTGGCTCAAAAAGACCAAACAACGTGGGCAGCGCCTACTCGATGTCAGTGAGGCGAGTCCTCAAATACAAAATGCGATCGATCGCGCGGGCCGCTTTCTGAGTCTGGCGAGTCTCGTTGCGGTTTTACTCTGCGCGATCGCTGTCGCCATGGCTGCCAGACGCTACGTTCAGCGCCACCTCGATTCCGTTGCCCTACTCAAAACCGTGGGCGCGACGCGCGCATTCACGCTATCGATGAGTCTCGTCCAGCTTTGCATCATCGCGATTGCGGCCGCACTCATCGGATCGGGAGTCGGCTATCTTGCTCAAGAGTGGTTGCTGCGCGCACTCGAGGGGCTGTTGCGCGCGAATCTCCCGCCACCCAATTTATTTCCGCTCGGACTCGGATTTCTCACCGCAATCGCGCTGCTTGCGGGATTCGCCCTTCCGCCTTTGCTTCAGCTGTCTCGAGTACCGGCGATTCGGGTGCTCCGCCGAGACATAGAGCCGCCACCGCCTGTGGTCTGGCTCGCGTTTGGCCCGGCGATCGCTGCCGTCGTTTTTCTTATATGGTGGGTTGTACGTGACGTACGGCTCTTCGCTGGTTTTACCGTCGGGCTCACAGTCTTCACGGTGATTCTCGCGCTCGCGGGCTGGGCGATGGTTCGCCTGGCGGGTTCGATGCGAGGCACGGTCGGCGTGTCTTGGCGTTACGGTATCGCGAACTTGAGTCGTCGCCGCGCCGAAAGCGTGGTGCAGATCGTGGCTTTCGGTCTTGGAATCATGGTGCTTTTACTGCTTGCGGTCGTGCGTAACGACTTGCTGACCGATTGGCGCCGAAGTCTTCCAGAAAACTTGCCGAATTTTTTCTTCATCAATATTCCGCCTGATGAGCGCGTGGCGTTTTTTGATTTTCTCGATGAGCAAGGCGCTTCGAGATCTCGTGCATTGCCGATGATTCGGGCGCGGCTCACGCAGATTAACGGGCAGCCGATACAGACCTTGCAATTCATTGATCCTCGTGGCGAAGGGTATTCGCGTCGTGACCAGAACATCACTTGGCAAGCCGAGCTCGGCGATGACAACCAGATCGTGTCGGGACGCTGGTGGACTCCGGCTGAGCATGGACGTTCTCTCGTATCGATCTCAGATGAGTATCAGGAAGGCCTCGGGCTCAAGATCGGCGATCGCATGACGTTCGATATCGCCGGTGAAATCATCGAGGCGGAGGTTGCGAGCGTTCGCAAGATCAAGTGGGATAGCTTCCAGCCCAATTTCTTCATCGTCTTCCCACCGGGACTACTCGATGAGCTCGCAGGGACGTGGATGACGAGCGCCTACTTCAAACCAGGCGATGGACGCGTGATCTCTAATCTGGTTCGCCGATTCCCCAGCGTATCGGTTTTCGATCTCGACGATCTGCTGTCCCAGGTTCGCTCCGTAGTCGATAAAGCCGCGATGGCGGTTCAAAGCGTTTTTGTGTTCACGCTGTTCTCGGGCCTCGTCGTATTGCTCGCAGCCGTGCAGGCTTCGCGCGACGAGCGACGTTACGAAAGCGCGATGTTGCGTACCTTGGGCGCGAGTCGTGGAACAGTAGCGCGTGGCATCTTGGCCGAGTTCAGTGCGCTCGGCCTGCTTTCGGGCCTTCTTGCCGCGACAGGCGCTTCGATCGCTGGATACTTTCTTGCGCAGCAGATACTGCAGGTGTCCTATTCCTTCGATCCTTTACTGTGGTTGTTCGGCTTGTTAGGTGGTGGTGCGCTGGTTGCGGTAAGCGGTTGGCTGGCGACGCGTAGTGTTTTGAAGCAACCGCCGGCGAGCACCTTGAGGGGCGGCTGATCGTACAAACTCCGGAGGTCATCATGACAAGACTCATGTGGTCCAACACTTCGTTTAGGCCTTTGACCTCGCTTCTCGTCATCGCCTTGATCGTTCCGGTCGTTCTTGCGGATACGGGTATCAAGCAGAGCCAAGAGTCGACCAAGCTCGATGCCCGCCAGGTCCAGTTTGTCACCAAGCTTCCCAAGAACGGCACCGCGATAGTGAGTTACCGGGTTCGGTACACTTGGTAGTCCGAGGTTCGTCAGACCCCGCCGAGAAAGTCCTGTTTGCCGACGTCGACCCCCGCCTGCCTGAGCAGGGAGTAGGTCGCGGTCACGTGAAAGTAGAAGTTCGGTAACGCCCAGCGCTGAATGAAGGGCAGGCCATCCATCTCCAACGTCCGGGTTCGTAGCGGCACCACGATGTGACGGGTCTCGGCGCCCTCGAGCTGGGAGGGCTGCACGGTTTTCATCCAATCGAGGGTCTTGTGGACCCTCGCGATCAGTTCGTCGAGCGTCTGCTCCTCATCCGGAAACTTAGGCGGCTCGATCCCGGCCAATCGTGCCGTGCTGTTCTTCGCGAAGTCCGTCGACAACTGAACCTGTCGTTTAAGCGGGAACATATCGGGCGCCAGACGCAGCCCCTCGAGTACCCCCGGCTCCAGCTTTTTCGCCTCGGCATGCGCCTTCGCCTTTCCCAAAATCTGGGCGAGGTTTTGGAGCATGGGGGTGAACAGTTCGGACGTACAGGCGTGAACGCTGAGCGACATGTCGGTCTCCGTAGGCGAGTGACTCTTCGATGATCGAACAGCATGGTAACCGTCGGCGATACAATTTAGGGGCGTTCGGATGCTCTTGCCATTTTGATTCTCGGGAGAAACAATAAGCGGCAATTGGCCTCTCGGAGTCTCACCCATGTCGCAGTTTTGGTCTCCGGCGCATATGGCGACCTTTGCCAAAATCATCGATCTGAACGGATTTTCCGCAGCGGCCAGAGCCCTCGGCGTTCCTAAGGCGGCGGTCAGCCGTGCGATCGCGGAGCTTGAGGATGAGCTCGGGGTGAAGCTCATGACCCGAACGACCCGAAGGCTGACGTTGACCCCGGCAGGTGAGCGGCTGCTCCCAGCGTGTCGCGCCATTCTGCAATCGACGGATGACGCGCGCCGGCTTGCCGGAGAACTCATCGAGTCGCGAGGCGGGCCGCTGCGAGTCTTGGCCGAACCGACCTTCGGGCGGGTACTGCTCGCCCCCCTCGTACCTCGATTCCTCGAGCGGTATCCGAAGATCCCGCTCGAGGTCGAGCTCGGGGACCTTTCCTCCGGACTTCAGGTCGAGCATGACCTCGTGATTCGGGTGGGCGAGGACCCTTCGACTGATCGGGTGTCTCGTGTGCTCGGCGCTCCACCGGCGATCTTGTGCGCGACCCCGACCTACCTCCAAAAGGCTGGGGAGCCGATCGCCCCAGGCGACTTGGCTCGTTTCGACATGCTTACTCCGGAGACGCCGCCCGGCTCCCTGTTCGTGCTTCGGCTGACTCATGGCAAGCGTCGAGAGGAAGTCAGTATCAGTCCCAAGTTGGCCGTGAATGATCCAGCGCTCCTGCACGCCTCGGTCGCGGCGGGCCTCGGAATCGGTGTGTTACCCGAGTTTTTGTGTCGGCAGGGGCTCGCCTCGCAGCGTCTCAAAAAAGTCCTGCCCGATTGGCGTCCGCCCGAGCAGGCGCCGCTGTATGCGGTGTATCCCGGACGGCTCGCCGAGGACGAGCGGGTCAAGGCGTTTGTCGATTTTCTCGCGGCCAATCTCGTCCCGGCCCTCGCGGGTTAGAATTCGCCATCCCCTGTTATTCAACGTGTCCAGCCCAGGCCGGGCAAAAGGATTTCGACGATGTACCGTGCACCGCTCAAAGATTTGCAGTTTGTCATCCATGAGTTGCTTGATGAGAGCGCTCTGCAGGGCTGTCCGGCCTTCGCCGACTATTCGCCTGAGGTTGCCGATGCGATTCTCGAAGAGGCCGGCAAGTTCGCTGAGAACGTCCTCGATCCGCTCTACAAGAGCTCTGATCGTGAGGGCGCGCGCTGGACACCTGAAGGTGTCTTGACGCCGAAGGGTTTCAAGGCGGCCTATCAGCAATATGTCGAAGGGGGCTGGGCGGGACTGCGTGCTTCGCAAGAAAGTGGCGGCCAAGGCGCGCCCACGATGATCGGAACGGCCGTCGAAGAAATGTGGGCGGCTTCGAACTTGTCATTCAAGCTGTGCCCGATGCTGACGCAGGGCGCCGTCGAGGCGCTTGAGCATTACGGCACGGATCATCAAAAAAATCTCTTTCTGCCGAAAATGGTGAGTGGGGAGTGGACGGGTACCATGAACCTGACCGAACCTCAGGCGGGTTCGGACCTCGCCGCCATCCGCACGCGCGCCACACCCGAGGGTGATCAATATCGCGTGTTCGGCCAAAAGATTTTCATCACGTACGGCGAACACGATTTAACGCCGAACATCATTCATCTCGTTCTGGCGCGCATCGATGGTGCTCCGCCGGGCGTGAAGGGTATCTCGATGTTCATCGTGCCCAAGGTGCTCGTGAACGACGATGGATCGCTCGGCGCACGCAACGACGTGCAGTGCATTTCGATCGAGCACAAGCTCGGCATCCACGGCAGCCCAACTTGCGTCATGGCTTACGGTCAAAAAGACGGCGCGATCGGTTATCTCGTCGGCGAGCCCAATCGCGGACTCGAATACATGTTCGTCATGATGAATGCGGCGCGCCTTTCCGTGGGTCTCGAGGGTTACGCTGTCGCGGAGCGCGCGTTCCAACAGGCCGCCGAGTGGGCTCGCACCCGTGTGCAGGGCAAGCCTCCGGTTGCTCTCCCTCCGGGACCTGCGCCGATCATTCATCACCCTGACGTCAAGCGCCTGGTGTTGACGATGCGCTCGCAAGTTGAGGCGCTGCGCGCAGTCGCACTCTATGGGGCCTATCAACTCGACGTCGGCGGAAAGCATGCAGATGAAGGGATGCGTCGCGCCGCGCAAGCTCGAGGTGATCTGCTCATTCCGGTGATCAAGGGCTGCAGCACCGAGGCGGGCATCGAGTTGGCATCGCTCGGCGTGCAAGTTCATGGCGGTATGGGCTTCATCGAAGAGACCGGTGCGGCTCAGGCCTATCGAGACGTACGCATCACCACGATTTACGAGGGGACGACGGCAATCCAGTCCAATGATTTCATTGGGCGCAAGATTGCACGTGATCGGGGCGCGGCGATGGCGGCGCTTATCGCCGATATGCGTCGCGAACTCGCGGCGATCAAGGGCGGTGACTCTGCCATCGAAACTGTACGCACTGACGCGCTCGCGGCTGTCGATACGCTCGAGGCAGCGGTTCGCCAGATTCTCGAGTCGTTTGCCCAAGGGCCCGAGCGTGCTTTGGCCGTTTCAGTACCGATGTTGCGACTTGCGGGTTATGTGCTTGGCGGCTGGTTGCTCGCAAAGTCGGCGGACGTCGCCGCTCGAAAGTTGGTGGCAGGCGCCGAAGACAAAGATTTCCTTCGTGGCAAGATTACCTCGGCGCGTTTCTATGCCGCGCACGTGCTGCCGCAGGCGCAGGCTCTGGTCAAAGTGGTGACCGCGGGCGCCTCGAGTGTGCTCGAAGCCGATGCGGCGATCCTCTGACCGAGGGTGCGTCGTGAATACCGAGCTTGACTGGATATCCCGGCGCGAGTTTCTCGTCGGATCGGTTACAGCATTGGGTGTGGCGAGTGGAGCGTCTTAATCGTCAACCGCGCATTCGATCACGGGAAAATCTTTGCGCGGCTCAAAGATATGTCGCTTCCCTAACGGGCGGGCGACACCGACTGTCCGACTTGCGACAGCGTCAGATGATCGTCGAGGCCGTCGCGTAAGATCTCGAGGAATCAACCCAAAACGACGAAATCGGCTGATCGGCGCTCGATGGCGCGGGCTTTGACCTCGGGCACTACCGCCAAGTGCAGCGGGTGGCTCTGGTAAGCCTCGAGAGCTGCCCGGTCGACGAATTCGCTGTAGAGCACGACGTCCGAGGCGTTGGCATCCTCGATGAAATTGACCCCGACCTCGATCTTGAGCAATCCGGGAATCTTGCCGGCAAGACTCTCGAGCAATGACTTGATCAACTCGGCATCTGTCGTTTTGGAGGCGCCTTCGCGAAGACGCCACATGACGATGTGCTTGACCATATCTACTTCCGCAAGGTTTTGAACGCTGCGAGGGCAGCCTCGCGCGAGGCTTTGAGATCGACGATCGGAGTAGGGTAGGATTTTGCGCCTTCACCAGAGAGCTCTGGAATCCAGCGTTTGATGTATTCGCTCTGCGGATCGAATTTTTCGGCCTGGCTTTCAGGATTGAAGACTCTGAAGTAGGGCGCTGCATCGGCGCCGCAACCCGCAGCCCATTGCCAGCCGAGCGTGTTACTTGCGAGGTCGGCATCTACGAGCGTGTCCCAGAACCAACGCGCGCCATGCAGCCAATGCATGCGCAGGTTCTTCACCAGAAACGACGCCACGACCATGCGCACGCGGTTGTGCATCCAGCCGGTTTCCCAGAGCTCACGCATCCCTGCATCGACGAGCGGAATCCCTGTTTTTCCACGTTGCCACGCCGCGAGCTCCCGAGTGTTCTCTCTCCACGGAAAGCGAATGAAATCGGAACGCAACGGCTCGTTCGTCGTTCGGGGGAAGTGATAGAGCAAATGGTGAGCGAACTCCCGCCAGCCGATCTCCGCCATGAATTGACTGCTTCGCCACTTGGGTGCGGCATGCCAAACCTGTCTGGGTGAGAGCTCGCCGAAATGAAGATGCGGTGAGAGTCTCGAAGTTCCTGACTGCGCTGGCAAATTGCGGGCTTCACCGTAATGTTTGACGGGGCCCTCAAGGAACGTCTCGAGGTGTTCTTTGGCGCCACGCTCGCCAGGATGCCAAGTCCTCGCCATTCCCTCGTGCCAGGGAATCTCCGGCATCAAGTCGAGCGACTCCAGTTTCACGCCGGAGGGCCACTTGGCCGGCGCCGAGATTTTTTTGGGTGCGGGCAGAGGCGCGGGCGGCTCGATACTCGCGGAGACTTTGCGCCAGAACGGGGTGAATACCTGAAAGGGCTTCCCGCTCAGGTTCTGAACGTCCCAAGGTTCGATCAGTAGCGCCGCATTGAAACTGCGTACCTCGATGTTTTCGGTGCGTAACGTTTCTTTGATTCGCCGGTCGCGCTCGATGACCAGAGGCTCATAACGCCGGCTCCAATACACCGCGTCCGCGCCCGTCTCGCGAATCAGTTTCTTGATCGCGGCCAGCGAGTCGTCAGCCTGCCGAATCAAAAGCTTCGAGCCCGCTTTTTCGAGATCTTTGGCGAGCGAGGTCAAGGATCGATGCAGCCACCACCTCGAGGCGCCGCCTGGCGCCCACTCGCCTTCCTCTTCAGGGCACCAAAGAAAAACCGGGATGACGGGCTTGTCGCGGGTGAGCGCTGCGCGTAAGGCCGGGTGATCGGCGAGGCGAAGATCGTGTCTGAACCAGAGTAGGGTGGCACTCATAGAATTACTCGGCATGGTTGGCGATCACGCGTGCGACGGCATCGATGGCGACGGTTCTCGGGGAACTCTTTCGCCAAATCGCGCCGATACTACGAGTGGGAACGGGTTTGACGAAGGGCTTAAACACCAGGCCTTTTGGTGTGGCATGACTGCCGCGAGTTGCGAATTCCGGCATGAGCGTGAGACCTGCTCCTGAGGCGACCATCTGTCTGAGCGTTTCGATACTGGTGGCGCGGAAGTCCTGTTTCTCGTGCACATCGATTCGGTTACAGACGTCGAGCGCTTGATCACGCAGGCAATGACCATCCTCGAGCAGCAGTAGCGTTGCGCCTTTGAGATCACCCACCTTGAGCTGCTTTCGTACGGCGAGTGGATGATCAGCCGGAGCCGCGACGACGAAGGGCTCGTCGTACAGCCGTCGCGAGGCGAGACCGTCGAGATCCACTGGTAGCGCCAATACTCCCATGTCGATCTCACCCGCTTTCAAGCGCTCGAGCATCGTCGCCGTTTGATACTCGTAGAGCATGAGCCCAAGGTGAGGCAGCGTTTTACGCAGTCGTGGAGCGACGACGGGCAGCAGATAAGGACCGATGGTCGGCAAGAAAGCGACCTTTAGGCGACCTGCAAGCGGCTCACGATGGGCTTGGGCGATGGCGACTACTTCGTCGCTCGCTTCGACGATACGTCGGGCTCGGGCCACGATCTCTGCACCGGCGGGCGTCAGGAGCGCCTTGCGCGGTTGACGCTCGACGAGAGGGACACCTAGATAATCCTCGAGTTTCTTGAGTTGGGCCGACAAGGTGGGCTGACTGACGAAACAACGTTCCGCGGCTTGGCCGAAATGTCGGGTGTCGGCGATCGCGACGAGATAACGCAAATCCTTCAGTTTGATGTCAGCCATGGGGCGGGTCCCTCGCCGGAATTCGATAAATAGCGTCTATCGAAATCATCACATCAATCGATTGGATTGTCGAGCCGAGGGTCGCCAAGATGCGCGACCGGTTCGAATCTAACGCAAGGAGCATCTCATGATCGGCATCGGACAGCAGTTTCCCAAGTTCGCCCTGACCGGCGTCGTCACCAACGACATCAAGACGGCTTTCCAGCCGTTCACCAACGCCTCGGCCGCCGGCAAGTGGCAGATCGTTTTCTTTTGGCCGAAGGACTTCACCTTCGTGTGCCCGACCGAGATCGCCGCCTTCGGCAAGCTGAACAAAGAATTCACGGCGCGTGACGCGCAGGTCTACGGCGTCAGCACCGACAGCGAGTTCGTACACCTCGCCTGGCGCAGTAGCAAGTCGGAACTGAAGGATCTGCCGTTCCCGATGCTCGCCGATATCAAGCGCGAACTGACGAGCGCTCTCGGCATCATCGACGCAGAAGCCGGTGTCGCTCAGCGCGCGACCTATATCGTCGATCCGCAGGGTGTGATCCGCTTCGTCTACATCACCGACCTGAACGTTGGCCGTTCGCCAGACGAAGTGCTGCGTGTTCTCGATGCGCTGCAGACGGACGAGCTTTGCCCCTGCAATTGGCAGAAGGGCGAAGACACCCTCAAGGCGGCCTGATCATGACCGCCCTCGAGCAACTTCGGGACTCGATTCCCGATTACGCCCGCGACCTCAAGCTGAATCTCGGCTCGGTGCTCACCGTTCAAGGCGCACCAGGGCTCACCGCGAAGCAGATTTGGGGTACGGCGCTCGCCACAGCGATCGCCTCGCGCCATCTGCCTCTCGTTCGGGCGATCGAGACGGCGGCGCGCGCGGAGCTCGATGAGGCGGGCATCAGCGGTGCGAAAGCCGCTGCTGCGATCATGGGCATGAACAACGTGTACTACCGCTTCCTGCACCTCGTCGGCGATGTGGAGTATCAGTCCATGCCGGCACGACTGCGGATGAACGTGATGGCAAACCCCGGGATCGACAAGCTCGACTTCGAGTTGTACTCGCTCGCGGTGTCTGCGGTGAACGGTTGCGGCCTCTGCATCGAGTCACACGAAAAGTTGCTGCGCAAGCACGACATCGGGCGCGACTCGATTCAGAGCACCGTCCGAATTGCTGCGGTGATTCACGCCGTGGCGTGTGTCCTCGAGCAAGGCTTCGCAGAACAGGCGGCGGAACTCGCTGCCTAATGGGTCGCCGCGTGGAAGCGCGGCGCTCCTTTACACCCCGGAGTCTTGCGGAGAGTTACCCATCAATCGATCGACGAGGCGAGTGGTGTGACTACTCGATCGGGTGTGCCGCGCGACGAGTGAGTACACCGCGGGAACGACGAGCAGGGTCAGGAATACCGATACCAAGGTGCCATAGAACACGACTACTCCGATGGGCTCGCGCTGCTCGGCGCCCGCACCGGATGCGAGCAGGAATGGAATGGCACCAAAGGCCGTGCAAAGACTGGTCATCAACACCGGTCGTAGACGTACGGCTGCGGCTTGTACGACGGCTTCCTTGAACTCGATTCCGCGTTCGCGGAGTTGGTTAGCGAACTCGACGATCAATACGCCATTCTTCGCTGCGATGCCGATGAGCATGATCACGGCGATCTGACTGAAGATGTTCACGCTCATGCCGTGCAGTTGCAGTCCGAACACGGCACCGAGCAGCGCGAGCGGAACGGTCACCATGATGATCGCAGGATGCACGAAGCTCTCGAACTGTGCCGCCAGCACCAGGAAGACGATGATGACCGCGAACAGCAACGTGATCCAAAGCTGGCCGCCGCTCCGTACATAATCGCCGGAGTCGCCGTCCCACATGAGTGTGGCGCTGGGGGGCAGTTCTCGAGCGACGGTCTGCTCGAACCACTCGATGGCCTCGCCCATGGTGTAGTCATCGGCGAGTCCTGCGCCGATCTCTACCGCACGGAGTCGATTGAATCGACTGAGCTCAGTGGCCCCTGCCGTCTCCGTGAGACGTACCACGCTCGAGAGGGGAATGAGCTCCCCCGATCGATCGGAGCGGACCATCAGGTTGGTCAGGTCCGTCGTCGTGGCACGCTCATCGGCGCGACCTTGTAGGACGACGTTGTACTCACGACCGCGATCGATGAACGTCGTCACGATACGTGACCCGAGCATGGTCTCGAGCGTCCGACCGACTGTTTGCAGCGATACGCCAAGATCTGCCGCTCGATCGCGATCGATCGCGACACGGATCTGCGGTTTACGGGGCTGGTAACTACTATCCACACCGGTCAGGCCGGGGTTTTGTTCGGCGAGCTGGACGAGTTTGTCGGACCACTCCGCGAGCGTCTCGTAATCGGGGCCCCCGAGAACCGCCTGAACGGGCTTGCCCCAGCCACCACGCATATTTCCACCGGCCATGGTGTTAACGCGGACGCCTGGAAGGTCGCCAAGCTTGCGTTGCAGTGACGTGGCGATCTCTTGCGCAGAGCGATCGCGCCCACTCCAATCATTGAGTACGAGAATAAGTCGAGCAGAGTTCACCCCTCCTGCGCCATCGAACCCGGCGGGAACGCGCAGCGTCACGCGACGAACATCTCCCGTGTCGACTTCGCTCTGGGCGATCGCTTCGAGTCGACGGCCATATTCTTCGGTGTATTCGAAACTGGCACCTTCAGGCGCCTGTAGCATGACAAATACTCGACCAACATCTGCTGACGGCATGAACTCGGAAGGCAGAGCTCGGAAACTGAGGGCGCCGAGAAAGCCGAGCCCGAGAACGGAACCGACGATCAGCCATGGGCGGCGCATGAGTTGCCGTAAGCGACGCTCGTATTGATCGGAGAGCGTCTTGAAAAAACCTTCGATGAGTATCGCAAACCGACCGTGCTTCGTTTCCTGTTCGGGCGGCAAACGTGAGGCCATCATCGGCGTCAAGGTCAGCGCAACGACGGCAGAGAACAAGATCGAGGCGGCTACCGTCAGGCCAAACTCGCGGAACAGCCGACCGTTATCGCCCGGCAAGAAAGAGAGCGGTACGAATACTGCAACGAGCGTCAGGGTTGTCGCGATGACTGCGAAGCCGATTTCGCTGCTGCCGCGGATTGCCGCGACGATCGGAGGTTCATTCAGTTCGGCACGTCGATGAATGTTTTCGAGGACCACGATCGAGTCGTCGACGACAAGTCCGATCGCGAGCACCACGCCTAACAGTGTGATGACGTTGAGTGAGTAGCCAAGCGCATAGACAAAGATGAATGCAGCAATCACCGACACCGGGATGGTGACCGCCGGAATGATCGTGGTGCGAAGCGTTCCGAGAAATCCGTAGATGACGACAAGCACTGAGATGAACGCGAAGAGCACTGCAATCAGCACTTCGCGCAGTGCAGCCTGAATGGCTACACCGTTATCGACGTTGACGACCAGGGAGGATCTTTTCGGCAGACTCTTTTGCAGGCGTTCAACTTCTGCACGGACTCCTTGGACGACCTCAAGAACGTTGGCTTTAGAGTTCGCTTCGATGCCGATACCAACCCCGGCACGGCCATTCGTACGCAGCAGCGTGCGATCGCTCTCGGCAGCGATTCGGACGTCTGCCACTTCGCCGAGGCGTACGAGATGTCCGTCGGAGTTACGACCGATGACGAGATTTCGGAAATCTTCCTCGGTATCGAGCCCGACCTCGGTCCGCAGCGAGAATTCCCGCTGTTGTGATTCGATGCGTCCAGCGGGTAGCTGCACATTCTCACGACGTAGCGCCGTTTCGATATCGCCAACGGTCAGCGCCCGGGCTGCGAGAGCCTGACGATCGATCCAGATGCGCATGGCCGCACGCCGTGCGCCAGACAGCGCCGCACGCGAAACTCCGGGCACCGTCGAAAGACGATCGACGATATACCGCTCGGCGTAGTCCGTCACTTCAAGCGGAGTCATTGCCTCCGAGTTGAAGCTGAGGAACATCACCGATTCGGCATTGGCATCCGCTTTGACGACCTGAGGCGGATCGGCTTCCGGGGGAAGTTGCGTGAGCACGCGCGAGATTCGATCACGGACGTCGTTAGCGGCATCGTCGATGTCGCGTGCAACATCGAACTCGACTCGAATGCTTGATCGTTCGTCGGAGCTATCCGACTCGAGTTTGAGGATTCCCTCGACCCCCGCGATTCGATCCTCGATGACTTGGGTGACTTTGTTCTCGACCACGTTGGCCGATGCACCGCGGTAGATGGTGGTGATCGACACGACCGGACGATTGATGTCCGGGTACTCGCGCAGGGTCAATCGCTCGAGCGCGACGAGACCGAAGATCACCAGCATCAAGCTGAGGACGGTCGCGAAGACCGGTCGGCGGACGCAGAATTCCGAGAGCTTCATGCGCGAGGCTCGGCGATCACCTTGCCGCCGTCGCGAACGCGCTGAGTACCTTCCACGATGACGGCTTCAGCGCCATCGAGACCCTCGAGGATCGCCACATATCCCGGCTCACGTCCGCCCGTTCGGACTTCACGCCGAATCGCTTTTCCGTCAATGACGACGAAAACATAGGTTTTTCCCTGTTCGGGCACGAGCGCTTCTTCCGGGATCATGAGTGTATCGATAGGTTTGCCGCGCAGCCGAGCGCTCATGAACAAACCTGGACGCAGCGCGCCGTCTGAGTTCGCGAGTTCAGCGCGTACCCTGAGTGCACGAGTGACGGGGTCGATACGCGAGTCGATCGCCGTGATCTTGCCGGCGAACACACGATCACCCAGACCTTCAGCACGAGCCTCTACGGGCAGACCGAGTGATAAATCTTTGAGAAACGACTGGGGCACCGTGAACTCGAGCTTCATTACCAAGGAGTCGTCGAGCGTAGTGATGACGGTGCCGGGGTTCACGAGGCCGCCCGGGCTGACTTTTCTCAGCCCCGTACGTCCTGCGAAGGGCGCACGAATGACGGTATCTTCGAGACGTGCCCGTGCAGCCGCGACCCGTGATTCACCGGTTTTCACTGCCGTCTCGAGTTGATCGAGCTGAGCCTTGGAAAGCGCCTGAGTGACCGAGAGGTCGCGCCCGCGATTGAACTGGTTACGCGACTCCGCGAGGTTGGCTTCGGCCTCTGCAAGCGCTGCCGCCGCTTGCGCACGGTCGAGCTCCACGAGCACTGTCCCGGCTGCGACGAGCTGTCCCTCAGCGAACCGAATACGAGTGATGACGTTTGCGATCTTGGAAGTGATCTCGACGGATTCCCGCGAGAGCGCGGTTCCCACGGCCTCGATTTGAGGGCCGAAAGGGCGACGATCGATCTTGGCCGTGATGACCTTAGCGGGGGGAGGGCCGCCCGAGCCTGCCGGGCGATCACTGCCCGAAGCCCCTGTAGGCCCATTTCCGCCACAGCTCGCGAGCACGAAGAGAGTGCCGAGCAAAAGTGAACCAAGAACAGCGCGAGGCATGGTGGAGATCATCGGTGATATCGGGGTCCGAGGTTGGGCCCGGGATTCTACATATAAGGAGGTTAATTCCATTGGGACTTCCCCCCAAGCCAACTTTTGATCACACCACCCGGTGCCGAGTTCCTCCCGCCCGCCAATCCGCGACGTTGGCGGCCACCTCATCCAGGCAACGCTGGCGAGATTCGACGGCCGCCCAAGCGGTATGCGGCGTGACGATCAGGTTGGGCAGGTCCGGGGCGAACAAGGGGCTGCCGCCGACGGGGGGCTCCATGGGGAGCACATCGATGGCTGCCCCACCTAGGCGGCCATTTCTTAGGGCGGTCGCAAGAGCGTCGACGTCGACGAGCCCGCCGCGCGCCGTATTGACGAGAATAGCGTCGCGCTTCATGAGTGCGAGCCGCCGTTCGTCGATCATATTCGTGGTGGCCGAGGTCAGTGGGCAGTGCAGTGTCACGACATCCGCGCAGCGCAGCAGATCATCGAGATCGAGTCGTCCGTCGATGGGTGTTCCGCCAGGACGATTCGCGACGAGGATGCGCATCCCCAGCGCCTTCTCACAGGCTTGCGCCACAGCTTGACCCAATACCCCCCAGCCGACGACTCCTAGCGTGCGCCCACGCAATTCGCGTATTCGATGACCGAGCAAGGTGAACTGCGAGCCCTTCGCCCAAGTTCCGTCGCGTGCCTCGCGCGAGTAGTCAGGTAAGTGGTGTGTCAGCGATAGCAAAACCCCCAGCACATGCTGAACCACGGAGGGCGTGCAGTAGTCGGTGACGTTACAGACAGCGACACCGCGTTCCCGCGCGGCCTCGAGATCGAGGTTATTGGTTCCGGTCGCCGAGAGTGCGATGAGCCGCAATTGCGGAGAGTTCTCGATGATGCTTCGATCAAGTCTGAGTTTGTTGGTCATCACGATGGCGTGACCGGCGATACGCTCGAGCACCTCGGGCTGCGGCGTCGCAGGAAGCAGCGTGAGACCTGGCGCTGCGGCCTCAAGTCGAGCAGTCTCGAGATCGCCGCTACCCAAGGTTGCAAAATCGAGGAAGACGGACCTCATCGTCTGACGATCAGAGCGATCGAGATCAAAATACCAGGCGCATCACACTTTCAGCGATACACGCAGGCTTCGGCACGCCCTCGATCTCTACGGTGTATTGCTCAGTGACCTGCAATACATTGGGAGCAACTTGCTCTACCGCTTGTAACGTGAATCGGCCACGAATCTTCGAGCCGACACGGACGGCATTCGGAAATCGAAGTTTGTTGAGTCCGTAGTTGATGACATTTCGAACACCAGGAGCGATAGGTTTGCTGGCATCCACCAGGCCTCGCAGCGGAACGCTCAGCGACAGTGTCAGGTAACCATGGGCGATTGGTGCGCTGTAAGGGGACTCGCGAGTCGCGCGCTCGACATCAACGTGTATCCACTGGGGATCGTCAGTTGCTGCGGCGAAGGCGTTGATACGTTCCTGCGAGATCATCATCCAGTCACTGACATGAACCTCGTGGCCGACTCGGGCTTGAAGGGCGGCGAGGGCGGAGGCGATCGCATTTTCGGTCATCGGTGCATCTTCCAGTCTGCTCGTAGGGAGCTGCGAGGCTAACCTAAACCGCGTTCGCCGTGGATGGCTGTAGGCGAGAATCAGGGGGGGGATCATGCGACTTTGCATCACCGTTTTTTCTGCAGTCTTTGCTGCGGCCTTGTCGGTCGCGCAGCCCGATACGGCGCGAAACGCTGAAAAAATTGCCGTGCTGGTGACCGACTGGACCGAGCCCGAAGGGATCGACCCGCTCTACCGAAGGCAGGTCCTCAACCGCAGTTTTGGGGCGAGCGCATCCGCGATGGATGAACCCTGTACTGAGGATTTCGTCGGAACTCCGCCGTTTCGACAGCAGCTGGGGCTGATTCCATATTTTCTCGGCTTCAAGACGCGTGGGCTGGAGGGCGCCTACGACGCGATGGGATTGTATCGGCGCTCCTCCGACGGTTTGCACTGGGTCTCCATCTACGACCCGAGGGTAAGGCTTTCAGTCAAGGACGTCCCGGATCTGCTGGGAATGATCACGCCCGCGAAGGACATGAAGAATCCCCAGCAGCGCTCCTTCTAGGCAATCGATCCACGTGACGGTACGAATTATCTCGAGGACGTCGTCATGATCGGTGCGAGTTCGAGAGGCCCGGGTCCTAATCCGCTCGCGATGCCCAATGGCATTCGCAACGCCGATGAACTCTCAATGGCCTCGGGCATCACCGATTTCAGCATCCTGCATGACGATCTGAAGCCGCGACTGTCACCCATGACTGAGGAGGTCAAACAGAAGACAAGTCGCATTCTTCACCAAATATTCGGCGATCAGATCGACGTCCGCTTCGGTGCGTACTCACCAACGACTGGCCTCACGCGTTTCGAAGAGGATGTCGCGCTCGATTTCGCGCGAGAAGGCTTTCGGAAAATGGTGCTCGTTCGTGAAACGACCGATAACAACAATTACGCCAACAACTTCATGACACGCGGCTATATTCAACGCGCGCTATGTCTGTCTGGACACCGCGATACGTTTACTTATCAGCAAGCGCGACAGGTCGGGCGTACTCCCGAGTACAACCTCGCACTGCTGCACGTGGCAAAGAAACATTTCGATCGGTTACCGCGCGGGTCGGAAGTGGCTGTACTTTATACGACTTACGGCTTGCCTTTCCCAGATCGGGCGGGCGCTGGTCCATTTTCGGCGCCACATCCTTGGTCGAAAGAGGTGTATCACGAGAACGCGTACAACAACTACATCTCGTTCAAGCGATACCTCGAGGCGTATTTCGGCGATCGCTATACCTTGAGATTCAATCCTGTCGGAAAGTCTGGAGATATCCGACTCGATAACTACTACTCCTACGGTTTGTCATTACCGCAGGATTTCACGTCCACAGATCCTGAAAACAGATTTCGAACACTTCGCGAAAATATTGATTTGGCTAAGCGAGACGGGCGCCGCGAGATTCTCGTACTGTTGTCGCACTGGTATCATGACGGTCGCGATCCCTTACTCGCGATTAGAAAAATGCAGCAGATTCCGCTCAACTCCCGAACCGACCTGCGTCAAGGTAAGCGTTGGGTCGAGTGGTGCGAGCGCGTGGACTCTCCGACGCCTATCGAGTGCAACCCGTCAGATTCGTCGATCGTGAAGCTTCAGTATTCCGAAACCTTCGATGCCTGGGGTCGAGAGTTCTCGATCGGATACGCAAATAACATCCGAACTGCCGTTGAGCGCTTCGGCGTGTTCCCCGTCGGTACGAATCTGTCGATCGCTGCGAGGGGCGCGGTCGATCGTGAGGGAGGCGGTAGCGTCGAGGTAAAGTCGGGCGCATTGCGCGGCTCGAAGCTGGTGATCGCCAGAGACGCCTATCCTGGTGAACCCGAGTCCTTCGATGCTAAGAATTATCGGGCGTTTCGTGACCCGGCCGACAACCTCGTTTCTGCTTGGGACAGCTTTGAGGCGTATATCGGCTCGCAGAGCGTCCCGGTTCAGCATCTGCGCGACCATGGTGAGCCGGTGAGCCCGGCGGTACTCATGGGGCCTTACCGCACTATCGTCAATCGGCCTGCGACGATCACGCTGCCGATTACAGGCAAGCGGAAGCTCACGACCGACGAAATCTCCCGATTGAAAGCCTTTGTCTACAACGAAGCATCTCTCGGATGGGATCCAGTATTTCTACCTGCCGGCTCAATGCCATTGCGATATGACATCAAAACGCGAACCGCAAGTTTTGATACCCATGTTCTCGGTGTGTTTGCGTTGGTCGTCACAGTCGAAGGATGGACGCCGACCCAAGGCATGCGTCATCGATATCCGGTGGGTATCGACGCAGTCGATTTAAGTATCGGACTCACCGGCGGCACCGCGCCTTGAGCGCAGGGCCTATTTCACTCATCTCATGCTCATGCGCTTTCTGACGAGCTCGCCCGCCTCCTGATAGGTTTGAGGCAGTTTGTCTAGGAAGGCATTGGGCTGAAAGAGCGGCTGATACTGCTGCAAGATCGGCAGCAGGATCGCCATGGGCAGTTCTTGTACTCGGCGAGTTTTTCGGAAATCAGCGATGGGGACCCGAGCGGTGATGATGTCCTCGTGATGATTATCCGTCTCCGCAAGTACGCTTCCTCGCGGATCGACGATCACGGTGCCCTGATCGCGCGTTCCCGATGATTCCGGGAAGCCAATGTTGTTGGGTGACACCGCATTACCGACGCCCAAGGTGTAGATCCGAGTGGATCGCGCTGTCGCCTTGGCGGTTTCGGCGTTGCTCCCGCCAGTGACCGAAAGCACGAGCACCTCCGCACCTTTGAGTGCAAGACAGGTATAAAGAAGAGGCTCGTTACCCACCGCGGTGATTGCGATATTGCCGATATCGGTGCGAGCGACGGGCATCACGGCATCCCAGCCGTACATTTCGACATAGCGGTCGAGCACGTCGTAAACGGTTGTACCGATGAGGGCGCCGTCACCAAAAAGCCCCAAGATATTTCGCGCCTTCCACTGTTTGCTCACGATCTTGCCGTCGGGGCCAGTAAGCACCGACATGTTAATCACGTGATCCGGCCAATCTTTTTCTTTGGCGTAGCAACCCCAGGAGATGTAACAACCATAGCGACGTGCGCGCTCACCGATGGCCTCTGACTCGGGACCGGGGAGTTCGAAAGCGATTTGGTTGAGCTCCTTCCGATTCCAAGGCTGAAAGCCCTGGATCGGGAACTCATGCATGGCGATGAGGTCTACCTTCGAGCCCCAGCGGCGCTCACCGTTCCATTCCTCCGGCGAGTTCTGCGACAGGTCGATGAGGCGCAGCACGCGATCGAGATTACGCTTGAGCGTTTTCGCGCGATCTCGAAGATCGATTGAATACAGCTGCGATTGCACGGCAGCGACATTGATCGAGTCTTGCTTGAGCGCTACGGTCGAGTATTGACCGCGATTGGCCACTTGAATGTCGTTCGTCGCTGAGGAGGTCGAGGTGCCCTGCGCTTTGGCATCGGTAACGCCATCACGGCCGGCGATGGCCGCAACGCTGGCAATCGCAGCACCCGCGAGTAAGGAACGTCGATCGATTTTCGAAATTTTTCTGGCCATGCGTGTCAAGTCCTCTGCAGGGTTGAATCACAAAAAAGCTCCCGGTCACCCGACGATATGCCTACAAGTTTTCAAAGACAATCGAAAATCATGCGATGGCCACTCGACGGCGGGACATTGTAAAATTCACGTCGTAAATCAGCGAACCTAATGCCAAGGAGGCATGTTGATCATGAACGATTCCCGTCGAGGGTTGGCTTTCCGTGGGTGACGATTATTGTTTTTGCGGTCGCCCCCTGGTCTAGCGGAATGGCCCAAACCGTCGAGCAAGACACTCTCGCGCTCGATGAAGTGGTGGTGACGGCTCGCAAATCGTCCGAATCCCTCATCAATGTCCCGCTCGCGATAACGGCGTTCACGGCCGAAGCCATTGAGGTGAGAGGTATCGCCAACCTCGATGACGTCGCGTCATTGACTCCTGGGCTGACATTTTCCAACGTACTCGGCGACTTTCTTCCCGCCCCCGTCATTCGTGGAGTTGCGCCGATCGATATCTTCGGCGAGCTCAATACGGCAGTTTTCTTTGACGGTGTCTTCGTGTCTGGACGCGAGGGGATCAATTTCAACCAACTCGATCTCGAGCGCATCGAGGTAGTCAAAGGCCCGCAGGCGTCTCTATATGGTCGGAATGCATTCAGCAGCGCAATCAATTACGTGTCGGCTAAGCCGGGCGATATGTTTAAGGCTCGCGCGACTCTCACCGCAGGGAATCGCGGGAAGCGACTCGCATCCCTGACGCTGAGCGGCCCGATCGTCGGCCGTTTAAAAGGTCGAGCCACCTTTCTTCATGACGAGTGGGATGGGTCGTACAAAAATCAGTATTCAGGACCAGGCCGCAGCGCGACGATTGGCGGATACGAGTTTTCGACCTTCAATGGGGCTTTGTTGTGGGACGCTGGGGCTCCGTTTGCTGCTGAGCTCGGCCTCTACGTCTCGAGCGATGATGTCGATAATACGGCGACTACTGGCCTCGCCATGAACTGTGAGGATCGGCGAGTACGCGATCAGAGCCTCGGCTTGAGCGGCAGCATCGGCGGCACCACTTATCCTCGCTCGAGTCGGTTGCTCAATTATTGCGGCAAGCTACCGTCGATCGATCGTAACGCTCTGACAACCATGCCGGATGCAACGGGCGAAAAGCGACATCTCATCCGTGGTTATCTCAAACTCACCCACGATCTGGCTGGAGGCACTCTCGAGGCGATTACTGGCTACTCTCGTGTCAAGCAGGGCTATCTCGTCGATGGTTCACGCAATACCGGAAATACGGTGTGGTTCACGTATCAGCCCGCGCTGTTGTCGCCGTTCCCGCTTGGTGCGGGGGTATTTGGTACGCGATCGGGGCCGCTCAAGAAATTTCAGACCGGGTTGCTGCAGGTCGGCGGCGTAGACAACACCTTCGATAAAAGTCAGGAGGTTCGCTTCGCCAGCGATCGCGGCAAGTCCTTACGCTATTCTTTGGGCCTCTACTACTACGAAACATCATCAGGTAGCGGTATCGACGGCGCAATTGCGACGAGTCCGCTCCCGGCTGATTTTGGTTCGTTCTGTCTCGCTTGTACGTCTTTCGGACCGACGACGGTTGTCGATTTTGTCCGTGACGGTGGCAATGCGGTATTTCTTCCATGGTTCCGCGACCCCTCGGGTGGGGCGGGCTTCGGTGCGGTCATCATCGAAGACGCATCCGCGCCCTCGGCGTTTGGCTCCATCGAGTACGACGTCACCGATCAACTCACGGCATCCGTCGAGGCGCGATACACCGACGAAAAGAGATCCTTCATCGACAAAAACACGCGAGCTAGTCGCGAGAACACTTGGGGTCTGTTTAGTTGGCGTAGCACGCTGCGATACAAACCGTCAGAGCGCATGACGTTTTTCGCAAGTCTCGCGTACTCGGAAAAATCCGGCGACTTTGATCCGACGAGAGTGCGCTTTGTCGATAACGCTGCGGTTGAGGTGACGGTTCCGGCTCCGTTCGATCCAGAGACGCTCAAGAGTTACGAGCTTGGCGTGAAAGCAGAGTTTCTTGATCGTCGACTGGGCGTAGAGTTCGACGTCTATCAACTCGATTGGTCCGATATCGTTATCCCGCAGGTCATCTCGAGAATCGATGGCCGCGCGATTGTCTCTGCAACCGGCGTCAACGTGAATGCAGGAGATGCGACTGTCAAAGGTATTGAGCTTGCATTGTTCGCGAGACCTCTCCCAGGCTTGGAGTTGAATGTGAGCGCGTCGTTCGCCGACCCGACCTACGAGAAGGCACAGATCGAAACGTTCGGGGACTTCCCCAGCTTTGCGCCGACGGGTGATGTTTCCGGAAACCAGATTCTGCGAACGTCGAAGGTGCAGGCGAACGCTGGATTTCAGTATTCGGCCAACACCTCGGGAGACAACGAGATGTTCATCCGCAGCGATGTGTCGCATCGTGGTAGGCAGTTTGCTGATGCATCGAATCAAACGATCGTTCCGGCTGCGACATTCGTGAACGCATCGTTCGGATTGCGCGCAGACGATTGGTCGTTGGAGTTGTGGGGGCGGAACCTGACCGATGAAGATGCACCGACAGGGGCATTTCGTGATGCGTTCCTCAGCAACACGTTGCCGAATGGCAGCCACTCAACCGGCACGTTTCTTCCTTTTCGATACAGCGTATAGCACCCGCGCCGCACGACTTATGGGGTGACACTCCGGTATACCTTCTGATTGTCGGTAGTGGAGTCGATGGAGACGGCCAGGCCGAGGACTTGCTTGTATCGAACGTCACACTCCATGCAGCGCCCTTTGGCGCTACACCACCTTAGGCTTTTTCCGTCGAGGCGTCCCCAAAAATGACCGACGGGATCAAGATCGAACTCCCGCAGGAGTTCGATGAAGCTTCGGCTGTGCCGCAAGGGTGTATAGCGCCGCCAGGAGCCGGTCGGCTCGGGGGACTCTTCAAAATAATCGAGCGCCCAATCCTGCGTAGCATGTCGGTAACGAAAGCGCGCAACCGGTGAGGGTAGCCAGGTTCCCTGAACGCCACAGATACGCCGAAGCTCGTGGATTACAGCGTGATCTTGTGCGATGCGATAGCCGATCAGCACGGTATTGCGCGCCGTGGGCGGGCAGATTCGAGCGCAATACGCCTCGAGTAAGCGTTCGACGAGGGTACGCGTATGTTGGGGAACAGTCGTCACGGTGCACTTCCGTCGGGCCAAGCCTAGCGCGAGGGCTGATCTGCCCGCTATCCTCGCGTCGATGAGCGGTCGATCCCCCCTTTTCCACGAGGATGTCGGCGCTACGGTGCAGGCGGCTATCCCGCCGCGCCGTGTTCCGCTAGGAAAGCGCGTGTTCTGGCGCCTCGTGCTTTGGCTTATGAGAACATCGGTGGGGCGTTCGCTGATCACTCGTCGTTACAGTCCTCATCCGAGAAGCTGATTCGTGCAAAGTTTTTCTATGCTGCTCGCTTTCCTGGTCGGTGCCGGGCTCGTCATTCAGGTGGGGCTCAACATGACGGTTAGTCGCGCACTCGGCGGTGCCGTATACGGGACACTGACCAATTTTTTAGTGGGGACCGCAGCAATCGCTGTTTTCATGTTGATGACGCGGCAAGCTTGGCCAGCGCGTGAGGCGTTCGCAGGCGTTCCAGCTTGGGCGTGGCTCGGGGGGTTGTTCGGAGCGCTCTATGTTGCGGTAGCGACACTGGCAGGACCGCGACTCGGCGCCTTATTGCTGCTCGCTCTAACGGTTGCAGGGCAGATGCTGGCCTCCGTGATCGTCGATCACTTCGGCTTATTGGGATTTCCGCAGCACCCGGTCAGCCTCGGGCGAGTAGTGGGCATTGTTTTGCTGATCATTGGGATCTGGCTGGTCGCCACCCGCTAAGGCCGGTCAGTCGGAATGCGAGTCCTCGCAGTCACCGCACAGGCCTTTGATTTCAAGCGACGTTGGCTCGATCCGGAATCCTGCTGCGAGTGATTTCTCGGCAAGCAAGCGGTTGATCTCCGGATCATCGATCTCCACGACACGATGGCACTTTCGGCAAACCAGAAACTGCGCGACGTGCGTACGCGCCGGTTTGTCGCAGCCGATGAATGCATTGAGTGAGTCGATGCGGTGCACCAGCCCGGCATCGATCAAAAATTCGAGGGCACGATAGACGGTAGGAGGCGCCGCCTTGTCCCGTTCTTTGGCGAGTTCGGCGAGGATCTCGTAGGCACCGATCGGTTCATGTGCTCGCCAGACGATTTCGAGAATTCTCCTTCGGACAGGGGTTAGGTTGAGCCCTCTATCGGCGCACACCTCCGCTGCGTTCCGCACAGCTTCGACGATACATGCCGCATGGTCGTGGCCCGCCGCATGTGAGTGCGCATGAGTGGATTCGAGATCGCGGGGTTTGGCCATGCCTTACGTTATCATGTGACCCCTATGGCGACCACGGATCGGGTGCCCGTCACCGTCCTGACGGGATTCTTGGGGTCTGGAAAGACCACGCTGCTCAATCGCATCCTCTCTGAGAACCACGGCAAGCGCATCGCCGTGATCGAGAACGAATTTGGCGAGGTGGGAGTCGATCACCAGCTCGTCATCGGTGCCGAAGAGGAGATCTTCGAGACTAATAACGGCTGTATTTGTTGCACGGTCCGGGGCGACCTCTTGCGTATCCTCGGGCAGCTGCTGAAGCGTCGCGACAAGTTCGACTACATCATCGTCGAAACTACGGGCATGGCCGACCCGGGTCCCGTCGCACAGACCTTTTTCCTTGACGACGACTTCAAGCGGCAGTTTCTGCTCGATGTCATCGTTACGGTGATCGATGCACGGCACATCGAAAAACATCTCGATGAGATGAAAGAGCCTGGCGAGCAAGTCGCTTTTGCCGACGTGATCCTCCTCAATAAAACTGACCTTGTGACCGAGTCTGAACTCGAGCGTATCGAGCGTCGGATTCGGGCGATGAACGGCACAGCAAAGATTTTCCGTACTCAAAATGCCAATGTACCCATCGATCGGGTACTCGATGTGGGCGCCTTCGACTTACAACGCGCCTTGGCGGTGGATGGAAGTTTTCTGGAGCCTGAGTATCTGTTCGAGTGGGGTGGAATGTATGAGTTACTCGCCGGCCGATTCACGCTGCGAACCGGTTCTGAAGCGCATGCCCACCACGATCACCATCACGAGCATGACCACGACCACGATCATCATGGCCATGATCATGCGCACGCCGGCGGCCTCGGTCTCGTGATGCTAGCGGCGTCCGCAGCGGACGCTGTGGCACTCGATGCGTCGATCGAGCCAGCCGTCAGGGCCTTCGCCGAAGAGGCGAAAACGGTTGCCTGCGGGGGGCACATCGTGCCGGGCAATACGCGATATGCCATCGATGTCGATCACGACGGCAGCCATTTCGACATCGAGGTGTCCAAGGCGGGCGCCTACGCCGTTTTCTGCGAGCATGCTCCGGCAGAATTCGATTTGCGTATCGACGGCGTTCGACCGGCGGCTCAGCGCGCATTCGCATCGCATCATCACGACGAGGAGATTTCGTCGATCGGTATCAGTGACCCCCGTCCCCTTGACGCGAAGAAGGTAAACGACTGGCTGTCTTATCTGTTGCAGAGTCGTGGCGCCGATATTTTTCGTATGAAAGGCGTGTTGTCACTCGAGGGTGAAGATCGTCGTTACGTTTTTCACGGCGTACACATGATGTTCGATGGGCAGCTCGAGCGGCCGTGGCCGTCCGGCGCGATGCGGCGGAACACACTGGTCTTTATCGGACGAAAACTTGATCGGCAAGAGCTCGAGGCCGGATTCCACTCCTGCACCGCGTGAAGCAGCCCACCGCCATCCTCGAGCCGCGCGGTAGCGTTGCCCTCGACGATTACGTTGTCGAGGTATCGTGGTCTGCCGACTCTCGGCGATTGGCCGTCGCGGGCGGAGAAGGCAAAGTGTTCCTGCTCTCGCACGATGCATCAGCTATGACGGCGCGTACGGTGGGTGAACACGGGATGGGGGCGATCACCGTCGCTTGGCAGCCGCGCGGAGAGGCGTTCGTCACGAGTGGCCAAGACTCTCGTATCGCGCTCTACGATGCCGCGGGTAATCGTGTTTCGGAGCAGCGTCCGGCGATGGCCTGGACGACTACGATGGTGTGGACCTCGGATGGAAAACGGTTGGCGACAGCCGCGGGTAAGCAGATCACGCTTTGGTCGCCATCGCTCGAAAAAGAGCACGTGTTTGCACCGCTATCCTCGACGGTCGTCGCGTTGGGTTGGGACAAGCCCGGTCGTGATCTCGGCGCCGCAATCAACGGCGGCCTCGTCGTACATCGCGTCGAACCACCGAGATTCCAGATGCGTCACTATAAGTGGACTGCGCCATGTCTGGCGGTAGCCTTCAGCCCTAATGCTCGATATCTTGCGACGGGAACTCAGGATGGTTCGGTTCATTTTTGGCATCTGTCGACCGGGCGCGACTCGCAGATGCGGGGCTACCCTTCCAAAGTTGAGCACGTGTCCTGGAGCGGTGACTCGCGTTATCTGGCGACGGCTGCCGACGATCAGGTCGTCGTGTGGGACTTCAGTGGAAAGGGACCCGAAGGTTCGCGCCCTCTACAACTGCGTGGGCATACCGATCGCATCGAGTGTGTAGCGTTTCAGCCTGCGGGAAATCATCTTGTCACCGGCGGTCGCGATTGGCGCGTGTCGCTTTGGTTACCTGGAAAATCGTCCGCAGCGCTCGATGCGCAACTGACGGACTCCGAACCGACCTGTCTTAGATGGTCGCCAGATGGGCGCTTTATCGCTGTCGGCGAGCGTAACGGAAAGCTATCAGTCTTCGAACTCGTTCGTATTGCGGGAGGATGATGATGCGACTCGAAGGCTTCAACATGGCGCTCATTGCCTGGCTTTTTCTTGCTTCATTCGCGAGCGCTGAAAATCTAGATACAAGATTGGCGACTGCGATCACAACACTTGAGCCTCGCGTCATCGAGTGGCGCCGTGATCTTCACCAAAATCCCGAACTGTCGAATCGAGAGTTCCGTACCTCCAAGGTCGTTGCGGACCATCTAAAGCGTCTCGGCCTCGAAGTTCAGACCGGGATCGCTAAGACGGGGATCGTCGGCGTGCTCAAGGGCGGTAAGCCTGGACCCACCATCGCGTTGCGTGCGGACATGGACGCCTTGCCCGTCGTCGAACAGACGGATGTTCCATTTCGATCACGCGTGACGACGACGTACCGAAATCAAACAGTGGGCGTCATGCATGCCTGTGGCCACGACGTCCATACCTCCGTGTTGATGGGGCTTGCCGAAGCGTTCGTCAGCATGAGAGCAGATCTGCCCGGCACCGTGATTTTTTTGTTTCAGCCCGCCGAAGAAGGTGCACCAGAAGGTGAAGAAGGCGGGGCCTCACTCATGATCGAGGAGGGGGTGCTCCAGCGTCATCGTCCTGAGGCGGTGTTTGGTCTGCACGTTTTCGCGAATATGCCTACAGGACTGATTGGTTATCGCGGCGGACCGCTGATGGCAGGTTCTGATACCTTCCGGATCGTCGTCAAAGGTAAGCAGACTCACGGGGCGCGACCTTGGGTTGGAATAGATCCGATCGTCGTGTCATCGCAGATCGTCGGCGCCTTACAGACAGTGGTCAGTCGTCAGACCGATATCACCCTCAACCCGGCCGTCGTCACGGTCGGGGCAATCAAGGGCGGAGTGAGATTCAACATCGTGCCCGATGATGTCGAGATGCTCGGCACGATCCGTACCTTCGATCCGCAGCAGCGTTCGATGGTCATCAAAAACATCGACCGAATGGTGACGAATATCGCCGAAGCGAGCGGGGCGACGGCCACCTTCGAGATTCAACCCGGTAGCAACCCCGTGGTTCGTAACGACCCGATGCTGACCGAGAGAGTGCTTCCCTCGCTGAGGAAAGCGGCAGGCGCAAACAGCGTACGAGCGGTTCCGCTCGTCACCGGAGCCGAAGACTTCGCCTTCTTCGCAGAAAAAGTTCCGAGTTTCTTTTTCTTTGTCGGTGTGACGCCGCGTGATCAGAACATGCTCACGGCAGCATCCAATCATTCGCCGCTATTTTATGTGGACGAAACAGCAATCCCGATTGCGAGCCGCGCTTTTGGACAGCTTGCTCTCGACTACCTGGTTGCAGGCGCCGCCGGTGAACCAGCCGTGCAGTCTTCGAGGTAGTCGCTACGGCTGTTTCGCGGACAGAGCAGGCAGCAGTTTTACGCTGAAGGGGAGCTGCGCTTGATTTCTGCAGCACGCTTCACGGCAGCGCGAATTCGGGGATAAGTGCCGCACCGACAAAGATTGCCATTCATCGCGGCATCGATGTCGTCGTCTGACGGGTTAGGCTTTGCTTCAAGGAGAGCCGCTGCCGCCATGATCTGACCCGACTGACAATAGCCACACTGTACGACGTCGAGTTCGAGCCAGGCTTTTTGTACGGGATGGGATGCGTCAGCGCCCGACAGGCTTTCGATGGTCCGGATCTCCGCCGTGCCAACGGCCGATACCGGTGTCACACACGAACGAATCGGCTGACCATCGAGGTGAACGGTGCATGCGCCGCACTGAGCGATCCCACAGCCGTACTTGGTTCCGGTCAGTTTCAGCACATCGCGGATGACCCACAGTAGTGGCGCATCGGGTTCGACATCGGTCTCTCGGACCACTCCGTTCACTTTGAGACTGATCACGCAGATTCTCCGGGTAACATTTAGCTGACGGTTGGACTATACCCAAGTTGACGTCTCGGGAGATCAGGCTTGGAGATCGAATTCTTCGGCGCGGCAGGTGAAGTAACGGGGTCCTGTCATATCCTTCGGGTCAACGGACAGACTCTACTCGTCGACTGCGGCCTGGTGCAGGGCGGTCGGGATGCCACTCGCCGCAACCGCTTTGACTTCCCGTTCGATCCTGCACACATAGACGCTGTTCTGCTCACGCATGCCCATATCGATCATTGCGGACGACTGCCCCTGCTGGTCAAGAGGGGCTTCCGTGGTCCGATCTACACGAATGCAGCGTGCCGTGATTTGCTGCCGCTACTGCTCCGTGATACCGCAGATCTTGCGGCGCGCGAGTCCGAGAGACGTGCGCGGCGGGCTGATGATCACGAGCCGATTGTCGAGCCTTTGTTTGATCTTGAGGACGTTAAGCGCACTCTAAAGTTGGTACGTGCGCTGCGTTACGACACGGAGTACGCGCCATTCCCAGGCGTTTCACTCAGGATACGAGACGCCGGACACATACTGGGCTCCAGCAGTCTCGATGTGGCGTGCACCGAGAATGGAGTGACAAAGCACGTCGTTTTCAGCGGTGATGTCGGTCAGTATGACTCTCCTATCCTTCTCGATCCCTTTCGCTTCGATTTGGCAGATGTGATTCTGATGGAGAGCACGTACGGCGATCGACTTCATCATCGCCGGGAAGACACAATCAAAGAAATTGGTGAGATTATTCGGGAGGCAGATCAAGACAACGGGAACGTCGTGGTACCGGCTTTCGCTGTCGGCCGTAGTCAGGAAATTCTTTATCTGCTCGGGCAACATTTTCGTGAGTGGGGACTCGCACGCTGGAAGATTTCCTCGACAGCCCTATGGCCATCGAAGCAAGCAAAGTCTATTGGGCGCATGCGGATCGATTCGATGACGAAGCGCGGCGAGTTCGAGCGACTTTTGAGTCGATGCCGGAGCTTCCCAATCTATGTCTGTGTAAAACCCCGCAGCAGTCACGTGAGGTCAATTCGATTCGGGCTCGGGCATTCATCATTGCGGGCAGCGGCATGTGCAATGGTGGGCGCATCCTGCATCACTTCCTTAAAAACCTGGAGCGTCCGGAATGTCACGTCATGATCACGGGCTTTCAGGCGCCGGGGACGCTGGGTCGTCGGTTGGTCGACCGGGCCTCGGAAGTCCGTATCCATGGGCAAACGCTACGCCTGCGCGTGAAGGTCCATACGGTCGGTGGCCTGTCCGCTCATGGAGACCAAGGCGATCTTCTTCGGTGGTACGGCTCCTTTGCCGGTCGACCTTTGGTATGTCTCGTGCACGGCGAGCTCGAACCTGCCCATGCGCTGCAACAAAAGATAGACAAACTGGGCGGTAAGGCTATCGTGCCAAAACCGGGGGCGAGACTGAATCTCGCCACCATGACTATGACATCGAGGTCCGAATGACCATGCAACGCTACCTTGCGCGACTCGCGCGAGTTGAGCCCCGTGAAACCGCTGCAGTGGTGGCGGCGTTCTGCCTGTTTTTCTTTGTACTCGGAAGTTACTTTGCGGTACGACCGGTACGAGAGACAGTGGCTACACTCCTCGGACGAGAGCGTGTGGCAGACCTTTGGTTCTACACGGCGCTCTTCTCGATCGCGATCGTACCGCTCTGGGGCTGGTTGGTTGCCAGAATGCGCCGCAGTCTTCTTCTTCCGGTGCTCTACGGCTCCGTAGCGATCATCCTCGCCATCATCGGTTCCTCCATTCAAGTCGACGGGAGCAATCTTCGCGTAGGCACATTTTTTTATGTCTGGGTCAGCGTCATCAACCTGATGCTGGTCTCGGTTTTCTGGAGCTTCCTCCTCGAGATGTTCGATAGTGAGCAGGCCAAGCGACTCTTCGGATTCATTGCAGCCGGCGGTACGCTCGGTGCGTTAGTCGGACCGCTGACGGCCCGTCTCACGGTCGACACCATCGGCAACTCCGGCGTGCTGTATCTCGGCACAGTCGGTTTTCTGGGCGCAATTTTTTGCCAACGGATTCTGATCAAGATCTGGAATCGCCAACCGCCATCCGGAGCGCCGCTCAGTACCCCCGGGGCGCGCGATGACGAGGGTCTCGGTGGAAATCCTTTCGCCGGAATTTTTATCGTGCTGCGCTCGCCCTACCTGCTCGGAATCGCGTTGTTTGTCGTCTTCCTGTCTGCCGTGAACACGTTCGTTTACTTCGAGCAACTCCGTATCGTCAGCGAAACCTTTTCCGATACGACACGCCGTACCGAGGTTTTCGCGAATATCGATTTCATCGTTCAAGCGATGACTATTCTGTCGCAAGTTTTTCTTACCGGGCGCATTGCCTCGAAACTCGGGGTCAGGACGTTACTGACTTTTGTCCCCGTATTAATGATCTTTGGATTCATGATGCTATCGATGCTCAACATGTTCGGCATGGTTGCCGCGTTGCTGATTTTGCGTCGTTGGGGTGAGTACGCCTTCGTTCGTCCAGGGCGAGAGATGCTTTGGGGCGCCATGGACAAAGAGTCCAAGTATAAAGCGAAGAGTTTCATCGACGTTCCGGTTTATCGCGCCGCCGACTATGTTGGCGCGCAAGCCAAGACTGCGCTTGATGCGGTCTCCGCGTCGCCGGCAGGTGCGGCGTTTGTCGGTGCCGCCCTTGCTGCAGGTTGGGCCGTAAACGGCTGGTTGCTCGGCCGTCGACATGATCGAACGGCGGTACTCAACGATGCCAAAGAGCCTCGAGAATCAAAGTAATGCACTTGAGCATCATCAAATCGCTTCTCATGATTGCGGTACTGATGACTTCCGTCGTCCCGGTATCGGCTGAAAGTGTCAGCGGATCACAAGAGCGCGCAGCCGCAGAGTTGCTTGCGGCGATCTCCTCGGGTGATGCGCAGGCCGTCACATTCGCCGTTCATCCCGCCGAGCTCGATCGTCTTCGCATCATGGTCGTACAACGATTACGTGAGGAAGCCGCTCGAGGCGAATCCGGGATTCGTACGCGGCTGTTCGGTGATGCCATGCTCATGGGCGATATCGAGCGCCTGACCAGCGTCAATCTCTTTCGGACGATTGCGCGCCGGCTAAACCTTCAAATGCGTACCTACGACAAGCTCGATGGGCTGACTGCCGTGCGCGACGGTAAGTTCGTGCATGTCGTCTTGAAGGGTCGGCAGCCACGAGATCGTGGTCGGGTCGAAGTCGTAGAGCTTGTGACCCTCGTGCCCTACGGCAAAGAGTGGAAAGCTGCCATCCCCCTCGAACTTGAGGCGCAGATCGACGATCTCATCGCAGGCAGGCGACCCCCCGCCGCCGTCTCGAGCGCAGGGAGTGGTGCGGGATCGGGCAGCAGTTCGAGCTCAGACAAGTCGGGAGCGACCATGCCTCCGGCAGCCGCTTCGGCCCCGGGGCGAAACACGCCTGAGATTCTCTCCTTGCTCGAGCAGGCGGAGAAAACGCTGGTCGAGGGTCGATGCGACCGTTACTACCGGGATTTTCTCAGTCCGGAACTACGGCGCACATTATCGGGTCGAACGTTCGATGCACTGGTCGCCGCGTGCAACCGGAGCATCGCCACGCGTGAGTTGCTGATCGCTGCATTGCGTATCGTCCGACGGACGACCCCGATCTTTGAGGAAGGGGGCCGTCGCGCGGTTTACGATGTCGAGGGGCAGGGACTGCCTTACGACCGTTATGTGCTCGAGCGAGTCGACGGCCGCTGGTTTATCGCGGAATAATGTCTAGCCAAAGAATTTAGGAGACTGACCATGATCCATCGCATTGCCAATCGGCGAGCAAGAGTGCTCGCCGTAGCCCTGACGGCCGCGCTGTTGTCTGCCTGCGGCGTATCGCCTCAAAAGGTGACCGTTCCGGTGGTGGCATCGGTCGATCTTCCGCGTTTCATGGGGCCTTGGTACGTCATCGGGGTGATCCCCACCTTCATCGAGAAAGACATTTACAACGCGATCGAAAGCTATGAGCTCGCGCCCGACGGCACCATCAAAACCACTTTTACTTTCAACAAGGGTGCATTCGATGGGCCCGCCAAACAAATGGAGCCCAAGGGATTCGTGATCCCGGGTACCAATAACGCGATCTGGGGAATGCAGTTCGTCTGGCCGATCAAGGCGGAATACGTCATCTCCCACGTCGATGCCAATTACACCGAAACCATCATCGCCCGCAGTGCGCGCGACTACGTCTGGATCATGGCCCGTACCCCGACGATGGACGATGCCCGATACGCGGAGCTCGTAAAAAAGGTAGCGGACATGGGCTACGACGTGAGCAAGCTCGTGAAGGTGCCGCAGACGGCGAAACCCGCCGCGGCCGCCCCTGCGGCGGCGACCCCCGCGCTGCCCACAGCCGAAAGAACGGCTGAAATCCTCGCCTCGGTGCCCGCCGTTCCAGTCGCCGAACTTCGCGCCAGACTGACCCAGGGCGAAAGCCGGCCGGTCGTGCTCGACGTTCGACGGGCCGACGAATTCGCCGCGGGCCATGTCGAGGGGGCGCTCAATGTGGCCCATACGGTTGTCATGGCGAGCCCTGCAACGGCTGTCCCGGCGGCCAAAGACGCGGAAATTGTCCTGTATTGTGGCTCCGGTCGGCGCGCCTCAGCGGCTATCGAGGCCCTGCGCGCAGCGGGCTACACCAACCTGAAGCACCTCGATGGGGACTACCCGGCCTGGAAGGCCCTGATCGCCGGCTCGACCCCCGCGCCCTGAGCTGACGGGGGACGAATTCGGGGTTCGGGCAGCCCCCTCCGCGGTTCAAGTCGGAGGTCTTTCCCCCGAGGAGTAACCCCTTGCTAGACTGACGTTTTTGGCAGGGAATGCCCGCGCTCATGGCCAAAGACGACATCCTCGACTCCGGAGCTCTCCCGGCATGGGAGAAAGCGGCTGCAAAGGTGGCCCCCGGTGGCGATCTCTCCAAGTTGGTCTGGAAGACCCCCGAGGGTCTCGAGGTCAAACCGCTGTATACCGCGGCCGACCTCGAGGGGCTGACCTACGCCGACACCCTGCCGGGGTTTGCCCCGTTCCTACGTGGTCCGCAGCCGACCATGTACGCCGTGCGTCCGTGGACCATCCGTCAGTACGCCGGGTTCTCAACGGCGGAAGCCTCGAACGCCTTCTACCGTAAGTCGTTGGCGGCGGGTGGGCAGGGCGTGTCGGTCGCCTTCGACCTCGCCACGCATCGCGGCTACGACAGCGACCATCCTCGTGTGACAGGCGATGTTGGTAAGGCCGGCGTAGCGATCGATTCCGTTGAGGATATGAAGATCTTGTTCGACGGTATTCCGCTCGACAAGGTGTCGGTATCGATGACGATGAACGGCGCGGTGCTTCCGGTACTCGCGGCCTATGTGATCGCCGCAGAGGAGCAGGGCGTCAAACCCGACAAACTCTCCGGGACCATACAGAACGACATCCTCAAAGAGTTCATGGTCCGTAATACCTACATTTATCCGCCCGAGCCGTCGATGCGCATCGTCGGCGACATCATCGAGCACACGGCGCGGAATATGCCGAAGTTCAACTCGATTTCGATCTCCGGTTATCACATGCAGGAGGCCGGCGCGAATCAGGCGCTCGAGCTCGCCTTCACGCTGGCGGACGGTAAGGAATACGTAAAGACTGCGCTTGCCCAAGGTCTCGACGTCGACGAATTCGCGGGCCGCCTCAGCTTCTTCTGGGCGATCGGCATGAACTTCTACCTCGAGATCGCCAAGATGCGCGCGGCTCGCTTGCTGTGGTGGCGCATCATGAGCGGCTTCGGTGCAAAGAATCCAAAAAGCCTGATGTTGCGTACGCATTGTCAAACTTCAGGTTGGAGTCTCACGGAGCAGGATCCGTACAACAACATCGTGCGGACCACCATCGAGGCAATGGCGGCGGTTTTCGGCGGAACGCAGAGCCTTCACACCAACTCTTTCGATGAGGCGATCGCGCTTCCGACCGAGTTCAGCGCGCGCATCGCGCGTAACACCCAGCTCATCCTGCAAGAAGAATCTCAGATTACTCATGTGGTTGATCCCTGGGCAGGCAGCTACATGATGGAGCGACTCACGCAGGACATGGCCGATAAGGCGTGGTCGATCATCGAAGAGGTGGATGCCCTCGGCGGTATGACCCGCGCTGTCGAAAGTGGTTGGGCGAAGTTGCGTATTGAAGCGAGTGCTGCCGAGAAGCAGGCGCGTATCGATTCCGGGCGTGATGTCATCATCGGCGTCAATAAATTTCGGCTCGATAAAGAAGACCCAGTCGAGATTCTCGAGGTCGACAATGTCGCCGTCCGCGAAAATCAGATTGCCCGACTCCAGAAAGTGCGAGCCTCGCGCGATGGAAAAAAAGTATCCGCGTCACTCGCTGCACTCACCGCTGCCGCCAAGTCTGGTCAAGGGAATTTGCTCGTCCTCGCAATCGAGGCGATGCGCCTTCGCGCGACGGTAGGTGAGGTGAGCGATGCGCTTGAGCAGGCTTGGGGCCGACATCGAGCCAATTCCCAGGAGGTCAGTGGCGTGTACGCAGGAGCCTATGAATCGCGTGAGGATTGGACGAAGTTGCAGGCCGATATCGCAGCCTTCGCTGAAAGCCATGGCCGACGTCCACGCGTCATGATCGCGAAGCTCGGACAGGATGGGCATGATCGTGGAGCGAAGATCGTGGCGAGCGCGTTCGCCGATCTTGGCTTCGACGTTGATGTCGGACCTTTGTTTCAGACGCCGGAAGAGTGTGCGCGTCAGGCCATCGAAAACGATGTCCATGCGGTGGGGGTGAGTACGCTCGCTGCGGGACACAAAACATTGGTACCCGAGATCATTCGCGCTCTGCGCGAACAAGGTTCGCCCGAGATCATCGTGTTCGTAGGCGGAGTCGTACCGCAGCAGGACTATGCGTTCCTGCGCGAGGCCGGCGTGAAGGGCATCTACGGCCCCGGTACGCCGATCCCCGAGAGTGCACGTAACGTGCTCAACCATATCAAGCGCGCCAGTAATGGGGCTTGATCAAGACGATATTCGATTGATCGACGGCATTCGCAGTGGCGATCGCCGTGCGCTCGCCAAGGCGATTACGCTGCTCGAGTCGACGAGAGCCGATCATCGTTGTCGTGCCGATGCTGTTCTTGATGCGTTGTTGCCCCATTCGGGTCAGGCGCTGAGACTTGGTATCTCGGGTGTGCCCGGAGTCGGCAAGTCGACGTTCATCGAGGCGCTCGGCATGTTTCTCCTGGCGCGCGGACACAAAGTGGCCGTTCTTGCCGTCGACCCGTCTTCTGGGGTGTCGGGAGGATCCATACTCGGCGATAAGACGCGGATGGAGAGACTTTCGATGCAGCAGAATGCCTACATCCGTCCGAGCCCTTCGTCAGGCACCCTCGGTGGGGTGACGGAAAAAACCCGTGAGGCTGTTCTGGTCTGTGAAGCGGCCGGCTACGACGTCGTGATCGTCGAGACGGTGGGTGTCGGTCAATCCGAAACCACCGTCGCTGGCATGACGGATATGTTCGTCTTGCTGCAGCTGCCCAACGCAGGGGACGATCTGCAAGCGATGAAGAAAGGCATCATGGAGCTTGCCGATCTCATCGTGATCAACAAAGCCGATCTTGACCCCGATGCGGCAACGCGTGCTGAGGCTCAGTTCACCTCTGCACTGCGAGTGTTGCGCTTTACGGGAGCGCCTGGCTCACACGACGAGCTGCGTTGGCATGTGCGGGTGATGCAGGGCAGTGCACTCAAGGGTGAAGGGCTCGAGGCCTTCTGGTCACACGTCACCGATTTTCGAACCATGCGTGACCACAGCGGCGAGTTTGCCGAGCGCCGTCGTCAGCAAGCCCTCACCTGGATGTGGGATGAGGTCCATGCGCGACTTGCGGCCGACTTCCGAGATAGCGCTGCGGTCCGCGCCGCGTTACCGAAAACGACTGAAGATGTGATCCACGCGAGGGTTGCGCCGTCATCGGCTGCACGCAGACTTCTTGACCTTTTCGAAGCACACTGACACCACAAGAATTCAATATAGGGATAGCCCATGCACGACATCATTCACCTGCTCGAACAGAAGCGCGCCCAGGCCCGGCAGGGTGGCGGCCCGAAACGCGTCGCCGCACAGCATGCCAAGGGCAAGCTCACCGCGAGGGAGCGCGTCGAACTGTTGCTGGACGACGGGACTTTCGAAGAGTGGGATATGTTCGTCGAGCATCGCTGCGCCGATTTCGGCATGCAGGACCAAAAAATTCCAGGCGATGGTGTCGTGACGGGTTGCGGCTTCATCAATGGTCGACTGGTATTTGTGTTCAGCCAGGACTTTACGGTGTTCGGCGGCTCGCTCTCCGAAGCGCACGCTCAAAAGATCTGTAAGGTGCTCGACACCGCCATGAAGGTCGGCGCACCCGTCATCGGCATCAACGATTCCGGCGGCGCTCGAATTCAGGAAGGTGTCGCGTCGCTCGGTGGGTATGCTGAAGTCTTTCAGCGCAACGTCACGGCATCCGGCGTAGTGCCGCAGATCAGTCTGATCATGGGTCCATCGGCGGGCGGCGCGGTATACAGCCCCGCACTCACCGACTTCATCTTCATGGTGAAGGACAGCTCGTACATGTTCGTCACGGGGCCTGATGTCGTGAAAACCGTCACGCACGAGGAGGTGACCGCCGAAGACCTGGGTGGCGCGATCACCCATACCACGCGCAGCGGCGTCGCGGACCTCGCGTTCGACAACGACGTCGAGGCCATCTTGATGTTACGGCGCTTCTTCAATTATTTGCCGGCCAACAATCGCGAAAAACCACCGACGCGAGAAGCCTTCGATCCGCCGGATCGCGACGACTATTCGCTCGATACGCTGGTGCCCGATAACCCGAATAAGCCTTATGACATGAAGGAGTTGATTGCCAAGATCGTCGACGACGGCGAGTTCTTTGAGCTGCAACCTGAGTATGCGAAGAACATCATAATCGGTTTCGGCCGCATGGATGGTCAGGTGGTCGGCATCGTCGCCAACCAACCGCTGGTGCTCGCCGGCTGTCTCGATATCAAGAGCAGTATCAAGGCTGCACGATTCGTACGTTTCTGTGACGCCTTTAATATCGCAGTCGTCACTTTCGTCGATGTACCAGGTTTTATGCCGGGTACCGCGCAGGAATATGGCGGCATCATCAAGCACGGTGCAAAGCTGCTCTACGCCTATGCCGAGTGCACGGTACCCAAAGTCACCGTAATCACTCGCAAGGCATATGGCGGCGCTTACGACGTCATGGCCTCGAAGCATCTGCGCGGCGACATCAACTTCGCTTGGCCGAATGCCGAAATCGCCGTAATGGGCGCCAAAGGTGCGGTCGAGATCATTTTCCGTGAGGAAAAGTCCGATCCGGTAAAGCTCGCGGCGCGCGAGGCCGAGTATCGCGAAAAGTTTGCGAATCCGTTCATCGCGGGAGCCCGCGGCTACATCGACGACGTGATCATGCCGCATGGCACACGACGACGCGTTTGCCGTGCGCTCACAGTCTTGCGCGATAAGAAAATAGAAGAACCGTGGCGCAAGCATGGCAACATTCCGCTTTGATCGCGCGCAGGGAGTCGAACATGTTCAAGAAGATACTCATTGCCAATCGTGGCGAAATTGCCTGCCGCGTCATCAAGACGGCTCGCCGCATGGGCATCAAGACCGTAGCGGTGTATTCCGAAGCCGACAAGGTCGCACGTCATGTCGAACTCGCGGATGAGGCGGTGCTGATCGGTCCAGCGCCTTCGCGCGAGTCTTACCTCGTCGCCGACCGCATCATCGCGGCCTGCAAGCAGACGGGTGCCGAGGCGGTTCACCCGGGGTACGGGTTTTTGTCTGAGAACGCTGAGTTCTCTCGTCGGGTCGAGGAAGAAGGCATCATTTTCATCGGACCGAAACACGCCTCCATCGCTGCGATGGGCGACAAGATCGCCTCGAAAGAGCTTGCGGCCAGAGCCAAGGTCAACACCATTCCCGGATGGAATAACCCGATTGAGTTGGCGGAGAAGGCCGTCGAGATTGCAAAGAGCATCGGTTATCCGGTGATGATCAAGGCGAGCGCGGGCGGCGGCGGTAAGGGTCTTCGTGTCGCATGGAACGACAAAGACGCCTTCGAAGGGTTCAACTCTTGCCGTAATGAAGCTCGTAACAGTTTCGGCGACGATCGCGTCTTCATCGAAAAATTCGTCGAAGAGCCGCGTCATATCGAGATTCAGGTTCTCGGCGATGGTCACGGCAATTGCGTGTATCTCTGGGAGCGCGAGTGCTCGATTCAGCGTCGCCATCAAAAGGTAATCGAAGAGGCGCCGAGCCCCTTCCTCGACGACAAGACTCGTAAGGCTATGGGTGAACAGGCAGTCGCGCTCGCCAAGGCAGTCAAGTATCAAAGCGCGGGCACGGTCGAGTTCGTCGTCGGTAAAGACCGTAGTTTTTATTTTCTCGAGATGAACACGCGGCTTCAGGTGGAACACCCGGTCACGGAGTGCATCACCGGCCTCGATCTCGTCGAACAAATGATTCGTGTCGCGGCAGGCGAGAAGCTCGGTTTTTCGCAAAAAGAGATTCGACGTCAGGGCTGGGCCATCGAATGCCGAATCAACGCTGAAGACCCGTTCCGTAATTTCCTGCCATCGACCGGCGGGCTCGTGAAGTATCGACCCCCCCTTCAAAATATGGAGGCGGCACACCCGGTGCCTGCAGAGGGCGGTGTTCGCGTCGACACGGGCGTGTACGAGGGCGGCGAAATCCCGATGTACTACGACTCGATGATCGCCAAGCTCATTACCTACGGCGCCGATCGTCACGAGGCGATCGCGAAGATGCGCGAAGCGCTCAATGGGTTTGTCATCCGCGGAATTTCCAGCAATGTCCCGTTTCAGGCGGCACTGCTGGCACATCCTCGTTTCATTGCAGGCGATTTCAATACCGGATTTATTGCCGAGCAATACCCAAAGGGGTTCTCCTCATCGGCCGTACCGCATGATGAGCCCGAGTTCCTGCTGTCACTGGCCGCCGTTTCACATCGGCGCACGCGTGAGCGCGCCACGCGCATGACCGGACAGCTTCGTCATCGGGAAGTGCGCATCCGAGAAGATTTCATCATCGTGCTGCGCGATGAGGCAGGCGGACGTGATGAAATTCCGGTCAACGTGCACCCGGTTGGTTCGATGCTCAATGTGAGCATCGCCGGCCGCACCCATGAGGTGTCGTTCGAGGATAACTTGCGCGATATTGCGGTTCACGGCTACTTCGATGGCAAGCCGTTCTGCGCTCAGATCGAGCGTATTGGTCTCGGATACCGAATTTCCCATAACGGCACGAGTTTGTTCGCCAAGGTCTTCACTCCGCGCCATGCGCAGCTCGAAGCCTTGATGCCGTTCAAGGCGCCGCCCGATCTTTCGAAAGTGTTGCTTTCGCCCATGCCTGGCCTGCTGGTGGACGTTTCGGTTCAGCCGGGTCAAACAGTGCGGGCCGGTGAGCGTCTTGCGGCGATCGAAGCCATGAAAATGGAGAACATCCTGTTCGCGACGCAGGACTGCGTCGTCTCTGAGGTTCTCGCGAAGAAAGGTGATAGCCTCGCGGTCGATCAGGTCATCATCAAGTTTCAGTGAGCGGACAGGGCAAGGTTCAGTATGGCGAATTCATTGAAACGTCCCTTCCGAGTTCTCGGCATTCAGCAAGTGGCCATCGGTGGACCAGACAAGCAGCGTCTGCGTACGTTGTGGGTCGACATGCTGGGGCTCGAGGTCACCGGAAACTTCGTCAGCGAGCGTGAGAACGTGGACGAAGATATCTGTGTCATAGGGCATGGTGCGACGCGTGTCGAAGTTGACCTGATGCAGCCGCTCGACCCTCAGAAAAAACCAGCGGTGCATACGACGCCGCTCAACCACATCGGCCTCTGGATCGACGACTTACCGAAGGCCGTCGAATGGTTGACGGCTCAAGGCGTGCGTTTCGCTCCAGGGGGCATGCGAAAAGGGGCGGCAGGTTACGACATTTGTTTCCTCCACCCGAAATCGAGCGAGGAGTATCCCATTACGGGAGAGGGAGTGCTCGTGGAGCTCGTCCAGGCGCCGCCTGAGGTCATCGCAGCGCTCGGTTGAGCGCTGATCCGTCGGTCAATCCTTCGGCATTCGGTGTAGCCCGACGATCAGAGTGCCGGGGCCGCCGTGGACGCCGATCGCAGGGCCCATGTCGGTCAAAGCGCAAAACTCGACGCTGCCCTTCGGATACTTGGCGATCAGCTCGTCGGCTAGTAACCGACCTTCCTCTTGGCGATCGCCATGACCCACCAGGATACGCACGGTTTCTTTCGCGGGGTCGACGCGGTAACGGCGCACCACGAATCGTGCGAAGCGACTGCGTAACTTCAATGGTCCGAACAGCCCACCCCCTGCGCTGATGCGACCGTCAGGCCAGGTACGCAAAATCACATTGAGTCCTAACAGCCGAGCCACTTTGCCGACGATGGCTGGAACACGTCCGCCGCGAACGGCGAAATCGATACTTCCGAGAAGGGCGAATGTTTGTGTGTTGTCCATCGCTGTTTGAGCTACGACGACAACAGCTGGCGCGTCGACACCTTTGGAGGCAGCTTCAGCCGCTGCAATCGCGACGAGGCCTTGGCCGACCGAGGCATTTCTACTGTCGAGCGCCGAGACAGGCTTCCCTTCGGTGGCGACACGCTGCGCGGCCTTGGTGGCTGCATCCCACGTTCCGCTGTGACGAGAAGTGAGATTGACTGAAACAACGGCGTCGTAATGCGAAGCGAGGAACTCGAACATTCGACGAAAATCACCCGGCGGCGGTTGTGACGTTTTGGGATGTTCCGGATTGGTGACGAGTTCGCGATAGAACTCGGCCGGCGTCATGCTGACCTTGTCGAGATAAGAGTGCGTGGCGAAATGGATACGCACTGGAACGATATGGATGCCAAGGCGTTCGACGAACTCTTCCGGCACGTCTGCACCCGAGTCGACGACGACGGCTACGCGTTGGGTACGGCGATGATGTGCAGCGCTTTGCTGCATACGCATGTCATCAGCCTTTTGGCCGCTGAGCTCGCCAAACCCCTCGGCGATCCGAAAGATGCTTTCCGGATCGTCGACGTGAACATGGATCTTGGCTTTCCGCTTGCTCCCGCTCACCACGAGGCTTGCGCCGGAGGCCGAGAGCGTCTCACGCAGGAGCCTCAGGTCGATGTCTTCGCCCGTCTTGGCGGTGACGAGGCACTCGGTACAGTATCGATAATCTTGATCGATCGATGGCGCTGCTGAACCGGCCATGAGCTCATCTCCGACGTGCAGGGGCGCGACGACGGTACCAAGCTCGCCTGTGTCGAGGAATCGGCGCATACCCTCGAGTACCTCGACGAAGCCGAGTGCACCGGCATCGACGACATTCGCTGCGCGCAGTTCCTCGAGCTGATTACGTGTGGCTTCGAGCGCTTCGTTCACTCGTGTGAGGGAGTGGGTGAACAAGCTATGAAAATCAGGTGAACGAGCAGCCTGCGCTTCGGCCGCATCAGCGAACTCTCTTAACACAGTAAGAATCGTGCCCTCGCGCGGTTGCGATAGGGCTTCTTTGGCGTAGCTGGCACCCTTTCGCAAGGCGAGCACGAACTCTCCGATACTGAGACGGGCGAGGTGACCTGCACCATCGCCAAGTCCAAGTAGGAACTGCGCGAGGATCGCTCCTGAGTTGCCGCGCGCGCCATCGAGCGCCGCATCGGCAGCACGAACCAACATGCTCCCAGCGTGAGGCTCCGGAGACCGATTAAGCGAAGCAAGCACCGCGGATAAGGTCAGCGACATATTGGTTCCCGTATCGCCGTCGGGTACCGGGAATACATTGATCTTGTTGATATGATCCGTTTTCTCGAACAAACGGTAGATTCCGGCGCGTAGCAGGTTCGCGAGCTGCAATCCGTCGAGTTCGACGAGCTCATTTTTCATTGAAGATTAACGGCGAAGCCGTTGCTACCAAATCTCAGAACGACTCCTTCAGGAGTAATACGCTCCAAGACAAGGCCTTCTTTAGACGATTCGCCTTCCCTGAGTCGTTGACCGTTCAGGAGTACGAAGCGCATTGAGGGATTGGCGTCGTAGACATGCATGTTCAAATCGACAGGCGGCAGACTGGTGCCGCGCGCGAGAAGATCGTCACGCGTGATCAGACTGTCTGATTTGGGTGGTGTGACGGAGTCGATCGCAACAGGTGTCATCGAGGTTTTAGACGGGCGTGTCTGCGGCAACTCGGGTATCGAAGCCTCGAGGGGGGTCGGCGTACTCGTCGCGGGTGAGGGCGCGATCGCTACTTCGGTGTCAGCCGATGGCGTTCTTAACAGTAGGAGGGCTGCGATCAACAGGTTGATCGCCAGAAGTGCGATCAGCACGACGGCCCAGACGGGCAACCGTGGCTGCTCTGCCACGATCCGGTGTGAGAAAACGGCCGGATGGCCCTGCCGCAGTCTCGAATTCTCTGATTTTCGCAGCGCGTCGAGAATGAAAGACATGATGAATTATCCCGCCGAAGTCGACGGAAGTCCCCCGTTTTTCCGAAGTATTGCACGGTCGGGACCCCGACGGGCATAGTCCCGGCCATCGTGCACGGACCTTGGCAGCCGCAGTCTATCTTTAACCTTCAGTCAGGCACTCTGTCATCCCGTGTCGCGGGTGTGACGTTCTGGTTCGCACAGCTCAGTGATTTTGAAGACGCTCTGTCCAGTACGGCTGACATCATTTTGAGCTCCGATGAACGGGAGCGGGCAAGATGGATGTCCGCCGAGCCGAGTCGTATCGCCTATCTCACGTCCTGCGTGTTGCTACGACGCCTATTGAGTGCTCACCTCCGAATGGATCCGGCCGAGATTGAACTTGTGCGTGGCGAGCATGGGAAACCTAGGCTTGCTGACTCACTGGAGTTTCACCGTCTTCACTTCAATCTCAGCCACGGTGGCGACGCCTGGTTGTGTGGGGTTACGAGCGGTCGAGAAATCGGTGTTGATGTTGAAACTCGAACTCAGGTGCCCAGCGCTGCGCGTCTTGCGACGCGAGTGCTCTCGAGCGCCGAGCGCACGGCGCTGTCCGCGCTCAGCTCGTCCGACCAGGAAAAGAGCGATACGGCATTCCTGCGATGTTGGACGCGTAAAGAGGCGGTCCTCAAGGCAGCGGGAAGCGGTTTTTCCTGGGTCGCTCGTGAGATCGAAGTCGGCATCGAGACGGATTTTCGTCGTACACCCCTTCCGCAGAGGCCCGGATGGGAAGCCGGTGTTTGGTCGATGGCGTTACCCACACCCGGAGTAGCCGCTGCTGCAGTGATCGGATCCGGGGCGATTGTCCAGCCCTCTTGGACTACGTCACGGCTCGTCCCATGACGCCGCAAAAAGTATTCTTTGATCGCGCTCTGATCATGTCAATCATCTTGGCGAGCTTGATCGTCGCTCTTGCGATCTCCGGAGATGTCACACGCGACACTCTCCAGTGGACCCGCTCAGGCGTGAAGCACGGTGAATGGTGGCGGGTCATCACGGCACATGTTGTTCATCTCAATCTCTTCCACGCGATGCTTAACGCCGTCGTGCTGATCTTGCTCGCCGCGCTGTTTGGTCGCGTCTTTACGCTTGCTCGCCATGGAGTTCACGCCATCATTGGAATTCTATTCATTGATGCAGGACTGATCTGGCTGGGTAACCTCGAGTGGTACGTCGGATTGTCAGGGCTGTTGCATGCCTTGGCCGCCGCATCGGTCGTTCGCCTCATCGTCGATCGTCATGATCGAGTGGCGTGGGGCGTCGCGATGTTCGGTCTCGGAAAGATTGTGTATGAAAATACGGTCGGGCCGATGCCGTTTTCCGGCCGCGAGACCTCAGTGGTGACTGACGTCCACCTCTTCGGTGTAGTGATCGGGATGGCACTCGGACTCATCCCGACTCGACATCGTTCGTCTGGGCCGCTTACCGACGTCGCTTGAGAATGCTCGCCCGAGATACGGCCGTGCCGCCGAATTTTCCACGAATCGCATCGAGGGTTGCATCGAGTTTCTCGTTTTGCTGACGCGTGGGTTCCGCGAAAAGATCCGTCTGGACCTTGCCATCGAAATCCGAGCTTGAGACGCCGAGCAGTCGAATGCGGGGTCGCGGCTGCGTCGTCAGCCATGCCTCGAAAAGAGCCAGTGCGCGCCCCGAGATCACGCGACTCTCGAAGCTTGGAGTGATCAGCGTGCACTGGCGGGTCAGTGTCGTGAAGTCATGCAATCGCACCTTGATGCCGATGCATGAGGCCTTCAAATCTTTAGCCCGTAGTCGCGCGGCCACCTTGTCGGCAAGTGCGGACAGCTCGGTTTTCATCAGACCGACATCGCGCAAGTCTTCGCTGAACGTGCACTCGTTGCTGACCGACTTTTCGTCGTGATCGGGTTCGACCTCCCGATCGTCGAGCCCTGAGGCGCGATCGCGCCAACTTTGCCAATGTCTTCCGAACAAGGATCGGAGTTTCTCGTCCTCCGCTCGTCTCAGCGCGCCGAGCGTCGAGAGTCCAGATGCGAAGACGCGGTCACCGAGCTTGCGTCCGAGCCCGGGCAAGCGATTAACGGGGAGCGGATCGAGAATCTCGTGGATTCGTTCCTTCGGGACGACCGTCAGGCCGTCGGGCTTGTGTAGATCGGAGGCGATTTTGGCGACGAGTTTGTTCGAGGCGACGCCGACCGACGCGGTGAGTGAGGTGATCTCGAGGACACGTCGTTTAACATCCCGCGCGATGTGTAAGGCATCACCCTTGAGTGTGCGACTGCCGGTGACGTCGAGATAAGCCTCGTCCAGCGAGAGCCCCTCCACGAGGGGCGTGAATTCGTGAAACACCGAGAACACCTGAGCGGATACTTCGGCGTATCGGGCCATGCGTGGACGCACACACACGGCTTCGGGACACAGCGCCAACGCCCGCCGAATCGGCATGGCTGAACGCACCCCGAACCTGCGCACCTCATAACTCGCCGCAGCGACGACGCCGCGTCCGCTCACGCCACCGACGATGAGCGGCTTGCCGCGAAGCTCCGGATGATCGCGTTGCTCGACGGACGCGTAGAACGCATCCATATCGACATGGAGGATCGCGCGATCGCCGTCCGCGCTCACACGAACAGTTCGGCTTGTTCCTGAGTCGCCAAATCGATGCGGGGGCGCGGCTTGCCGTGAGTGCCGAGCTCATGAGGCGCGAAGTCATCAACGTTGATGAGCTCCATGACCTTGCGATCGTAGGCTCTCAGCCACGCTGCCTCTTCAGTCGAGAGTAGTCCAGTGCTCTCACCCTCGTCGATTTGACCCGGCAGATCGAGTGCGGTGATGCGCCCTGTTTTGACACCCTCGACACGCAGTCGCTTCTCGAGGGCTTCGGCGCGTTCGGCCATCTCTAAGACCTCTTGCAGCAAGCCGAGCGCATTACCGGGTTCGATACGGCGGTAGACCGGGTAGCAGAGGCGGTCTCGCACATCGGTAGGTCCGAGTACGAGCTCGGAGAGTTTGCGACCGAGTCGGTCATCAGGCGCGGAGTACTGCAGACCTCTTGGGAAAATCATCAGGCGCATCACCCCTGCCAGGAAGCGGTTTGGGAAGTTGCGAAGGAACCCGTGCAACTGCTCTTGAGCCTTATAAAGGAGGTTGCGACAGGCCCACTCCACGAGCGGAAAATCCTCGGGGCGACGACCCTGATTCTCGTAATGCTTGAGAACCATCGAGGCGAGATACATGCAGGAAAGTACATCACCCAGTCTCGCAGACAAGTTTTCCTTCTTTTTGAGGTAACCACCGAGGCTCAACATCGCCACATCCACGGCGAAAGCGAAGCTCGCTGAAAATCGCACGATATGTTGGTAGTAACGCGCGACGGAGCCCTCGACGGGCACTGCAGTGAAGCGAGCGTTCGTCATGGCCATCACGAGGGAGCGTACCGCGTTGCTCAAGGTGAATCCGACATGTCCAAACAAGGCACTATCGAAATCTTTGACACCCTGGGCGCGGTTAGGGTTGCGGGCAGCTTCCATTTCTTTGAGCACAAACGGATGACAGCGGATCGCGCCTTGACCGAATATGATGAGGCTGCGAGTCAGGATATTTGCGCCCTCGACCGTGATGGCAACGGGCACGACCTGATAGCCGCGACCGAGGTAATTGCGAGGGCCGAGGCAGATCCCCTTGCCGCCATGAATGTCCATGGCGTCGTTGGCGATCTGTCGGCCCATTTCAGTCACGTGATACTTCAGCATCGCCGACGGCACGGATGGGCGCTCGCCGCCGTCGATGGCGCCCGCCGTTACCGAACGCGCTGCGTCCATGGTGTAGGTGAGCCCCACCATCTTGGCGAGCACGCTCTCGACACCTTCAAACTTGCCGACGGGCATGTTGAATTGCCGACGAATGCGTGCGTACGCACCGGTTGCGAAGACGGCCGCCTTGCCGCCACCGGTGCCACTTGAGGGCAGCGAAATACAGCGCCCGACGGAAAGTTGCTCGACGAGCATCCGCCAGCCTTGGCCCGCCATCTTCGGACCGCCGATGATGTAGTCGAGTGGAACGAACACATCCGTGCCTTTGATGGGGCCGTTCTGGAAAGGTACATTGAGCGGGAAGTGACGACGTCCGATGCTGATGCCCAGGGTTTCTCGCGGAATAAGCGCACAGGTGATGCCGATATCCGTCGTATTTCCAAGCAGACGTTCGGGATCAAACATTCGGAAGGCCAAGCCGACCACCGTGGCGACGGGTGCGAGCGTGATGTAACGCTTTGAAAAATTGAGTCTCAGACCAATGATTTCACGGCCCTGCCACATCCCTCGGCATACGACGCCTGAGTCTGGGAGCGAGGCGGCATCGGAACCCGCACGCGGTCCCGTCAGTGCAAAACAGGGGATATCTTCGCCGCTTGCGAGCCGCGGCAAGTAATAGTTTTTTTGCTCATCGGTGCCGTAGTGCTGAAGGAGTTCGCCCGGGCCGAGAGAGTTTGGTACGGCAACCGTCGATGATACGACCGCACTACGACTCGAAAGTTTGGCGAGAACGCAGGAGTGCGCATAGGCGGAGAACTCTAGGCCGCCATATTTCTTTGCGATGATCATCGCGAAAAAGCCGTTTCGCTTAAGGAAGTCCCACACTTCGGGCGGCATGTCACCGCGACGATGTGTGATGTCGAAGTCGTCGATCATGCGACAGAGCTCCTCGCACGGGCCGTCGAGGAATACCTGTTCTTCCGTGGTGAGCTTCGGAGCCTTCGCGCCGAGCAACTTCGACCAGTTCGGTTTGCCTGTGAAGAGTTCGCCGTCCCACCAGACCGTACCGGCTTCGAGCGCTTCGCGTTCGGTGGACGACATCGCCGGCAGCATTCGCCGGTAGATCTTCATAAACGGACGCGTCACCCACTTTTGACGCAGAGGCGCGATGTTGAGCAGTACGAGACCCACAAACAACAACCAAAGAAATCCTTTCCAAAGCCCTGCAGGTTCACCGATCGCTGAGTATGCGACGAGCAGCACACCGAAGGTGACGGTGTAGCTGAGCAAGCTCAGTCTCTTATATGCGAGATAGAGCAAGGCCGTGACGAAAAGGATCGCAATGACGCCGCCCTTGAGCGTCAGGGCCAGTCCCGTGAGGGCCAGCAAGGCGAGGGCAATGAGGATGTGGGTCATACATAGAAGACTACTGCATGCCCAATCCCTTTTTAAAGAGCGGCATCACGCCGCCTGATCTGAACCTCCGAGATCAACCGAGGAGGTCTTTGACTCCGTCGCGCTCTTCCAGCAGTTCCTGGTGAGTGGCGTCCATGCGTTGACGACTGAATTCGTCGATGGCGAGGCCTTGAACGATGTCGTACTGACCCCCTCGACAGACGACGGGGTACGAATAAATGACGCCTTCGGGGATGCCGTAGCTGCCGTCGGAGGGGATGCCCATCGACACCCAGTCACCCTGAGCCGATCCGCGGAACCAGTCACGGATGTGATCGATGGCGGCAGAGCCGGCCGAGGCGGCCGAGGAGGCACCGCGTGCCTTGATGATGGCTGCGCCGCGTTGCTGGACGGTGGGGATGAAGGTTTTCTCGATCCATTCGGCATCGACGAGGCTGCGGGCGGGCTGGCCTTTGACGAAGCAGTGGTCGATGTCGGGATACTGGGTCGCGGAGTGATTTCCCCAGATGATCATTTTTTGGATGTCGTTCACGTGACTGCCGGTCTTTTCGGCCAACTGCGACAGGGCACGGTTGTGATCGAGGCGAGTCATTGCAGTAAAGCTTTGCGGCTTGAGCGACGGCGCGTTCTTCATGGCGATCAACGCGTTCGTATTGGCCGGATTACCGACCACGAGCACGCGGATGTCGCGGGCGGCCACTTCGTTAAGGGCCTTGCCTTGGGCTGAGAAAATTTGCGCATTGGCGAGCAGCAGGTCTTTGCGCTCCATGCCGGGGCCTCTCGGGCGAGCACCCACGAGCAAGGCGGCATGACAGTCCCTGAAGGCGACCCGCGCATCGTCGGTGGCAACCACCTTGTTGAGCGTGGGGAAGGCGCAGTCGTTGAGCTCCATCACGACGCCCTGCAGGGTGGGTAGCGCCGGCGTGATCTCGAGAAGGTGCAGGTTGACCGGTTGGTCGGAGCCCAGCATGGCGCCCGAAGCGACACGGAAAGCGAGGGCGTAGCCGATCTGGCCAGCGGCGCCGGTGATGGCGACATTCAAAGGCTGCTTCATCTCGAGAGTCTCCGGGGAAACAAGATTATTTTCGCGCGCGGATTCTACGGTATCGCCCCCCGGGAGAGAGGACGATCCAGAAGCCCTCGACTTCGTTATGGTGTTGTAGTTATATAAAACACTAGAAGGATAGTTCAGGAGAAAGTAACGTGAGCACATGCCCTATCAATCAGATATCCCCGGATTTGGCCCCGACCGTCGCGGCCGCCTCGATTGCCGTTGCGCTGACCTTCAGTTTTTTCTGGAATCTGATCGAGGCTTCCGGCGCCCTTTAATCGACCGGATTCTCGGAGCGACGTGAATGGACCCGCAATGGACCGATAACGCCCCGATCTATCGCCAACTCCGCGATCGCGTCGTGGCGATGATTCTCGAGGGCGTATTGAAGGAGGGGGACCCCCTGCCTTCCGTTCGTAACGTCGCGGCGGAGTTCCGGATCAATCCTCTGACCGTCCTCAAGGCCTACCAGGAGCTCGCCGACGAACAACTCGTCGAGAAGCGTCGAGGTCGCGGCATGTTCGTCAATGCCGGTGCTCGTGAGACGCTGCTTAAAGATGAGCGCGGACGATTCCTGCGTGACGAGTGGCCGCGCACTCGCGCCACGATTGAGCGATTGGGCTTCACGGTGGACGAGCTGATGTCCACAGGAAAACAAAAATGACTGACTCAGTCATCGTAGCCAAAGAATTACGTAAGCGATATGGCAATCACACCGTGGCACTCGATGGCGCGAGTTTCGCCGTGGGACGCGGTCGAATCGTCGGACTAATGGGACCGAACGGCGCCGGTAAGACCACAGCCCTCAAGGCGATTCTCGGTTTGACGCCATTCGAGGGGCAGCTCGATGTGCTTGGTCGTGACCCGCGACGCGAACGCGACAGTCTCATGCAGGACGTCTGTTTCATCGCCGACGTGGCCGTACTGCCTAAATGGTTGCGCGTGAACGACGCCATCGAGTACGTCGCGGGCGTACATCCCCGATTCCACAGCGCACGGGCCGACGCCGTATTGGCGCGCACTGAGATTCGTCGGCGAAGCAAAATCAGCGAGCTTTCGAAAGGCATGATCACCCAGTTGCATCTTGCGCTCATCATGGCGATCGATGCGAAGTTGCTGGTGCTCGACGAACCCACGCTCGGTCTCGATCTTCTCTATCGACGGGCGTTCTATGAGGCTTTGCTCAATGATTACTTTGATCATGAGCGCACGATCCTCGTTACGACCCACCAGGTCGAAGAAGTAGAGAATTTGCTGACCGACGTGCTGTTCATCAACCACGGACGGATCGTTCTCGACTCTGCCATCGACGATTTACCAGGCCGATTTGTTCAGCTGATTGCAAACGGTGACGCTTGCGAGGCCGCTCGGCGCCTAGAGCCGATCTACGAGCGTGAAGTCTTTGGTCGAACTGCGTTCGTCTTCGAGGGGCGTGATGCGACCGAGCTCGCTGCTCTCGGCGAGATACGTACGCCGTCCGTAGCCGATCTCTTCGTCGCCAAAATGGCCGGGGGTGCGTCATGAATGCCAAGTCTTTTTTAACACTCGTCAAACGGGAGACCTGGGAGCATCGCAGCCTGCTCTGGGTACCCGTCGTCACGGCGGCACTCATCGTCCTCGCAACAATCATCAGTACGAATGTCGCCGGAAGCATTCGACTCGATGTCGACCTCGACGTCGAAAGCGCGGCGTTCTTTGGTCTGCTGGCAGCGGATCAGATGGCTCAGGCGAAGCTCTTCAGTATCTGGATGGGCTCCATCGGACTTCCTGTGCTCGTTGTCACCATCATCGTCCTGTTTTTCTATTTGCTCGACGCGCTCTATATCGAACGCAAGGACCGCAGCATTTTATTTTGGAAGTCGATGCCCGTATCGGATTCGGCCACGGTTCTCTCCAAGTTGTTTACCGCCATGGTGGCCGTGCCCGTATGGGTCTGGGCCGTATCGCTCGTCATGGGCCTTCTGACCTTCGTGATCATCGCGCTCAAGGTGTCAGGAAGTCCGATTGCACCGCTCGGTAACTTCCACCTGACCGCCTGGCTGGCACTGCAGTTGACCCTGCTGCAGAACCTTTTTCTTGCTTCGTTATGGTATGCCCCCATCGCGGGCTGGTTGCTGTTGGTCTCGGTTTGGGCGAAGCGTGCGCCGTTTCTTTGGGCCGTTCTGCCCCCAGCGCTCGTGATACTTTTCGAAGAGATCATTTTCAATACCGAGTACGTCGCCCAGCTCATCGGTCATCGTCTGATTCATTATTTTGAAGCGGCATCGTTGGGCATTAATGTCGAGACGGGCGCCGGGCCGCAAGTGATCCTCGATTCCATCGCGAATACCTATAACGAGATGAGTGCCGCCTCGTTGCTGGGCGAGCTCCATCTTTACTCCGGTCTTGCCGTCGCGGCGATATTCGTCCTGCTGGCGATTCGGTTGCGCCGCTGGCGCGACGACGCCTGACAATGACCGCTAGAACCGAGTCCCTTTCGTCACGATCTCGGTGACGCGTCGGGCCTTGACGCGGGCCGCCTCGATGGAGTCGGCCCTGGCGAGCGAGACGCCCATTCGTCGCTGACCACTTACCTCGGGCTTGCCGAAAAGTCGCAGAGCGGTATCAGGCTCTGCCAGTGCCGCATCCAGTTCGCTGAAGCTCACGTTGACGGAGGCGCCTTCGATGAGCAGGGCGCTTGATGCCGAAGGGCCGAACTGTCGGATCGCCGGGATCGGCAACCCGAGAATCGCGCGCAGGTGCAGCGCGAATTCCGAGAGGTCCTGGGAAATCATCGTGACCATCCCTGTATCGTGAGGGCGGGGTGACACCTCGCTGAACCACACCGAATCGCCCTTCACGAAAAGCTCCACTCCGAACAAGCCTCGTCCACCGAGTGCTGCGGTGACGCGTTCGGCGATGCGCTGACTTTCTTTGAGCGCGGTGTCCCTCATCGGGTGCGGTTGCCAAGACTCGCGATAATCACCTGCAATTTGCAGATGGCCGATCGGTTCGCAGAACGATGTGCCACCCGCATGACGAACCGTGAGCAAGGTAATTTCGTAATCGAACTCGATGAAACCCTCGACGATCACCCGGCCAGCCCCCGCGCGACCGCCCGCTTGAGCGTAATCCCACGCGCGATCGATATCGGCAGATTTCTTGATGACGCTTTGACCTTTCCCAGAGCTCGACATCACCGGCTTCACGACACAAGGCGTGCCGATGGCTGCAACAGCCGCTCGACACTCGTCCTGCGTCGAGGCGAATCGGTAGGGCGACGTGGGCAGCCCCAACTCTTCGGCCGCGAGGCGTCGAATACCCTCGCGGTCCATGGTCAATCGCGCGGCGCGGGCAGTTGGGATGACATTGAATCCTTCGGATTCGAGCGCGAGTAATTCCTCGGTCGCGATGGCCTCGATTTCCGGAACAATGAATTGTGGTCGCTCTCTCAGGACGAGTTCGCGTAAGGCGGATCGATCGAGCATGCGGATGACGTGAGCTCGATGCGCAACCTGCATTGCCGGTGCATCGGCATATCGATCCACAGCGATGACTTCGAGGCCGAGACGCTGCGCTTCGATGGCGACTTCTTTTCCAAGCTCTCCTGAGCCGAGCAGCATCAGGCGCGTGGCCGAAGGTTTGCGGGGAGTGCCAATGGTGGTCATGCGAGGCCTCGGGATAGACTGCGCGGCAGTTTAACTTCAGGAATTTTCGTCATGTCCGATCCAGTCATTGCCAGCAAAACGCCGTACGCCGTGGATGTCGAGACGGGGAAGACCTATTGGTGGTGTACGTGTGGTAAGTCCGCCAAGCAGCCTTTCTGCGACGGGTCTCACAAAGGCTCGGCTTTCACGCCGATGAAGTACGACGCCGATAAGACCGGAACGGTCTGGTTTTGCGGCTGCAAACACACCGCCAAGGCGCCGCATTGCGATGGCTCCCACAAAAAAATGTAACAATAAGTGTCTAATATTTAAGACAATTCTCCCTGTGTCGAAGGGGGTTCAAAACGTATAGCTTTTGTTCTGTACAAATGCTTGACACCCCTCGATCGGCCGGTAGAATTGAGGTCGTCAACCGTCCCTTCTGACGAGTGACCCCCGTTCGGGCGGATCGAAAGATCCGCCCATTTTTCTTTCTGGGGTTTCTTTCTGGGGCCAGATTTTCCGCTTAGCCCGAGAGCTGCTCGCTGAGTTCGAGCCATCGCTCCTCGAGCGAGGCGATCCGTTCCAAGAGTTTGGCGTGAGTCTCGGGCAACTTCGTGAGCGCCGCATCGGCCGAGGCATAAGCCTTGGGATCCGCCATCTTTTGTTCGAGTGCCAGTCGTTCTTTACCGAGGCGCTCGAGATCTTTCTCAACCTGACGAAGCTCTGTGCGCAGAGGCGTAATCGCATTTCGGCTCTCGGCCTCCTGACGTTTTCGCCCTTTACGCGATGACGATTGATTCGAGTCGAGATTGCCGGAGATCGACGCTACACGCGATCGACGCGAGAGCCACGTGGCGTAGTCAGCCAAATCTCCATCAAAGGGCATGACCTCGCCATGACCCACGAGTACGAATTCGTCGCAAACGCTGCTCAGTAACCCTCGATCGTGCGACACGACGACGACCGCACCCTCAAACTCTTGCAGGGCGAGCAACAAAGAATCCCGCATCTCGAGATCGAGATGGTTAGTCGGCTCGTCGAGTAACAACAGATTGGGTCGCCGTACCACCAAGATGGCGAGTGACAACCGCGCACGCTCGCCACCTGAGAATGACGCCACGGGCTCGAATACGCGGTCACCGGAAAAATTAAATCGTCCGAGATGGTCGCGTTTTTGTTGTTCGCCCCACACGGCGGCTTCGGATCCGCCGCGACGGGTCAGTTCGAGGATGGCCGTGCTCGAGGCGTCGAGCTGATCGACTTCGAGCTGCGCGAAAAATCCCGTCTCGAGATCGGGCGCACCAGTACGTGAGCCCGACATCGCCTCAAGCTCTCCGGCGATGGTTTTCATCAATGTTGATTTACCTGCGCCGTTTCGACCCAAGATGCCGAGTCGTGCACCCGGCGCAATCGATAGTTTGACGCCGGAGATAATTGTGCGATCACCGTATCCCGCGCTGATCTGGTCGAGGTCGACGAGCGGGGCAGGGAGCTTACGTGGCTGCTTGAATTCCCAGTCGTACGCGGCATCGACGTGTTGCGTGACCAAGGCAGGAAGTCGCTCGAGCCATTTGATGCGACTCTGAGCTTGTCTCGCTTTGGTGGCTTGCGCGCGGAACCGATCAATGAAACGTTGAACGCGCTCGGTCTCGCGCTTGATCCGATCGTTTTCAGCTTGTTGCTGCGCGAGGCGTGACAGTCGCTGTGTTTCGAACTCGCTGAAGTTTCCGGTGTAACTGTCGATACGCTTCGCCGAGATATGCAGTACACGACCGATGATGGCGTCGAGAAAGTCTCGGTCGTGCGAGACGAGTATCAGTGTGCCCGGGTACGACTGTAGCCAGTCTTGTAGCCAGAGTACGGCGTCGAGATCGAGGTGATTGGTCGGCTCGTCGAGCAGAAGCAAATCTGAGCGACACATGAGTGCCCGAGCAAGGTTGGCGCGCATTCGCATACCGCCGGAAAAATCAGCGATGGGGCGATCGATCGCGGCCGGATCGAAGCCCAGACCATCGAGTAACTCGGCCGCCCGCGTACGAGCTGTGTAGCCACCCAGCGAGTCATATTCTCCGAGCACATGCGCATGTCGAATACCATCGTCCGACTGCTCGGCTTCCGCGAGTGCGCGCTCGCATTCCCGCAGGGCGGTATCGCCGTCGATGACATGCTCGATGACCGGCTGTTGCGAGTGAGGTAACTCTTGGGCCACCGACGCCACGGAAAGTTTGCCGGGGAGCTCGAATTCGCCTCGGTCGGGAGCGAGTTCTCCGCGCAACAGGGCGAGCAGGGATGACTTGCCACAGCCGTTTCGGCCGACGAGTCCGACCTTCTCACCGCGCAGAATGCTGACGGAAACATCCTCGAGCAGGGGGTCGGGACCGCGACGAAGTTGAATGGTACGCAGGTGAATCACGGGCGCGATTGTACGTGTATGCTCGCGGCTCATGCGGTCTACGCGCAATTTGCCTGACTTACTGAACGAACTTGAGCTCACCGGCCGGAGTCGTTCGCACGTCATCGACGCCGCCGATATCGGGTGCACCCTGCATCGGGACGCAATGTCGGCCTTTCTTGTCATGCGCGAGGCGGCTAAGGGGGCAGGTTTAGATTTGCGCGTCGCGTCCTCATTCAGAGATTTCGATCGTCAACTGGCGATCTGGAATGGGAAATTTCGTGGCGAACGGCCGATGCTCGATCGAGCGGGTAATGCACTGGACGTGGCATCGCTCTCACCCGAGGGGCGGGTTGAGGCGATTCTCATCTGGTCGGCGTTGCCGGGTGCGAGTCGACACCATTGGGGTACGGACTTCGACGTATTTGATGCCGCAGCATTGCCCGAGCGTTCTCGGCTTCAGTTGGTACCTGGAGAATATGCGAGCGACGGACCGTTTGCGCCGCTCACATCATGGCTCGACGCGCACATGCATCGATTCGGATTTTTCCGACCGTATGTCGGGCCAAACGACGGAGGAAGTCCACGCGGCGTCAGCCCCGAACCGTGGCATCTCAGCTTCGCGCCGCTTGCGACGCGCTGCTCGAACCAGCTCACTCCCCAAGTCCTGTACCGCGCCATCGAGTCTTCGTCGATCGACGGGCGCGAGATCGTACTGGCGCGTATCGAAGATTTATATGAACGCTTCGTCGCGGATGTCGCGCCTGCGTCGACCGCCTCACTCGCGGTGGAACTCGGCGACTACCGGCGTATGGTCTGAGGGTCGCTCTGCACGGCGCGGCTCGCGATCGATATGCGAGGCGACGCAACGTTTTGCGAGGGGAGTCGTCGCGAGGATCAGATCGATCCGCAGTCCATGATTTCGGCGGAAAGCCGCCGCCCGGTAATCCCACCAACTAAAAGACTTCTCGGGCTGCTCAAAATTTCTGAAGACATCGACGAGTCCGGCATCGAGCAGCTTTCGATACGCTACGCGCTCCGGTTCGCTGACGTGGACACTCCCGACCCAGGCGGCTGGATCATGTACGTCACGATCTTCCGGGGCGATGTTGAAGTCACCGAGGACAACGACCTCACGATCTTTGAGCAAGGCGCTTCGCAGCCAGTGATCAAGTGCCTCGAGCCAACGGAGTTTGTAAGCGTACTTGTCTGAGCCCGGTTCCTGGCCGTTGGGTACATAGAGATCGAGCACGATGAGACCGTCGGTCTCGGCGGCGAGCACCCTTCGTTGCTCGTCTTCGAAGCCTGGAATACCGGTGGCGATGATCTTTAGCGGTTTCTTGGAGAGGATGGCGACGCCGTTGTACGTACGCTGCCCGCTGTAGACGACCTCGTATCCAAGATTGGCAATCTCGGAGGCCGGAAAATCGGTATCCGGAATCTTGGTTTCCTGCAGGGCGACGATGTCGGGCTTCGCCGTGGCAAGCCATTCCGCAAGTTGGGGGAGTCGGACCCTCAGTGAGTTGACGTTCCAAGTGGCGACGGTGGTCTTGGTCATGGCCCTAGAGTAATGCACGGATGACGAAACGGTCATGCTCCCCGCAGCAAGAGGTCGGGACGCCGTGTACGATTCGGCCATGACGACGAGAAAATACGATCTGGTGGTGATCGGCGGTGGCAGCGGCGGACTCGCCTGCGCGCAGCGTGCGACGGAATACGGCGCCAAAGTGGCGCTCATCGAGTCTGCGCGGCTCGGAGGTACCTGCGTCAACGTCGGTTGCGTTCCGAAAAAGGTCATGTGGAATGCCGCCCAGATCGCTCATGCGGCGCATGATGCGGCGCACTACGGCTTCGATCTCGCACTGCGCGGCCATGACTGGCGTGTGCTTCGAGAGTCGCGTGAGGCCTATATCCATCGGCTCAACGGCATCTATGAGCGCAATCTCGCGAGCAAAAAAATCGAACTTCTGCGAGGGCACGGTCGCTTTATCGCAGTAGGCGAGGTGAGGGTCGACGACGACACACTCGAGGCCCCGCACGTGGTGATTGCGACGGGCGGCCGACCCGCCGAGCCTGCCATTCCAGGCGCAGAGCTTGGGATCACCTCCGACGGATTTTTCGCTCTCGAAGAAAAGCCCGACCGAGTCGCAGTCGTGGGGAGCGGTTATATCGCCGTCGAGCTTGCCGGGGTGTTCGCTGCGCTCGGCAGTCAGGTATCGCTCGTCATTCGCCACGAGCATGTGCTGCGTCACTTCGACAGCATGCTCGGCGATACCCTCATGAAGATCATGCGTGATGAAGGCACGGCGATCGAAACCAACGCCACGCCTCGCGCGCTCGAGCGTGATGTCGATGGCAGTCTGCGTATGCTTACGGCAGATGGACGCACGCTCGGCGCGTTCGACTGCGTCGTCTGGGCCATCGGCCGTGACCCGATGGTCGAGGGGATTGGGCTCGATCGTGCAGGGGTGAAACTGGATGACTCCGGGCACATTGCGGTCGATCGGTTCCAGCAAACCAACGTCGGTGGCATTTATGCCATCGGGGACGTCACGGGGCGCGCCTTGTTGACGCCTGTGGCGATCGCCGCAGGGCGTCGATTATCCGATAGAGTCTTCGGCGGCATGACCGACCGCCATCTCGATTACTCGAACATCCCGACGGTGGTATTCAGTCATCCACCGATTGGTACGGTGGGCCTCAGCGAGCAGGAAGCCCGAGATCGTTATGGCGCAGAATCTTTGAAGGTCTACACGTCAGGGTTTGTGCCGATGTATCACGCCCTGACATCGCGCAAGCCGCGTGCCGAAATGAAACTGGTCACGGTGGGCTCCGAGCTGCGAGTCGTGGGCTGTCACGTCATCGGCGCGGGTGCCGACGAAATGCTTCAAGGATTTGCCGTCGCCGTGAAGATGGGCGCGACCAAACGAGACTTTGATGACACGATCGCCATTCATCCGACGAGCGCAGAAGAATTCGTCACGATGCGCTGACGGGTTTGACCTCCCCGAGCAGTAGTCGTCGCAGATACTCTGGCGCGACGAGATGACAGTAACGCGTGCCCCGAAACTGCGGAGGCGCTGTGAGATAGCGCGGATCGAGCCAGTCGTTACGCATGGCTTTTGCTTGCAGCCGGAGAGTGCCCGACTCATCTACGCGGGCGATCGCATACGGCTCGAGCCAAATAGGACCCATGGCGGTCACGATGTCGGTTTCCATTACAACGTTTCGACCACGCTTGAACAGCGCGCGCCGGCGTTCCGCCGGGGTCATGGAGTCGAGCACGCGCTGCAAGGTGAGGGCGTTTACCCCGCTGCAACCGATATCAGCGCCCGCGGCCTCAGCGCCGTACTCGCTGACGAGATGATCCGCCGTCTTCATCTTGCAGGACACCATCATCGGTTGCGCGTTCGGCTCAGCGCTCTCGGGCCAGACGTATTGGGTGGTGACAAGGGGGCGAGCGACGGGCTTCGACTTGGTGAAGGCGGCGACGTCGGTATGAATCTCATTCCGCGCCTCGACTTCTGAGGTGACGATGGCAGCCTGCGCGTCGACGCAGAAGCGATCAGTCGTGTTGAAAGATGGGGTGGATGTCTTGGGTGTCGAAGAGCAACTGGACACCAAAATGGCGAGTGCCAAGACAAACCAGGCAGAGTTCGAAGCCATCGTCGTACCCTCTTTGTCCGCAAGGTACACGCTTTTATCGCTCAATGTTGACTTGGTCCGCAACGCTGACCGAAATCGACCCGTGGATCAACGAACCATCAATCAAACAGGCTCCCTCGGCAGAGCGATGCTCGTTGCGACACTCCTCTTTTTGGCGGGTTGTGATCGCGGCCCCGCGCCGCTTCCGCCTGAGTCCATACAGATACGCATCAACTTGTTATGCAGTACCTGCGATGATTTCCTCCGGTGCGAGGTCTCGGACGTCGTACCGGAGACTAATTCCTATCGCCTGTACCGACTACGCGAAAAGAGTTTCTGGGCGCAGATCGCAACGATCTGGGATTACCTCATCCAGCTTTTTCGCCAAAAGACCGCGGACGTCCGGCCTCTGACGGTCTATGAAAACGAGGGTGAGCGTCGTCGGATCGTGAGTTCTGAGGCCAAGGCGCGTGTAGATGCGGCGGCAGGCCTCATCCTCTTACCGGATTCGGTGATCGACATGCGTAACGGCCAATGGCGGACGCTCAATGGTGATTTACAGGGGCGATGTCGGGCATTACCTCGTCGTGAAGGCTATGCCTGGGTGCGCGCGATGCTTGGCCGTGAGTTGCCTGTCGAGCGAGCGCCGTGAACGAACGCCGGAAACTCGGCGCTGGCCGCATCGCCTTGCTCGTATTGCGGTATCTACTCGCCCTGTTTTTCTTGGGCGCCGCGGTCAATAAATGGCGCCAGCAATACATCACCACTGATCGCTTGTCGCAGATCTTCATGCAGCGGCTTGAGGAAATCGACCCTGAGTCTTTCGGTGCCTGGTTCATCGAGAACCTCGGTCTGCCGTACTACCAGCCTCTCGCTTGGCTCGTCTGTTGGGGCGAAACCTTTATCGCTGCCGGATTGTTATTCGGCTTCATGACGCGCAGTGCTGCAATGGGCGCAATGCTCATGATGTTTTCTTTTGCGATCGGCGGGTACCATGACGCCTCGCTGATCGTGCTTGCGTTGATGTTTCTTCCTTTCGTAATTTGGCCAACCGGCCAATGGCATGGTCTCGACGCAAGGATGCATGCTCGCTATCCCGCCTTCTGGATGTTTCGCTGACCCTGGAGATTCCTCATGAGTGACCAATCCGCCGGCGCCAAGTTCGGCCCAGTCCGCCTGATGCCAGGAGTCACCCGAGGACACGTTGGCGCTTATCTTTGGGCGGCGTTCGTCAGCATCGGCATTTTCACGTATGCAACAACGCTTCAACCTTATCTCCTCGAGGTGAACATTGGCGTTCCGGTCGAGCAGCGCGGGGTGGTGTCGGGCGATCTGCAGTTCTGGCAGGAAATCATCACCCTGCTTTGTGTGGGACTGTTCGGGGCCTGGTCCGATCGGGTAGGGCGACGAGTGGTCTACATCACGGGGTTTCTCATTACGGCACTCGCTTACGCGGCCTATCCCTTTGCAAACGATGTCGGCCAGTTACTGATCTACCGACTCATCTACGCCGTCGGGATCGCAGCGCTTGGCGGTATGTTGGCGACGGTGCTCGCCGATTATCCCGTCGATGCCGATCGCGGCAAGCTGACGGGAATTTCCTTCTTTCTCAATGCAGTCGGCGCATTGTTATTCTTCGCTGTCCTCACCCGGCTTCCCTCGCTCTATCAGGGTTTCGGCGCGACTGAAACCGAAGCGGGGCAGTTTGCCTACCTCACGATTTCGGCCGTATGCGTCGTGAGTGCGCTCATCATGTTGGGGTTGAAACCCGGCCGCCCCGATCAACTCACCGAGCGTTTGCCGTTACGTACCCTCCTGACTCAGGGCTTGATCGCGGGCCGACAGCCGCGTATCGCGCTCGCTTACGCCGCGTCGTTTGCAGCCCGTGCGGACCTGGTGATCGTCGCGCTGTTTCTGTCGCTATGGGTACAGACGGCAGCGATCGCCGACGGTGCGACAGCAGCCGAAGCGTCGTCACGGCAAGGTGCCTTATTCGGCATCGTCCAAGGCTCGGCGATGCTGTGGGCGCCAATCTTCGGCTGGATGGCCGACAAGGTGAATCGAGTGACCCTCGTCATCATCGCCACCGTGCTGTCCGTAATCGGTTATGGCTGGATGGGATTCACGCCCGACCCGGCGCTCGGCGGTTTGGCGTTCGGCGCGGCGGCCATGCTCGGGATCGGGCAGGCGAGCGGTATTCTCGCCTCGCAAGTGCTCATCGCCCAGGAAGCGCCGAGTGCCATTCGCGGCGCGGTCATCGGCATGGTGGGTTTCTTTGGCGCCCTCGGTATCCTCGCCATCTCGAAGATCGGTGGCTATACCTTTGACGAATGGCGACCTGGCTCTCCGTTCATCATCATGGCGGGAGCCAACATTCTCCTGTTGGCCTTCGCTATCTGGGTGCGTTCGCGCCGCTGAATCGACTGCGCGGGAACAGTACGGCACCGACAGCCAGCGAAACCGCGGCCGCGACGAACGGCGCCCCCGGGAAGTGCATCTGCCCCATCGACAGGCTGAACAGGTGAGTCATCGTGAACGGGGTGACGAGTGCCGTGAAGCTCACGATGCCCGAGATGGCGCCCTGGAGTTCTCCCTGTGCATTGGCGGGTACCTGTCGCGAGAGGATCGCGCGGATCGACGGCATGGTCAGGCCGATCAGGCAGGCGATCGGAACGCTCGCAAACAGCATCCAAGGTTCTGTGGACAGCGCATAACCCAGAAAGCCAATCGAGCCTGCTGTCAGTCCGATCAGGGCTGAGCGGTGCTCGCCCAGTTTGCGAGTGAAGACTCCCACGAGACCGCCTTGCACCACGGCTGTTCCGAGTCCTAAGACGGCCAGAGAGATGCCCATCTCGCGTTCGCCCCAGCCGAATTTCGCCATGGTCATCCACGTCCAGGTGGAGGGCAGCGTGTCGTGTCCGATTTGGTACATGAACAACACGAAGAGCAGTAACGCGGCACCTGGAATCGCGCGCATGGATTTGATTGCGCCCAGAACGTTCGCCCGGCGCGCTGAGAACGCTCGTCTCTGAGCTTCCGGCAATGTTTCTTTGAGTACCACGACTGCGATCAGAAAGTTGATTGCGGTGAACACCGCTGCAGCAAAGAAAGGCACCCGCGGGCCGTATCCGCCGAGCAAGCCTCCGACGACGGGACCCACGATGAAGCCCATGCCCCAAGCCGCGCCGTTGAGACCAAAATATTTGGCGCGTTGATCGGGGGGAATGATATCGGCCACGACTGCATTAGCAGTCGAAAACGTCGCTCCGGCGATACCGGCGATGATTCGACCGAGGAATAGCCACGCAAGCGTCGGCGCGAAGCCCATGAGCACATAGTCCACGGACAGCGCCGCGAGCGAAGCGAGAAGGATGAGCTTTCGACCGTACCGATCGCTGAGGTTTCCGAGGACTGGCGAGAAAATGAATTGCATCGACGCGTAGGCGAGGGTGAGCCAGCCGGCGATGGGCGCGGCATCTGCAATCGATGCACCGGATAGTTGCATGACGAGTTGTGGCGCAACCGGGATGATGATGCCGATGCCCATCGAATCGATGAACAACGCCATCGCAACGACAGGCAACATTCGTCGTCGTGGATCGGAGCTCATGCCCAACCCGCGCCTCGCGATGTTCGGTAACGTTGCACCATCTCGAGCGCGGAGCGCTCGGCCGGAGGAAGCTCGGCGTCACTGGAGGCGATAGGCGTCGTACGCTCACCCCAGCGTAATAGATGCGCGCAAAACGTCAGCCCTCCGCCAAACGCTGGCATCAATAACAGTGAGCCAGGCTGAACACGCCCCTCTTCGAGCGCTTCGCAAAGCGCCACCGGCACGGTTGCCGCCGACATATTGCCGTAGCGACTGACACTGACATAGACGCGATCCATGGGAACACCCGCACGCTTGGCCACGGCTTCGATGATGCGCAGATTGGCTTGGTGCGGAACTGCAAGATGGACATCGTCGGCGGTGAGACCTGCACGTCTCAGCACATCTTCGCTCGCGAGTCCCATGCCATTCACGGCTTTTTTGAAAATCTCTTGACCTTCGAACTGCCATTCCGTCGAGCCGAGCATCCGCCCCTGATGAACATAGGCACCGCCAATGCCGTGGATGCGCAGGATCTCGCGAGACTCGCCGTAGCAGCCGAGTTTTTCGAGCATCAGCCCTTCGTTTTTGTCGGTGGCTTGCAAGACGACCGCTGCACAGCCATCGCCAAAAAGAACGGAGACGTTGCGATCGTTCCAGTCCATATAAGGCGAGATCAGCTCGCCTCCGACGACGAGTGCATTGCGTACGACACCACTTTTGATCATCGCGGCAGCGGTCGACAAACCGTAGAGAAAACTTGTGCAGGCGGTGTTGACGTCCATCGCGCCGCAGCCGTCGGCCCCGAGTCGACGTTGCAGGCCCGAAGCCATGTTGGGGCATTGATCATCATGTGTTGTCGTACCGAAGACGATGAGCTCGAGGTCTCGGCCTTCGAGTCCGGCGCAGGCGAGCGAGCGTGCGGAGGCGACATAAGCCATCTCGCCAAGCGACACATGCGAAACTCGACGTTCTTTGATACCGGTTCGAGTGGTGATCCACTCGTCAGTGGTATCCAGAAAGGTCGCGATATCCGCGTTGCTTAGTACGGCCGGTGGCAGACATTTGCCCCAGCCCGTTATCGTGGCATTCAACATAGGTTCCCGTGGCCGCGAGGATACTCCGGTTTGTCGATTCCGTCAGTCGGCCATGGGAGTCGAAGTTTTTGGCATTTCACGAACCGTCGCCTTTATGGTCAGCACGGCTGCTGAGTTAAGGGGGGGATTTCGATATGTGGATGCCGCCGCTCGAGGACGCCTGGCAAGGCAAGGTGCAATTCTATGAATTGCTATTCGGCACGTGGACTGCCTATGTCTTTCTCGTCCTTCTCTGGCAGCGAATTCTTAAAGAGCCGCTCGACGAATGGCGTTACGTGCTGCTCTCGTTTTTTGGTGCAGGCGCGTTCTGGGTCAACCACTATTTTCAGCAGTCACCTTACTGGCTCTGGCTCATTAATCTTTACACCGTGTTCTTTCTTGTCGCATGGTGGACGATTGCCATTCGCGGACGACAGCGCTCGGGTAGTTGGAAGTTCGGTGCGCTGATCGGTGCAGTGGTTTATACCGTCGCATTCATCATGTTCGAGCAACTCGCTCGATATGGCGTCGAGAATTGGGGCATGCACGAGTTTTGCTGGATGGCACTCTCGTTCTTCGGGTTCTGGTGGCTGATCGTTTGGCGATCGCGATCGACCGTAAAGCCGAAGTCGGTCAGCGAAGATCCTTATCCCAAGCCGGAGTGGCGTGGTGCCGGCGGAAATCTTTGATCGAGTATCGCGTTTAGCTAGAGGCAAGTACTTCCAGCGCGACCCGCTCCGCCGACTCGAAAGCGCCTTCCATTCCGCGGCTCCCAATAGCCGTGTGTTCGCCACAGAAAAAGAGCCGCTTATGCGGCTTGGCAATCGAAGCGCGAAGTTCTCGAACCTGCCCTGGCTGGAAGATCGCCCAGTCGCCCGCCGAAAACGGGTCGGTGCTCCAAGAATGTACCGCTGCCACGTATAGCAAGCCTTTCGAGGCAGGGCGCAGCCGCTCGAATTCGGAGACCACCACCCGCGAGCTTTCTTCAACTCCGAGACGATCGAGGTATTGGGCGTTCAGGCCGCGAGCCCACACGGTAAGACTCGTCACTTCATCATCGGTTTTTCCAAATCGTTGAGCGAGCACCATACCGAGCGGTCCGTCTGTCCACATCGATGGGGATAATCCGTCTTCCAACCAGAACGGGCGCTTGGCAATGAGGTGATATTGAGTGATCGGAATGTAGCCGAGTGACTGAATCGCTTTGTACTGAGTTGGCTCTGGCAACGGGTCGATCGCGACGTGACGGAGCGTAGAGAACGGCATGGAGCAGACGACGGCTTTCGCTTTATAGCTTCGACCGTCACTACAAGTCACTTTCGAGCCTTGGTCTGTCACTTCAATGGCAGTGACTCGGCAATTGAGTAACAAATCGCCCTTGAGCTTTTTGGCCATCGCCATCGGCAGTCGTTGGTTGCCGCCCTTGAACGCCCCGATTAAAACGCCCGGGGGAACGCCCGCTGCAGGAACTCCAGTGGAGACATTCGATGCGCCCGTTCGCGAGAAGGCCGTGACGGCTCCGCGGTTGACTGCCATCCAATGGTCTGCGAAAGCTTGCTGAAGTAGTGAAACATCACGGGCCGTCGTGCCGTAGGCGATATTGGTATCAAACCCGAGGCGGATCATATCATCGGTAGCGCCGTGAGCGCTTAGGAAGTCGTGAACCGAGATATCATGCTGGGCATGTTTTGGGTCATACCAGTTCTCGAGATCGCGGAAAGGCATGTGCTGTTGAAACATGGCATCGCCCCAACTCCATGGGGGTAACTTCCGTAACTCTCCCGCGAAAGGATTTTTCGGATGTGCCGCCCAATCTTTGAGTGCAACATGTTCATTACCGATGAATAACTCTTGGCCTGCACGATTGGCGAAAAGTCGCGGCGCGAGATTGACGACCTCGATCCCGTGGCGAGCGGCGGCTGCGATGCAGCGGCCGTAGGCATTGGCGATGGCGTTACCGCCGACTTCCGGGTAGCCGGGCAGATCGAGCAGGGTATAGACGCGTCCGCCGACTCGATCACGACCTTCCAGGACGAGTACCGATAGACCGTTCTCTTCAAGAGTCAATGCTGCTTCGAGACCGGAGAGACCCGCACCGATGACAATCACGTCTGGCTCTTTGGAGGCGGATGCATGCGCGCGGGTCGAGAGCCCGGCGATCGCAGCGGACACAGCGGTCGATACAACGAATTCGCGACGGTTCATGCTCATGATCGAATCTCCCGTCTGGCTCAGCGCATTCTGCAAATCAGCAACTGGGGTTCCGTGATGGAACCCATATACAACCGACCTCCGAAGGCTGCGCCAACACTTCCCGCGGAGATCTCCGATCCGTCATTGACATAGACAGGTGTCGTCGTGCCTGCAGTATACCGAAGGAGGGTGGTTGGAGCGTGATGCGACGCGTCGCCAAAATGACGAATCAGGTCGATGAGCTTTGCGTGTACAGCGATCCACAGCGCACCATCAGCATCCACATTGATGTTATCTGGCGAGCCATCGAGCTCGATATGCTGCTTGAAGGTCAGATCGCCGGTCAGCGGGTTTCGGGTATAGACAGACACTCTTTTCCCGAGCGTTTCGGCGACGTAGGCCGTGAGGCCATCGGGCGATAGCCCCATTCCGACCGCACTTTTGAGGCGCTCGGCTTCGACTCGCATCGACTCACCATCGAAGTAGACGACCGTCGATAAGCCTGTTCGGAACAACGACTCACCGATTCGACCCAGGAAGCCCGCATCACCTTTGTCATTGGCGACATAAAACTGCTGCGGACCCACTGCAACGATAGCGTTCGGAGACACGAGCAACGGATCGCGTATCGATCCGACATGAGTGAATCGGTTGTCGGCATTTTGCTCGAAGACCTCGATGACATGCTCGTCACCTTCCGGATGACTGATCACGAACAAGCGCTGCTTGCCATCGCCCATACGGTAAAGCGACATGCCGTGCGGCCGGAAGCCCGGAGGTGCTGACGAGAGTGCAGGTTCGGTTCGAAGCGGATCGGCGACCAAGTCGACTTGAAGGACCGTCCCTTCGACGGCAAGACCTTCTACGAGCCCACGGCGATCGAGAGAGGAGAGATACGCGATGCTTCGATTGCGATCGATCTGGATGTCCTCTGCACTGGCATTCAGAGGCAGTGTGGAGCAGGCGCCGGGCGACCGGACGCTGAGATCGCGGAACTGCCCCCCGAAGGACATGAACTCCAAGGTGAACAGACCGACGACGAGCACCAATGCGCCTACAACGGTCAGCGTTCTTTTTTGCCATTTTTTCACGTAGCTAAGACCCCCGAAGCACCGTAATGTTCCACTTTGGACGATTGTAGCGCCTTTGTTACTCGATCGACGCCGCGGCTCTCAGTCCCTCGATCATGGCGGTTCGCAAAAGATACTGCCGCGCCCGTTCTGGATCTGCGGCAATCGCACGCATCTCCCTCTGGCGAGCCGTGCGACGACCGGCATCGCTCTCTTCTAAAAGCTCTTTGTTTGCGATGGTTTGCGCTTGGAGGTAACGCTCGGCGACGGTCCGCCGTTGTCGATCGTATCGATCAAGTGGAGCGCTATCACCATTCTCGATCGCTCTGATCAGATGTCCAGCGAGCGAGTGTGCATCGTGGATACCGAAGTTGAGTCCCATTCCACCGAGGGGATTATTGATATGCGCAGCATCGCCGACGAGCAGAACCCGACCCTTTCGATAGGTGGCCGCGACGCGTTGGTGCACGGCATACAGATTCACGTGTAAGACGCGCCCCGACACGCTCTCCGGCACGAACTCCGCGAGACGGGCAGCGGCGCGCGACCGGTCTAGTAGATCTGCCTCATTCTCATCGGGCCGAGTCGGAAACACGCAGCGCCAAATCCCGCGCCCATCGTCCCCTGGCACCTTGAAAGTTGCGGCCCATTCCACAGGATCCATGGTGTACGAGCTGTAAGCGTACCCCAGAGACTCGAAGTCGAAGGTCGTTGTGATGACGAGAAAACGTTCCGGCCAGGTAAATCCTTTGAACTCGATGTGCTGACTCTTTCGAACAAGACTTCGACCTCCATCAGCGCCGATGAGATAGGAGCCTGAAAAGCACTCAGACCGTCCGTCTGTACGAGCGACTCTGACGCGCACGCTCGATTCGTCTTGGGCTACCTCATCCACAGCGGTACCGTGAATGATCGTTGCAAGCGGCGAACTTGCTACGCGTCGCTCCATCATCTCGACCAGTTTGTGCTGCTCGCACTGAAGTCGGTAAGGGTAAGGGGTATCGCCTGCGAGGATCCCGAGATCGAACTCTGCAACGAGTCCCTCACGTCGATCTCGGAACTGCCATCGCGGCGCGATGAGGCCGTTCGAATGCAGGTCGTCGGTAACGCCGGATGGTGCGAGCATCTCGAGCGTAGGCGGATGATAGGTGGCGGCTCGAGGGTCGGCGTGCGGTTCTACGCTACGTTCGATCACCGTAACGGGAATGCCACGCTGAGTCAGAAACAGCGCGGCGGCCATACCGCTCGGCCCGCCTCCAGCGATGAGTACGCGTTCGCTCATGGCGTCATGTCGTCAGAATTCTTCGAGGGTTCGCCCATAACCCTGAATCCGATCTTCGATACCGCAACGTCGCAGCGCATCCCAATAAGTGATCGCATTGATCGCCAGCACGGGTTTTCGGAAAGTCCGCTCTGCCTCGGCACAGATGCCGATCGCGGCGAGGTTAGTTCCCACCTGTACGATGGCATCAACGTCATCGCCATTCAGTGCATGCAAAGCATCCACAACTTGTTGCCGAGTGGTGTGAGCAATCTGCACGGGGGAAGGGCATTTGAGTCCGATGAGTCGCGGAATGGAAAACCCCGCCTCCTCGAAGTATCGTCGAACTTGCTCATCGCCTCGTGGCTGGTGAGGCGTGAGTACCGCGATCGATTTGGAGCCGAATCTTTGTAATGCTGAAACGGTCGCGGTTGATCCCATCGATACGCCGACGCCCGCTCGTTCAGCGAGTTCGCGCTGCAACTCGTTCGCAGCAGCAACGCCACCCCAAAAAGCCTCGAGTGCCACACCCATGATCACGTGTGTCGGCTGGCAGGTCATGACCTGATCGATAGCCGTGCGCATACCATCGCGCATGGCTTGCACGTGTTCCATGAATGCCTGATCGCTGGTGAGCGGTCTTTCTTTAATGCTGATACGACCGGTTTGGTTGGTGACTCCGAGAGGCCTCAGCATCTCGGATTCCGGCTGACAACTGGTATTGGTCGAGGGAACGACGAGAGCAATACGCGCTCGATGGCCGAGTTGATCCGTCATACGGTGATCGAAGTTCCGGTGAGATGGCTGGACAATGACGATGCGAAGAACGCCACATAGGTCGCGACGTCCTCTGGTGTAACGAGTTCGCGAACACCCGTTCGCTCAAGGAATGCAGTAGTCGCTTGCTCGGGGGTTACGCCGGTGCGTTCCGCCTCGGCTTTCATCAGGGCATCGAGGCGCGGCGAGCGGACGGGGCCAGGATTAACGGCATTGAGGCTGACGCCGAGAGGTTTAAGTTCCGTCGCGAGGCCGCGGACCACGGCGAGCAAGGCGGCGTTCGCAGCCGCGCCCGGCAGCATACGGGGATCAGGTTTTTCAGCAGAGTTTCCGGCAATGACAACGACACGCCCCCTTTTCGACTGCGCCATACGGGCCGTCACAGTACGGAGGATACGTAGAGTACCGAATAGCTTCACTTCGAGATTGCGCTGCCACGCCGCATCATCGAGCTCCCAAAAAATTCCACCTTGCGAAGCACCTGCCGCCGAGATGAATACGTCGATGCCACCGAGATCTTTCTGGGCGGTTTCGATAGCTCTATCGATCGATTCCTGTTGTCCGAGATCGCAGTGAGCGATGAGATGAGGATGGCCACTTGTTGAGGCGGGTAAGCCCTCGACTACGTTACGCAGCGAGTCGATATTCCGACCGAGTAGCGCGAGGTGCGCACCCTCATCCGCGAGTTTTCGTGCGATGGCGCGACCCAGGGTTCCATTCGCCCCGCAGAGGACGATCCGGTGATCCGAGAGTTGAAGATCCTCGGACACGAGTTGGTCAGAGACGGTTGCGCGCGATGGCCGCGCCGGCACCCAGCGCGCGTAATTTACCGCGGGCGAGTTCAGCCGAAAGCGGCGCCATACCGCAATTGGTGCAAGGCAGAAGACGCGACTTCTCGACGTGCTGTGTGGCCTCGAGAATGTTGTGGGCGACTTCTTCAGGGGTCTCGAGTTTGCCTGGCAGCACTCCGATCGCGCCGACCAATAATTCTTTGTCCGGCAACAGACGCAGCACCTCGTGAGGGACGCGCGACCCTGCGAACTCGAGCGAAACCTGCTTCACGCTACTCTGGTTGATCCACGGGAAGATCTGTTCGTACTGCCGCCACTGATTGCCGAGTGACGCCTTCCATCGAATGTTCGCTTCGATTCCGTAGCCGTAGCAGATATGCACGACCGTGGTCGCTTTGAGCCCCTGCATGGCACGTTCGAGGGCCGGTAGTCCCCAGTCACGAACTTCTTCTAGGAATACGTTGAATGCGGGTTCGTCGAACTGGATCACATCGGCGCCGGCCGCTTCGATTTCTCGAGCTTCTGCATTGAGCAGCTCGGCGAAACGCATTGCCATGTCGGCACGTCGGCCGTAGTACCCATCGGCGAGGGTGTCGCAGATCGTCATCGGGCCGGGCAACGTGATTTTGAGTCGATGCTCGGTATGGCGACGCATGAATGACGCATCAGCCACATGAACCGGGCGAGGGCGCGAGAGGGGTCCGGTGACCGTGGGGACATCGGCTTCGTAACGATTGTTACGGATGCCCATCCGTGTCTTGCGATTCCAATCGATTCCCTCGAGTTGCTCGAGGAAGCCGTGGACAAAGTGGATGCGGAATTGCTCGCCGTCGCCAACGACGTCGATGCCCGCCGCTTCTTGCTCGCGCAGCCATTCGAGCGCAGAACGCTCTTTGCCTTGCTGCAACTCAGCGTCCTTGAGACGCCACTCGGGCCAGAGTTTTTCAGGTTCGGCCAGCCAGTCCGGCTTGGGAAGGCTGCCTACGGTCGTGGTGATCAACACCTGCGCATCTTACGACGCTCAACCGTCGTCCGGGGTGGAGTGAACCTTTCGGCCCACTCCACCCGGATCATCCTTGGACGGGGGTTTCCTTACATCCGGACATCCGTGTCCGGAACGGCGCCCCGGACGGGGACGCCGTGTCCTTCATGATTCGATCAGTTCGGCAGCAGGACGCTGTCGATGGCGACGACCACGCCGTTGGTGGCGTTGAAGTCACCCGAAACGCGGGCGCCGTCGACACGGACGCGGCCACGAACGAGCTCGATCTTCACGTCGTCACCGGAGACGGTCTTGGCGCTGCGGGTGCGCTTCAGATCGTTCTCCTCGAGGGCCTTTCCCGGCACCACGTGGTTGGTGAGGATCTTGACGAGCTGGTCCTTGTTCTCGGGACGGAGCAGGGCTTCGAGCTGGCCCGAGGGTAGCTTGGCGAAGGCTTCGTCCGTCGGGGCGAAGATGGTGATTGGGCCGTTGGCCGTCAGGGCGTCGTTGAGACCGGCCGCTTCGATGGCCTTGGAGAGGGTGCTGAAATTACCCTTTTCCTTCGCGACATCGAGAACGGTCGAGTCGATGGCTTGGGCGGCAACCGACGCCAGGCCCAAGAGGGCGGCGGCGGCAAAGTTCTTGGCGTTGAAAATCATGGCAGTCCTCCGTGGGTTAGCTCTGGGGCGTACCGGATTCCCTGCGTACGCTGAGTTTCGACATAACAAAGGATGACAGGGGCTGAGGAATCTGTCAAGCTTCTGTACAGGTAGAGGCTATACACGAGATGAACAAATCATGAACAGGCTTGCGACGATCCCCTCTGCGGGCCAGTTCACGATCAAGGCCGTGTCCCAGGCCACCGGCCTCACCGTCGAGACCCTGAGAGCATGGGAGCGCCGGTACGAAGTGGTGCGTCCTTCCCGAGATTCTGCGGGCCGACGCACTTATTCCGCTGCAGATGTCGCTCGCCTGCGCCTGCTACGAACGGCGACCGAACTTGGCCATACCATCAGTCGGCTTGCCTCTCTTCCTGATGACGAACTCGCAAAGCTGGTGGCCGATTCGGGCGGCCAAGCGCGTCCTGGTCCACCACGTGGACAGTCGTACGTCGAGCGCGCCATCGACGCCACCGAGCACTCCGACCCCTCCGGCGTGGAAGAGGTGCTGACTTCTGCGGTCGCCCTGCTGCCCCCAAACGAAGTCGTCAATACAGTGCTCGTACCGCTCGTCCGCGAAGTGGGTGAGCGTTGGCACCGCGGCGAGGTGTCGATCGCCCAGGAGCACATGGTCACGGACATCGTGCGCCGCTTGATCATCAGCGTGTCGCGCGGATACCTCCGCTCCGACAGCGGCCCCTGCCTGGTGCTTTCCACGCTCTCGGGAGAGCGGCATGAACTCGGCATCCTGATGTGTAGCTGGCTCGCAGCCACCCGTCGTTTCCGCACACATAATTTAGGAGTCGATGTTCCGCCTGAGGAGCTGGCTCGCTTTGCACTCGAGGTCGATGCGCGTGCCGTGCTGGTATCGCTCGTCATGCCGGAGAACGAAGTGCCGGCTCTCGATCAATTGCGTGAACTCGCGGAGCAACTCAGCGGCCGATGCGAAGTATGGGTCGGCGGTTTCGCAGCGCGCTTGGTCACGCCTGAGGAGCTGCCTCCGGGCTGCGTCTTGCTGCCGACCGGCGCCGACTTCGAGCAGCGACTCGACCTACTCGCCGCACAATACTTTTCCTGATTCGGGATCTGCTTCGCATCTTCACAATTCTTTTGAATTGAAAGTGTGACCCTTTAGACTCTCGCTCCGGGCTGCGTTAGATTCGCGTCATGGGGTCTGTTTCTCGTCTTAACGCCTCGGTGCCGCGGCTGTGTGTCGCGGTCGTCCTGCTGCTGCTTTCGTCGTGTGGCGGGGGCGGGAGTGGGGGCGGATCCTCTACAAATCCTACGAGCGCTGCGCCGGCTCCGCCTCCGATCACCAAGGCCGACGCGTATCGGTTTCTCAATCAGGCCAGCTTTGGCGCAACTGAAGCAGAAGCATCGCGGCTCATCGCACTCGGAGATTCGAGCAATGGCTATGCTCGTTGGATCGACGCTCAGTTCACTCGCGAAACGTCTTTGCTCTTACCGGCGGTTGAGTCGGCTTACCCAGATCCTGTTCCGCAAGGATTCAACGTCGGATCTCTCAACGCCGTTCGTTTAGAGCGCTGGTTCGCCAATGTTCTTCGGGGTGACGATCAGCTGCGTCAGCGCGTGGCTTTCGCCTTATCCGAGATTTTTGTCGTATCTCAGGTCGGCGCATTACTCAATTTGCCCAATGCCACGGCCGATTTTCATGACATGTTGGCTCGGAACGCGTTCGGCAATTACCGAACATTATTGGAGGAGGTGACGTTACATCCGGCGATGGGCGTTTACCTATCGATGTTGGGTAACCAAAAAGCGGTGGCGGGTACAAATCTTAGGCCCGACGAGAACTACGCTCGCGAAATGATGCAGCTGTTCAGCATTGGACTTGTACAGCTCAATCTCGACGGGACTGTTCGAACTGATGCGACCGGACAGCCACTACCCACCTATAACCAGGATGTCATCGAGGGGTTTGCTAAAGTCTTTACGGGCTGGAAGTGGGAATGCCCCTCGACGCTGCCAGCCTGTACCTTCGCCAACACGCGTCCGCAGCTCGCGCCTGTCATCGGCTATAACCAAGTGAGGCCGATGCGGCTTTACCCTGAGCAACACGAGACGGGTAGCAAGCTCGTGCTGAGTTATCCCGGCATGGCTCTCGCAAACGCCACCATCCCGTCAAGCCAAACGGGAGCACAAGATTTGAAAGACGCTTTGGATAACGTCTTCAATCATCCAAACGTTGGCCCGTTCATCTCGAAGCAACTGATTCAAAGGTTAGTCACCAGTAACCCGTCGCCCGCTTACGTCCAGCGCGTTGCGGAACGATTCAATAACGATGGAAACGGACGCCGTGGAAACCTTGAGGCGGTCGTCCGGGCAATCCTCCTCGATTCTGAAGCGCGCGCCGCTCCCAGTGGTAATGCAGCCTCTGCAGCGGGCAAACTGAAGGAGCCCTTGTTGCGCTTGACCCAATTCTGGCGGGCCTACGAGGCGACATCGCGATCCGGAAAGCTGGGCGTGGCCGCGAATTTCACGGGCGGTGTCTCGGCGGTTTTTGGTCAGGCGCAGGGCAGTGCACCTTCAGTCTTCAATTTTTTCAGTCCGTTTTACGCGCCGCCGGGTGAAATTGCTGATGCGAGGCGAGTGGCTCCCGAGATGCAACTGGCGACTGAGTATCTCAACACCCAGATTGCAAACTTTTTCTGGGTACAGGCTCAGAGCCGTACGCATACGGCGACCAACCTTGCTGTCGATACCATGTACATCAATACGGCGGATGAGTTGTTGGTTGCCGCAGATAGCGAAGCACTGATCAATCGTGTCGCGGACCGGCTGCTCGGCGGATCAACGCAGATATCAAATTCGCTCAAGACGCAAGCCAAGGCTCAGATTGAAAGAACGTCGGTTCCAGCTACTAACCCCAACACGGCACTTGCGACTCGAACAGCTGATGCGATTTTCTTTGTTGTGACGTCACCTGAATACACCCTGCAGCGCTGAGACCCGGGTGCCATGAACCGACTACGCAGAAAATTCATCAAAGCAGCGGCAGCAGGCGGAATCGCCCACGCTTTCGCTCGGACAGCCGGTACGGTCCATGCCCAAATGGCGGGCACGGGTGGTTTCGGTGATTACAAGGCATTGGTCTGCCTGTTTTTGTTTGGCGGAAATGACTCTTGGAATATGGTCGTCCCGAGCAGCACGGCTGAGTACAACGCTTACGCGCGTTCGCGCGGAGGGGGCACATCCTCGAGCCTGGCAATCGATCGCTCCGCGTTGCTGCCCGTAACACTTCAAGGGCAGTTGTCTGGAGACCCAACCTACGGATTTCATCCGAGCATGGTGGGGGCGCGAGACCTGTTTTCGTCCGGGAAGCTTGCGGTCATGGCGAATGTGGGTCCGCTGATTCGGCCGACTACGAAGACCCAATATCAGACGGCTGCGACAACTGGCCATACGCTCCCACCTCAATTGTTTTCCCACAATGATCAGCAGGATCAGTGGCACAGCCTACGCGGACGCGTAACGCTAAAGTCCGGCTGGGCTGGGCGAGTCGCCGATGTGCTCAACGCGCAGACCGGAGCCCAGTCACTCTCAGTCAACGTCTCACTGGCGGGGCAGACCTATTTTCAGGCCAGTGAGATTGCCAAGCCCTATGTCATGGGTGCGAACGGTCCGACGCCTTTTACGGCGTTTCCCACGACGGGCGCCGGACCCGCGCGGCGTACGGCCTTCGAGGCCGTGTTGTCGGCCGCAGCCGGGTCCGCCTCGAATACGATTTACGAACGGTCCTTCGCGGGAGTACAGCAGCGGGCTGTTCAATTCGCAGACCGCATCAGCGCGGCCATTGCTTCGGGCTACAGTTTTACCGCTTTGCCTAACACAGGCACCCTTTCGGCGCTGCAGCAGCAACTTAGGACCGTGGCAAAGATTATTTCGATGCGCCAGAGCTTAGGGTTGTCTCGCCAAATTTTCTTCGTATCTGCTGGAGGTTTCGACCAGCACGATGATCTTGTTCGCGACCAGCCGGGCCTGTTATCGAATATCAGTTTGTCGATCAAATCTTTCCATGACGCGATGGTCGAAATCGGCATGGACAACAACGTGACCTTATTCACTCACTCCGATTTCGGACGTACCCTGACTTCGAATGGCGATGGTTCAGATCATGCCTGGGGCGGCCTGCAACTCGTTGCGGGCGGCGCTGTTCGGGGCAGTCGATTTTATGGAAGCTATCCGCTACTCGAGATCGGCAGTACCCTGGAGATTGGTGGAGGACGGATCATCCCCACGATCTCTGCCGATCAGTACGCGGCGACGCTGGCGAGTTGGTTCGGGGTCGCCGATTCGGATCTCCCCAAGGTCGCACCAAGCCTCTCCAACTTTACGACCCGAAATCTCGGCTTTTTAGTCTGAGCGAACGTGCGGTTATAGATAGGGTTACTAGCGCCGAGTCGTCCCTGCAATCGCGCGCTCCACGAAGCGAGCGACTCCGTCACCCGCCGGATACCCTGACCCCGTCTTCGGGTTCCGTCCGCTCACGATCCCGCAGTGATAACGGGTGCGTCCCGCATCGATCCAGAGTTCATCCGCGAGCGCGAGGGTCATTCCGTCATTCGCATCGTAGAGCCGGAAACGATCCATCTCCACGCGAAACCAAAGATTTTCGTGGTGGAGTAACCGACGGACCTGCAGTCCCAGCGCGCGCCCTGACGAACTCGGCGTGATGACTGAACGATCGGATGACTGCGACGAGATACGTATTTCATCGAGCGGCCCCTGTGGTGATTGCAACTGCTCAACGACGACGGTCGCCCAGACCGGCGGCGTTTCTCCGGTTCGTGATTGATCGCTATCGATGACGAGACTCGATGCGAAGATCGGTCTCTCGCTCCGATACTCCGGCGATGCATAGGCCTGACAGAGGGGCTCGAGATGCGCCGCACCCGCCCAGCCCCATGCAGCGATACCGAGAGGGATCGACGCGGGCAACGCAAGCGCCCAAAGGCACACTCGAATCCAGCGTTTGCGTCGCCCCTCGCCCTCGAGTCGAATGATATCCGCGAGCGCAAGTAGTAAGAGCGACGCGGGTACCGCGACGAACGTAAATACAACGATGCCGAGAGCGAGGTCGCTCAAAGAATGAACCGACTCAGATCTTCGTCCTGTGCTAACTTGCCGAGGTGGCTGTCGACATATGCGGCATCGATACGAATGGAGCTGCCGGTGCGTTCACTGGCGTCGTAAGAGAGACTTTCGAGCAGTCGCTCCATCACGGTGTGCAGTCGACGGGCACCGATGTTCTCAGTACGATCGTTAACGTGAGCAGCGATTTCGGCCAACCGGCGCACGCCTTCCGAAGCGAACTCGACCTCGACTCCTTCAGTACGAAGTAGCGCGGCATATTGGGTGGTGAGAGAGGCATCGGGTTCGGTCAGGATCCGCACGAAATCTTCGATCTTGAGCGGTTCGAGTTCGACCCGAATCGGGAAGCGACCTTGCAGCTCCGGAATCAGATCGGAGGGCTTCGAAACATGAAATGCTCCTGAGGCGATGAAGAGCACATGATCGGTCTTGATGGGACCGTACTTCGTATTGACCGTACAGCCCTCGACGAGTGGGAGTAAGTCACGCTGAACACCTTCGCGTGAGACATCGGCACCGTACGTGTCTTGTCGACGACAGACTTTATCGATTTCATCGATGAACACGATGCCGTTTTGTTCTGCATTGCGAACGGCTTGGGCGCGCAGCTCTTCTTCGTTGAGCATTTTTGCAGCTTCCTCATCGACGAGGATCTTTGCTGCATCGCGCACTTTCATCTTTTTCGAGCGACTTTTACCCGCCCCGAGATTCTGGAACATCGTCTGCAGTTGTTGCTGCATCTCCTCCATGCCTGGAGGAGCGAGAATCTCAATGCCGGGGCCCATGCCTCGAAGTTCAATCTCGATCTCACGTTCGTCCAGCGCGCCTTCGCGCAGCATCTTTCTAAACTTCTGTCGGGTCTCGGCGTCCCGCGGAGCGGCGGGCTCGTCCGTCGAAAAACCCATCAGCTTGGGTTTTGGGAGCAGCGCATCGAGGATGCGTTCTTCAGCCGCATCGGCCGCTCGATCCTTTACTCGGGCGATTTCCGCTTCGCGCGTGATTTTGACGGCGACATCCACGAGTTCTTTGACGATGGAGTCGACATCTCGGCCGACATAACCCACCTCGGTGAACTTGGTCGCCTCCACTTTGACAAACGGCGCGTTGGCGAGACGAGCGAGCCGACGTGCAATTTCTGTCTTGCCGCAGCCGGTCGGGCCGATCATCAAAATATTCTTCGGTGTGATCTCAGACCGAAGACGCTCATCGACCTGCATACGACGCCACCGATTGCGAAGCGCGATCGACACGGCACGTTTGGCGGCGTCTTGTCCGACGATGTGTTTGTCGAGTTCGCCCACGATCTGTCGTGGACGTAGGCTCGTGGCCGGGTCGGTCACGATGACAGCTCCTCGATGACGAGATTACGGTTGGTGTACACGCAGATGTCCGCCGCGATGTTGAGTGCGCGCTCGACGATCTCGCGAGCGGACAGATCGGTGTTTTCGAGTAGGGCGCGGGCTGCGGCCTGCGCGAACGGACCGCCTGAGCCGATCGCGACGAGATCATGCTCGGGTTCGATGACATCGCCATTTCCGGAAATGACGAAAAGTTTGTGCGGATCACCGACCAGCAGGAGAGCTTCGAGTCGGCGCAGGTAGCGGTCAGAGCGCCAGTCTTTGGCAAGCTCGATGGCTGCACGAGTGAGGTTGCTGAATTTGTCTAGCTTGCCTTCGAAGCGCTCGAAAAGCGTGAAAGCGTCTGCGGTGCCACCCGCGAACCCGCCGAGCACTTTGCCTTGTCCGAGTGGCCGAACTTTTCGGGCATTGCCCTTCATGACGGTGCTACCGAGCGTGACTTGTCCGTCTCCGCCAATCGCCACGACTCCGTTTCGACGTACGCCGAGAATGGTGGTGCCGTGCGGGTTGAATCCTTCGCTCATGTCTTCTTCCTGGCTCGCGGGTGGGCCTGATCATAGATGCGGGCGAGATGCTGGAAATCAAGGTGGGTATACACCTGCGTCGTCGCGATGTCTGCGTGGCCGAGTAGCTCTTGGACGCCGCGCAGATCTTGACTCGACTCGAGCAGATGCGACGCAAAAGAATGTCTGAACAGGTGAGGGTGTACGTGGACGGGAAGTCCCTGCAATCGGGCCCAGCGTGCGATACGCGTCTGGATGGTGCGATGCCCCACACGGCGGCCTTTGCCGCCTGTGAATAGAGCCGTCTCGCCCGCACCGGCGTGATCGCCGCGTACCTTGAGCCAAGCCTCGAGCGCGTCGATGGCTTTTCGACCGACCGGGAGAATACGAGATTTGTTTCCTTTGCCTGTGACGCGAACGGTTCGATCTGCAAAATCGATGGCGCCAAGATCGAGATCGATGAGTTCGGAGAGGCGTAGTCCTGAGGAATAAAAGAGCTCCATGATCGCGCGATCACGTAGGGCGAGTGGATCATCGCTCTGGATTGCGAGCAGACGACTCATCTGATCAACGTCTAGCGTCTCCGGTAATCGACGCGTTGCCTTAGGGGCCCGGACATCTGCCGCAGGGTTTTGGGTAATGACCCGCTCACGTTGCAGATAACGAAGAAACGTACGCACCGCCGAAAGACGGCGCTGAACGCTTCGTGGCGATAATCCACCGGCATGAGAGCGTGCTGCGAAAAGGCGCAGATGCTGCGCATCGAGTGACTTCCACGACGCGACCTGGTTGGCCTCACACCAGATGAGTAACGCATCGATTTCGCGAAGATAATTGGCGGCGGTGTGTGGCGAAAGTCGACGCTCGGTACCGAGGTGAGTACCGAAGCGATCACGCCATCGTCGCGCCTCAGGCTTCACACCTGAAGTCCGCTTCCGCAACGCGTGAGCGCCGCGCTGATCATTTCGCCGATACGCGCCAGGAAGTCTGTGCTCACCGCCGGATTGAATCGATCCGCATCCGTACTGCCGAGTACGAGTGCGCCCAGCGTCGCACCCGGTCCGAGGGGAATGATCGCCATCGACGCGATACTCGCGCCTGAATCGCCGAGTAAACTCTTACGTTGCGCCTCTGAAAAATGACCACAACGCGGTTTGCCTGCCGACAGCAGAGATTCCAGCATCGGGCGTTTCTCGGGCTCCAGTACGAGCTGCGTGGGGGCGACATCAAAGTCTTCCCGCATCGAGGCCTCGACCTGAGCGCATACGTCGGCCGCGGTTCGGGTATGCAGCAAGCGCAGCGTCAGTTTATGGATTCGCTCCGCGAGTTGATCGTTATTACGCGCCACCCGAACGAGCTCTGCAAGCCGCTCACGGCTCGCCGCCTGCCGCTCGCGCAGTACTTTGAGTTGTCTCTCGACGAGGGATACCGTTCCGTTTCCGCCATGCGGGACATGAAGGTTTTCGAGTAGCTCGGGGTGAGCGTCGAAAAAGCCTGGATGCTGCTTCAGATATTGCGCAACGTCATCCGCACTGCTCATGGCTTCATGCTCCTCAAAGAAAATCGAGTTCGCCCCGATAGGCGACTGCTGCAGGGCCCGTCATCCAGAGTACCGAGTTTTCACCGCGCCAGCTGATCTGTAGTGATCCACCGGGTAAACGGACGTTTACGTCATCTCCGAACCAACCCGATCGACGACCCGCGGCCATCGCAGCACAGGCTCCTGTGCCGCAGGCGAGAGTTTCACCCACTCCGCGCTCGAAGACGCGCAATCGCGCATGAGCGCGATCGATCACCTGCAAAAACCCAACATTCGTTCGATTGGGGAATCTCGGATGAGATTCAAGGAGGGCACCGAGCGTTGCGACGGGGGCAACATCAACCTCATCGACTCGCAGGACGACATGAGGATTGCCCATCGAGACTTCGGTGAACGAGACGTCTCGATTTGCAACCGAGAGAGTCGTGTTGCCCTTAGTCAAAAAATGCGGGGTTCCCATATTCACCGAGACCATCCCCGGTTCGCCGAAGCGGGCCTCGATACGACCGCCAAGACTCTCGAGGCTGAAGCCCATCTGGACGGCTTGATCAGAGAGTCTTGCTGATAATCTGAGCCACTCAGCAACGCAGCGGGCACCATTTCCACATTGCTCGACTTCACCGCCATCCGCATTGAAGATTTTGTAGGACGCGACGGAGTCCGGTTGGTGAGGCGGCAAAATCACGAGGGCCTGATCAAAGCCGACGCCCGTATGGCGGTCCGCCAGCTTTCGCCAAGTTGATGTATCGGGAAGCGGATCTCCCTTACGCGCTTCGATAACCATGAAGTCGTTCCCGAGCCCGTGCATTTTGGTGAAGCGAAGCGTCATGAATGGGCTCCGAGATCAACCCATCGCCGCGCGATCGCGGAAGAGGCAGCGGTCCATCACCGTGAAGACCCCGGCATTACGAGCCCGTCGTGCGGCAGCCTCGTCGATGACGCCATCTTGCAGCCATAACGCGGGCAGCTTCAGACGAATGCAGTCCTCGACGATAGCCGAGACATGTTCAGGCCGTCGAAACACGTCGACGAGATCGACAGTCTCTCCCGGAGAGAGCACGTCGCCGAGTCGATCGAGCGACGGTACGCAACGCTCGCCGAGGATTTCGGGGGCAGAGGGTGTGATGGGGATGATGCGATACCCGAACTTCTGTAGTGATCGCGCGACGCCATGACTCGGACGCGTACGATCGGCGCTCAAACCCACGATGGCGATGGTCTGCACACGACGCAGCAAGGCCGAGATCTCATTCTCTGGAGGGTTCGTGAAAGATGCGTTCTCGAACAACTCCCACTTGAGTCGATACACGGCAGAGATATCCTCGTCCCCGTAGCCTCGACGAATCAGCTCTCCGAATTCGCGCAGCATGTCATCCACGACGGGAAGCGAGACACCACAGGCAGCGGCCATGTCTCGGCAGATACGCAGATCTTTCTCGTGCAGCCGAACTCTGAAGCCTGCGGGAAAGGTTCCGCGAATCATATTGGGGGCCCGATTGACGAAGTACCACGCGCTACCCGCGCCTTTACCCAGCGTATCGACGAGCAATTCGAGGGGTAATTTTTGAGCGCGTGCGAACGCCATCGCTTCGGCTGCCGTGCGGATAATGCCCGCACAAAGAATCTGGTTCGTCGCTTTCGTAGCCTGACCCGCGCCATGCGGCCCAAATAGACTGATCGTCTTGCCCATTGCTTCGAGCACGGGTCGGGCTCGATCGAAGTCTGCGGTGTTGCCACCGCACATGATGGCGAGGGTGCCTTTTTGTGCGCCCTCGACTCCGCCGCTCACAGGACAATCCAAAAATGCAGCGCGACGTTCTGCAAGCAAGGCGGCAGCAGTACGGGCCGTGTCGGCACTGACGGTGGAGCAGTCGATGACGAGAGTATTCGGCCGGATGACGGGTACTACCGCGCGCAGTACTTCAAGCACGTCGGCATCTGCCGAGACGCATAAAACCAATATGTTGCAACGCTCCGCGAGTTCAGTCGGACTCGAGGCGGCGTGACAGCCGAGCTCGAGTGCAAGCGCGGCAGATTTTTCGACGGAGCGATTCCAGACTGCAGTAAGCAGCCCCACCTTATGGAGGTTGCGCGCCATGGAAATACCCATAGCGCCGAGCCCGATGAATCCGACTTGCATGCCCGGAAGTTTAGCAGGCCGTTACCGCTCGGTAGCCGCAGAGACCGCTACAAAAAAAACGGGGCGGCAACCTTTCGATTGCCGCCCCCAGGCTTTACAGGGGACAACTGTAACCTCAAAAATCTCAGCTGGTGTACGCCCGCTCGTTGTGCTCGTTGGTATCGAGCCCCTCGCGCTCGGATTCTTCAGCGACCCGCAGCCCGACGATCAGATCGGCAATCTTGAAGGCGATGAACGCGGCGACGGCGGACCAGACGATTGTGACGCCGACGGCCTTCGCCTGAGTCAATACCTGCGTGGCAATGGGGTTCGACCCCACTGAGGCCATAACCCAATCCGTGACGAGGCCGGGCCCGCCGAGGCTTTGGCTGTTAAAGACGCCCGTGAGCAGGGCACCCAAAATTCCGCCGATGCCATGGACACCGAACACATCGAGAGAGTCATCGGCCTTAAGCAATCTCTTGAGGCCCGTGACACCCCAGAGGCAGACAGGACCTGCAACGAGACCGATGACGAGTGCGCCCATCATTCCAACGTTACCTGCTGCCGGCGTAATCGCGACGAGACCCGCCACGGCACCGGAGGCGGCGCCGAGCATCGACGCGTGCCCCTTCAGCGCCCACTCAGCGAAGGACCAGGCGACGACGGCGCCCGCCGTAGCAAGCAGGGTGTTGAGAAAGGCGAGGGCTGCGAAGTTGCCGGCCTCGAGGGCTGAGCCCGCATTGAAACCGAACCAACCCACCCACAGTAGCGATGCGCCGACCATGGTGTGCACGAGGTTGTGCGGCGGCATGGGTTCGCGTCCGTAGCCCACACGCTTGCCCACCATATAGGCACCGACGAGGCCAGCGACACCCGCATTGATGTGGACGACCGTACCACCGGCGAAATCGAGCGCACCCCATTGCCATAGCAGACCCGCCTTTGAGTTCAACTCATCGACGACGCTGGGATCGGTGTATGCGTCGGGTCCCATCCAGAACCAGACCATGTGCGCGATCGGCAAATAGCAAATGGTGAACCAGATCACCATGAAGATCAGTACCGCGGAGAACTTCATTCGCTCGGCGAAGGCGCCGACGATCAGGGAGCACGTGATACCCGCAAATGTCGCCTGAAAGGCCACGAAACTGATTTCCGGAATGACGACACCTTTACTGAAGGTCGCTGCGTAGGCAAAAGTTCCGGCGACCGGATCCCAGACGCCGTTTAGGAAGAGCCGATCGGTGCCACCGATGAAGGCGCTGCCTTCGGTGAATGCAATCGAGTAACCGTAGATGCACCACAGGACCACGATGAGGGAGAAGCCCACCATCACCTGCATCAGTACGGAGAGAATATTTTTTGATCGAACCAGGCCACCGTAGAAGAGAGCGAGACCCGGAATCGTCATCAGCACGACCAGGAGCGTCGACACCATCATCCACGAGACGTCGCCCTTGTCCGGAGTGGGCGCATCCTGTCCAAGCGATATCGCCGGTGCAAAGAGGCCGAGCACAAGTGCCGAAAGCCCGATGGCCTTGCGATGCCAGCCGCTTATCGAAGTGATCCAATCTTTGGTCGTCGTCATCATGTCTCTCTCCCTGCTCGCCGTGTAATCAAGTTGCCGCCACCCCGGTTTCGCCGGTGCGAATGCGTATAGCCTGTTCGATGTTGGTTACGAAAATCCTGCCGTCTCCGACTTTGCCAGTGCGGGTTACGTTGGCGATGGCCTCGATCACGGGTTCGACGATGCTTTCGTCTACAGCGATCAAGACCTGCATACGTGGTACAAAATCGACGTGATACTCCGCGCCCCGATAAACCTCGGCATGGCCATGTTGAGCGCCATATCCCTGCACTTCCATCACGGTCATGCCCTGCACCCCGATTTGCGCCACGGCCATTTCCAGATCGTCCAACTTGTAGGGCCGGATGATCGCGGTGATCATTTTCATCGCCACGCCTTCATCGCTTTGCCTACCCAGCTGGGTGCCAAACCGAACGATCCGGCGGCTAATGCCGCTCGGCGCAGAGCCTAAGGTCGCGTTATCCTTCGCAACGTCCGGCCTGCACTCGGGGTTTTGCAGATTCCATGCCATCCCCCGACTGCCCCAAACCGGGCGTTTCGGGTCTTTTTCACGGCTTTTTTCGAGTTTGGCGCACCGTTTTGGCGCTTCGGGCGAAACCGCCTGCGTCAATAGGGGGCAAAGGAGGTAGCACCATGGATTTTCGCGTCGATGATCTCGCCCGCCGGCTGTTCGAGAGCATGCCTCCGACCGTCCAAAACATGCGTCATGACCTCGAAGCTAACTTTCGGGCCGTGCTGCGCGCTAATCTCGCTCGCCTCGACCTGCTCGCTCGCGACGAATTTACGGCTCAAACCAAAGTGCTCGAGCGTACTCGTGCTCGGCTTGAAGACGTCGAACAGCGACTCGCGCAACTCGAAGCGCGTCTCGCGGCGACGGCTCGCGACTGATCCTCCGTCATGTCGGTCGCACGCATTCTCTGTCGTGCGTAAGTCGGGTTGATCGCGCCCCGTGTCGATGTCGAGGTTCATCTCGGCGCGGGATTACCGTGCTTCAACATCGTCGGCTTGCCCGCCACTGAGGTCAAAGAGAGCAAGGAGCGAGTTCGGGCTGCACTCGCGAATTCCGGATTCGAGTTTCCTGCCGGGCGCATCACGATCAATCTTGCGCCCGCTGAGTTACCCAAGGACGGCGGTCGTTTCGATCTTGCCATTGCAATCGGCGTTCTGGTGGCGAGCGAGCAAGTATCGCTCCGCTAAGCCCTCGACACCCTCGAGTTTTATGGCGAGCTCGGCTTATCGGGTGATCTGCGTCCGATTCGTGGTGCGCTTCCCGCCGCTGCGGCTGCGGCCGCCGATGGCCATCAGGTCGTCCTGCCGTTCGGCAATCATCATGAATTACCTGGTGCCCGAATCTCGAAGCCGTGATCGCTGACAGCTTGCGCTCCGTCTGCGAAAAACTTGTAGCCAAAGAAATCCAGAGGTCTCCTATATCGGCGAGCTCTTCGAACAGCTCTTCGATCTTTTTTGTGGTGATTCGGCGATCGAAGGATTGAGGCTGTCGGAGGTGTGCGGGCAGACGAGGGGTAAGCGCGCGCTCGAGCTTGCGGCCACGGGCGGACACAGTCTTCTCATGGTGGGGCCACCCGGATGTGGAAAGACCATGCTCGCGGAGCGACTGCCCTGGTTGCTGCCGACGCTCACCCGAGACAAAGCCCTCGAAGTCGCGATGATCTTGTCGTTATCCGTTGCCTCATTACCCGAAGTCGTCCCACGACCATTTCGAGCCCCCCATCGCACGGCCTCAGCGAGCGCCATCATCGGCGGGGGCGCGTCGGCAGGGCCGGGGGGAGATCACCGTCGCCCATCGGGGCGTTCTATTTCTCGACGAGTTACCGGAATTCGATCGACGAGTTCTCGAGGCTTTGCGTGAGCCGCTCGAAACGGGGCGAGTCGCAATCTCTCGCGTCGGTACGAAAACCGAGTACCCTGCGCATTTTCAGTTGATCGCTGCGATGAATCCCTGTCCTTGTGGGCACACCGGATCGTGCTATGGGCGCTGTCGATGCACGCCTGCATCGGTCGATCGATATCGAGCCCGACTATCTGGGCCTTTACTCGATCGACTTGATCTCAGGGTGATGCTTGAGTCAGTGGGAGATGCCGACCTCGCCGAACACCGTCGAACTCGACATGGTCCCGAGGAGAGTGCAGCGATCGCCGATGAGCAGCGTATTCGATCTAGAGTCGTCGCCACGAGGGCACGCCAACTTGATCGACAGGGCTGTTTAAATGTTTCTTTGACGGTACAAGCGCTGGCCTCGGCGTGTCGCCTCGATCACGCCGCGCATCGAGTCTTGCTGTCATCACGGGTGTTGGCGGGGGGGGACCTTCGCTCCTACGACCGGTTGATCCGGGTCGCGCGAACCATCGCAGACCTACGCGAATCGCCCTCGATCAGCGAGGCCGATGTACTCGAGGCGGTCGCGTTGAGACAGGCGCTGTCTTGATCGACGGGCGCTTACTGCGCCTTGGTGACCATGTAGTCGACAGCGGCTTTCACGAGATCATCCGGGAGATCCGTGCGTCCACCCTTCGCGGGCATCACGCCGCCCTTTCCGGTATAACCCTCGATGGCGTGCTTATAGAGAGTGGGTTTGCCTTGTGCCAATCGAGGTGCCCAAGCAGCGCGGTCGTCGGAGCGCGGCGCGCCACCGATGCCGTTGAGATGACATGCGCCACAGACCTGTTCATACACACCGATGCCATCGGTCGGAATAGTGAGCTCGGCAACGATAGCGCCGGCAGCCGGAACGATATCGAGCCCCGAATTATCTCGTCCTGCGACGGCAACTCGACCCGTCGAGAGATTTTTTTCGACGTCGGCGACGTACTTCGGATCGAGCAGGAGATGTGCGTTCTGGGTATCGCGGCCCACTGCGCGTGCAAGTGCGAACAGCAAGATCGCGATGACGATGAGGATGCCGAGCACGAGGCTGAAGATGTTGAAAAACTGGGAGTCCTGTTTGCTCACGACGTTATCCAAAAAGCCCTTGGGAAAATCGGGGCGGAGTATAGCCGCTACCGGGGGGCAGGCGCACGGGTTGGGCCGGATTCTCGCTGCAGCGAAACCCCCACCAAGTTCGCCCCGCCGCTCCTGATCTGGCCGAACCGGATACGGCCGTCGAGGGGTAGGGGGTGAAACGATGCCCGCCGATTTACTCGTTAGCAGGCGAAAGTCTCTCAGCTTGGGCTGAGTCTCGAGATCGAGACGTGCTGCCCTGCGGCACGCATCGCCTCCCAGTCCTCACGTCGATCGGGATGCAAGCCTGCGGTGGGAATGATCGTACGTAGCACCACGCCACCATGGTTCGGGATATCGCCCGCGGCGAGGCCATAGTCGAGAGCGAACCACGCGCTGCTCGAGTGTTGCCACGTCGGCCATTGATCGAGAGGTGCCGATTCGTCGATCCCCACTTGATCGATCAATAGACGAACGACATCGATCATCGTGGTGATGAGCGTGTGCCCTTCGAACCGCAAGCCTTGGATAATCCGGTCGAAGAAATGTGGCGTCGCGAGCAGGGGGAAGTCGTATCGCTCGCTCCACACACCATCCGCATGTTTGCGCAGCGCGTGTCCGTGCAACTGATACACGCAATATTCATTCAGCTCGCAATACCCCCACATCGCAAACTTCCGGGTGCCCTCGATCATAATCACTCTGCTGTGACCGAGAGTGTCGAATAAAAACTCGTGGACCATCCGAACCCGAGGTCCGAATTTCTGGGGTCGGCGTACGGGTTTGTAACGAGCACGCCGATCGCGGATCCGGCGCTCGAGATTACGCCGCAGTCCCCGTGCATGACGGTCGCTGATGGGGTGATCTGGCAGATTGAGCATGACCGAATCCTCGGAAGGTCCACGAGCGGGGAGAAGCGCCCCTCCTATGTCGTATCGGTTACAGGGCGGCGATGTTGAGGAGATCGTCCGCGCGATGAACGGGCCTACGTCACATTATTCGGATCACTGACTCGTGCGAGCTTTTCTAGATGAGAATGCCGGGGTGGGCTGATCCGACGGACTTCGGGGGTAACATGTCGAGAGCCAATACGTTTTCGTGCCTGCTCGTCATGCTGGCGGTGGTGGTTGCTGCCGCGGCTCTTCAGGCGCAGGGGCAAGCCGCACCGATGTGCGCGTCATCGGAGCAGATCGCGGTCGTTCGGACGGCGCTTGCTGGAAAAGAGCCCGCGCCGCTGGGTGCCACCGCTGCAGCCCTCAAGATGCCGGAGGCCCTTGTCGCGAGCGCGTTGCCGCACGAACAAACTCATGGGGTGAGCGCCATCCATTTTCAGACGATCTGGAAAAGCATCGAAACTTGGAGCGATGCGACGACATTCATCATCAAGGGCCCGAACCTTTTTGAGATTCAGGGGCCGGTTGGACGAGGCGAGCCCTCGACCCGAAGCAAGTTCTTCAATCTTCACCGAGAAGGACCGGGACTCGCCGGCCATCTTCGACCCGATCTCTACGCATCGATCTATCTGCTCGAGATCCCCGGCGCCTCGACGACACTCCGTGGCATCGTCTTTTTCGATCAGTTCGGAGACGCCGTGTTTTCGGTTTACGTGCCGGGGGAAGGCGTCCCAGCGCCGGAAGCCGTGGTCACACAATTCAAGGCGACCTCTGCGCTCATCCTAGCCTTGCCACGACTCTGTGCAGAGTACACTCAATGAGCCGAGCAGAATCTGTTTTCAGGGTGCTGAATAGGGCGTGATCGTCGTGAAGACCGAGAGAGTTGGCGCGCCCGGCGAGATTCGAACTCACGACCCCTGCCTTCGGAGGGCAGTACTCTATCCAGCTGAGCTACGGGCGCTTCCGCGAGGCATTATATCGGAGCGGCTCGAGGGAGGCGGATGGTGATGAACAGACGTGCGATGTTATGGGCGAGTTTGCTGTGGGCGGTCCCGCGTGGCGTGCGGGCGGACGGAGCCGACCTTCTCGAGACCAAGCTTCGAGACATGCTCACGGACTTTCGCGGAACGGTTTCTTTGTATGCCCGCAACCTCGATACGGGCCACGAGGTCGGCATAGATCCCGATCGCCGTATTCGTACGGCGAGCACTATCAAACTTCCGATCGCTTGTGCCTTGGCCGCAGAAGTCGAAGCGAAGCGGGCACGTTGGGATGAGCGTCTTGTGATCCGAGAACAAGACAAAGTCTCCGGATCAGGCGTACTCACCGACTTCTCGGATGGAGAATCCATCAGTCTGCGCGATGCTCGAACGATGATGATCATCGTCAGTGACAACACGGCGACCAACCTGATCCTCGATCGAATCAGTGCGGATCGAGTCAATGATTTTATGCAGTCTTTGGGGCTCACGCAAACTCGCTCGATGCGCAAGGTCCGCGGAGATGGTACCCAGCTCAAACCTGCGGAGGGGTGGAGTCGGGAGGGGGATAAGCCTGAGAACAAGCGGTTCGGCATCGGCGCATCGACCTCTCGAGAGATGGTCCGTCTGCTCGAGATGTTGGAGCAAGGCAAGGTGGTGAGCGCAGCCCATTCAAAAGAACTACTCGCTGTACTTGAGCGTCAGCAGTACAAGGACGCCATCGGGCGTTACAGCGGCGAGTGGCGAGTGGCGAGCAAGTCCGGCAGTCTTGATGCGCTTCGAAGCGATGTGGGTATCGTCTACACGCCGCACGGTCGTATTGCGATCGCTATCACGATCGACGATATGCCTAATATCGATTATTCGCCGGACAACGTCGGTTTGAAGCTCATGGCTGAGCTGTCGCGGGTACTGATCGCCGAACTCAAGTAGTTCGGTTAGGTCGAAGCGATCGACGCCACGCCAAGGCGGCGATCAACATCAACAGAGTCCAAAGATCGAGCGAGCCGCCTCCGCCACGAGAGGCAGTCACCGTGATCGAGACGCTTTGAGGGGCGCTGGTGACGAGCCCGTCGCTGGCGGTTACCGTGACCGTAAACGTTCCCGCTGTGGCGTTCGGCCAAGAAAATTCACCTGTTCCAGCACTCAGCGTGGCGCCCGATGGAAGACCCGCCGCACTGTAGGTGAGTGGATCGTTGTCCGGATCAGTGGCGGATGCTCTGAAGCTCACCGTGTTTCCAGCGGATGCGGAGATTGCGGGTAAGGCAGCGAGCACAGGCGTGCCGTTAGACCGAACGTCTACGGAGCGCGACGCTGAAAACCCGTCGCCATCGGTTGCGGTCAGTCTGAACGTCATTCGCGAACCGTTCGGTGCCGTGAAAGTGGTCTGAGCAGAGGTCGCGCTGCTCAAGGTCACTGTTGCGCCGGCTGTCTGCTGCCAACGCAAGCTGAAAAGGGTGTTACCTCCCGCCTTGGGGGTCGCCATCCCGGACAGGGTCACTGTCGAACCATTTTCGACAAGCGCGGCGTTGACCTGTGCTGTAACCGTGGGCGCCAGTGCAGCAAGACGCTGTATGGCCCGCGCGGCATCGAGCATGCCGGCTCCGCAGGGATTATCGACCTTGCCGAAGCAGAATGTACCGGCAGGGAACTCTCGCGCGCTGGCAGCGAGTACATTTCGAACGCTATCGACAGTGAGAGTGGGCATTGCGGAGATCAGAAGCGCCGCGACACCTGACACATGTGGCGCCGCCATACTGGTACCGGACTTTCCCGAGTAAACAGCAGCGCCCGGCGTCGTGGTTCCGTCGTTGGTCGTCGAGGCGATGAGACGCCAGATCGTTCCGGTCGCGCCGCTGCTGCCTTGCGGAAGGCAATTTAAGACTGACGTCGTACACGAGCCGCCCCCCGGCGCACTCAGAGTCGTACCCACTCCGTAATTAGCGAAGCTTGCCTTATCCCCCTCAACCGTATGGGCGGTCACGGCGATCACGCCGGAGCAATTGGCGGGAGAGCTGATGGTGGCGCGACTGTTATTACCGGTGGCAGCGACCACGACGGCGCCCATCGCGCGGGCTGCGGTGACGGCATTCTGACGACTGTTCGAACAACTTGAGCTGGTGGAGCCGAGACTGAGATTGATGACTCGCGCAGGCGACGCATTGACTGGAATGCCAAGATCGGGCCACGTGCCGCTCGCCGGTTGCGCGCCCGCGGCCCAGCGGATGGCGTCAGTGATATCCGAGCCGTAGCCGAAACATTTTCCGAGGGCGCGGACGACGAGCACCTTGCCTTCGTGGGCGATGCCGACCACGCCCGCGTTGTTCCCTGTCACCGCACCCACTGTTCCGGCGACGTGCGTACCGTGCCATGAACTATTTGCTTTGGTGCACGGCGAGCTTCCACCGGAGAACACGGTCTTGGTGAGATCGTTGTCGTCAATCCAATCGCCTGGGTCCGCAGGATCGGCATCGCGTCCGTCACCATCATTGGCAACGAGAAAGCCTCCGCCATTGTCGCCGGAGATGAAATCGTGTCCCCGAATAATGTTGGTATCGAGGTCGAGATGCGTCGTGATTCCGGAGTCGATCACTGCGACGACGACATTTCGGCCGGTTGAGGTGTCCCAAGCCTCTGGCAAATTCGCGCCACCCGGACGCTCAACAGTAGGCGCTTTCAAATGCCAAAGAACTTCTCGTGAGTCCGTCCAGAAGGGATCGGTTGGCGTCAAGAAAGGAAACACATACTCGTCGATCTCAACGCTCGCGATCGCCGGGTCGAGTCGCAGACGCTGCGCGACGCGTTCTGCATCGGCGCGCGGCAACGGCTCGCCGAGACGCAGGACATGCGAAAAATCGGCAGTCGGTCTTCGGTAGGCAAGACGCCCACCGGCACGGCTCGAAAGCGATTCCAGTTTTGCCAGCGAGGGGCGAGCTAGGCGACCGGCTGCGACATCGTCGCGAAATCGAACGATCAGTTGCGTGATCGGCAGATCGGTCCCGCGCTGCGGTTCGGCAATCGCCAGCAGTTTGGCCGTTGACTGAGCGCCTGAGGCTTGTGCGAGCGGCGCGATGAACGACAAGCACGCTCCAACGAGCAGAGTCGAAACGTTCAGTGACAGTTGGCGATGTGTGGTCGAGCGCACACCCAAGAAGTTACCGACCCTTATTGTGATCGGCAAGCGAATTGACATTCAGGTGCTTGGATTAGAAGAGGCCGGGGATTTCTCGCTGCGCTGGAGTCGGTTGACCCGAGACCGGCACCGGCTCGAGATCGAGGATCTCCCCGCTTTCGACGGTCGTACCTTGCCCAATTCCGGAGGCTGATGCTGCTTGGGCCGTCGTCGCCGGAATAGGTGTACACGATCGACCCTGAAGCCAGTCCAGCGCTTGCCGAGTCGAGCCTTCACTGGCGATGCCGAGCGCTCGAGTGAAATCGTCACTGGCTCGGCAGCTGGCCTTCACGGCTTCGGCGAGACCGTTGAAGTACGCGTCGGAGTTGGCGGAATTGCGGGTCGTGAAGGCGAGCACCCGAAGCCGATCGTCACAGGCGGCGTTGTCGGCAGCAATCTGGCCTACTGGTTTGCCGAAGGTGTTGCCACCGATCAGAGCAAGGCGATCATTGAAGTAGGGAATGAAACTGTTGATCACGAGCTCGCTCGCCGACGCCGACGATGACGTCGTGATGAACGCCAGTTTCATCGGGGAGATGGATTCGGGTTGAGGCGAGAACCGCTTCAATGAATTTCGTGAAGACTTGGAGCTGCGGTAAACGGTTTCCGAGAAGGTTTCGGAGGTTTGACGGTTTCCGCCCAGCAGATCACCCATGGTCTCGGCAACGCTGACGAGACCGCCACCGTTATAGCGAAAATCGATCACGACCTCGGTGATACCGGCAGTCCTGAACTTGGCGAACTCTTCCCTCAGGCGAGTGCTCGCAGAGCTCACGATGAACGTACGCAGGTTGATGTAGCCGTATCGCTTGCCACCGTCGTCGATGATGCGAGCGCCGTATCGCGGCGACAGCGGCTCGAGTGAATAGTCGGCCTTCGAGACGGTCACATCGCGAACATTAGATCCGCGCGCGATCCGCAGCACCCGAGTGAGGCCTGCGGTGCTCGGACCCAGCGCGTTCGACACACCTTGACGACCCTCGGCAGCCAGGATGTCGGAGACCGAACGCAGGTCGTTGGCGGATGTGCCGATTGCGATGATTTCATCGCCGCGGTCGATGCTCGCGGTGATGTACGCGGGCGCACTTTCATAAGCCTCGAGGATGAACACTCGACGAGCCGTCAGGTCGTAATAGAGCAAAATGCCGAAGCCGGCCGTCGAGCCTGAATTGATCAGCGCGGTTTCTTGCGCGATCGATGTGAGGTAGGTGAAATCGCGATCTTTGTTCTGCGATTTCGCCGTGGCGATGAGGGCGCTGATGAGCGCGTCGATCGACGCATAGTTCGCGACGTTGATATTCGCCGGCAGTGTTTCGGGGTAGAGATACCACTCGTTCATCTGCGTGACGACCCAGTTCTGGCGATTCGTCAGCGAACAAGTAGAGCCGGTGTTACCACCGCCCGTATTGCCTCCATTTCCGCCACCCCCACCCCCGCCGCAGGCGGCAACGAGAAGCGCAGCGATCAGGGCAAGAGAGAGTCCACGGACGTGGGGCGAAATGGAGAGTCGCATGGGGGCATTATCTCAGAGCCAACCACGCCGTTGGAAGTAGATGAAAGGAATAACGGCGGATAAAGCCATCATGGCGAGCGCTCCCCAGAAGCCCCATTCAGCGTGCGAGCTCGAATTGACATCAAAATTCATTCCAAATATCGCACCGATCACCGAAGGCGGTAGCAGAACAACGGTAGCGACAGAAAAGATCTTCAAGATATTGTTCTGATCGATATTGATCATCCCGAGCGTGGCATCGAGCAGAAACTGAACTTTGTTGCTCATGAACCCCGCATGACTGCTCAACTGCTCGGCATCCCGGAGGATCGAGTTCAGACGACCCTTGAGATCCTCATCCAGGCGTTGTCCATTCGATTGCTGCATGAACCCGATCAAGCGCGCGAGGCTGCCGAGGGTTTCGCGCGCCTTTGAGTTGAGATCCCCATTTCGACCGACTCGCTCGAGGATCGCACGGTAGTCCCGATCACGTCGTCTGACGACGGTCGACGAACCGAACACCTCGGCCGAGAGCGTGTCCATCTCATCGCCCGTACGTTCGAGCACATCGGCGATCCGATTGACCATGGCTTCGAGCAAGCCTGCAAGCACTGCTGCAGCGGAGTTGCAGAGCGCAGGGTGGCGTTCTGCGTACGCGATATACCGTCGAAACGGCAGCGGATCGACGTATCGGTTGGTTATCAGTCGATCGGGTGTGAGAATGAACGTGATCTGGCTATTCTCGGGGCGCGCGGTATCGAGTTTGGTGACCACGGTCGCCGTCATGTAAAACGCATCGCCTTCCTGATAAAAGCGATTCGACGTCTCGATTTCCCGCATCTCCTCGCGCGTCGGCACGTCGATGCGCAGGAACTGCTCGATTCGTGATTCCTCCTCGGCGGAAGGCTCCACGAGATCGATCCAGATGGCGTCGTCAGGCACGACGGCTCCTTCGTGCAGGGTTTCGCCGTGCAGCCCGGTCGCGTCGAGTTTGAAAAATCGGATCACGCGCGCTGCTCGAAAGTCGCGCGCTCGAGGCTCAGCGAGCCTTCTCCGAGTTGGCGAGGTCGCTGATCAGACTGAGCATCTGCTCAGTACCGCCCGCCATGCCCACATCGGTGGAGTAGCGGCCGTTTACCGCCATGAACGGCGTGCCTTCTGCCCGATACCGTCGAACGATATCGTCGGCTTGTCGCAGCTTGGTGCTGACCCACATGGAGTTCCAGGCATCACGGAAGGCTTTTTCCTGGATCCCGTTCTGTTTGGCCCAGTCGATCATCGTTTCGAGAGTCGACGCTTCATCGCGACCGAGCAGGCCATTGCCCGTACGGAAGATGGTGTCGAAAACCTTAGTATGCAGCCGTTCGTCTTGCTTGAGCGCCTGCAGCGTGTAGTAGAGGCGCGCATGTAATTTGGCACCGGCATTCCAAGTGACTGGGACGCGCACGAACTCGACGTTCGCCGGCTTGCCGTTTTTCTTCCAACGCTCAAGGAACGGATCGAGCGTATAGCAGTGGCTGCAGCCGTACCAAAAAATTTCGATGACTTCGACTTTACCCGCAGCGACGTTAGTCGGAATGGCCGGGGAGACACGACGATAATGGCGGCCTTCTTGCCAGCGCGAGAGACCTTGAGCAGCGCCTTGGGCTTCGGCCGTGTTCGGGGTGATCGACGTGCCGATCAGCACGACACCCACGACAGCCCACCATGCCGCCCGGAGAATCCTCATTAACGCAGGCCCTGGATGTAGCTCGCCAACGCCTTCTTGTCGTCTTCGGTGAGGCGCTTGGCAATGGCGGACATCATGTGTCCGTTGCGCGATTTGGTCGGCGTGCCGGTTGCGACATCGACGTAACGCTGATCATTGGTGTAGTCGAGCAACTGCTTGAGCGTATACGTGGAATGCTGCGCACGCAGCGCAGGATAGCCCGCCGTTACGTTACCGAGCCCTCTCGGGCCATGGCACGAGGTGCACGATGGAATGTTGCGGGTACGATCGCCCCCTCGGTATAGCGCTTCGCCCACCTTGTAGTAAGAGGGGTCTGCCTCAAGCCCGTACGGCCTCTGTGTGGCGAAGTAAGCCGCGAGATCAGCGATGTCTTCGTCGGTGAGCGCCATGGCGAGCGGGTACATCACCAAGTTGTTACGGTGACCGGCGCGGAACAAGCGCAGTTGTTCTTCGGCGTACGCAGCCCCTTGGCCAGCGAGGTTGGGCCACTCCGGATTGACACTGTTACCGTTCACGCCGTGACAGGCCGCGCAGATCGCCGCTTTAGTCGCCCCCGCTTCAGCGTTGCCTTTGGCAAGCGCTGCAGGAGCCATGAGGACGGCGAGGGCAGCAGTAGCCAGGACGGCAGCGAAGGGCTTGGCGATAAACATTTCTCAGGGCTCCGAACGTGGATTTAACGCCCGGGAGTTTACACTACCGACCCTTTTTCGTGCCTGTGCGGGCGGTCCCACCGTGTCGCGTTTTCCCAAGGCGGATTTCATTCTGAGCGTGGCGGCACCGATCCAGTTCCCAGCCGATACGGGGGCGGAGGTGGCGTTTGTGGGTCGCTCCAATGCCGGTAAATCAAGCGCCATTAATGCGATCTCTGGCCGCAAAGCCTTGGCCAGAACCAGCAAGACCCCAGGACAGACCCGGTTGCTCAATTACTTCGAGCTCGAGGCGGGACACCGGATCGTCGACCTGCCCGGGTACGGGTATGCCGACATTCGCTCCGAAGAACGTCGTAAGTGGGTACCGCTGCTCGACGCCCTTCGCGAGCGCGAGAGTCTGAGGGGGCTGCTGTTGATCGTCGATTGTCGGCGTGGCCTTCGGGACGAGGATCTAGGGCTCATCGAGTGGGCCGACCCGTCGCGCCGCCGAATCCATGTGCTGATCGCCAAGGCAGACAAGCTCAACCAGGCGGAGCGCGCCGCGGCCTTGCGTGAGGCGCAGGCAGTGCTCGGCGAGGCCGCGACGGCGCAGTTGTTCTCGGCTCATTCGGGGCTGGGCGTCGAGGAAGCTCGCAATCGGCTCGACGAGCTGTGGGCGAATGCCGAGGGATAAAAAAACCCCCGGAAACCTTGCGGTAACCGGGGGCAGACGAACCCGGCACAGGTCTCACGGCCGGGATCCCGCTCAGGGAGGGTTGAAGCGGGGAACGCTCTACGTTCAGAAGTTAAGACCCGCTGAGACCCGAAATAGTTCAGAAATAAAAATATAAGAAAATCAATGAGTTAAGTGGGTTTCTGTCGCATGTTCGCAACAGCAAACAGGATCAGTGGGCTTCGTCCCAGTTCTGGCCGATTCCCACGTCGACCTTGAGCGGTACGCGCAGCGCCCCACGTCCCGCGTCGATCATGCAGCGACGCACGGCATCAGTGACCGCAGCGACGGCCTCTTCGCGTACTTCGAGTACGAGTTCGTCGTGCACCTGCATGATGAGCTGCGCTTTGCCCGCAGACTCGTGCTCGCACCAAGCATCGACATGGATCATCGCAAGCTTGATGAGATCCGCAGCCGTCCCCTGCATCGGTGCGTTGATTGCACTGCGTTCGGCGTACTGCTGCAGCGCGCGATTACGCGAGCGGATGTCGGGCAGGTACAGACGACGTCCGAAGACGGTCTCGACGAAGCCCGCCTCCTTGGCGTGTTCGCGAGTTCGATCCATATACGCCTTCATGCCCGGGTATCGTTCGAAATACAAATCGACATATCTTTGAGCGGAACTTCGATCGATGCCGAGTTGTCGAGCGAGGCCGAAGGCGGACATACCGTAGATGAGTCCGAAGTTGATGGCTTTGGCCGATCGCCGCTGATCGGCGGACACCGAATCGAGCGGTACGCCGAACACTTCGGCCGCCGTGGTTTGGTGCACGTCGCGATCGGCTTCGAACGCGCCGAGCAGCCCTGCATCGGCCGACAGATGCGCCATGATGCGCAGCTCGATCTGCGAGTAGTCCGCGGCCAGCAGTACATGCTTTGGCGGCGCGATGAAGGCCTTGCGAATGCGACGCCCCTCAGGCGTTCGGATGGGAATATTCTGAAGGTTTGGATCGGTCGAAGAGAGTCGCCCAGTTTGCGCGACGGCTTGGTGGTAGGACGTATGGACGCGTCCCGTCCCCGCGTTCACCTGCAACGGCAGTTTTTCGGTATAGGTGCTGCGCAGTTTCGCGATGCTTCGATAATCGAGAATTAATCGCGGGAGCGCGTATGCATCCGCGAGCTCTTCCAGTACATCCTCCGCAGTCGAGGGCTGGCCGGTCGGCGTCTTACGCAAAACCGGAATCTGCATCTTCTCGAACAGAATTTGCTGTAACTGCTTGGGTGAGTCGAGATTGAAATCCGTGCCGGCTTCAGCATGCGCCTGCGTTTTGAGCTCTTCGGCTCGACGTGCGAGTTCGCCGCTTTGCAGACGCAGCATTTCTCGATCAATGAGCACGCCGCGTCTTTCCATACGCTGCAATACGCCGACGAGCGGCTGCTCGAACCCCTCGTAAAGACGCTTCAATAGGGATTGATGTTCGATTGCAGGCCACAGCGTTCGGTGTAGTCGCAGCGTGACATCAGCATCTTCGGCGGCGTATTCGCCGGCGCGCTCGATCGCCACTTGCTCGAAAGGAATTTGCTTCGCTCCTTTTCCGGCGACGTCTTCATAAGTGATCGTCGTCAGTCCCAGATAGCGAAGCGCTGCAGAATCCATGTCGTGGCGCGTCGCGACGCTGTTCCAGACATACGACTCGAGCATGGTGTCATGACGCATACCGCGCAGCGTGATGCCGTGATTAGCGAGCACGTGGGCGTCATATTTCAAGTTATGACCGATTTTGTAGTGAGACTCGCTCTCGAGCAGGGGTTTGAGACGCGCAAGAACGGTGTCGCGATCGAGTTGTTCGGGCGCTCCGACGTACTCATGCCTCAGCGGCACATAGGCGGCCACTCCAGGTTCGATGCAGAACGAAACGCCCACGATTTGCGCAACCATGTAGTCGAGACTGGTGGTTTCGGTGTCGAACGCGAAGATCTCTGAGCGCTCGAGTGCCTGGTACCAACGCTCGAGAGAGGCTTGATCGAGTACGGTTTCGTAGCGCCGCGGAGCGTTGGCGATGTCGGGACGCAGTTCGAGCCTCGAAGCATCTGGTGCGCTCTGTGAGGTCGTTGTCTCGGCGCGAGTTTCGGTAGAGTCGTCTGAGTCTTTGCCGCCACCGAGCGTACGCAGCAAGGCTCGGAATTCGAGGCGTGTATACAGTGTGCGCAGAGCCTCGTCGTCGGTGGGTTGACGTTCAAGCGTCTCGGCCTCGGCGGGCAATTCGAGATCGCATCGAATGGTTGCGAGTTTTCGAGAGAGTTCGAGCGTCTCGAGACCGGCGCGCAAGTTGTCGCCGACTTTTCCGGTCACTTCGTGAGCGTTCGCGATGAGTTGATCGAGTGTTTGATATTGGCCAAGCCACTTTGCTGCGGTTTTCGGCCCAACTTTGTCGATGCCTGGAATGTTGTCCGAGCTGTCGCCCACCAGCGCGAGGTAATCGATGATCTGTTCGGGCCACACATCGAACTTTGCTTTCACGCCCGCGCGATCGTAGACGCTGCCGCTCATCGTATTGACGAGGGTGATGCGCGGTTCGACGAGCTGGCACATATCTTTGTCGCCCGTCGAGATCAATACGTTGTGCCCCGCACTCGACGCACGTCGGGCGAGAGTACCGATGACATCGTCGGCCTCGACACCCGAGATACGCAACAGAGGCAGGCCGAGAGTACGAACCACGTCGAGCAAGGGCTCCACCTGCGAGCGCAAATCGTCGGGCATCGGTGGTCGATGCGATTTGTATTCGGCGAAGAGCTCATCGCGGAATGTCTTTCCCGGCGCATCGAATACGACGGCAAAGCGAGCCGGCGCGGTTTCGCGCATCAGCTTGAGCAGCATGTTGACGACGCCGAGCACGGCACCGGTCGGCTCACCTTTCGAGTTGGTGAGCGGCGGAAGCGCGTGGAAGGCGCGGTAAAGGTAGGAGGATCCGTCGACGAGGACGAGATCGGGTGGGGAAGTGGAGATGGCAGTCATGCGGCGGCAATCATGCCCTTAAAAGAGAACGCCGGGCAGCGCGAGCGAACCCACGCGGCCCGGCGTGATGATGCGACGTGAATTAGACGGTGACGCCGGGTGCCTTCACCCAGACTTTGCACCAGCCCGGGTTCTTGACGAGCTTGCCCGGGAAGAGGTTGCACTTGGCGAGTGGAGCCTTGCGATCTTTGTCTGCCCACTGCAGGCAGTTGCCGCAGTGTTGTTCCGGCTTGTGATTCGGGTTGGCTTTACGGTCGACCTTCTTGGTGTCCTCGATGTAGCCGAGAGCTTTGGCAGCGGGCTCAGTCGGACTCAGGACAGGCAGGGCGCCGGCGGCCGGCTTGGCCTGCGCAAACGCGGTTTCGACAACGACCGGAATGGCCGGCAGACCCAGCACGGTGGCACCGAGTACCTGACGGCGAGAGAGCTTGTCAGACTTCATGAGCAAATCCTTTTGGTGAGAGGTCGAATAGCGGCGCAATTATACGCGTCGACTCAACCTGCAGGCGGACCGCGAACTCGATTGTCTCGAGGATTCGAATTCGTGTGCGCTGTATCACGATTGATTCTCATTACCAGCGGTAGAGCGAGACCGAAGGCCCATAGCATCCAGAATGTTCCGAGGCCGGTCACGCGACTGGGCAGGCACGGCGAACTTTGATGCTGCGGAAAACCTGAGGGGTCAGCGCTGAGGCGGCGGAGGCGCGGGTGTATCGGATGGCGCAGGTGAGCTGGACGCATCTCGCTCCCGCACCACGACCTGCTGGGGTTCATCGGGAAGGTAAAGTGCACCGGTCTGTCCGCAGGCTACGAGCAGCAAGGTCAGCGAGGCGGCGACGAAGGGCTTCAAAAAAAACCTCATACCGTGTCGGCGCTCCTCATGGCACGGGCATCGTTTGGCTATCGCGCAAGGCGAGCCAGCCACGTGCCACGCGATAGAGCACCCAAGCGCCGATGATCAGGAAGCCGATCGCGGCGGTAGCGAAGCCGACCAGAATCAGCATGAGTGGTGCGGAAAAAATGAGCACCAGAGCACTCGCAATGAAGGCAATCCAGAACGTGCGGATCTGCCACGAGAAGTGTGATGCGAGCCAGGTTCCTTGGACATCGCGTCGCCGTGCGTAATTCATGATGACTGCCGCGATGGATGGCAGACCGAAGATGAAACTGCCGACGATGGTGGCTGGTCCGGTGATGCCGATGAGTACGGACAGTGCATGCAGTCCGTAGACCACATGCGTCCAAGTGAGGAGAGACGGATCGGGCGTGCGTTGGGGTTCGTTCATGGTCGTCGCTTGATGATGGCGATGGTGATACGAGAAATGCAAACGGGTTGACCCTGCTCGTTGCTGATATCGATGGTCCAGACCTGGCTGCGGGCGCCGGCATGTACGAGTCGAGTGATGCCCGTCACGGTTTCGCCCTCGCGCGCGGGGCGTAGGTGGTTGGCATTGATTTCCTGACCGACCGCCGCCTGGTCGTCGTTGAGAGACCAATTGGCGGCAATGCTCGCTAAGGACTCGGCAAACGCGACTGAGGCGCCGCCATGCAAGATGCGCATCGGTTGGCAGTTGTGTGAGGTGACCGGCATCGTGCCTTTGAGATAGTCGTCCCCGACCTCAGTGAGTACGATGCCAAGCGTCTCGACCATGGTGTCGTGCGCTTTCGCGTTCATCGCCGCGAGGGTTGCCTCGGGGCGCCAAGGAATTTTTTGTCCTTTCACGAGTTACCGCCTTCTTTGTCGGTTCGCAAAGCAGCGCCCACCCGTCTGTAGGCCTCTCTGAAGGGGATCCGTTCTTTGACTACGAGTTCATTAGCGCGTTCAGCCGCATGAATTGCCGGATCCATCATGATGCGCTCTGGCTTGAAGGACATCGCATCGATGGCCGGCGCGACGATCGACGTGCTCGCGAGCGCGAGATCGATACCGCGGAAGAGCGGCGCCTTGAGCAATTGCAGATCGCGCTGATAGCCCGACGGCAGTTTGGCGAAGATGCCGAGCGCTTCGACGAGGCAGCCGTGTGCCGAGGCGGTTCGACCGCGCAGCAGCTCGAATACATCAGGATTGCGCTTTTGCGGCATGATCGAAGAGCCCGTCGTGAACTCGTCCGGCAGCTCGAGAAAGGCAAACTCCTGCGTATAGAAGAGACAGGTATCGGCCGCAAATCGTCCGAGGTCTTGCATCAACAACGTGATTTCGAAAAGTAGCTGCGCTTCGGCTTTGCCACGCGAGAGTTGCACCGCCGTGACCGGTTCGTGTGTTTCGTCGAAGTCGAGCGCCTGACGAGTCGACTCTCGGTCGATGGGCAGACCGGGCGTGCCGTAGCCTGCAGCCGAGCCGAGAGGATTTTTTCCGAGACGCCGTTGCACGGCGCGCAGGCCCGACGCATCGTCACGCAGCTCGGATGAAAAGCCGTTCGCCCATAGGCCGACGGAACTCGGCATCGCCTGCTGCATGTGGGTGTAGCCTGGCAACTCGATGTCGCCTTGTCGCGCAGCGAGGCGATCGAGCGCAGAGGCCACCTCTTCGGCTCCTCGCGTCAGTTGCTCGGTGACGTCGCGCAAGTAAAGCCGAAGTGCCGTCAGCACCTGATCGTTACGAGAGCGTCCGAGGTGAATACGACCACCCGCTTCGCCGATTTTCGCCGTGAGGCGCCGCTCGAGCGCAGTCTGACCGTCTTCGTCCGAGAGCTCGATCTTCCACTCACCTTTGGCATGCGATGCAGCCTGGGCCTCGAGGCCGCTCTCGATGGCTTCGCAGTCGGCATCCGAGAGGAGGCCTTGCTCGTTCAGCATCTGGGCGTGAGCGATCGAGGCGCGTGCGTCATACGGAACAAGGCGCTCGTCGAGAGCGTGATCCTCTCCCGCCGTGAAGGCGAGCACCCGCTCATCAAGCGGTGCGCCTTTATCCCAGAGGCGACTCATGACTTCGAGCTGCTGCCGGCCGCAAGTTCGGTCGGTGCGAGCTTGCCGATGTCGGCCACGACGAGTGTGCCGGTTCCTTCGTTGGTGAAGACCTCTGCGAGGATGGCATCCGGCGACTTGTAAGAGATAACGTGGACGCGTTTGACACCACCCTGGATTGCACCCTCGATCGCTTTTGCTTTTGGGAGCATGCCATCGATGATGCGCTTCTCGTCGCGTAGCCGTTTAATTCCCGCGAGATCCGTACAAGAAATGACGGAGGACGGGTCCTCTACGCGCTCGAGGATGCCGGGAGCGCCGGTACAAAGAATAAGTTTTTCTGCGCCGAGCGCTGCCCCGATGGCCGAGGCTACGGTATCGGCATTGATGTTCAGCAAGGTGCCAGAGCCGTCGCTGGAGAGCGGGGAGATCACTGGCATGAGTCCATTGTCGAGGAGTTTGCGCAGGACGTCGGTATCGATGTAGTCGATGTCGCCGACGAAACCGTAGTCGATGGTCGCATCGCCCGTTTGTAGTTTTACGGGGGCGCGCTTGTGAGCCTGGATGAGACCGGCATCGACGCCGCTGAGACCGATCGCTCGAATCTCGAGCTCACGGCAGGTTGCGAGAATGCGTGTATTGATGAGTCCCGAGAGCACCATGGCCGTGGCATCGATGGAGCGAGCATCGGTGACACGCCGGCCTTCCACCATTTGGGTCGGTACGCCGAGCTTCTCGGTGACTTCGGTGAGCTGCGGACCGCCGCCGTGCACGAACACGACGCGGATTCCGAGCGAGTGGAGAATGGCGATCTGTTCGATCAAGCCTCGCGTGGCATCGGGATCACCGAACACGCCACCGCCTGCTTTGACGACGAAAGTCTTCCCCTTGTATAAGCGGATGTACGGGGCCGCGCTACGCAGTGCTCGGATGACGGCGGCAGGGTCGACTCGGTGCGTGATCATCGTTCGGCTCCTCCATTCGAAAGCATGCGGTGCAGCACCGCCATCTGTGCGGGCAAACGATTGTGTGCCTCGCGTTGAACCACACTGCGCGGACCGTCGAGTACTTCATCGGCGACGGCTACGTTGCGGCGTACCGGCAGACAATGCATGAACTTGCAGTCGCTCGCGGATTTTGAAAACCAATTCTCGCGTACGCACCAGTCGGTGAGGCCCGCGCGTAGCGTGGCATCGCCGACGGAGTCGCCGTAATGCGCAGTCGATCCCCATTCTTTGGCGTACACCACGTGAGCACCGTTGAGCGCTTCGGATCGATCGTTGGTTTCGCGAACCGAGCCGCCGGAGGCCGCTGCGGCCGCTCGCGCTTTATCCATGATTTCTGGTGGGAGCGCAAAACCCTCCGGGCGAAGCACGACGACTTCCATGCCGCGTTGTGCGGCTATGTGCACGGTGGCGGCAGGAACGGCGAGCGGCGTCACGCGCGGATGATTCGCCCAAGTGAGCACGAACTTCGCACGCTGAGGTACTCGAAGGTCTTCGAGGGTTTTCCAGTCGGCGAGCGCCTGACACGGGTGATTCATTGCCGACTCGAGATTGATGAGCGGCTTGTCGACGACTGCAGCCATCGCCTTGAAGTTGGTCTCTGCCAAATCATGACGAAGATCTTTGCCCTCGGCGAAGGCGCGGATACCGAGTGCGTCGGCATACGATGCGAGCACGGGGAGTCCTTCGCGTACGTGCTCGGCCGCCGCGCCATTCATGATCGCGCCGGTGCGTGTTTCGAGTTGCCAAGTTCCCTGGCCCGGTGTGATCACGAAGGACTGGCCGCCGAGCCGCATCATGCCGACTTGAAACGAAGAGAGCGTGCGTAGCGAGGGGTTGAAGAATACGAGCCCGAGAATCTTCCCAGTGAGTGCGCGCGGTTCGGGGTGTTCTTCGAGGCGACGAGCGAGCGCGAGCAGATCGAGGATCTCCTCACGACTGAAGTCTGCGAGATCGAGAAAGTGTTTCATAGGTCTTGCAGGGCCTCTCTCAGGAGGTCGACGTGTGTTTCCTGAAGAATGTACGGGGGCAAGAGTCGGACAACATGCGGATCGCCACTCGTGCCGACGAGGATGTTCCGCTCCAGCAGTGACTTCTGGATATCTTTGGCCGGCCGAGAGCAAATCAGGCCGTGCAGGAAACCCGCGCCCTGGTGACCGGTGACGGGGCCCACAGTGCATGTATCTCGCAAGTACTTTGCAACACGACGAACGTTTTCGAGAAGTTTTTCGTTCTCGATAGCTTCGATCACCGCCTCGATGGCCGCGCAGGCCATCGGTCCGCCGCCGAAGGTGGTACCGAGCCCTTCCAGTTTGAGAGCGCTCGTGACGCGAGGGGTCATCAGCAAGGCGCCACAGGGAAAGCCGTTACCGAGCGCTTTGGCCGTCGTGATCATGTCTGGCATGACACCGTAGAAATGCGCGGCGAAAGGCTGACCGCTACGACCGACGCCGATTTGTACTTCGTCGAAGATGAGCAAAGTACCGGTCTCGTTGCAGCGCGCACGAAGTGCAGCGAGGAATTCGTGACCCAAGTCGAAGGCACCGCCGACACCTTGAACCGGTTCGACGATGACCGCCGCCGTATCGGAATCGATCTGACCCGCGATCGCGCTGACGTCACGTCGCGGGATCCAGCCGATGTCGAAAGGTGCGCGTGGGAATTCGTACCATTTTTGATCTGCTCCCCAGGTCACTGCGCCGGCGGCCGCAGTGCGTCCATGCCAGCCGCCTTCGATAGCGACGATCTTGGAGCGATGCGTCATCTTGAACGCCATACGCAGTGCGTTTTCGTTGGCTTCTGCGCCCGAGTTCACGAAAAAAATGCTGTCGAAATGACCGCCCGCGAAGCGGGCGAGCCGGGTGGCAGCGCGTGCTCTCACATCCATGGGCACGGCGTTACTCTGGAAGCTACAAGCATCGGCTTGTCGAGCCAGCGCGCGCGTCCAGCCCGCGTGCTTGTAGCCGAGCGCCGCGACGGCGTGACCGCCATAAAGATCGAGAATATGGCGCCCGTCCCGCGTATGCAGCCACACGCCTTCCGCATCGATCACCTCGATGGGGTATTGCGCGAAAACCGGAGCGAGATGATCGATAGGACTCATTAGTAAAGGCTCTCAGGTAAAAGGTCAGGTCCAGCCTGCAGCCGGTGCCGTGAGACCGATATGCTCGGGCAAATTGAGTAAACGGTTCATCCACTGCACGGCGCCCCCGGCGGCGCCCTTGGTGAGGTTGTCGATCACGCACATCACGGCGAGCGTGCGGCCATCGGTGGAGGCATGCAGACACGCGTAATTACTCGCGACCACGTCCTTGAGGCGAGGCGGGGTATCGACGATATGAACGAATACCGAGCCCTCATAGAAGCCGCGCAACTTAGTGAGGAGCGCTTTAGAATCTAGGCCCACATATGCCGGCGCGAGGGTGGCTTGCACGGCGACATGGATCCCGCGGGCGAACGGACCGGAGTGAGGTACGAAGGCGAAGTTCGCCGTGATTCCGCTTGCCGCCGTGGCGCAGGCGGTGATCTCCGGAGCATGACGGTGGGCGAGTGCGTTGTAAGCGTAAAAATCGCTGTGCCGCGTTGGATGATGCGTACCGTCGACTGGCTTTCGGCCTGAGCCTGTGCTGCCGGTGACGCCGCTGACGAAGAGCGTCGGCGTGACGAGACCCAGCGAGAGTAACGGCACACTCGCGAGCAAAGTTGCCGTCGCGAAGCAGCCCGGGTGGGCGACGTGCGGTGTCGGTGACTGTTGCAAATGCTCGGGCAGGGCGCAGGTGAAATCTTTGAGTCGTGACGGTGCGCCGTGAGGATGCTTGTAGACCGCGGCATACGCATCCGCCGAGGCGTAGCGGTAGTCGGCCGAGATATCGACGACGCGGGGATGGGTGCCCGCAGCTTCCGCAGCCTTCAACAGCTTGTCGATGAGCTCGGCACTGACGCCATGAGGTGCTGCCGAAAAGACAGCGCTCTTCGGCAGCGTCGTGATGAGTGTCGTGATCTCCGATTCGGAGAGGAAGCGCAGGTCACCCAGCGCTGGCGCGAGGTGGGGGAGGGCTTTTGCGACCGATTCGCCGGGTTGCGAGTCGGACATGACACCGGCGATTTCGAGTTGCGGGTGACCCGCCACGAGGCGAAGGACTTCGCCCGCGACGTAGCCCGTGCCGCCGAGCACGAGTGTCGGAATCTTCTTCACGATGCTGCCACCACGGGGGATCGTGCGCCGAGTCCGATGGCATCGATGACGCAGTCGCCGAGCGCTGCGCCATCGGATAGCGCATTGAAGGCAGCGACGTTCATCTGCTCGCGAATGATGTCGACGCCGACGGCGTTGTCGGTGGCTGGCCCGGTCACCGCGCAGGGCTCGATCCCGAAGCGCTCACGCAGTAATTTGACGCCGCCCCAGGCTGCGACGGGATCGTTCGCCGACAGGACGACACCCGTCAGTGCTCGACGGATGTCAGCGCTTTCGAGAATCGAGTCGACGCCGTAGGTGCCGAGAATGCCATCGCCAAGCTCGAAGACGATGACATCGGGTTTCTTGACTGCGATGTCGGTGATCATCGTGCGTGTGAGCGCAGGACCGACGGCACGAGTCGTCGTGATGATCCCGAGATCGGTGAAGATCATGGAATTTCTCGCGCCCGCATCTTCCATGGCGAGGATGTCGCGACGGAGTGAGACGCCTGTCGCCTTGAAGCAATCGACGACGAGACCGCGATGACGCATACGACTTACCATCGCGCAGGCCGCAGCGGTCTTACCTGCTTCCATGCACGTGCCAGCGAGTGCCACGACGGGAACGCCTTGGGAATCGAGCGGCGCTGCGAGATCGAGTTTTCGATAACCGGCTCGCGCTGGCACGCCGATACGCTCGCCGAGGTAGGGGAAGTGCAACACCACGCCCAGCACGCGACAGTCGAAGGGTTTGCCTTTGTCAGGGTTGGTCGAATCGCATACGCCCAAGACACCGCCGATGTTGAGCATCTGGATCACATCGCCCACGGCGAGTTTCTCGGGTACGTGACCCGAGTAACCGAATAGGGCTTTTCGATGTCCAAGCGCGCCGACGACGATGTCACCCTTCGTGACCTTCGCCATGCGGCCGCTCGTCAGTTCGAGCGTGTTATAGCTCGACTTGGTGTTCAGGATTTCCACGACCACCACGACACCTTCTTCCGAAGGCAGATTTTCCGTGGCGATGCGCAACTCTTGTCCGAGACCACAGGCCTGCGTGACGGAGGCGATCTTGTCGACGACGATAGTTCTCATTTCTTGAAAGTCCCCTGAGCTGTCGCGAGCTCACCTGCTCGACGATGGAAAACACCTGTGAGTCCGACGATGCGTGAGAAGCCGAGTGCGTCGGCAGCCGTCCATTCTCCCGTGGCTTCACCGTAAACGCCCTTCGAGGCGGCCATCAGCGAGTAAGGAGAGTCCACGCCCTCGACGAATACCGAGCCCGGGCGGAAGAGCACGTTTACGACGCCCGTTACGCGTTGCTGAGACGAGATGAAGAACGCCTCGATGTCCCGGCATACCGGATCGAGGAGTTGCCCTTCATGAACCCAGTCGCCATAAGGTCCAGACAGCATTTCTTTGATTCGCTGCTGTCGCCCGGTGAGTACGAGCTTCTCGAGTTCGCGATGGGCATTGAGCAGCACTTCGGCAGCGGGCGCTTCGAAGGCTACGCGCCCTTTGGTGCCGATGATGGTATCGCCGAGATGAATGCCCCGACCGATGCCGAAAGGCCCGGCAAGCGCTTCGAGCGTCTCGATGACCTCCACGGGTGACATCGCTTTGCCATCGAGGCCGCAGGGCACGCCGTTTTGAAAGTGCACCGCATACCGCTTAGGTGCTCGCGGTTGAGTGAACGCCTCTTTCGAGAGTACCCAGGCGTCATCGGGAATGCTGCCTTGGGAGGTCAAGGTCTCTTTTCCGCCGATGCTCACGCCCCAGAGGCCGCGATTGATCGAGTAGGCCGCGCCGAAGGGTGGCACGGGCAAGTTTCGAGTCTGCAGAAATTCCAACTCTTCCTGTCGCTTGAAGTGTCGATCTCGGACGGGTGCGATCACCTCGAGTTCGGGCGCGAGCGTTCGCAGGGCGACTTCAAAGCGAACTTGGTCGTTTCCGGCGGCCGTGCAGCCGTGGGCAATGCTGCCCGTACCGAGCTTTCGCGCCATGACCGCGATCGTCTGGGCTTGCATCACGCGTTCGGCACCGACGCAGAGCGGATAGAGCTGACCACGTCGGACGTTGCCCATGATGAGGAATCGCAGCACTTGATCAAAGTAATCGGCACGGGCATCAATCTGGTGGTGCTCGACGGCACCGAGCGCGAGCGCTCGTTGTTCGAGCGTCTTGGCCGCCTCAGCATCGATACCGCCCGTGTCGACCGTGACCGTGATGATTGGGCGTTGATATTGCTCTTTGAGCCAAGGCACCAAGAAAGAGGTGTCGAGGCCGCCCGAGTAGGCGAGAACGATGGGCTGAGACATGGAAAATCCTTAGACGCGGAAGAGTTCGCGCAGGCGCGCGACGACGGCCGTCTGCGCAGCAGCGCTGTCGGTGGCAATGAAAATGGTGTCGTCACCCGAGATCGTTCCGGCGATTTCGGGCCACTCGGCCTTATCGATGGCGATCGCGACACTTTGGGCCGCGCCGACGGTGGTACGCAGGACGGTGAGCGAGCTGCCGGCGGTGGCGACCCCTCTGACGAACTGCCGCAGGGTTCCAAAGTCATCGAGTGAGCGTTGGGTGGAATCAGGGGCGAGGTAGCGCCCCCCGGCCTTGAGTACGCCGAGATCGCGCAGGTCGCGACTCACCGACGACTGGGTGACTGGAAACCCCTGCGCCTTCAAAAGGTCGACGATCTCCCCCTGTTTGCGCACGGCACTCCCGCGCAGGAGGCGCAGGATGGCGTTTCGGCGATCGGTTTGTTGGAGATCGGTCTGCATAAAAGTGCGCGCATTATGCATATTGATGCAGGCCAGTCAATAGGCGGGGGCCCACCCGGGACGGGTGGCCCGGCCGGGTCGGGGGTGCCCTTCGGCACCCCTTGGGGCAGGGGTCTCAGCCTGACTTGAGGGCGGCGAGCCGCTCGATGACCGGGGGGTGCGAGTAGTTGAACCGGACGTACCACGGATCGGGGGTCAGAGTGCTCGCGTTGTCCTCGGTCAATTTGACGAGGGCGGTGCTGAGATCCGCGCCACTCGACTGCTTCTTGGCGTAGGCGTCCGCCTGGAACTCATATTGGCGCGACCGACCACTTGAAAGCGGTCCGAAGACGACGCTGAGGCAGGGCAAAACTAAAAGAAAGAGAAGTAATGCCAAAGCATCGTTGGAGGCTGAGGCATTGGGCGTCACGCCTAGGCCGAGATAGAACGCCGGTTGCTGAGCGAGCCACCCGAGCGTGGCTAGTCCGATCAGACTCATGACAAAGAGTCCGGCGATCAGCTTCATGATGTGTTTGTGATGGAAGTGTCCGAGCTCGTGAGCGAGCACCGCTTCAAGCTCGCCCGCGGACAACCGTGCCAGCAGCGTGTCGTAGAAGACGACTCGCTTGGATCGACCGATACCGGTGAAGTAGGCGTTTGATTGTGCAGAGCGCTTGCTGCCATCCATCACGAACAGCCCCTTCGCGGAGAACCCACAGCGCTGCATCAGCTCATTGACTCGAGCGCGAAGCCCTTCGTCTTCGAGCGGTTTGAATTCATTGAACAGCGGCGCGATGAAAAGCGGATAGATGACCATGAGCAATAGGTTGAAGGCCATCCAAAGCGCCCACGCCCACAGCCACCACGTGGGGCCCGCCGCGCCCATCAACCAAAGCACTGCAGCAATGAGAGGGACACCGATGACGATCGAGAGCAGCGTATTCTTGATGACGTCGGTGAGCCACAGCCGATGCGTCATGCGATTGAAGCCGAATTTCTCTTCGATGCGAAAGTTTTGATACCACTCAAAGGGCAACTCGATGATGCTACCAACGAGCGTGAAGAGCACGACGAGCGTAACGGGGTAGAGAAGACTGGCCGTGGCGCTTTCGTCGCCACCAAAAAACCGCAGCACACCATCGTTCAGTAGATCGAGGCCGCCCCCGACCGTCCATCCCAGAAGTATCAGCGTGGCAAACGCCAGTTGCACCAGTCTTAATCTTTGATTCGCACACGTGTAGTCGGCGGCCTTGACGTGCGCCTCGTGACTGATGACTTCGCCAAAACCTTCAGGCACCCGGTCGCGATGGGCACTGACATGCCTGATCTGCCGGCGAGCAAGCCAGATCTGAAGCAGTACGCTCAGCCCGAGAAAGACCAAAAAGAGCGTTGTTACGAGATCAGTGGTCATGGAAAACGCCACGGTCGTCAGATGAGATCGAGTTTGCGGGCGCCGCGCGCGGCGCGCAGCGTCTGCGTGCCATCAAGCGCAGTCCCGCGCTCACGAACGGTTTTAAGGAAATGGAACTGCCCGGTGACGGATTCGGGTGTTAGCAGAATGCTCGTATAGCCGCGTCGACTTGCATCCATGTACGCAAGACCTGGGTTGTGCGCCGTCACCGCGCGTGCGATGTCGAGCGGATCGACGCCGGGCAAGTTGTATTCGAATCCCGGCGATGCAACCGACTGAGTCGCGAACTCGACCCCGACCTTCTGTTGTCCGATAGAGAGATTTTGTGCCCACGCGTTGTGGGTATCGCCGGCGAGAACGACGAGATCCGCGTTGGCATCTGCTGCATCTTTGAGGAGGTGTGCTCGAGCAGCAGGGAAGCCTCCCCAGCTGTCGAGGTTATAGGGTAAACCTGCGCGTGAGGCGGCGAGACCGACACGAAGTCGTCGTCGAATGAACTCCGGCGACTCTGTGCTCACCCATTTTGCGGCGTCCTGCGGCATGATGATTTCACCCATCAACACCTGTTGCGCCAATACTTGCCATCGCGTTTTGGCAGCCGTCGATCGTCGCAAACCGCGACGCAGCCACTCTTCTTGTTCTGCGCCGAGCATCGTTCGGCTCGAGGAATTCACTACACCCTCACGAAATTCCACGAGGGCCTTGGCAATGTCTTCACGTCCTTTCAGTGCGCTTTCGAGATCCGGCGGGGCGTTGCGACCGGAAATGCGAGTTTCGAGCTTGAACAGTGTGGCTAAAGAGCCTATTTGATAGTCGCGCCAACGCGAATCGCTGACGGGCATCCATTCGCGATACACCCTCTCAGCGACCGCGCGACGTGTCGGCCAATCACCCTCCGTAGCGGGCTGATGATTTTCGGCACCCTCCATCCACGCATCGTTGGTGAGTTCGTGATCGTCCCATTGCGCGATCATGGGATAAAACTGATGAATTCTTTGCAGATCGGGATCGAGTCGGTAGCTTGCATATCGCAAGCGGTAGTCGGCGAGCGAGACAATTTCGTGTTCGGGCTCGATATGGCGACCCGGGATCAACGATTTCAAATCAGGATAGCTGCCGAGTGGATACTCATAGATGTAATCGCCGACATGAACGATAACGTCGAGATCGCTGCGTTCACAGGCGTGAGCGTAGGCATTGAACCAGCCAAATCCGAGGTTCGAGCAAGAAAAGAGTCCGATACCAAATTTTGAAACCTCGCCGACCGGCAGCGTACGCGTACGACCCGTCACACTCATCGAGCCATCAGGAGCGATGAACCGATAGAAGTACCAACGGCCAGGCTCGAGACCGCGAATCGTGAGGCGTGCGGTGTGGTCACGCTGAACTTCGGCGACGACTTCGCCACCGTTGACGATGCGAGTGAATCCGACATCTCGAGCGATCTCCGCTTTTAGGCGGACATCACCCTCGGCGACGAATCGCGTCCAGAGCAGTACGGAATCAGAGTCCGGCTCACCGCTCGTAACGCCGTGGGTGAAGCCGCGCGCCGAAAGCACGCTGGCCATCGCCGGCAGCGACAGGGCGCCGAGACCGAACATGGCGGCGTGAATCAGTTGGCGACGATCGAGGCGTAAAGTCATGCGCGCTCCTGGAATTGGCGAAGCTAGACAGGCGTCCGTGATCGGAAGGATAGCCGAGTCACTTGCGATAGAATGCGACAAGTTAATGACGTACGGAACCCCTGATGAGCAGCCCCGAACAATTCGTCCTGATGGTCAACGCCGTCATTCTCATCTGCGCATACTTCGTCATTTATCCGTGCTTTGCGGGCTCTGATCAGAATCACCTCGCCATCAACGATTTGATCGCCAACGCTTGTGCGTTGCTCGTCGTAGGTTTGAATTTCTGGGGCTCCGGGGAGCGTTTCGACTTGCTGATCACAGAGGTGGGTTGGTTCGGTTTCACCGTGGTGACGTTCTTACTGATGGAGCTACCACTGTTCGTTTGGTATGCGCGGCGTCATCAGCTTTTCAGATCGAACGACGAGTAAGTTGTCTTACGCCGCGATCTTGCGGTGAACGTCTGCGGTGTTGGGGGCGATACCCCGCCAGATTCGGAAAGACTCCGCCGCCTGTTCGACCAACATCCCAAGTCCCTGAGCGACGCCAGCTGCGCCATACTGTCGTGCCCAGCGTATGAACGGCGTGTCGGGTTTGCCGTAACCGAGATCGTACGCAAACGTTCGTGGGCCGATGACTCGTGGATCGACCGCCGGAATGTCACCAGTCAGACCGAGTGGTGTTGCATGAATCACGAGATCAAAGTTACCTCGATTCAAGAACGGACCGAGTTCGTCATAGCGGCAACCTTGCTCTCCTGCTAAGGCTCGCGCGCGCTCGGCCGTACGATTGGCGATGACGAGTTCGGCGGGGCGACGTTCTTTTAGAGGTCCGAGGATGCCGCGTGTCGCACCGCCCGCTCCGAGAATGAGCAGACGACGATCGCTCACTTCGATACCGAGTCGTGTGAGATCTGCCATGAGACCCGCGCCATCGGTGTTGTCCCCGCGTATACGACCGTCCTCAAGTTTGACGAGAGTGTTGACCGCACCGGCGCGTTGGGCGCGCGGGGTCAGCTCGTCCGCCCACGTCGCAGCGCGCTCTTTATGAGGCACCGTGACATTGAGACCACGGCCTCCGCTCTCGAAGAACGCAGAGACTTCACGATCAAAGTTTTCGGGTGCGATGTCGTATCGGTCATAACTCATGGATTGTCGGTTCGCATCGGCGAATGCGCGATGGATCAATGGCGATAGGCTGTGCGCGACCGGATGACCGACAACGCCATAACGATCCGGTATCGCCGAAACAGGTTTATTGGATCGCGTCATGACTTACACGATGTTATCTCACGGCGCAGCCGCCGCGGGACTCCGGATCGAGCGCCGCATGCAGCGCAGGCAACCATTGGCGGGCATGCTCCTCGAATTGAAACGGCGGATTGATGATCAACATCCCCGATCCGTTTAACCCCACCCGCGTATCGAGAGGATGGATCCAAAGTTCGAGGGCCAGAGTCGAGAGGGCCTCGCCGCCGGCTTTCTGCGGTAGTGCTGAAATCAGCTTCGTCCGCCATGTGTCTGTATCTTTGACCTGCTTGATGGGATACCAGATCGCAGTCACCGCATTGGCCAGCCGACGCAAGGCCTCTTGAGAGGCGCGCTCTGCGGCCTTGAAGTCGCTGGTAGTGTCCTCGTATGGCGGATCGATCACTACAAGTGCACGTCGCTCGATGGGAGGCAGCCAGGCGGCGAGCCGCCCATAGCCATCAGCACATTCGATGGTGATCGATGCCGGCGTTCCGTCGTGCTCCCGAGCGTACCTGCTCGCGTTTTTGACCGCCTCGCGCAGCGCTGCGTGTTCGGCGGGCTGCGACTCGATGAGAGTGAGCCGATCTTGAGGTCGAAGGGCTGCGAGTGCGATGAGGGGGGATCCGGGATACGCCTGTCGATCGGACGTACGTTGACGTGTCTCGCGCACGACCTTGAGATAATCGGCGATCTCAGGAAAGGGAGCGAACCTTGTGCCGTCTTGCGCCGCGTGAACGAGCAATCGCTCGATACCTTTCGCAGCTTCGTTGGCCTGCTTCGATTCGCTGGACGACAAATCATAGAGACCGCGGCCCGCATGAGTGTCGAGCAGTAGCAGTCCCTTGTCTTTTTTGGTGAGCGACCTGAGCAGCGCAAGCAGCGTGACGTGCTTCAGCACATCCGCGAAGTTTCCAGCATGAAACGCGTGTCGGTATTTCACCGGCCCGCGTCAGTCTGCAGCGTCCGTCGCCGCTTTCTTGCTCTTGGCTTTGGCTTTCTTTTTCTTAGGTGCCGACTTCGTCGGTGCCTTCGATGCGGATTTCGTGCGCCCAGGCTTGGCCGGCGCCTCTGCAGTCTCGACGACATCACTCACAGTCTTTTTTGCAGCGGTTTTCTTGCCGGCCGATTTTGCAGTCTTGCCGCCGAAGCGACCACGACCCGGGCGTTGCGGCGCCGCGGCCAGCAATGCGCGACACTCGTCGAGCGTCAAGGTTTTCGGGTCGCGGTCTTTCGGGATGCGCGCATTACGTTGCTTGTCGGTGATGTACGGACCATAGCGCCCGTTCAGTACTTGAATATCGTCGATACCGAAGTCTTGGATGATGCGGTTCGCATCGGCGAGCTTCTTTGCTGCCACGACCTCGATCGCGCGCTCGAGTGTGATGGTATACGGATCATCTTCAGCCTTGAGCGAAGCATATTTGCTCCCGTATTTGATGTACGGGCCGAAGCGTCCGATGTTCGCTTCAAGCGGTTCGCCCTCCGGGCTCTCACCGAGCTTTCGCGGCAGCTGGAAAAGCTGCAGCGCTTCGGCCAGCGTGATCTTGTCCATGCTTTGCCCGGGACGCAGCCCTGCGAAGCGGGGTTTGTCTTCGTCATCACGCGTGCCGATTTGAACGAAGGGTCCAAAACGACCCATTCGAACCGAAATGGGCTTGCCACTCGCCTGGTCGGTACCGAGTTCTCGAGCTTGCGCCGCTTCGTCTCGCGAAACCGTTTTCTCGATGTGCTCGACGCGATCGATGAACGGTTGCCAAAATTTCTGTAGCGGATCGGTCCAGGCTTCTTCGCCGCGCGAAATGGCATCGAGTTCGTCTTCCATGGCTGCTGTAAAACCATAGTCGACGTATTCGCCGAAGTTCGAGCTCAGGAAGTTGTTGACGATCTTGCCGATGTCCGTCGGGATGAAACGGCGACCATCCATGTCGACATACTCGCGATCTTTGAGGGTCGAGATGATGGAGGCATAGGTCGACGGACGACCGATGCCATGCTCTTCGAGCGCTTTAACGAGCGAGGCTTCCGAGTAGCGCGGAGGCGGCTCAGTAAAATGTTGGGTACCGCGAAGGTTGACGAGTTTGACTTCGTCGCCTTCGTTCATGACCGGCAAAATGCGATCGCCCTCGTCGTCTGAGGAGTCGTCTTGCCCTTCGATATAGACTGCAATGAAGCCGGCCTTCAGTAGCGTCGAACCGTTGGCGCGCAGCAAGTGACGCTGCGGACCATCGGGGCCGGCAAGCAAGTCGATGGCGACGGTGTCGAAAACGGCATGAGTCATTTGGCACGCGACCGCGCGTTTCCAGATGAGCGAATAGAGTTTGTGTTGGTCCGCGTCGATTTTGCCTTCGAGCATCTGAGGTAACACAGATGCCGACGTCGGACGGATGGCCTCGTGCGCCTCTTGGGCGTTACGAGATTTGTTCTTGTAGAAGCGTGGGGACTCCGGCAGCGACTCGGCGCCGTAAACGCGTCCGATGACTTCGCGGATCTCGGTGATGGCTTCGTTAGCCAGATTCACCGCATCGGTACGCATGTAGGTGATGAGACCCACAGCGCCCTCACCGTAATCGACGCCTTCATACAGTTGCTGTGCGAGACGCATGGTGCGCTGCGCCGAGAAACCGAGCTTGCGCGCAGCCTCCTGTTGCAACGTCGAGGTGGTAAATGGCGGCGCGGGGTTGCGATTACGCTGTTTGCGATCGACGGAGAGCACCCGCAACTTTCCGGACGGTGACAGTGGCGCTTCGCCGGCGGGAGCCCCTGCACCGCTCGCTTTGCACAGCGCGCGTTCGACGGTTTGTGCTTGGTCTGCATTGGTGAAACTGAACTGCTCGACTTTGCGCCCCTCGAATTCGACGAGCTTCAAAGGGAAAGACTGAGTCTCACGCTCGCCCTGAGCATCGAGCGACCAATACTCGCGCGGAATGAAGGCCTGAATCTCGGCCTCGCGCTCGCAGATCATGCGCAGCGCAGGGCTCTGAACGCGACCCGCCGAGAGACCTCGACGGACTTTCTTCCAGAGCAGCGGTGAGAGATTGAACCCGACGAGGTAGTCGAGTGCGCGACGCGCCTGCTGAGCATTGACGAGATCGAGCGACAGATCGCGCGGTGACTCGATCGCTTGGCGTACGGCATTTCGGGTAATTTCAAAGAATTCGACGCGATGCACTTCCTTGCCATCGAGATCGCCACGATCTTGCAGCAACTCGCGCAGATGCCACGAAATGGCTTCGCCTTCGCGATCAGGGTCGGTCGCGAGGTAAAGCGCCTTGGCTTTGCGGACGGCGCGCGAGATGGCCTCGACGTGACGCTCATTACGCTCGATGACGTCGTACTTCATCGCGAATCGACGTGATGGATCCACGGCGCCTTCCTTAGGCACGAGATCTCGTACGTGGCCATACGAGGCAAGCACCTCGAATTTGGGGCCGAGGTACTTCTTGATGGTCTTGGCCTTCGCCGGTGATTCGACGATGACGAGGTTTTCAGCCATGGGGCCGTCTCCGGCGCTGGGTCAGTGGGGCCGTTCGACCGGCAGATCGAACACGAGATTTTCCATACGCGAGCAGGCGAGTTCTTCGCCGGGCTGGCTGGAGAGCACCATGAGGGCAACCCACTTCAGCTGGTCGACATCGAGTTCGGAGGAATCGAGCGCGAGCAGGCGCTCGATGACAATTTCGCGTTGCTGGGGCGAGAGGATGCCGGTGCGCTCGAGCTCGAGCAGATAACCGCGGCAGTCTGCCGGCAAATGATTGAGTTCCGCGTCCGTGAACACCCGCATCGCGCGCGGGCCGGACTCAGCGAGCGACGGGCGGTGGCGTTCATAGGCGAGATCAGCGAGCCAATCGAGCGCGCGCTCGACGTTATCGCCCGGGAAACCGGCGCGCTCGAGGTCTTCGGCCAAGGCATCCCGCTCCGGCACCTCAGGGGCGTCGGCCAGCATGTACCGGTCGAACACATAGATGAGGATGTCGAGGACGCTGCCGTTGTCGGTCGTTTGAGTCATTCGATATGGGTTGACTGGAGCACTCTATAAAACCGGCCTGACGAGTCCGATGCGATACGCCCCTCGGTCTCGAGGGAGAGGAGCAAGGACGCTACAGATGTGCTGGAGAGGCCGGTGCTCGCGATGAGCGCATCGAGGCTCGTAGGCTCGAAGCCGATGGCATCTAACAGGATTTCGGAGGGGTTGTCCAACCGCGACCCCCCGAGAGGCTCCGCTGACGAGAGCGGAAAAGGTAGTGTAAAGCCATGATTTAATTGATTAATTTTAAGCTCTCGAAAAACATCGTCAGCGTTCTCTACCAAGACGGCCCCCTCCCGGAGAAGTGCGTGGCATCCCCGCGACAGGGGGCTATGGATGGATCCGGGGACTGCGAACACCTCCCGGCCTTGGTCCCCGGCGTATCGGGCCGTCGTCAGGGACCCGCTTTTGAATGCCGCCTCGATCACGAGGACCCCCACCGACAGACCGCTGATAAGGCGATTTCGTTGCACGAAATGATGAGGGAGCGGGGCGGTCTCCGGTGGGAACTCGCTGATGAGAGCGCCACGGTCGAGGATGCGCGCGGCGAGGTCCGTGTGAGTATCGGGGTAGATACGGTCGAGCCCCGTTCCGCAGACGGCGAGCGTGGTGCCCTCGGCCGCTAAGGCGCCCGAGTGACTCGCCGCGTCGATACCGATGGCGAGTCCGCTCGTGATGGCGAGCCCGCATTGAGCAAAATGAAAGGCGAGATCGCGGGCGGTGAGCGCCCCGTTGGCAGTCGGGTGTCGGCTACCAACCATCGCCAATTGCGGCATTTTCAGCGCTTCGTGATGACCGCGAATGAAGATTACGGCCGGCGCACCGCGCACTTCGAGTAGCTGTGGAGGGTAGTCGGATTCGTGGGCCGCGATGATCTTGATGTGGTGTCGGGCCAGTGCCTCGAGCGTCGCGCGATGTCGAGATGGGTCGTTGCGTTGAAGGGCCAGCGCTGCGGGTTTGGATAACCCGAGCGACATCAGGCGATCTTCAGGTAGGCCGATCAAGTCGAGTGGAGAAGACACGCGCTCGACGAGGCGACACCACGAACTCGCGTCGAGTCGCGGGAGGCAGGCAAAGCGGTAATGTTCCGGTGTGGTCATGGGTGCCAAAGAGTACGGAGCGCCACAGTTTCGGCGAGCCGCAAAAGGCGCGAAACCTCACTGATATAATGCTGTCCAACGAATTACCTTTCTGGCAGGGGTCTCCTCCCATGGCATTGCTCGACATCCTCGAATTTCCGGATCCCCGACTGCGAACCCGTGCCGTGCCGGTGACGGCTTTCGATGGCGAGCTCTCTCGGCTCATCGACGACATGTTCGAGACGATGTATGCCGCGCCGGGTATCGGGCTTGCGGCGTCGCAGGTGGACGTTCATCGACAACTCATCGTGATGGATTGCAGCAATGACCGCAGTGATCCTTTGGTCTTTATCAACCCCGAGATTCTCTCGCGCGAAAACGTGGGCGTGATGGAGGAGGGGTGCCTATCTGTCCCTGGAATTTTTGACGAAGTCGAGCGCGCACAACGCGTACGTGTACGAGCGAAGGATCGCGACGGTAAGGTATTCGAATGCGAGCTCGACGGTATTCGTGCCGTTTGCCTTCAGCACGAGATGGATCATCTCGATGGCAAGTTGTTCGTCGACTACCTCTCGATGCTGAAGCGAGACCGGATTCGCAAGAAACTTGAGAAAGAGCGCCGTGATCGGCCCGCCAAGCAGGAGTCGGACAAGGTTCCTGCCGGCGCAGCGCTCGGTCGCTGACTTCAGACCTCTCGCCCCGATGCGAATCGTTTTTGCCGGTACGCCGGACTTTGCGGTGCCCCCGCTCGCTGCACTCGTGCAGTCGGGACATGAGGTCGTCGGCGTACTGACGCAGCCGGATCGTCCTGCCGGACGCGGAAGAACTCTTTCGTCGAGTGCCGTCAAAGAATTCGCACTCAAACACGCGCTGTCGCTTGCGCAGCCCCAAACCTTGCGTACGGCAGAAGGTCGTGCGGCGCTCGAGGCCTGGCGACCCGATGTACTTGTGGTCGTCGCTTATGGACTGATCTTGCCCACCGAGGCGCTGGCTATCCCGAAACATGGATGTCTCAATATTCATGCGTCGTTACTGCCACGGTGGCGGGGTGCCGCTCCGGTACAGCGCGCCATCCTCGCGGGGGATACTGAAACGGGTGTGACGATCATGCAGATGGACGCGGGGCTCGATACGGGACCGATCCTGTTGCAGCGAGCGCTGACCCTCTCGGATATCGACGATTCGGTCTCCGTGCTCGAGAAGCTTGCGAAACTCGGTGCACCCGCGCTTCTCGAAGTGCTGGCGGGCATCGAGTCGGGTTCGCTCGTGTCGAGGCCACAACCCTTGGACGGCGTCACCTACGCCAAAAAAATCGAGAAATCGGAGGCGCGCATCGATTGGCGGCGCGCTGCGTCGGAGATCGATCGTCAAATTCGGGCCTTCAGACCTTGGCCGATCGCCGAGACGACTCATCAGGGTGAGCAGGTTCGGGTGCATCGCGCGCAAGTCCTACCTGTCTCAACCGCGACATCCCGACCCCCTGGCTCGATTCTCGGGCTTGAAGACGGTCTTATTCTCGTGGCTTGCGGTGAAGCGGTGCTCGGTATCGCCGAACTGCAACGCGCTGGGCGTCGCAGTATGACCGCTCGTGAATTTGCCAATAGCCTACGTTCCACTGAGGAATTTTTTGAATGAACGCCGATGCAGAGGTCATGGAATCGCAGTCCGCAAAAGGCGATTCTCGACTCGCCCCAGGCGCCGCGACGCTCGCGGCTGCGGTGGAAGCCGTCAGCGCCGTAGCCCATTCGGGTCGCTCCGCCGATTTCGCTCTGCAAGCGGCGGACGAGCGTGGTGATCGAGCGGCTGTCCGCGCCATCGCTCTCGGCACTCTTCGTTGGTATCTCAGGCTTGCGCCGGCGCTTTCGTCCATCGTCGATCGCCCGGCCGAAGACATTCCACCGCTACTTCGCTCGCTTCTCGTGACCGCTGCGCATCAGATCGAGTACTCGCGCTCGGCTCCTGAGGTGAGCGTTCACCTTGCTGTAGATGCCGCTCGAGCGCTCGGACTCGGACGGGCGACAGGATTCGTGAATGCCGTGCTGCGCCGATTTGTTCGTGAGCGCGACGATCTACTCGAGCGCGCAGATCGAGATCTTGCGACGCGGGTTGCGCATCCTAAGTGGTTTGTCGATCGACTCGAGTCGGTTTATCGCGATCGAGCGAGCTCGATACTTGCGGCGAACAACGAGCATCCGCCCATGACGCTTCGAGTCGCACCCTCGACCGCCGTTGCAGACTATCTCGCCGAACTTGCAGCGGCAGGGCGCGAGGCATTCGCGCTTGAAACCCCGCCGGGGGCGGTGGTGCTTACTCAATCCATTCCGGTCGCGGGTCTACCCGGCTTCGCAGAGGGCCGGGTGTCGGTGCAGGATGCAGGTGCGCAGTTCGCGGCGTGGCTACTCGACGTACAGCCGGGGCATCGTGTGCTCGATGCCTGTGCGGCACCCGGAGGCAAGAGCGCGCATATCTTGCAGCGACAACCGAAGATCGAGTTACTCGCCGTCGATGACGATGCAGCGCGTCTCGCGCTCGTCTCATCTACTTTTGAGCGTATCGGCGCTTCTCCCTCTCGCGCTCGAACTCGCCTTGCGGATCTCGCAGACCCCGAAGCACTCTCGGATGAATTGCATTTCGATCGGATTCTCGTCGATGCACCGTGTTCGGCCACGGGGGTGATTCGACGTCATCCAGATATCAAGTTGCTTCGTCGAACGGAGGACGGCGCGCGATTCGCGGCGCTTCAAAAGCGGATTCTCGGCCATTGCTTTTCTAAGCTGATACCGGGCGGAAAGCTCGTTTATGCCACCTGCTCCGTGTTACCCGAAGAGAACGAGGCGGTAGTGAAAGCCTTTTTGGCGGCTACCCCGGAGGCGAAGGTGGTGCCGTGGCCGGAGGACATCGTTCTACCCCCGGGGGCTCTGCGTCGCGAGGTCGGTGTACAGCTGATTCCAGCGCCGGGTCAGGCGTCGACGGACGGCTTCTATTATGCTTGCCTCGTTCGGGATAGAGGCGCATGACCACAAAGGACGGAAAAGCCCGGCAGCTGTGGGTCAGAATCATGACCATGGTCTGTCTTTGGCTCGCAGGAGCGATGCCTTGGCAGTGGCCGGAACTCCGCGCCGATCCGCTCGAAGGAACCCTCGAAGTTCAGTCCGCGTTTGTCAATGTGGTGGGCGGGGTTTACCAGCTGCACGTGAAGACCCGATATTCCTCGAGTGACGAAACGGCCAGCGCGTTACGGGATGGTGTTTCGTTGTCCTACGACGTCGACGTAGAAGTCGCGCGCGAGCGGCGTTTCTGGGCCAATGAAAACATCGTGACGCTGCAGCTGAGACGAGAGCTGAGTTATCACTCTGTCAGCGAGCGCTATGTGGTGCGTGATCCTCTGCTCGATGACGAGCAAAAATCATACGCCACGCTCGATGAAGCGCTCGCCGCGCTAGGCAGCATTGAAAGCTGGCCAATTCTCGTGGTTTCACAAGTCGTTGAGCCGGGGGCTTACCTCGTCAGTGTCCGGGCCAGTGTGCGGCGTGGACGTCTCACCGATGCGCTGCGCGCGCTCATGTTCTGGTCGGATGACTGGCAACGAGAGAGCGAGTGGTATTCATGGTCGCTGCCGCGCTGAGCAATCGTCGCACTCGTATCGTGATCGCGATTTGGATCGCGGTCGTCGTTGGTGCGCTCTTCGCGCTCTTCTTGTCTGCGCAGAACTCTGAGCAATTTGGTCGACTGCAGCCCTGGATCTTGCTCGCGAGTGCAGCGGCTGTTGTCGTGATCATTGGACTGCTTGCGCGAAAAATTTATCAGCTCGTCTCGGCCTATCGCAGCGGCGTGCCGGGTTCTCGACTGACCTCCCGAACCGTACTCGTGTTCAGCGCCTTAGTGGCGCTCCCCTTGCTGACGGTCTATATATTCTCGCTCGAGTTTTTGAATCGTGGCATCGACAGTTGGTTTCGCGTGGAAATCAAGCAAGGTCTCAACGACGCCGTGGTGCTGTCGCGATCAGCGCTCGATCTTCGCATGCGTGAATATGGTGGACGGACCGAGCGTTTTGCCGCATCGCTGTCCAATCAGAGCGCGGGGGGCGCGCTCTTTGCATTGGACGAAGAGCTTCGAAGCTCTGGAGCCAGCGAGATCGTACTCTATGGCGAATACGAAAGAATCGTCGGCGCTGCGAGTCAGGAGGTTGCGGACGCGTTGCCCGATCGCCCGCCTGCCGACCTTGTTCGTGCCGTCTCGAGTGGATCAACTTATCTGAGTCTTGAGCCCGTCGGCGATTCCCGCTACCTGATCCGTACTGCTGCGCCGATTCCAGGCACGCCGTTCTCGCGAGGCGATGCGCGGTTCGTCGTCGTGGTCTACGAACTTCCTAGGCAGTTCGCCGAGCTGACCGATACGGTTCAGCGCTCCTATTCGCAGTATGGCGATCTCGCGGCGTTACGCGAACCATTGAAATACAGCTTCAGGCTCACGCTGACGATGGTGCTGCTCGTTACTTTGCTCGGAGCCATCTACGGCGCTATTTACTCAGCAGAGATTTTGTTCAAACCCGTACAGGATCTCATGGCAGGTACACGTGCGGTCGCCAAGGGTGATTTCGGCATGCGTGTGCCGCTGACGTCTCATGACGAGATGGGTTTTCTCGTGCAATCGTTCAACGATATGACCAAGAGGCTGCGACGCGCACGAGAGGAAACAGAAAGTAGTCGTGCAGCGGTTGAGCGTGAACGCGAGCGGCTCGCGATTATTTTAGCTCGTCTTTCGGCGGGAGTGATCACGGTCGATCGTAATCTACTCGTTCAGCGAGTCAACGAATCAGCCGGAAGCATTTTGGGCGTCGATCTCAGCTCGACGGTGGGCCGTGTGCTTGGCCTGGGCGCTAACGCCGAGACGGGTCTGCTATCGGCCTTTGTTGTGGAATTACGATCGAGATTCGCGACGGGGCGCGATGAATGGCGCGAACAAATCGAGTTGCAGTCCGCCTCGAGTAAAGCCGGTTCACGGGTGCTCGTCTGTGCCTGTGTTCCGCTGCCTAAAGAAGAAAGTGGAGCAGAGCAGTTCGTCATCGTCTTTGACGATGTGACCCATTTGTTACAGGCGCAACGCGATGCGGCATGGGGCGAGGTGGCGCGTCGCTTGGCTCACGAGATCAAAAATCCGCTCACCCCAATACAGCTCTCCGCGGAAAGATTGCGCCGGAAGTTGTTACCGGCTTTATCGGGGTCCGATGCGGATATGGTCGAGCGCTCGACTCACACCATCGTTCAGCAAGTCGAGTCGATGAAGCAGATGGTGAACGACTTTAGCGAGTACGCCCGGGCGCCAGCAATGCAAGTTGCGATTTTCGACCTCAATCGTCTCGTGACCGAGGTGACGGATCTTTATCGATCGCAGGATGCGGCGATCGAGATGGTGACTCATCTTGGGGAGACGCTTTCGGAGATCGAGGCGGATCGATCCCGTATCAGGCAGGTCCTCAACAACCTCTTGGCGAACGCATTCGAAGCGCTAGAAGGGGTTCGACCGGCGGTGATCGAGATCCGGACGTCGGCAATCACGCTGGAGGGGCATACGTTCATCGAATTGGCCGTCGCCGACAACGGACCCGGGTTCCAGTCCGACATGATCGGCCGGGTATTCGATCCTTATGTCACCAGTAAGCCGCGCGGTACGGGTCTCGGCCTCGCCATCGTCAAAAAGATCGTTGAAGATCATCGTGGACGCATCGAGTTGGGGAATCGTCCCTCGGGCGGTGCTATGGTCCGTGTTATGTTCCCGGTATCGGAGCAAGAGAGGGCGATAGCCCCCGGCGCCGAACAGGGGGAGCGGAGGAGGGAGCGGGCATGAGTGCAGCACGCATTCTTGTAGTGGATGATGAGGCGGATATCCGCGGTCTCGTCAAAGAAATTTTGAGCGAAGAAGGGTATGAGGTGGACGTCGCGGCGAACGGGGCCGAGGCCCGCGCGCTGCGTCAACGTCATCAACCCGATCTCGTGCTGCTCGATATCTGGATGCCCGATGTCGATGGCATCACCTTGCTTCGCGAATGGTCCTCGACCACGGCCAATTCATGCGCCGTCGTGATGATGTCTGGACACGGTACGGTCGATACTGCCGTTGAGGCGACCCGACTCGGCGCGATGGACTTCGTCGAAAAGCCGTTGTCACTCGCCAAGTTGTTGCGAACCGTCGAGAAGGCGCTCGAGGGAGCGCGAGCGCGCAAAACGTCAGCCAAGACCAAGTCGAGCGCGATTGCCACCCCAGTCGGAAAGAGTCGTCAGGTTCAGCAGTTGCGAAACGAGCTGCTTCGACACGCCACTAGTGACGCCTCGCTGATGTTGATCGGCGAATTTGGCTCCGGCCGAGAGGCTTTTGCGCGGTTTGTACACGATCATGGTTCGCGCGCGGCCAAGCCGTTTGTGGCAATCGTCTCGAGTGCACTCCGTGAGCTCGATGCTGAGACGGCCCTGTTCGGACAAGGGGATCGGGGCGGCATGATCGAGGAGGTGAGCGACGGTACGTTGTTCATTAATGAGATCGGCGATCTTCCGCCGGCGGCACAGCGCGCGTTGCTCGGGCTGCTCGAGACCCGCAGCTATTCGCGCCTTGGCGATTCGAAATCCCGACCTTTCCACGCACGCATCATCTGCTCAGCGCAACCGGATATCGAGCAAGGAGTCTTGCGCCATGACTTGCTGTCGCATCTGAGTGCTGCTCTCACGCGAGTACCTCCGCTCAGGGAGTATGCGGAGGATGTCCCTGATCTTCTGCGACACCATGTTGATCGGGTGGTCGACGGCGAGGGCCTCACATTCCGTCGCTTCAGCATCGCCGCACAAAATCGCCTGCGTAACTACCCGTGGCCGGGGAACGTCCAAGAGTTGCGTACCATGGTCCGTCGTTTGTTACTCCAAGGCGGGGGCGAGGAAGTCTCGCTCGAAGAGATTGAGCGCGAGCTTTCGCAGGCCGCGCCTCCCGCCGAGACGTTGGTAAAACAAGATCTTTTGGCCCTGGGTTTGCGCGAAGCGAGAGAACATTTTGAGCGCGCCTATCTGCAGCAGCAGCTTCTGCTGTGCCACGGGAAAGTAGGTCAGTTGGCCAAACGAGTTGGCATGGAGCGAACGCACCTTTATCGCAAGCTGCGCGCGCTGGGTGTCGATTTCCGAAGCGTGTCGGACGACGTCGAAGCTTAATCGCCGACGCGAATCACGACGGCGTCGATCTCGGCGCGCTGGAGCGCAGCACGAGTTCGATTGAGATCATTGAGATTACTGACCGGTCCGATTCGAACTCGGTGTAACACTTCATTTTCGATGGCGATGCGCTGGACGGCCGATTGCACGCCGAGGCGCAGTAACTTGGCCTGCAGGCGCTCTGCCTCCTCGAGATTTTTGAACATCCCGAGCTGAAGAACGTAGACCCCTGGCCTTTCGATCGGCGTATTGGGAATCGCCGCGACGGGTGCTTTGGGATCCGTCTCTGGGACGATGACCTCGCTTTTCGGCAGCATTCCGTAAAAATCGTACTCACGCTCAGGTTCTGCCGCCGTCACCGAGGCCGGGTCTCGCCGGGCGGGCCGCGGCGTCGGCTGATTTTCGTCGATCGAGTTTCGAGCGTCTTTGACAGCCTGCTGCTGCCAAAAAAAGACCCCCACCGCCACGGCAAGTCCCGCAGCGAGCCCTGCAAAGAATTCACGCGAAAAACTAAACTCGGTGCCGCTACGACGGCCTGTGCGCTTGAAGTCTCGGCCGATGGGTGTTTTGGTCACATCGACTCCGGAGCCGAGACACCGAGTACCTCGAGGCCATTTCGAAGGACCTGTTGCACGGCGAGTAACGCATAGACCCGGGCACTACGAATCTCTGTCTCGGGGACGAGTACGCGTTCGGCGTTGTAGAAGGCGTGCAAGGTCGTCGCGAGTTCGCGCAAGTAGTGTACGAGCGCATGGGGTGCGCGCTGCGTAGCCGACTGTCGGATGACCTCAGGGTAGCGCGATACGCACGAGAGCATGGCTTCGGCCTGCGGTCCCGCGAGCAGGGAGGCGCCTCGATCTAAGACGATTTGGCGCGCGTTCTCTGCATCGTACTCCATGCCTCGGACCGCAAGCTCTTTCATGACGCTCGCGACGCGAGCATGTGCGTACTGCACGTAAAAAACAGGATTCTCGTTGCTCTTCGATTTTGCAAGATCGAGGTCGAAGTCGAGCGACTGATCGTTGCTACGCATCAGATAAAAGATTCGGCAGGCGTCGTTACCCACTTCTTCGCGCAGTTGGCGAAGCGTGACGAAATTAGCCTCACGCTTACCCATCGACATCTTGACGCCATTTCTGAACAGCGCGACCAGTTGGATCAACGGTGCTTCGAGGCAATCGCCAGAATGACCGAAGGCCTGCAGCCCACCGCGTACTCGGGTGACGTAACCGTGATGATCAGCGCCGAGGACGTCGATGAGCAAGTCGAACCCCCGTTCGCGCTTGTCGAGGTGATAGGCGATGTCTGAAGCAAAATAAGTTTTGACGCCGTTCTCGCGTACGACGACGCGATCTTCATCGTCGCCGAACTGCGTGGCTTTGAACCATTCAGCACCGTCTTTGACGTAAAGCAAATCTTTGGCACGCAGTCTTTCAAGCGCACGGTCGACAGCGCCGCCTTGAGTGAACGCGCGCTCGGAAATCCAGTTATCGTAGTGAACCCCGTATCCGTCGAGATCATCGCGAATCTCGGCCAGCATCGCGGCGATGCTCGATTCCAACACGCGCTCCCACGCAGGCTCCCCAATCAGCGTGCGACATCGTGCGATCAGCGCATCGATATGCTTTTCTTTGTCGCCCTCTGGAGCGTCGGCGGGCAGCCCCTCGAACACCGTTGTCACAGGGTGTCGTAGGGCGTTGCCCTCGCGTTGGTGCAAGGCGTGTGCGACGGGCCGGATGTAGTCACCTCGATACCCGTTTTCCGGAAACTTCAAAACCTCCCCGCAGGCCTCGAGGTAACGAACCCAGACGGACACCGCGAGAATTTCTGTCTGGCGACCCGCGTCGTTGATGTAGTACTCGCGAGTGACGACATCGCCTGCTGCGGCGAGCACATTTCCCAAGGCATCCCCAAAGGCCGCTTGACGGCCGTGACCGACGTGCATGGGTCCGGTGGGATTGGCGGAGACGAACTCGAGCAACACCTTTCGGGGATGCTCGGGGCGGTGGCGCCCGTAGGCCTCGCCCTGTTCGTGGATGCGCACGAGCTCGCGCGCGTAGAGATCTTTGGCGAGGAAGAAATTGATGAATCCGGCGCCGGCAACTTCCACGCGTTCGACGATGGGCGATGCGGGCAGTGCGGCGATGATGGCCTCGGCGATCGCTCGAGGCGGTTTGCCCGCAGCTTTTGCCAGGCGCATGGCGATGTTCGAGGCGAAGTCGCCGTGCGCGGAATCACGCGCTCGATCGAGCACGATCAGTTGCGGATCGACGGGGCCTGAGCGCAGTGAGCCCTCGAGCGATTGCAGCGCGCGCTGCAGCAGGATGTGCAGGTCTTCTTTCACGGGCGCGATTCTACCGGGTCAGAACAGTTCGAGCGGGTCGACATCGAGGGCCCATCGAACTCTCCGAGCTTCGGGTAGAGCCTCGACGGCGGGCAGCCACTGATCGAGCAGGCGATGCAGCGCACCTCGATCGGCGCTTTCCAGAAGCAACTGCGCATGATGGCGGTCAGCCCGACGGGCCATGGCGGCCGGCGCCGGCCCGAGCAGTCGAACGGCCCCGGTGTTGAGCATCCGGGTTGCGCGACGCGCGGCTTCGAGGAAACGGATGGCCGTCTCCGCTTCGGTGGCGGATGCGCGCAACGCTGCAAGCCGCGAGAACGGTGGCCAGGCGGCACTGCGCCGCTCCTCGAGCGCCGCGGAAGCGAAGGCTTCGTAGCCGCCCGTGAGCAGACCCGAGAGCAAAGGGTGTTCGGGATACTCCGTTTGGATCAGCACTTCGCCGGGACGATTGGCCCGACCCGCGCGTCCAGCCACCTGGACGATGGTCTGCGCCAGGCGCTCGGCGGCACGAAAGTCCGTGCTGAACAGGCCTTGGTCTGCGTTGAGTACGACGACGAGGGTAAGTGAGGGGAAGTCGTGTCCCTTCGCCACCATCTGAGTCCCCACCAAAATGCGCGCCTCGCCGCCGGACATTCGAGTCACCACCGCTTCGAGTTCGTCGCTGCGACGGACGACATCGCGATCGAGTCGGGCGATCCCGATGCCGGGAAAGGCTTCGACGAGACTTTCCTCGACGCGCTCCGTGCCTTGCCCGACGGTTTTTACGGCATAGCCGCATTGAGGGCATTGGCGCGGTAAGTCGCGGTCGGCGCCACAGTGATGACACCGCAGTCGTGCTGCCTGACGGTACACCGTCATGCGCGCATCACAGGACTGGCAGGGCGCCACCCAGCCGCAAGCCGTACAGGCGAGCGTGGGCGCATAGCCGCGTCGATTGATGTACACGAGTACCTGACCGTCGGCGGCGAGATGACGTTGGATGGCGGATACGGCCGTGGTCGACAGCCCTGCGTGCACATGCTCCTGGCGTAAATCGACGAGACGCAGCGTTGGGGGTGATGCTGACGCGGCCCGATCGGGGAGCGACAGACGGGTGAGCCTTCCTGACGCCGCGTTATGAAGCGATTCGAGCGAGGGCGTCGCCGATCCGAGCACGATCGGAATATCAAGAAAGTGAGCACGCACCATCGCCAGATCGCGCGCCGAATAACGGAATCCTCCTTCCTGCTGCTTGAAGGACGAATCGTGTTCTTCATCGACGATGATGATTCCGAGCGACGGGATGGGGGCGAAGACTGCTGAGCGTGTACCGATCACGAGTTGCGCGTGACCACTGTGCGCGGCACGCCACGCGGCGAGTCGCTCTGAATCCGTCAGTCCTGAGTGCAGGACGGCCAGAGGCGCTTGAGGAAATCGTCGAGCAAATCGACCGACCAGTTGGGGCGTGAGACCAATTTCGGGCACTAGCACGAGTACGCGACGACCCGCTTGCAACTGCTGTTCGGCGAGCCGTAGGTATACCTCGGTTTTGCCGCTGCCCGTTACGCCGTGCAGAAGCCACGCGTGATACTGAGTCACGCCTGCAGATTGCACGGCTTCGAGTACCTGGCGCTGTTGCGCGGAGAGTTCGGGCCGGAGGTCTGTCGAGGTCGAATCGCTCGTCGGGAGTCGCTCGCGAGGCTCAAAGAAAGTTTCGCGTGAGGAAGAGGTCAGCCACTCGCGCTTGGCGAGAGCCTTTGCCGCCTCTCGCCAGCTAGGCAGTCGCTCATTGAGGGCGTCGACATCGAGACCCCGAGCGCCCGCCGCGACGAGGCACTCGAGGAGCTCCCGCTGTTTCGGTGCACGCTTGGGTTCGCCCGTCGCAAGGGCTGCGATTCCCGCTTCAGTCGCCGACCAATAGTCGATCTGTGAGACGAGCGAGGCACCGTCGCGCAAGAGTTTAGGCAAGGCGGCGGCGATCACCTCGCCAATCGGATGGTGGTAGTACTCCGTCGCCCACCGAAGCAACTTCAAAAGAGGGGCGTCGAACGTGGGTGCTGGGTCGAGTATTTTCGAGATCGACTTGAGTTTGGATTCGTCGACGTCCGACTCGGACTCGAGGGAGATCACAACACCGACGAGTTGACGTCGCCCAAAGGGCACAGAGACGCGACTTCCGAGGGTTGGCGCCGGCACCTCAGCCTCGATGCGATAGTCGAAGGTTCGTCTCAGCGGCGTATCGAGAGCCACTCGACAAATCGACGCTTTCGGCGTCTGAAGTTTGTCCACAGAGGGTGTGGATAACGTTGTGGATAGCGAGCTTTTCAAGCGAAAAATCGCCGCTTTTTCCGCGGATTTTCGTTGGCTTGGTTAAAGATTGACCAGATCAGAAAAAACTCATTTAAATCAATTAGTTAACTACGAGTGTATCCGTTATCAGACACTCTTATGACGCATTTGTGAAACCGTTTCTCCACGACCTCACGCAAGTCACTGATTTATCGTGACCGGCTCCAGTTCGTCAGCGTCACGCCGGCGACGGCAACGAGACCGCCGACCCACATCGAGACGAGCAACGACTCTCCCAGCAGGAGTGTGCCGAACGATACGCCGAACACGGGGACGAGATTATTGAAGACGGCCGTGCGCGCAGCACCCAGGCGTTGCAGCCCCTCGGCGTACCACACGAAAGCCAACGCGGTCCCTCCCGCGCCAAGATAAACGATCGACGCCCAAGCCGCGACGGAGACCTCTTTCGCGTGCCAGGCCTCCCACTCGAATGGCATCCCAACCGTGAGCATCAAGGCGCCCCAGAGTGTGGTGACGGTCGTGATGGCGAGCGGTGATGCCGCCGCTTCTCCATCCAGGGCATAACGGCCAATAACCGTGTAGATCGCCCAGCAGCAGGCGCCGCCCAGCATGAGCCACTCGCCGCGTCCGACTCGTTGCAGCAAGAGCGAGGGATCGCCCTTGGAAAGCACGATCCAGACCCCGGTCAGCGCGAGAAGGATTCCCGCCCAGCGATGACGCTGTAATCGCTCACCGAATACGAGCGCCATGGTGAGCGCAGTCAGAATGGGGTTGAGCGCGACGACGAGAGCCGTGCGTCCCGCCGGAATCAGTTCGAGCGCGCCGAGAAACAGCAGATTGTAGAAGACCAGACCGAAGAGGGCGAGAAGCGCCGTGAAGCCGAAATCACGGGGCCGCAGCCGAGGCAGCCGTCCTTCGACGGCGATCAGTAGAGGGGCGAGGATGGCGAAGGCCACCCAGAATCTCAGCGCAGAGACGGTGAAATGCGGGAGCTCGGGTGCTGCGATACGACCCGCGATGAAGGTACCGCCCCAAAGTGCGGCGACACCCGCGAGCCGAAAGTAGAGACTGTTCACGAGGGCGAGTGTGTCACTGCTCGCTCTCGCCAGGCGACATACAGGCCGGCCGCAATGATGAGCGACGCTCCGCTCAGCATGATCCCGCCCGGCAGCACGGCCCAAGCCACCCAGTCGATCGCGATTCCCCAAAGCAGGGCCGTGTACTCGATCGGCGCGACCACGGCCGCCGGCGCATGGCGAAAGGCCTCGGTGATGTAGTGCTGACCTGCCGCCCCCAAGCCTCCGACCGCCACGATGAGCCACCAATCGGTGGGACGGATGGACACCCAGCCCGGCGCGGCGAGCGCGCCTGCCACGAGCGTAACAATCATCAAGAAGGTGAACACCATGGTCGAGGAGCGCTCGGTGCGCGTGAGGATGCGTGCCGTGATCGCTGCGAGGGCGTAACAGAGCGCAGAGGCTGCCGCAGCGAGGCCCGCGATCAGCGGCAGACCATCGGGGCGAGGTCTGAGGATGACGATCACACCGACGAGTCCGATCACGATCGCGAGCCAACGTCCGCCGTCGACTTTCTCACCGAGCCACCACGCGGCAAGGGCCGCGATCAACAAGGGGGCGGCCATGTAGATCGAGTAGACCGAGGCGAGCGGCGCCTCGCGCAGCGCGAGCACGAAGGTCGCCAGCATGATGATGCCGAGGATGCCGCGCACGAGATGCAGTCCGAAACGCGAGGGCTTGAGCTCGCGAAGGCGACCCGAGTACCACAGCGGAAGGATCACGAAAGGTAACGAGGCTGCGCCCCGAATCGCGGTCACCTGCATCGGCGGGTAATGCGCCGCGAATAATTTGAGCAGCGCATCCATAAAAGAAAACGCTGCAACGGCGATGAACATCGCCGTGACGCCTCGACCGCTGGTCGTCATCGGATGGAGCTCGCCGCTCCGCTTTTGACTACTTCGCCACCTTTCAGCACGACGCTGACGCGCTCGAGCGCGCGGATATCAACCAGCGGGTCGTCATCGACGGCGATCAGATCGGCATAGGCGCCGACTGCGAGCGTACCGACTTGGCCAGCGAGACCCAGCGCATCGGCCCCGTTGATCGTCGCAGCCTGAATGGCCTGCATGGGTGTCATGCCGTAGCGCACCATCACGGCAAGCTGCTTGGCGTTGTCACCATGCGGGTAAATGCCTGCGTCGGTGCCAAGCGTCATGCGGATGCCCGCCTTTAATGCACGCTCAAAGTTACGTCGCTGGATTTCACCGATCATCGCATCCTTACGGATGAATTCAGGCAGCTCGCCGCGACGTTTCGACTCGCTCTGCGTGTAGTCGGTGTTGTAGATATCCATCGAGAAGTAAACTTTGTACTTCTTCGCAAGCTCGAGACCTTCGTCGTCAATGAGGCTAGCGTGTTCGATGGAGTCGACTCCCGCGCGCAACGCCACCTTGATTCCGCTTGCACCGTGGGCATGTACCGCGACTTTGCGGCCGTGCATCCGCGCTTCGTCGACGAGCGCGGCGACTTCTTCGGGCGTGAACTGCTGCATGCCAGGCTGCGTTCCTTTTGAGAAGACGCCTCCCGTGCCGCAATACTTGATGACGTCGGCGCCATAGCGCACGTTTTGTCGGACCGCCTTTCTCACTTCATCGGGACCATCCGCGGTGCCGAGAGAGGTTTGTCGGAATTCGGGCGCAAGCAAGTTACTGCCGCAGTGTCCGCCGGTGATACCGATGCCGGGTCCTGAGACGATGAGGCGTGGCCCGATGACGTCTCCCGCGTTGATGGCGTCGCGCAGTGCGACGTCCGCATAACCGTCGGCGCCGAGATTTCGCACAGTCGTGAATCCGGCGAGCAGGGTACGACGCGCATGGGCGGCACCGATCAGTGCGAGACGAGGAATCGAGAGACCGAGACGCTCGTAACGCAGGATCGTCGGGTCCGAGGTGAGGTGGGTATGGGTGTCGATCAGGCCGGGAAGCACCGTCGAGCGCGAGAGGTCGAGGACCTGCGGGCAGCCTTGAACCGCAGCGTCACCGGCCGGGGACACGCCTGAGATGCGATCCCCTGCGATACGGATGATCTGATTGCGCAACACGGCGCCACGCTCGGGGTCGATCAGACGACCGACATTCAAGGCAACGCTGCAGGGGGGTGCGGCGAGGGCCGGCGGAGTCTGGGCCCCTGTTTCTAACCCGCTCAAACCGATCGCGAGCAGAACCACGAGCGGAGTAGCACGACGACGGACACGGCATGTGAGAAAGGTTTTCATTGGCGCGGATCATAGAATACGGGGATGGCCGCTTCGTCGCATTTGTACAAAAAATACCCAAAAAAGCGATTAATAACGACTAGTAAATTTGGTCTAGTTTGCCGCACAAGAGTTTTAGAGTCGGTTAAGGTTCGAAAATTTATAAAACGACCCGTTTAGGAAGGGTCTGGATTAAAAAAACAAATAGTCGGAGCTTCCATCAGTGGACTCTTTGAGTAGATCGGCTCGGGCCAGTCAATTAAAGCCCGAACCGCTTGTGCGCCACCTTCATCTCATCCCGGCGTTGGTGCTCGCGGCCCAGCATGAATCGGTGTCGATTTCCGAGCTGGTCATGGTGCTGCGCTTTAACGGGTTAGGGGGAGATCGCGCCTGCCGCAAGCTCATCCATCGTCTCCATCGACTCAATCTGCTCGTCATCGAGGTGGGTCAGCGGGATGACCGGCGTGAAAAGTCCGTCCGAATCTCAACCGAAACCCGCCAAGTTTTGGCGGAGCTTCGCGCTTATCTCGACTCGATCGCGCTCTAGAGTCGCTGGGTCGTCGGCGAAGGCGGTGGGCGGTATACGCCGAGGGTGAGTCAGGGTTCGTCGACGCTGTATCCGCGCGCGGTCATGCGCGCGATCACGCCATTACGCCCAAACAGCTCGTCGATGGGGACGACCGCCAGTGCCACGTCGTGGTTCTCCACCGCTTCGACTGCGAGACGAAACCATCCATCCTCGAACTGCTGACGGATCCCAGCGATTTTTGGACTTTGCTGAAGGGCCGACCAGCACGCCTCGCGCTGCTCCGAGGCACTCGGTGAGCGCAGTCGGTCGATATCACCCACCGACCAAGCTTCGGCTTTGCGCCGCGCAGCGTCCAAGTCGCTTTCCATCCGCGAGAGCGTCGAGCGGATACAGGCAAGCTCTGCTTCTCTCGAGATTTTGCCCACTTCCGCTAACGCGCCCTTGGGATCATCGATGACGATGGTGGGTACGACGATGGGGACTTTGCGCGACTTGGCGAGCTTCTCGACTTGCCGGCTGACATCGTTACGACCGGTCAGTCCGCTACGGGAGAGGGCCTCACGCCAAAGCTCTCCGGCTGCGATCAGGGGGCGGTGTTTGAGCATGTCGCGCTCGCGTGGCGCATATTTCTGACGTAACGCTTCGAAACGTCCGAACACGTCGGGCGGGAGCACCTCCTCGAGCGACTGCTTATCCTCGTTTCCGCGCAGCTTTCGGTATTGCATGTAGAGCTGGACGGCCTTGATCGGTCCGATGTCTGCGTCGACGTCACTGCGCGCGGGAATGACCTGTTTGGCGCGCGACAGGACGTTTTCGACTTCTCGCGAGCGCCACTGCAACTTCTTCGGGAGCGGGCTCAGGGTGCCGAGCAGGTACAAGGTGTTTTCGCCGTTGCGAACCTTCCAGAGCCCAGGGCCGGCGGCTTCGCCGATGATCGTGACCTCTTCGATTTCGTCTGCGACGTTCTCGGTGGGGGCGCCCCCCTCACGGGGAATGGAGTCGCCCGCGGGCTCGAGGATCGGGCTCGACGTTTGCGCCGATAGGCTGGCGGAGCTGAAGAGGGCCGCCAAGAGCCAAGGGAAAATGGATAGCGCGAGTTTCATCGTGAGTGCAATTAGGACCCGTCGACCGACGGCGAGTTCGGAACCGTTGAATGTTGTAACAAAACTACCGTAAATTACATCGGAGATGTCGAGTTTGGACCACGAAGAGTTCGGTATCGTTGCGCGCCCTGCGGAAGGGGTATCGCTGCACCAGCATGTGCTGCGAACCGATGTCGCCGGCATGCCCCTCGAATGGATCGACTATCGCGAAGCCGCTCGGCTCTATCACCAGGAGCAAATCGCCTACACCTGCGGTACGCCCCTGTTCCGGCTGTTCGGCGGAACCAATGCCCTGACGGGTCGACGTACCGTCCTTGAGGTTAATTCGATCATCGCGACGGTCGGGCAGAGTGGTAACCCGGGCCATCTGCGCAACGACTACGTTCCTCCCCTCAATAATCAGACACTGTTCAGGCGCGACGCCTTCCTGTGTTTGTACTGCGGGGACCGGTTCTCGACCCGAGACCTCTCGCGTGATCACGTGCGTCCCTTTAGCCAGGGTGGCCGTGACGTCTGGACCAACGTCGTGACCGCTTGTCGCCGTTGCAACAACTACAAGGCTTGGCGAACCCCTGAGCAGGCCAAGATGCAGCTGCTGGCCGTGCCGTTTACGCCAACCTATGCGGAATACATTTTTTTGAAAGGTCGTCGCGTACTCTTCGATCAAATGGAGTATCTGCTGGCGCATTTCCCGCGCAGCAGTCCGTTGCACGGGCGAATCAAGCACCTGATGGCCTGACGGCCTTATAAGGCGTCCCGGTGGCGTCGCGGTCGGTACAATGAAGCGTGCTCTATCTCGTCGACGCTTCGGTGTACGTCTTTCGTGCGTATTACTCCCTACCTCCCGACATGGTGGATCAAGAGGGTAATCCGGTTCATGCGCTATTCGGATTCGCCCGATTTCTCGGCGACCTCGTGGAGCGCGCCAAGCCTCGCTACCTTGCCGTAGCATTTGACGAAAGCCTCGCCACATCGTTTCGCAATCGAATCGATCCGTCATATAAGACGAACCGCGAGCCGGCTCCCCCGGATCTCAAGTTACAGTTCGAACGCTGCAGGGAGTTTTGTCGGCATCTGGGTGTCGCGCACTTCGGTAGTGGCGAGTATGAGGCCGATGACATCATCGGTACCTTGCATGCGCGTTTTCGCGCAGCCGGTATGCCTGCGACGGTGGTGACGCGGGATAAAGATCTCGCACAACTCATCCGTGAAGGCGACATCTATTGGAATTACACAGAGAATCAGCGGCTCACCTACGATCAAATCGAGGCGCATTTCGGTGTTGTGCCCGAACGATATGCCGATTACCTCGCCTTGACGGGCGATGCCGTCGACAACATCCGCGGTGTGCCGGGCGTGGGCCCCAAGACGGCCGCTGCGCTGCTTCGCGATTTTGTGTCGCTCGAAGAGCTGTACGACAATCTGGATGCCGTTGCCCGGCTTCCGATTCGCGGTGCGGCCAAGTTGCCCGAGAAACTCGAGCGTCATCGCGATGATGCGTTCCTGGCTCGCCGTCTTACGGAGATCGTCCGCGACATGCCCATCGAGGTCGATCAAAACGCCCTGCGTCCGCGAGCGCCCGATCTCGATTCCTTGAGTGCATTCTTCGATCGACAGAACTTCGGACCGACGTTGCGCAAGCAGGGTGAGCGACTTGCCGCGTTGGCTGGCATCACGGTCGGGTGATGAATGTATGAATTGGCGTTTTTATTTTCCTCAGCGTTGGCCGATGTGGGCGGCGTTGTGGATGCTCAAGTCACTCGCGCGTCGCGACTATCCCGCGTCGCTACGATTCGGCAGACGACTCGGCGAGTTCGCCAGACGACTTCCCTTGCCTCAGAAAAAAGTCGTGCGCCGCAACATCGAGTTGTGTTTCCCGGAGATGCCCCACGCGCAGCGTCAGCGTCTTTTGGAGCGTCATTTTTGTGAGGCGGGCATCTCGTTACCCGAGACGGCGCTGGCGTGGTTCATGCCGCGTGAGCACTTACTCTCTCTTGTTCGCTTTGAAGGTCTCGATGAGTTCGATCGGCTGGTCGCATCGGGTCGAGGCGTAATATTGCTGGCGGCGCATTTCACCACGCTCGAGATCGGCGCACGCTTCATCACCGCTGCGCGTAAAGTCCACGCTGTTTATAAACCGTCCAGTGATCCGCTACTCAGCGAGTTTTTTAGAAAGTATCGAGGTGCAGTCGCTGCCAGCATGATCGCGAGCGATGACATTCGCGCCATGGTGCGTGTGCTGAAGGCGGGTGGAGCGGTGTGGTACGCACCCGATCAGGCATTTAGAGCCAAAGGCGCGGAGATGGTGCCGTTTTTCGGTATCCCGGTTGCGACGAATACCGCGACGTCTCGGCTCGCGCGACTGACCGGTGCAGCCGTGCTGCCTTATTTCGTCGAGCGTTTACCGGGCGAGGAGGGTTACGTCGTGCGTATCGGGCCGGCACTCGAAAACTTCCCCGGTCCCGACAGCGTGTCCGACACACTCCGCCATCACGAATTGATCGAGGCCGAGATTCGACGCCTACCCGCGCAATATCTTTGGCTGCACAAGCGATTCAAGGGTTTGGGTCCGGAGTATCCTGTCCGTTACTGAACTTCAGGGTTGATCGATGAGCCAGAACAACATTGAGTCGGTACTGCACGAGGCAAGAGTCTTTCCCGCCAATCCGCAATTTGCGCGCGAGGCGCGCATTGGGGATCAAGACCTCGCCGCCCTGCATCGGCGAGCCGAGTCTGACCCCATCGGCTATTGGAGCGATCTTGCGCGATCGGAGATCACTTGGCGCAAGCCTTTCACACAGACGCTCGATGACTCTACAGCGCCCAACTATCGATGGTTCGCCGATGGCGAGCTCAATGTGTCGTTCAACTGTCTCGATGTACATCTCGCCGAGAATGCGAATCGAACTGCGATTGTTTTCGAAGGTGAGCCGGGCGATGTTCGGCGTCTGACTTATCGGCAATTGCATACCGAGGTGTGTCGATTCGCCAATGCGCTGAAGGCGAGGGGCATTCTTCGGGGTGACCGAGTGGTGATTTACATGCCTCTCGTCCCCGAGGCGGTGATCGCCATGCAGGCCTGCGCTCGCATCGGCGCAATCCATTCGGTCGTGTTCGGCGGCTTCTCGGCGGTTTCTTTGAAAGACCGTATCGAAGATGCCGGTGCGCGTTGCGTCATCACGGCAGACGGTGGGCGACGAGGCGGTAACGTCATCGAGCTCAAGGCGGCCACCGATAAAGCGCTCACCGAGGGTTGTCCCACGGTCGAGTCGGTATTTGTGCTGCAACGCACGGGTGAATCCGTGCCGATGCAGGCAGGCCGCGATATCTGGTGGCACGAGGCGATCTCCGGCATCTCCGATCAGTGTGAGCCCGAGTGGGTCGACGCCGAGCATCCGCTCTTCTTGTTGTACACCTCGGGTTCCACCGGACGGCCGAAAGGCATCCAGCACTCGAGCGCCGGCTATTTACTCGGCGCCAAGATGACGAGTCGATGGGTCTTCGACCTGCGGAGCGACGACGTCTTTTGGTGTACGGCCGACGTGGGTTGGATCACCGGGCACAGCTACGTGGCCTACGGACCACTTGCTGCAGCAGCGACGATTGTGATGTACGAGGGGGCGCCAACCTACCCGGATGGTGGCCGATTCTGGAGCATTTGTGAACGCCACGGCGTGACGGTGTTCTATACCGCGCCGACGGCGATTCGTGCGCTCATGAAACTCGGCGAAGATATTCCTGCGAATTACGATCTATCAAAGATCAGATTGCTTGGTAGTGTGGGGGAGCCGATCAACCCTGAAGCCTGGATGTGGTACCACCGCGTCATTGGGCAGGGGCGTTGTCCGATCGTCGATACGTGGTGGCAGACCGAAACGGGAGCGATCATGATTTCGCCGATTCCGGGTGTCACTTCAACCAAACCGGGCTCCTGTACCCGGCCACTACCGGGCGTCTTCGCCGATATCGTCGATGACGAGGGGCGCAGTGTGACGACGCCGGATGCCGGCGGATATCTCGTGATTCGCAAACCGTGGCCATCGATGCTGCGTACGATTTGGGGTGACAACGAGCGCTACCTCAAAACTTATTGGGAGAAGTTCCAGAACAAGTTCTATGTCGCAGGCGATAGCGCCCATCGCGATGCAGATGGATATTTTTGGATCATGGGCCGTATCGACGATGTGCTCAACGTCGCCGGTCACCGTCTCGGTACGATGGAAATCGAGTCGGCTCTGGTGGCGCATCCTCGTATCGCCGAAGCGGCGGTGGTGGGCAAGCAGCACGAGATCAAGGGCGAATCGGTGTTTGCGTTCGTGGTGTGCCGCGGCGCGAGACCGACTGGCGATACTCGCGCGTTCGAAAAAGAGCTGCGAGATTGGGTCACCGAGCAGCTCGGAGCCATCGCCAAACCCGATGACATCCGCTTCGCCGAGAATCTTCCGAAAACCCGATCGGGAAAGATCATGCGTCGCTTGTTGCGCGCCATTGCTCGTGGGGAGCCCATTACTCAGGACGTGAGTACCCTTGAGAACCCGGCCATCATCGACCAGTTACGCGGCCTCGGCTGAATGCGGCGATCGCCGTATCGGGAAAATCCGTGAAGACGGCATCGACACCGAGTTCGGCAAACGCTCGATACTCGGCTGCAGGGTTGCCACCATAATCGGCGGCAAGCTGGTGGGCTTCGTTACGAAACGTCCACGGATGAACCTGCAAGCCTGCAGCGTGAGCCAATCGAACGAACTCGGTCGGCGCGACGACGCGTCGGCTGCGCTCCGTCGTGTCGGTGGTGTCCGTGCGACGTGTGCCGATCAGATGGCGTTTCCAGGGACCCAAACCATCGACGTACTCACGAAATGCGAGGAAGGTCTCGGGTCGTGTGAAATCCTGCGGAATATCGCCTTGAGAATAGAGGTTGCACGTGCCTGCTGAGCTCCAGCGCGGCCGAGGGGCGACGCTGCCGTCATCGCGAAGTTCGCCGCCGTCCAGCAACTGGATGAGTCGCACGTCGGTTCGCGATCGCAGCCAACGCAGGTTTCCCGACTCGAACGACTGAATGAACACGGGTGAGTCGCGAGTCGTCCAACCCACCGAAGCAAGCGTCTCGAGTAATCGAGACTCGAGCGGAAGCCCCAGCTCGCAATGCCAAGTCGGATGCTTAGTCTCCGGATAGATACCGATCGTCCGTCCGCGCGCCTTCGACTCGCGCTGGGCGAGATCGATGATCTCCTCGAGGGTCGGGATCAGGAATTGACCATCGAATTCTTTGGAACGATCGGTTCGCGGTTGTATCGCGCGGAGCGTGCGTAACTCGGCGAGCGTGAAATCAACGGTGAACCAGCCGGTCACCGTCATGCCGTCGAGGATCAGAGTTCGTTTTCGGTCGGCGAACTCGGGACGATTTGCGACGTCCGTCGTGGTTCCGATTTCAGGCTCATGACGCGCGACGAGGTGCCCGTCACGGGTTGCGACCAGATCGGGCTCGATGAAGTCGGCGCCCATCTCGATGGCAAGTCGATACGACTCGAGCGTGTGCTCCGGTCGATAGCCGGAGGCTCCGCGATGGGCGATGACGAGCGGGGCGGCCACCGTGTTCACGGTGACGACCATTGACAAAAGAACGCCAAACAAGCTGCCCATGCTACGCATGGCTCGAGCCTACGAAACTTGCGTGACGAAGAGGTGACGTCGAGTGTCATGGAGAAGTCGGGGCCGAGCCGAGTCGTTTTGAGAGGACGACGAACTTGAGGTCGGGTCGTTTGGGCTCTCCAAAGCGAGCATCGCCATACGGAAACGGCGCGGTGTCACCCGTTCGGGAGTAACCCCGCCGCTCGTACCACGCAATGAGCTCAGGGCGTTGCTCGATGACAGTCATGGTGACTGAGGTCCCATTCCATGTGTGCAGGACAAAGTTTTCCGCCGCGGCCAACAAAGCTTTACCGAGCCCGCCAGATTGAAGCGTAGGCATGATGGTCAGCATGCCGAGGTAGGCCGCTTGCTTGCGTCGCTCAAGCTGGACGCACGCGATGAGACGTCCCTCTCTTTCGTGCACGAGCATCGCTCGATCCCCTGCTGTTTCGCCGCGGGCGATGAACTCGATCAATGCGAGTTCGTCGGTACGTTGGCCGCCGAGAAGATCGGCCTCCGTCGTCCAACCGGCGCGACTTCTGTCTCCGCGATAGGCGGAGTTCACCAGCGCGACGAGTTCCCGAGCATCACTTGGGCGAGCCACGCGCGTGGTAAGTGGAGGGATCTGCGACATCAATCCCCAGCGATCTTCCCGCGAGTCTCTGTCATCTGCTGAGAGCCCATTCGCAACTCGAGGCGGCGATTGAACTCTTCATTGCCAAACGCGCGTTGAGCGAGCACATTCATCGGATCGGTGCGATAGCCGACCTCGCGTACGTAGTGATCGTAGCGTTGCTGCTCGAGTCGCTCGTCGCGGGGGAGCGGTTGACGATCCGCTTCATCGAGCCACTGAAACCAGCGTCCGACAAATTCTTCGAGGTACGACTCGCAGGTCGCGATATTTTGCTCATTGAGATCGCCCATCACGCTCGTGCAGACCGGCGACATCAATCCGCGTAGGTAAGTGCCGTGACTCCAATTCCAGGTGAAGTTCGGCAGTCCCCTGAAGCGGATCGCGCTGGCGTTAGCCGGCTCGTAATAATGGTTGACGTAATCGAGGTTCATTCGAAGATCAACGCGCGGCGTGTAGTCGGCGTAAAAGAAAAGCTTCGGTACGGTTCCGAAAATGATGACGAGGTGAGGGACACGGTTCTGCTGCGACAAGAACACCGTAGCGTTCATATCAAGCAGGCTGGCTTTGCGATTGCCCAGCCAGGAGTGCACCAACCATTCGACGCGCGGGCCCGTCCAGGCATTGAAGGAGCCTTCCATCGATTTATCGAGCGACGTGAAGTACTCATGACCCGCCGTCGCTGGGTGCTTTTGCACCGCAAATCTTTGCTTCACGCGATCGACGATGCCGGAATGGATTCCCCAGCAGCGCTCCCAAGCCCGGCTGACATCGACGTTGGGTTGTTCGGCGAGAAACTCGGTGATGGTCTTGACGTCAAGTTTGGTGCTTGCCGTGGGTGTAGTGGTGCTCATGTTCGTTAATCCCCGTTCTTGATCGGCAAGTTAGCCGCTCGCCCGAGGTTCTGCTAGCCTCGAACTCATGGATATCGAACGTCGTCAGTTCATCGCAGGGGCTGGAGCGGTAGCGGCACTGCCTCTCTTGTCATCCTGTTCGCGTGGTGGTGATGACGTTCGGCGCCCGGCGGGCGTACCGATCGGTCCTTTCGGCGACGAGAGCACGGCCGAAGAGGTGACGGCAGGTCTCGATCTTCGAGGCAAGACAGTGCTGATCACCGGCGCGACATCAGGACTCGGCCTCGAGACCATGCGGGTGCTGGCGCTGCGCGGCGCTCACGTCATCGGTACCGGGCGAACGCTCGACAAAGCGAAGGCCGCCTGTGAGAGTGTGGAAGGACGAACGATGCCCGTCGCACTTGAGCTCGAGCGCTGGGACACCATCGTCAGTGCCACCGATCTCATAAAGACGCTCGGGATGCCCATCGACATGCTCATCTGTAATGCCGGCATCATGGCGTTACCGAAGCTCGAGCAAGTCTATGGGCTTGAAAAGCAATTCGTGGTCAACCATCTCGGTCACTTTATTTTGGCGAACCGATTGTTGCCGCAAGTACAGGCGGCACCTCAGGGACGAGTGGTCGTCGTGTCGAGTCTCGGTTACCAATGGGCGCCGGCAGACGGTATCGAGTTCGACAACCTCGATGGCTCGAGAGGCTACGAGCCCAACAAAATGTATGGCCAATCAAAGTTGGCCAATGGGCTCTTTTCTCTCGAGCTCGCGCGGCGATTTCGGGAGTCGGGCTCGGCAGCCACCTCAAACGCTGTGCATCCGGGCATCATCCTGACCAACCTCGGACGACACTTCGATCCATGGAAGCGCACGATGGGTCGGCTCATCGGCTGGACGTTCATGAAAACGATTCCGGAAGGGGCTGCGACCACCTGCTATGTGGCGACGGCAAATTCCTTGGCCGGCGTCAGCGGGCAATATTTTGAAGATTGCAATCCCGTCGTACCCATGCCCGGAAAACACATGGATGATCTTTTTCTCGCACAAGCGCTCTGGCAGAAATCGACTGAACTCGTTTCGGAGTACCTCGTATGATCCGTATCGCATTCGCTGTGTTGTCGTTGCTCGCGGCCAGTTTCGCGTCGGCGCAAGATGTCGTATCCGTCGCCACGAAGGCGCAGTCGGCCTACTTGACGGGCAATAACGCGGAGCTCGCGAGACTCGCCGCGACGACGTCGGCTTGGTCGAAGTCTCAAAACCCCAAGGAACTCTACACCCACGCGTATGTGCAATTTCGCCTTCTCCAATGGGCGATCGCAGCCAAGCGGGAGAAAGAGGCCGAGCGTGCCGGCGATGCCTGCAATGAAGCGCTCGATCTCGCTTTGAAGCGTGATCCCAAATCTGCCGAAGCCCATGCCTTGCAGTCTGCTTGCTATGGCTACCTCGCCAATCTCGGCGGCATGGGCGCCATTCGTAACGGTTCACGTAGCGGTAAAAGCATCGAGGCGGCCTTGGCGCTCGACGCGCGTAATCCGCGCATCGTCTTGATTGACGGATTCGGGGTTTATTTCCGTCCGAAGTTCGTTGGAGGTGACAAAGCAAAGGGGTGTACTCGCTTCAAGGAAGCGGCGACAAGCTTTGAGACGGCTGGTTCTTCCGCTGCGCTCTCACCTGCCGGAGTCAGTTGGGGCGCTGCCGAGTCGCACTATTGGGTCGGGCGATGTGCTCGGGATGCGGGCGATGTCGCAGGCGCTCGACGAGAGTTTGAACGTGCACTCGCCTTAGCTCCGGAGTTCGCTGCAGCGGCGAAGGCGATCGGGCGCTAAAAAATTCCGGCTGCGAGTCCTGCGGCGAGGGTGGCACCGAGTTCACGGCAGCGCTCGAGGGCTACGGCATCGGGTGCGCCCACGACGATGACCGGTTCGGTGACGCTCTTCCATCGATAGCCGGCGACGATACGCTCTACGGCTGAGCGGGTGCCGGTTCCGTCGTTACCCGCGCTGATGAAGAGACCCCAAGGAAGCCCCGCAGTCCGGTTTTCGCATGCGTAGAACGTGCGATCGAAGAAATCTTTGAGTGCTCCGGACATATAGCCAAAGTGCTCCGGCGTACCGAGGATGACGGCCTCGGCCCACAGTAAATCGTCGGCGTGGGCGTCCAGTGCTCGGCGCTCACGCACTTCGAGGTCGCCCCCCGAGTCGCGTATGCCGCTCGTCACGGCCGTGCGTAGCTTTTCGGTTCGACCTCCGGGGTGTCCACCGTGCACGATGAGCAAACGACGCGTCACTGCGCGCGCTCCGGCCCGTCGATTCGCCCGAGTCGCTTGAACCATTCGAGGGTCATGTCATATCCCCGCCAGTGGTTGACCGCGAGGACGGCGAGGATGGCGATGAGACCGCCGAGTCCGGCGAGCGCCATGTCGCGATGGGCATCCCACTCGTCCCCCTGTGTGCCGAGAAACGCTGCTCCAAGATCACCGCCATAGACCACGGCAGCGCCCCATTCGATGAGCTCATACAAAAGCGACGATGACATCACGATGTCGAGGGGTAGGAAGTAGCTCCAAAACCCACGAACTTTTGCGAACAGAACAAGGAGCTCTCGAACGGGTAGAACAAGGAGAAACCCGTAAGCGAAATGCACGATGCGATCGTAATGATTTCGACTGAAGTCGAGAGCCTCGGTGACGGACATGCCGCTCAGACTTCGGAGCGCTTCGTCGTAGGGCACGAGCGAGTAGGTGAAGTGCGCGCCGACCGCATGCAAACAAAAAAACGTGAATAGCAACGAGTAGGACATCGTCGAGAGCGGCAGCGCTCGACGCGTTTGCCACAGGACGACTACACCCAGTACGAGCAAAACATTTTCCAGTAGCCAGGTATCTCGATCGTACGGCGCGATAGCCAAAACCATCCAGAGCATCGCGAAAGCGACGACAAGCGCGCTGAGATAATGATCTCGGGTCACGGGCTGAGTGTACCTCGCCGAGACGCCGAGCCAAGGTCTCGGAGCCCGAATCGTGCGGTTCAGTTCTTCTCGACGGTGTAGACGACCTCGGCACTCGATTCTTTTCCAGCCTCAGTTCTCAAGGTCCAGCGGTCGTTGATGCTGTAGCGAAGTTTGAGCGTATTGATGGCTTCAGCGAGAGAGACTCCGTAACTCACATACAGGCGGCTCGAGAGATACCTACCGAAGACCAGTGAGGTCTCATTGGCGAGGTTTTGCTCGATACCAACATCTTCGATACCGATACGTTGGCCCAGTTGCTGAGCCAAAATGGCCCCGCCTTGAGCGAGCAAGGTGTCGCGTCCGGCGTTTCCCTGGCCACCGCCTTGTGTCGACTCGAGAGTACCTCCAGCAAGAATGAGTGAGACGACCTGCGATTGCGGCAAAGCGGGCTCGGAGAAGAATGTCATTCGTGGTTCGCGTAACGAACCTCGTACATTGACGCCAGCGCGTACATCGGGAAACTCCTTCGTTGCCCGAATCTCAACACCCGGATCGTTGAGCAACCCTCCCGAAAAGATCAGTCGCCCACGCTCGATATCCAATCGACGTCCAAGGGCGGCATATTTGCCCTCTGCAACGCCGAGCTCTCCGGTTCCGCGGCTCGTACCATCCGCGGTGGTCACAAGATTCAAAGATCCGGCGAGGCGACCTGAGAGACCAAAAGAATCGAGCGTCACGCGATCGCCAAGAGTCAGACGAAGATTGCTCGAGACTCGGAACGAGCTTGCAGGGTCGATGGGTTCCGCTCCAACGAGTCGTGCGTCTCCGGAGGTGAGGGTGGCGCCCGTCAGATCAGCGGGTGTGATTCGCGCAGTTGGGATCAGAACGGTTCCCGATGCCTCCAGGTCCCGATCCGCAACCTTGAAGCGCAAATCAGGTGAGGCAGTGATCCGAGCTTCTGGCACATCGACGACGACGAGATCCTGCCCCTTTATTTTGAGCTCCCCGTACGGCTGACCGCCGCGCCAGGTCAGCTCTGCATCGGCCTGAATGCTGCCTTCTCCTGCGCGAGCCGATGCGTCCAAGACAAAGCCATTGTCGAGGAGACGCGCTTCAGCTCGAATGCCTCGCAAAGCGAGATTGACTTGATAAAAGTCGAGCTCGCCTTTCTCGAGACGCACGACGCCATTCACGAGAGGCGCGCCCAGTGTTCCGCCGATGATCAAATCGAGCGATAAATCTCCTGCGGAGCGATCAATCTCCGGGACGTACAAATAGAGTAGGGCGAGCGCCGAGGAGTCTGCTCGCAGCGTCGCCGTGATGGGCAGGTCACGCCATCCTGAAGAATCATCCTTTGGGTTTCGAATGGCACGAAGCTCACCTTTGGCGCGTCCGCGCTGATCGGCCGCGACGTCGAGCGAGCCGACGAGCCCCTGGTCGTTCGAATCGAAGGCCAGGGATCCCGCGCCGAGCGGGATGACATCTTGCCTCCCACCCGCGCGCTGCCACCGCAATCCCGCTCCTTCAAAATCCGCGCGTACCGTGCCGAGTGGTAGTCCGTCGTTTCCAGAGCGGAGCTTGACCGATGCGTTGACCGATCCGAGGTACTGGGCTTTCGCCGTCGGGGGTGGGAGCAGACTCGCGATCGGCAAGCGTGAGGCAGCCGCCTCCATAGACCAGCCTTCGTTCGTCCGCGCACCCGAGGCACAAATCGTGGCGGATTCGGTGAGGCTGGAGCCCTTTTGGCCTCGAAGACAAAACTGACCCACGGAGATCGAGTTCGTCGTGAGCTGCAGACCGAGTGTTTGATCAAGCCCCAACAAAATATTGTCGGGCAGTCGCAAGTCGACGGACGACCAACGCTGCGTCCAGCCTTGTGCGTCGAAACCCGCGTCGGCTTTCGCAGCCAAGCCGAGATCTTCGCCAGTGATGTCGATCTTCAGCGTGTGTGCGGCACTACGACCGGCGATATCGAGCCGTACTCGATCGGCACGACGCCCCAACACGAGCACGTCATCGGCTTCGATGCGAGCTGACGCACTGGCTTCGGCGCCTCCGGTCGGATCGAGATCCACGTCTGCTGAAAGGCGGCGGATTGAGAAATCTCCCAGCTTGATTCCCTCGCCCTCGGCGTCGAGATGTACTTTCATCGCCTTCGGCGAACCTCGAAGGGCTCCTTGGGCGCTCAGTCGTCCCTGGCCGTTTTCGGTGATGACGCCGAGGTCGTCGGCGAATAGTCTGAATTGCAGATCATTTCGACGAGGCGACATCTCACCGTCGAGCGCGAGTCGCAACCCACCCGCTGAGAAATCGATATCTTTGAATCTCAGTGCCTCATGGACGATCGACAGTTGGCCTGATCCGCGTGCGGATGCGCCGCGTAGACGTCCTGTGATGTTTTTGATGTCGACCGAGATGCTGCCCCCTTTCCCAAATCCGCGTCCTTGCGCGTCGAGCGCGAAATTCAAACGCCCCGGCAGCGCGGCGCGCAGCTCTCCGGGATTCAGATCGCGAATGAGGCCGCTGATCTGCCAGCGCTCTTGCGGCTTCCAAGCCACTTCACCACTCAGTTTGGCCGTACCACCCAGCGCGCGTACGGCGATATTCGTTAGTTCGAAACGGCCGACATCGAGTGTGGAGGTGAGCTCTGCGTCGATTCGGGGCAAGACACCGATTCGAGCATCTGCCACCGCCGTGATCGCATACGGGCCGTTTCCACTTAGTTTGAAACGCCCCCGATTACTGTCTAACGCTGGCGTTCGATCGGCGAGAGGCCAACGGAGTTGGGTCCAGCGTCCCTCGAGATCAAGTAGTGGGCCGTCCTCCGTCGGGGTGAACGTTCCAGATAGATCGACCGCGAGGCGAGAGTCGGCGTGAGCGATCGTCATGCGGCGCGCCGTGAGGACGTTACGATAGAAAACTCCGTCAAAGCTGACATCGAGAGGGCCTGCTGCGAGCCCGGGAGGCAGCAGTTTTCCGTTGGCGCGATAGCCGTTTTGATCGGCAACGATCGATACTTCGCCACCGATGAGTCCGAGAAATGCCGATCCGCCAAATTTTTGAAGATCGAGGTTGGCGACCACTGCATCGCCGCGAACGCTCCAGGGCGCTTGAAGCGTCATCGTGCCGTTCTTGATCTCCGCGTCGAACGGTTCGAGCAGGTTCGCATCGAGACGCGCGCTCTCGAGATCACCCTCGAAGCGACCTTGTAGCCGCCACGGTGGACCGCGCTTTGGATCGTAAGCCGCCCTGATTTCGCCACTGAGTTTGAGCGGCAGCGCAGCGGTGAGAACGCCCTGGAGATCGAGCTGGATTGTGCCCAAAGACGCTTCAAGCCTTGAGAGATCGATCGTCTTGCTTCTAATCAGCGCGTCAAGGTCGATATCTCGAATGACGAGAGGATCACCTCGCATGGGTCGAATCTGCAGGCTCGGAATCTCGGCCGATTTCAGCTCGATCGTGAGTAGTCGTGGCAAGAAAGGGCGTGCTTGCTCTGGAGGCGGAAGATCACGAGCTTCTTGTTCGATGATCACTTCGCCGACCGAGAGCTCTGCGGCTTCAATCGATTGCCACAGAAGCGGAAGCAACTCGATCCGAGCGCGTAGATCACGGATCCGAAGTGTCACGATGTCATGCTCGACATCGACTGATCCGATTTCGAAGCCTCCTGCAAGACTCCCCCGGACCTCTTTGATAGAGATACTTTGTAGAGTGCCGACTTTATTCGGGATCAGAGAGATAAGACGCTGCAAAGCGGGCTCTGAATATCCGAGCGTCCACAGCCCCGCGACAGGTAATGCGACCACCAAGGCCAGAATAATCGTGATGATGAGATTGCGCCGTTTCATGCTCGCTTAAAGCTTCGGCGAAAAGTTGAAATGCAGACGCGGCCCAGGCCGCTTGTCGAAACCAGGTTCGAGATTGCAGCGCGGATCAGGGTTGGCGCTGCGACAAACGGGGTTAGTGAGCGGCTGCGCGATATCGATACCCAAGGTTACGATCGGCAGACGGAATCGCACCCCGATACCGATCGAATACTGAACAGGATCTCCGAAAGAGTCGAACGCATTGCCCACATCGACGAATGCAGCGATACCGAGATTGCGCGGGAGATCTCGAATGACCTCAAGTGTACCGGTCGCGAGGTGTCTTGCACCGACCTTGGTACTACCGTCTTCGATGGGCGACAGATCGTTGAATCCGAAGCCACGAACGCTACGATCGCCGCCCGCGAAAAAGCGCTCTGTACCCGGTAGTTTTGTGGCATCCGAGACCCAGGTCGCACCCACTTGTCCCCTCAGAAACAAATGCCACCTTGGCGCCAAATCGAAGACGCGCTCCGCTTCGATCCTTAACTGAAGATAGTCCTCCTCCGCTCCGAGCCCCGTCGCTGAGCCACGTAACTCGGCGTAAAGGGCTCTCGAGAACAGCGCCTCTCCAAGATAACCGCGCGGAACCGAGGCATAGCTGATGCCCGGAATAACGAGCGTCGTCGACTCCTCGAATCCACTTCGATTGGCTGAGCCGGCGGTGATTGTCCGCACTCGACTCAGCGATGCGAACATCACGCGTTGCCATTCGCCATCGACTCGCGTGACGGACGGCTGGAAGCGCGTGGTTCGCGTATCGAGATCGCCGAGTTCGTCGCGCGCATAGCGCCATTCAAATCCAAGTTTTTCGAGAGCAGGATCACCGATCGGCACGAGATAGCGCGCCTCGATCGACTGCTCGAGTTGCCCCGCCTTGATCTCTGCGCGCGAGCGATGGCCGCGATCGTTCAGTCGACGATTTTCCCAGGTGAGTGTTCCGCGTGCTTTGCTGTCCGTTGCGTAACCTGCGCCCACTGAATAACGGTTTCGACGGTTGGGTTCGGCGCGAATGCTCACCGGGATGACCCGTGATGAGGGATCTGGCGATCCGGCGAGGACTTCGACATTCGAGAAGTACTGACTGTCGTCGAGTGCGAACTGTGTCCTCAATAATTGAGTGGCATCGTACGGGGCGAGTTCCTCGTAACGAAGAAAGCGTCGTAGCAACGACTCATCGAGTGATCGCTGCTCGATGGTCGTCGCACCGAAGCGATAACGTTCGCCGGTATCCATGGCGAGCCGAATTGAGGCACTGTAATTCTCGGGGTCGATCACCAGTTCGCTGATCGTCAACTTGGCATCGACATAGCCGAGAGTCGCTGCGGTCCGGCGCAGACCATCTTTGAGCGAGTCGTACTTGACGTGTTCGAGTCGATCGCCGCGCTTCAAAGATGCAGCGGAGAGCAAAGATTGAAACGCACGGTCTTCGCCTCCCGCGCCCGTCACGCCGATACTGACCTCCTCCAAGATGACTGGTTTGCCTGGCGATATGTTGAGACGCGCTCGCCATCGACCTTCGCCTAGAGCCTCGACGTTCGAAGTGACCGTCGCTTCGTAGTACCCGAAAGGTCGAAGGGCATCGGCGGCTTCCCGCTCAGCGCGTTCCTGTAAACGCTCGATCAAAGATTGATCAAGGTCATCGCGATTTTTGTAACGTTCGAGGCTGAGAAAAATGAGCACGTTGCGACGCATCGCGCCGTCGACACCGTTGATTTCGATATTGATGTCCGCAACGGCCGGGACGCTCGCGGCAGCCAAGCTGGCGAGGCACAGCACAATACCGATCGAGGAGGGGCTGCGGACCATGCGAATCACGCCCCGGATTCTACCCGCTTGCGGCCTTTCCTCGGGGTGGGGAAGAGCCCCAGCTTCGGGTTCGCAAGGTGCGAAGTGGCACGGAGGATCCTGCGTCGAACCAGTGGGCGATCAAGCGATGGGAGATCGACGTGTGCGGCGGAAGAACGACTTCGCCTGCTGCAATCTCGTCTCGGCTGACCCATCGAGCATCTTCCAGTTCGCTCCCCGCCTCGACGACTGACCCCGGCGCTGCGGTGGCCATAAAGCCCAGCATCAATGAGGAGGGAAAGGGCCAAGGTTGGGAGGAATGGTAATCGCTGGCGAGAATGCGAACGCCGGTTTCCTCGAACACTTCTCGAGCCACCGCATCCTCGAGGCTCTCACCGGGTTCGACGAAGCCCGCGACCGTCGAGTAACGGCCCGATGGCCAAGAGGCCTGTCGACCGAGTAACGCGCGTTCGCCATCACTCACTAGCACGATGATGGCCGGGTCGATTCGGGGAAAGAACTCGGTGGCGCAGCTCGGGTCGCGGCAGGTCATGACATGACCCGCGCGCGTGGGCTGCGTGGGGGACCCGCAGACCCCGCAGTGCCGATGTCGTAGTTGCCAAAACGTCAGCGCCCGGGCGTACGCGAGTAGACCGGCTTCATCGGCGCTTAGCGTGCTCGCCAGCGGGCGTAGCTCCTCGAACCGCAGGGCGTCATCGCGTGAATCGTTTTCGATCGCCTGCTCATCAAGCTGCACGAGCACGCAGCGACGCTCACGAAACCATCCGAGCAACACCCAGGAGTCGTCGGGACTCGAGCGCACGATCGTATGGGAGTGGTCGATGAAGGCGGCGGTGGGCGGGTCGCCGGTGACGCCAAGAGCCGTCCCGCGCGCGGGAAGAAACAGCGTCTCGGCATCGGCTCTGGCCGACTCGAGCCAGCGCGGATCCTCGCGCAACTCGGCTCGCCGGTCGAGATAGGGTCCAGCAAGAAAGTTGGCGGCGGAGCGTTCTGAGGATGGCGGCATGACTGTGGGCCCCGAGCGAGAAACGCATCGGTGCGGCACACGCCACCGGGGTGAAAGGAGTTTAGCAGTCTCTAAGTGCGCGAGCTGAGGGGTCGAGCCGACCCGCGGTTGGCCGTGGACTTTTCGGGCATGGGCGCTTCGCAAGCCCGACATTCGGGGTCACGTAGCGTGACGATTTCGACGATGTTGAGCGCCTGGCAGGCAGGACAGAAACGCAATCGAATTTCATCTCCGACGGTGAGGGCTTTAGCGAGAAAAGCCGCATGTTCGAAGTCGATGCGAGGGCGTGGCGAAACGCGCCGATAGGCCTCGTAGGCGTCACACAGGAGACGCCCTCGGGCGATGGTGGGAATTTTCTTGAGAGAAGCGGGATCGGGCTTATCGGAAATGGCCCCGAAGAGCAGGAGGATGGAGGCCAGGGCATGAGCCTCGGCGCCAAGGCTGGTCGCGCGCAGAAAGTAATTGACCTGGGCCGGTGACTTACCCCGATGCCGACGCACGCCAGCACCCGGTTTGATGTAGGACCGATAGAGTTTGCGGACGCGGTCGTCGCTGAGCCCCGTCCAGTGACGGATCGTGTGGGTGCGCGCCTCGTGCCGGATGAGTCTCAGGGCGAGCTCGAGACGCAAACGGTCGCGCTTGTAGCGCTCATCGGTGACATGCATGAGGGGGGTCCATCAAAGAATGTATTTCCATGGAAAATATCCCAAAACAAACGCTGCGTTCCAAGTTGGTTTGGGCGACCATTTCCAGCGAAAAAACGGAGGAATGCATGGCTACCGATAAAAAACCCCAGATTCGAGACCCCATTGCGCTCGCCACCACCGAAACCGACTTCGCGCGGAGCGTCGACCGGGAGATCATCCGCCAGGTCGGCGGCATGAACCTTCGGGGCTTGCGCATCCTGCGCGAAGCGCTCGAGAGCTCCAAGATCGTGCTGCCGTCTGCCGCGTCCATGCTTCGAGAGGACTGGCTCGGCCTCGAAGACGGGGTGTTGGCGTCGGTCGCCGACTGCCCCTATCTCCTTTTCGATCTCTCCACTGATACCGCGTTCGCGCTTTGGCGAAGAATTCAAGCGGGGGTCAGTCTGCCCCGCCTGCCGCCGGGCCTTTGCGAGGGGCAAGCAGGTCAGGGCTTTGCACGCATCGTCTGTTACTTCGCTTGGCAAACGGCCCAGTCGCGACCGGCTGCCGCATCCTTGTTGCTCGGGCTCTCGCCCGCGGGCTGTGAGGTGCTGCGCGAACTCGAACTCCCTGAAATCGACGAGCTCGCCGAAACAGCGGGTCCGTGCGTCAGTCTGCGTTGGGGTGAAGATGTCCTTTTTTGGCGACGCCGAATCCAAGCCGCCAAAGCCGGAGACCGCACCGCGCTCTGGGACACCACGCTCTCCGGAGTTCAGCGTCTGGCCGCCGTATCGCGCAGCGCCAACTAACGGAGAATCCTGTCAGGCGACGCCCAGGCGGGTGTCATGCCGGTGTGAGGGGTAGGACGCTTTTTGCTGCGGTCGGCATGCTATCTTTCGCCGCCTCATGGAAGCGCTCGCGGTTCGGGGTCTCGTAAAGCAATACAAAAATGGGGTTGAGGCCCTGAAGGGTGTCGACCTCGATGTTCACCAGGGCGATTTTTTTGCGCTCCTGGGTCCCAACGGCGCTGGCAAAAGCACCTTGATCGGCATTTGTACCTCGCTGGTCACTAAAACAGCGGGCTCCGTTCGAGTGTTTGGCCACGATCTCGATACCGATCTCGAAGCAGCGAAGGCCTGCATCGGCGTCGTCCCGCAGGAGCTGAATCTCAATCAGTTTGAAACGCCCGAGACCATCGTCGTCAATCAGGCTGGGTTCTATGGCATTCCGCGGCGAGTCGCCGGCGAGC
>VGUJ01000002.1 GCA_016874235.1 Gammaproteobacteria bacterium
GGCTCGGCGATCACCTGGAAATACCCAAGCTGCGTGTTGCGCGGCGAGAACTCAGTCGGCGAGTTTTATTCGGTTGCCCTCGCCAACCACTGCCAGCAGGCCGATACCGGCACCAAGATGATTCACGTGGGCGCGAACACGCGCAGCACCATCGTCTCGAAGGGCATCTCGGCGGGGCGGGGTCAAAACACGTATCGCGGGCTCGTCAAGATTTTGCCGACGGCGCACGGCGCCCGAAACTTCACGCAATGCGATTCACTCCTCATGGGCGGTCGTTGCGGGGCACACACCTTCCCGTACGTCGAAGTGAAAAACCCGACCGCGACGGTCGAGCACGAGGCCTCGACCTCGCGGATCAGCGAAGACCAGTTGTTCTATTGCCTGCAGCGCAGCATCAGCGAAGAAGATGCCGTCAACATGATCGTCAATGGATTCTGCAAGAGCGTCTTCAAGGAATTGCCCATGGAGTTCGCCGTCGAAGCGCAAAACCTGCTCGCCGTCAGTCTCGAGGGCGCAGTCGGCTGACGCCGTACGGCCACCCAACCTTTACGACCGGAATACACGTCATGCTCAGCATCAAAGATTTGCGAACCACTGTGGGCAACCGAAAAGTACTCGATGGACTCAGCCTCCAAGTTCCGGCGGGCGAAGTGCACGCCATCATGGGTCCGAACGGATCGGGCAAGAGCACCCTCGCCTACACGCTCGCCGGTCGACCGGGGTACGAGGTCACGGGCGGTAGCGTGAGCTATCGCGGCCAAGATCTGCTTGCGCTCGAGCCCGAGGCCCGGGCCCAGCGTGGGCTTTTCTTGGGCTTTCAGTACCCGGTTGAGATCCCGGGCGTCAACAACGTTTACCTATTGAAGGCCGCGCTCAACGCCGCGCGCAAACAGCGTGGACTGCCCGAAGTCGATGCCTTCGAGTTCCTCACGCTCGTACGCGAGAAGATGAAGATCATGCAAATGGACGAATCGTTCTTGTCGCGCGGTGTCAATGAGGGGTTTTCGGGTGGCGAGAAGAAGCGCAACGAGATTCTTCAGATGCTGGTGCTCGAGCCCTCACTCGCCCTGCTCGATGAAACCGACTCAGGCCTCGATATCGATGCGCTCAAGGTCGTGGCCAACGGCGTGAACACCCTGCGGTCACCGGAGCGCGCGATCGTGCTCGTGACGCACTACCAGCGCCTGCTCGATTACATCAAACCCGATCGTGTGCACGTGCTCGCGCGCGGCAAGATCATCCGCAGCGGCGGACCGGAACTCGCGCAGGAGCTCGAAGCGCGCGGTTACGACTGGCTACTCACGGACGCGGCCTGAGGCAGATCGAGAGACCGATGAGCGCCCTCCCCGTAAGCCTGCCGACGCCTCGCGACGAGAACTGGAAGTACGCGAACCTTCGCGGACTCTCGCGCGCGCGTTTCGACCCCTCACCGCCGCCCTCGGCCGAGACACTCGCGCGCGTCACGGCCGCCCTGCCCGCACCGATCGACGGGTTCGAGCGCTTCGTGATCATCGATGGGTTCATCGCGAGCGACGCCTCGGGGGTCAAGCAGTCGGGGAATCCACCGACAACCTCATCTTCGACAATCGGAACCATCGAGGCCGACCGGTACTTTCTCGAACTCAATCGTCGCCTGCGCTCCGAGACGCTTCGTCTCGAGGTCGCGCGCCACCAGAAGCGAGCCGTGGAAGTCATCGTGGTGTCTCTGGGTACCTCACACCCGGCGATCGAGGTTGCACTCTCGGAGGGTGCTGAGCTCTCGCTCATCGAGCGTCATGTTCCGATCTCGACGGACACCGTCATCACCAACCTCGCTGTCTCCGCGATCGTCGGTCCGCATGCCCGACTCGAGCTCTCGCGCATCGCTCAAACGGGCGCCAAGACTCAGCACGTCGAAACGATCGAACTGCATCTCGCCGAAGGCTCGACGACGAAGGTCATTCAGCTGACGACAGGCGGAGCCGTCAGCCGTACCACCGCATTCGTGGACCATGCGGGCCGCGAGTCCACGCTCGAGTGGCACGCCGCGGCGCTCGGCGAAGGCACGCAGTCGCACGACGCGTACGTCCGTGTCGCCCACTCAGCGCCCGGCGCCAAAACACTGCAGCAATTCCGAGGCATCGCCTCCGGTCGATCACGCGTCTCGTTCAACGGGCATATGCGAGTGGATGCCACATCTCCCAATGCGCAGTCCGACCAATCTTTGAAGTGCCTGCTCGCAGGACCGGAAGCCGAAGCCGACGTCCGCCCTCAGCTCGAGATCTACACCGATGCCGTCAAAGCGAGTCACGGCGCTACGGTGGGTAAGCTCGATCCGGATATGCTCTTCTATCTGCTCTCGCGCGGCATTCCCGAAGAGTCCGCTTCTTCGCTCCTCAAGTGGGCGTTCGTAAGCGATGTAATCCGTCGACTCTCGACCCCTGCCCTGCGCGCGGATATCGAACACTCGCTCGAACGCGTGCTGCCGGGCGCCGTGGCTGCGAGGTCAGGCACATGAACGCGCGCGTCGCTGAAGCGGCCTATGACGTCGCCCGCGTTCGCGCGGATTTTCCGGTGCTCTCGACGACGGTTCGCGGCAAGCGTCTCGCGTTTCTCGACACCGCCGCCTCGGCGCAGCGCCCGCTGGCCGTCATTGAAGCCGTCGATCATTACGAACGCACGAGCCATGCCAACGTACACCGCGGCGTTTACCAGCTGAGTCAGAAGGCGACCGATGCCTTCGAGGGCGCGCGCGAACGCGTCCGCCATTTTCTGAATGCCTCGAGCCTCAAGGAGGTGATCTTCACCCGAGGTACAACGGAATCGATCAATCTCGTGGCGCAGTCATGGGGTCCGCGGCTCGGCCCTGGCGATGAGATCTTGATTACCTGGATGGAGCACCACGCGAACATTGTTCCGTGGCAGATGCTCTGCCAGCGCACAGGCGCCACGTTGAAAGTTGCGCCGATCGATCGTCGCGGCGAACTCGACCTCGAGGCCTTCAGAGCCCTACTCTCGAGCCGCACCAAGCTCGTAGCGTTCACCCAAGTCTCCAATGCCTTGGGCACCGTGCTGCCGATCCAAGACATGATCGCTGCGGCCCGAGCGGTCGGCGCACTCACGCTCGTCGACGGTGCTCAGGCCGTCGCGCACCAACGGGTCGACGTGCAGGCACTCAACTGCGACTTCTATGCTTTCTCGAGCCACAAGCTCTACGGACCCACCGGCATCGGCGTGCTCTGGGCGCGAGAGTCCGTGCTGCGGGACATGCCGCCGTGGCAAGGCGGCGGAGACATGATCTTGACGGTGAGCTTCTCGGGTACGACGTACAACGAGCTGCCCTATCGTTTCGAAGCGGGCACGCCGAACATGTCGGGTGCGGTGGGGCTTGCCGCGGCCATCGGCTATCTCGAAGCACTCGGCATCGAACGCGCCCACGCACACGAGCAGCGCTTACTCGGACGTGCAACCGCTGCGCTGAAAGCGATCGAGGGTGTGCAGATCATCGGCGAGGCCAAAGAAAAATCTGGCGTAATCTCGTTCGTGGTGGACGGCGTGCATCCCCACGACCTTGGCACCATTCTCGATGACGAAGGCGTCGCGGTCCGTACGGGTCATCACTGCGCGATGCCCGTGATGGAATTCTTCGATGTGCCGGCGACGGCCCGCGCGTCGTTCGGCTGCTATTCAGACGACGCGGACATCGACCAGCTTGTGCGGGCGCTCGGACGGGCGCGTGAGGTATTCGGCTGATGGATCTCAAAGATCTGTATCGAGACGTCATCCTCGATCACAACAAACGCCCGAGGAATTTTGGGCGGCTTGAACCCTGCGACACCTCGGCCGATGGCAACAATCCGCTTTGCGGCGATCGCCTCACTCTGACACTACGTCTCGAGGGCGATCGGATCAGCGATATCAAATTCGACGGTAAAGGCTGCGCGATCTCGACAGCGTCGGCCTCGCTCATGACCGAAGCCATCAAGGGCAAAGACGGCGCGGCCATCAAACATTTGAGCGAGCTCGTGCATCAGGCGCTGACCGCGCATGGCGATGACTCCGCGCCGCCCGCGGAACTTGGCAAGCTCGCGGCCCTCGCCGGTGTGCGCGAGTATCCCGCGCGCGTGAAATGCGCGAGCCTGTGTTGGCACACCCTCGATGCCGCGCTGAAACATCGCGCGAATGCACTCGGCGAGGCCCCGATCGGTCCGGCCACGGTTTCCACGGAATAACTCACAGACTTTTTCATCCTCATGCGCAGTCACGAAAACGAAGCCTTCGTACTGAGCCGCAACACACCCGCGGTCATGGTCCCCTCGGGCGATCAGATCGAACTCAAAGCGGGCCTCGCGGGGTTTATCACCCAGGCCTTGGGCGGCAGCTTCACGCTCTACGTCGAGGGCAATCTTTATCGCCTGTCGGGCGAGAACGCAGACGCCATTGGCAAACAGGGCTTCATTCCGCCCGAGTTACCCCCCGATGCGACCGAAGAAGACGTGAAAGCGCTCGCGTGGAAACAGATGCGTACCTGCTTCGACCCCGAGATTCCGATCGATATCGTTGAGCTCGGACTCGTTTACGAGTGCGAGGTACGTTCGAATGACGATGGCTCTCGCACGGTAGGCGTCAAGATGACCCTCACCGCGCCCGGCTGCGGGATGGGCGAAGTGCTGGTGCAAGACGTTCGCGAGAAAATCGAGATCATCCCGACCGTGTCCAAAGCCGATGTCGAACTGGTGTTCGACCCCCCCTGGAATCAGTCAATGATGTCCGAAGCCGCCCGTCTGCAGACCGGGATGATGTAGCGATGGGTGCCTCAGGCGCCTGGATCGACGTCGGGGAGGCTTCAATCCTCGCCTCCGGCGGCCGACTCGATGCAGAAGTCGATGGGTTCTACGTCGCCGTCGTGCAACTCGACGGCGTGCTCCATGCGTTCGAAGATCGCTGCACCCACGACGGCGAGTCACTCGCGGGTGCAGACGTCGAACCCGATGCCGCGACGCCCTGCGGCGTCGTCGTGTGCCCTCGGCATGGCGCAAAGTTCTGCCTTCGTACGGGCAACGCGCTGACGCCACCCGCGTACGAACCGCTCAAAGTGTTCGAGGTACGCGAGCGCGCAGGTCGGGTCGAGGTTCTCGCCCCGTGAAACGTCTTACGCTGGTTCGGCACGGTCATGCCGAGGCACGGGCCGAAGGGGGAGACTTCTACCGCGCCCTGAGCGCCCAAGGCCGATCGGAAACCACCCGCACGGCCGCTGCCCTCAGCGCACACCTCCCCGCGCCAGATTCGATGCTCTCGAGTGAAGCGCTGCGAACACGTGAGACCGCGCAGCTGCTATCCGAGCATTTGAAGTCCCCCACCGTCATTAAAACCTCGAAGGCGCTCTATCACGCGAGCTCATCGACGCTGCTCGACGTCATTCAGGGCACGCCGAACTCCGTTCAGCATCTGCTGCTCGTGGGGCATAACCCGGGGCTCTCCGAACTCGCGTTGCGCTGGGCTCGAAAATTCGGAGCCCACGCCGACTTCGGGGGTTTTGCAACGGCAGGATGGTGCTCGGTGACCTTCGACACCGAGGACTGGAGCGTCATCAGCTCGCCGCTCGACGCCGTGTTTGGTTGAGCGCCCGGCGCACAAAATCCCGAGGCACCGTGGTCTTCGGCGCCTTGTTCACATGAGGTAGGAACCACTCCCGCACGTCGCGATCGAGCGCGACGCCGTGCATGTAGTTGTAGAGCGCAGCATTGAGCGCCTCGCCAAGCGCGTCATGATCGATCCCGCTCGGGTCAATGAAATGGATGTCGTTACGAGCGAACCCCCCTTTCGGCAAGGGCGCAAGTGATACGCCGTAGGCGGCCGGATCTCGCCCGACGGGTGAGTGCACGGTACAGGTGTAGCGATGGAAGAACCCGGACTGGATACACCCTTCGAGAAAGAGCTGTCGCACATATTCAAGCGAATCTACGGTCTCTGCCACGGTCTGCGTCGGAAAGCCGTACATCAAATACGCATGCACCAAGACGCCCGCATCGCTGAACGCGCGCGTCACCTGCGCCACCTGGGCGATAGACACGCCTTTTTTCATGAGCGTAAGTAACCGATCGGAGGCGACCTCGAGACCGCCCGTGATGGCGATGCAGCCACTCGCAGCAAGTAGCTCACAAACATCCGGCGTGAATGATTTTTCGAATCGGATGTTTCCCCACCAGGAGATCTGACGATCCCGCCGCAAGAGCTCTTGCGCCATCGCCTTGAGCGCCTTGGGCGGCGCGGCCTCATCGACGAAGTGAAAACCTGTCTCGCCGGTTTCGTGGATGATGCGATCGATGCGATCGACGAGCACCGAGGCATTGGCCGTTTCATAGCGCGAGATGTAGTCGAGCGAGATATCGCAGAAGCTGCACTTTTTCCAGTAGCAACCATGTGCGACAGTCAGTTTGTTCCAACGCCCGTCCGACCATAGACGGTGCATGGGATTCAGCATGTCGAGCAGCGATAGATACCGCCGCAACGGAAGACCGTCCCACGTGGGCGTACCGACTTCGGCGAACGGCACATCGGGCTCCCCGATGTTGAGATATCTCACCTTCCCCGCCTCACGCACGAAGGTCCGCACGAGCTGATCGCAGGGTCGCAGTCCTTGCCAGGCCTCGAGGAGTGCAAGCAGCGGACGTTCGCCGTCATCGAGCGTCACTTGATCGAAGAAGTCGAAGACTCGCGGCTCGGTCAGCTCACGAAGTTCCGTGTTGACGTAACCTCCACCGAGTACGATCGTGGTCTTGGGCGCGACCTCGCGCACAGATTGCGCGATACGAAACGCTCCATAGACCGCGCCTGGAAACGGCACCGACAACAATACGATGTCAGGCTTATGTCGTGCGATGGCCGAGACCGTAAGCTCGTGCAGCCATTCGTCGATGAGTGTGCGCGGCGCCTCGAGCGCCGAAGCGAGCGGATCAAAACTCGGCGCGCTGGCCGCTAGTCGCTCAGCATAACGCACGAACTCAAATCGCGGATCGATCGCCTCGCGCAGGACATCGGCGATGTCATTGAGATAGAGCGTGGCGAAATGACGCGCGCGGTCGCTGGTACCGAGCGCTCCGAAGGCCCACGCCAGCGGGTCACCCCCTTCCTCCTCCGCGAGATAGTTCTCAAGCGAATCGAAGCGCGGACCCTCGGGTAGAAACTGTCGCAAGGCGATGCGATGCGCAAGCGTGGCGTCGCGGCCCTGAAGAAACGCAATCACGCCATCGATGGTCGCGTAATATCGCTCGAACTCCCCAAGAAATCGACTCGTGTACGGTCCGCGCCGGCGTTTAGGGATGCGCTCGCAGACCTCGCGGACGGACACCAATCCCGTCGAGGACAGGAGCCGCAGTACGAGTTCGAGCGCGAGATCCTCCTGCCGCGCATCGAAGCCGCGGGAACGCAAGAAGCCCGTGAGATACGCCGTCGACGGATACGGCGTGTTGAGCTGCGTCATCGGCGGGATGACGCTCAGCAGCCGAGGTGAGCGACGAGCCATACCCCGCGGCTCAGTGAGCGAGCGCTTTGAGTCGCTCAGCTTCTTCGTGACCCAGGTAGCTCTTGATGAGTCGCCGCGCAAGGTAAAGGAGCGGAATCAGCGCGATGGCCGCGAGCATCTTGTAGAGGTAATTGACCGTGCCGACCGCCAGAAACTGCGGAATCGGCCACTGCTGCGGTCCAAGTACGAACGCAATGTACAGCACGACGAAACTATCGATGAACTGCGAGACGGCCGTCGACCCGGTGGCCCGCAACCAGATGAGTTTTTCGCCGGTAACCGCGCGGATCTTGCGAAACACGGTGATGTCGACCAACTGCCCGATCAAGAACGCGACGATCGAGCCGATGATGGTCCAGAGGCCCTGCCCGAACACCTGTGCATAGGCATGCTGAATATCCGGCACGCCGAGCGATCGATTAGCCTCGACCCAGAACCCTGCCGGCGCAAGGCCGATCGAGATGTAAGCTGCGATGAAGGCGTAGGAGATGAACCCCACCGCGACCCAGGAAACCAGTCGTACGCCCTTCACGCCGTAGTACTCGTTGATGATATCGGTCATCACGAACACCACCGGCCAGAGCAATACGCCCGCCGTGAAATTGAGGGTTCCTGTTACCCCCAGCAACGACCACTCGATCGGGTCGATGCCGAGCGTCGCCTCGAGCGAGAATATTTTGACGCCGACGAACTCAGCGAGTAGCGCGTTGGTCAGGAAAAACCCCGCGAGCACCACGAACAGTCGGTTGGTCCGCTGATCGGAAACGTGCATGCGGGGCTCCAGGTGCCGGAGTTAGTACGGCGTGCAGAAGCAGTGCGCGTACACCTGACCCTGAACGGCGTAGCGATTGAACCGCAATACGCTGCGCTCGATGGGGCCGAAGTCGCGGCGCGCGGCGAGCACGGCGGCCCGAGTCGGGCCCTCAAGCGAGGTCATCGCGCCCAACCCGAAGCCGCCCAACGCCTCGGCATTGACCGTCTTGAGTGCGAGCGCAGCCGCCTTCGCCTCGAGATTCGTCAGCAACTGCTGAGCGAAGCTCTTTTCCGCCTCGAGGTAATCACGCTCGAACTTGCCTTCCGCCAGACCCGCGCGCTTGGCGGCCGACGCCACGGCTTCATCCAGCGAGCCGAGCTTGTCGACGAGCCCGAGACGCAGCGCATCGCGCCCCGTCCACACACGACCCTGCGCAATCTTATCGATCTCGTCGCGGGTCTTCTTGCGACCGAGCGCCACCCGGGCGAGAAACTCTTCGTAGCCGTGCTCGATGGTCGACTGCAGTAGCATCGACGCCGCCGGACCGATTGGACGATCGATACGCAGCTCACCCGACAGCGGCGTCGTGCCGACCCCATCGACACCGATACCGAGCTTCTCGAACGTTCGGGGCGCAGTCGGGAACAGTCCAAAAATTCCGATCGATCCGGTGATCGTCGCCGGGCTCGCCCAGATTTCGTCTGCCGGTGCCGAGATGTAGTAGCCACCCGAGGCGGCGAGATCGCCCATCGAGATGACGACCGGACGCTTCGTGCGCTTGAACGCCACGAGCTCTCGGTAAATCTTCTCCGAGGCGGTCACGCTGCCTCCTGGGCTGTCGATACGCAGTACGAGCGCCTTGATGTCCTTGTCGAGGCGCGCCTTGCGGATGAGCTCGACCGTATCATCACCAGCGATAACCCCACCACCACCGCCGCCGTCGACGATTTCGCCGGAGCCGATGATCACGGCGATCCGCGAATCCGGATGCTTCGATATCTTGTCTTCCGCACGCACGACACGCAGATAATCTTTGAGCGTGACGGAGCGATAGGACTCGGTCTCCTCGTCCTTCGAGGACAGCGCAATCACCCGCTCTTCGACCTGGATCGGCGTCTTGAGCGCCGTCACGAGGTTGGCATCGAGGGCGACCTTGGCCGTGTAACCCTTGGCCGCCTTCACCTGGGTGGCGAGCGTATCGGCGTAGGTGCGCAGATCTTCAGGCTTCAGACCTCTGGCCTTGGCGACAACACCCACGTAGGTCTCCCAGAGCGAGTTGACGAACGCCTGGCTCGCCTCGCGATCCGCCGGCGACATGTCGTCGCGGATGTAGGGTTCGACCGCACTCTTGTAGGTCCCGACACGGAAAACATTGATGTCGATGCCGAGCTTGTCGAGCGCCGACTTGTAGTAGTTGCGGTAGCGCTCGTAGCCCTCGAGCACCACGAGACCCTGCGGATCGAGATAGACCTCATCCGCATGCGCCGCCACATAGTAAGTATCACGGGAATAACCAAGGCCTGTTGCGACGACTTTCTTGCCGGACTTGCGGAAGTCCGTGATGGCGCGCGAGAACTCATCGAGGGTCGGTTGACCCGCGCCTGACATTTCGTCGAACTCAAGCACGAGCGTCTTGATGCGCTTGTCGTCTTTGGCCGCCGCGATGGCATCGGTCAAGTCGCGCAGCGTGGTCTCACTGCCGCCCATGCCTCGCGCCTCGGCGAGTGCGCGATCAAAAGCGTCGCCACTCGGCTGTTCAACGATTTCGCCGACCGGGCGAATCACCAGTGCCGCGTCAGACGGTAGCTTGGGGATCGAGCTCTGCAGTGCACCGATCAGCACCCCGAAGATCACGAGGAGGAGCAGCAAGTGCAAAAACTTGCGCAGACCATCGAAACCCTTGAAAACGACGCGGAAGATTTTTTTGATGAGTTCCATGAATGTTTCAGCCTGATTTGTAAATGCGATAAACGACACCGGCCAGGTCATCAGAGATCAACATCGACCCATCTGGCAGAGCCAGCAGATCGACGGGACGTCCCGTCACCTTGCCGTCAGGGCGGAGCCATCCGCCCACGAATTCTTCGTAAGCCACCGCGCGATGACCTTGGAGTCGAACGCGCGTGAGGCGGTAGCCAATCTTCTCGGTGCGGTTCCAGGAACCGTGCTCGGCGATGATGACGCTACCCTCGCCATCAAAGAGCATGCCAAGCGGCGCCACGTGAGGACCCAGCTCCTGCACCGGTGCGGTGGCATCGCCACATCGACCGAGCTTGCCGAACTGCGGATCGATGACGCCTCGACCGTGACAAAACGGAAAACCGAAATGCTCGCCCACCCGGCTCGCTCGGTTGAGCTCGCACGGCGGCGTGTCGTCGCCCAACATGTCGCGACCATTGTCGGTGAACCACAGATCACCCGTCTTCGGGTGCCAGCGGAACCCCACCGTATTGCGAACGCCATGCGCAACGACTTCACGATCACTGCCGTCCGGGTTCATGCGTGTGATCATCGAGTAGCCGTCGCTGTCTCGATCGCACACGTTGCAGGGCGCGCCGATCGGCACGTAGAGCTTGTCATCGGGACCAAAGGCAATGTAACGCCAACCATGATGACGATCGGCCGGAAGCGTTGCGACGGTCACGGGCGCACGAAGCTTGGCCACACCCTGATCGAGCTGCGTATCGATGTCGTCGTAGCGCGTGATGCGATCGATCTCGGCGACGTACAACGCGCCTTGACGGAACGCCACGCCGTTCGGAGAGTTGAGACCACTCGCGATAACTTTGACCTCACGCTGCCCGTCCTTGCCCTCGCGGATGGCGTAGACCCGACCCCCGCCCGTTCGCGTACCCACAAAAACGGTGCCTCGCGGTGAGCGCACCATGGAACGCGCATTGGCGACCTCGTCGGCCCATACCTCGATGGCATAGCCGGCGGGAAGACGCAGCTCGGAGAGATTCGGGGCCGCAGCACTCCCCAGCAGGGGTGACACCGCAGCGATAAGGGCCAGCAGGCTGGATGGAAGCCGGAGGCGCATGCCTAACCTTTTCTTTGATTGGACGGGACGACCCCGCTCGCTAGGCAGTCTATCAACAGGTCTTGGGCGGTGCCATGCGACTGTGACCAGTCCCATGGCACCGCGCCGAAATCAGACCTTTTCTTCGATTCGGGCAGCCTTGCCCGACAGATCGCGCAGGTAGTACAGCTTGGCGCGACGGACGTTACCGCGACGCTTGACCGAGACCGCCGCGATGGTCGGGCTCTGCGACTGGAAGGTGCGCTCGACGCCCTCGCCGTGCGAGATCTTGCGCACGGTGAACGAGGAGTTGAAGCCGCGATTGCTCTTGGCGATCACGACCCCCTCGTAGGCCTGGACGCGCTCGCGGTCGCCTTCGACCACTTTCACGTCGACCACGACGGTGTCACCCGGATTGAAGTCCGGCAGCTCTCGCGTCGTTCGACGCTTTTCCATTTCGGCAATCACGTTAGCCATTGTTGTCTTCCTCTAAAAGTTCGCGCTCTTCATCGGTGAGAGCGCGACCCGATCCACCTGGTTGGAGTAGGTCGGGTCTGCGCGCTTGCGTGCGCTCCAACGACTCTCGCAACCGCCACCGCCGGATCGCCGCGTGGTTTCCACCCTGCAGCACCTCCGGCACCGTTCGACCTTCCCACTCGATCGGCCGCGTGTAGTGCGGCCAGTCGAGTCGTCCCGCGGTGAAGGACTCTTCCACGTTTGAACGCTCGTCACCAAGCGCCCCGGGCAGAAGTCTCACCGCCGCATCGATCACTGCGAGCGCCGCGAACTCGCCGCCCGAGAGAACGAAATCTCCGAGTGACAGTTCACGATCGATTCGCGAATCGATCACGCGCTGGTCGAGTCCTTCGTAACGACTCGCCACCAGCACAAACCCAGGCAAGGCGGCGAGTTCGCGCGCCACGCCCTGGTCAAATCTTTGGCCCTGCGCCGACAGGTGCACCCGCGGCACTCCGGCCGGCAACTGCGCCGTCGCGGCATCTATGGCTGCTGCCCAGGGCGGTGGTGTACCCACCATACCCGGACCACCGCCGTAGGGCCGGTCATCCACTGTCTTGTGCGGATCATCGGCGAAAGACCGCGGATCGACACACTCGACACTCGCGAGGCCACGCTCCAGCGCGCGACCCAGCACTCCGTATCCCAGCGCCCCGCGCACCATCGCAGGGAACAGCGTGACCAGCGCAATCTGCAAAGGCGCTTGCCGCCCGGTCACTTCAAAACTCCTCCGGCCAATCGACCCGAACGCATCGCGCTTCGGCGTCGATCGACTTCAGGTGCTCTCGGGTCACCGGAAGCCAACGCTCCTGCTCGCCTCGCACCACCATGACGGCGTTCGCCGGCATGTCTTCGAACCGCTCGATGACGCCGAACTCGACGCCCTCGAGATTGACTACCCGAAAGCCGATCAGATCGACTCGGTAGTGCTCGTTGGGTGCAGTCGTCGGCAACGCCGAACGCGGCACCTCGATGATCTGACCCACAAAGATCTCAGCCTCTTCGCGGGTGGTCACTCCTTCTAAGCGCGCCTCGAACCCGTTGGGGTTCTGTCGCGACTCAGCGACCTCCACCTCTCGTCGTTCGCCCGATGTCGAGCGCAGAAACCACGAGGGGTAATCAAACAGGGCTTCAGGCGGCTCGGTCCACGACTCGAGATGCAACCAGCCTTTCAGTCCTTTGGGGCGTCCGAGACGTCCCAACTCCACCCATGACACGCGGGACATTTCCACGCGCGGTTGGGCGGCAAGACCCTCAGGCCGCGGCCTGGGTGGCCTGCTTACGGTAGTCCCTGACGAGCGTCTTCACGCGATCCGACGGCTTGGCGCCCTGGCCAACCCAGTACTCGATGCGGGAGAGGTCAAGGCGCAGACGCGGCTCGCTCTTGCGGGCCACGGGATTGAAGAAGCCTACGTTCTCGAGGCTGAGGCCGCCCTGACGCTTGCGGCTATCGGTGACCACGACGTGATAGAACGGCGAGTTCTTGGCGCCACGACGGGTGAGACGAATCGTTACCATGGTCTATACGCCCTTCCAGGGGGTCGAAAAAGAGCGCGGAGTCTACAGAAATCAGGGACTTGATGGAAGCGCTAGCGGGGGGGCGTGAACCCCGGGGGGAGCCCCCCACCCTTCAGGGCCCCGAGCATGCGGCGGAACTTGCCGCCCTTCATGCCCTTCATCATGCGCTGCATGTCAGAAAACTGCTTCAAAAGGCGGTTGACGTCCTGAACCTGGGTCCCTGACCCGGCCGCGATTCGGCGCCGCCGGGACCCGTCGATCACCTCGGGGCGACGTCGCTCCCGGTGGGTCATGGAATTGATGATCGCGATCTGACGGCGAACCTGGACGTCCCCCACCCCCGCAGGCAGACCGCCCTTGGCGAGCTGCGCGGGGAGTTTGTCCATCAGCGATTCGAGACCGCCCATGTTCTGCAGTTGCTCGAGCTGACTCTTGAGGTCATAGAAATCGAACTTGCCGCCCGTGACAACTTTTTTGGCGAGGCGCTCAGCCTCGGCCGCGTCGACCTTGCCCTGCACCTGCTCGACGAGTGCGACGACATCGCCCATGCCGAGAATGCGACTCGCCATGCGCTCGGGGTCAAACGGCTCGAGCGCGTCGGTCTTCTCGCCGACACCGATGAAGACGATCGGTTTACCCGTAATTTGCCGCACCGAAAGCGCTGCGCCACCACGCGCATCACCATCGGCCTTGGTCAAAATAATACCGGTGAGATCGAGCGCGGCACCAAAGGACTTCGCGGAGTTGAGCGCATCTTGACCGGCCATCGCATCGACGACGAAAAGTTTTTCGTGCGCCCCGACACGTGAGTCGATCGCTCGCACTTCATCCATGAGTTCGGCATCGACATGCAAGCGGCCAGCCGTATCAACGATGAGCACGTCGTACACGCCGCGTCGCGCCGCCTCGAGCGCCGACTCTGCGATGGCGATCGGATCTCCACCGCTCTCTGAGGGATGAAATCCCGCACCCACCTGCTCGGCTAGTCGCTGCAATTGCAAGATGGCTGCAGGACGACGGACGTCCGTGCTGACGAGTAACACACGTTTCTTGCGTGACTCGATGAGCCAGCGGGCGAGCTTGCCCGCGGTGGTGGTCTTGCCGGCGCCCTGCAGACCCGCGAGCAACACAACGTAGGGAGGCTGGGCCCGCAGCTCGAAACCCTCCCGGGCACCCCCCATAAGCTCCACGAGTTCGCGTTGGAGGATGCTGACGAACACCTGGCCGGGGGTGAGGCTGGTGGCGACGTCGGCTCCCTGGGCCTTGGCCCTCACGGCGTCGATGAAGGTCTTGATGACGGGCAGGGCCACATCGGCCTCGAGGAGGGCCATGCGGACCTCCCGAAGGGTCTCGGAGATGTTCTCCTCGCTGATCCGCCCCTTCCCTCGGAGGTTTTGGACGGTTTTCGCGAACTTTTGACTCAGGTTTTCGAACACTGGATGATTATAGACGTGAGTGATCCCGCGCTCCCGCCGTTACTCGGCCTGCTGCTCTTGTGCCTGGTGTTATCCGCGTTCTTCTCGGGTACCGAGACGGCACTGATGAGTTTCAACCGTTACCAGCTACGCACCATGGCCAAAGGGGGCCATCGGGGGGCCATCCTCGCCGAGCGTCTGCTCGCACGCCCCGACCGACTGATCGGTCTCATCCTGCTCGGTAACAACCTCGTCAACAACCTCGCGGCCACCCTGGTCACCGTCATCGTGCTGCGAGTCTGGGGCGATGAGTGGGTGGCTGTGGGTGCAGGTGTGCTCACCTTGCTCATGCTGATCTTTTGCGAGGTCGGTCCGAAAACGTACGGCGCGCTTCACCCTCGCCGCCTCGTCGTCACCTCGTCCTACATTTACATCGTCTTGCAGTGGGTGCTGCGACCCGCCGTATTCGTGATCGGCTGGATCACGAACGGCGCGCTGAAGCTCATCGGTCTCAACGTCGATCGACACACTCAGCAGACGGCGCTCTCTCGCGAGGAGCTGCGCACGGTGGTGGCCGAGGCGGGTCTGATGATTCCGAAGAGTCACCAGCAGATGTTGATGAGCGTGCTCGATCTCGAGCGCATGACGGTCAACGACATCATGATCCCGCGACAGGATATTGCAGGTATCGATCTCGAAGACGATTGGGAGCGCATCCTCGATCAGTTGCGTCAAACGCCGCACACCCGCTTGCCCGTGTATCGAGGGGATCTTGGGCAGATGGTGGGTCTCTTGCATATGCGACGTATCGCCCAAGAGCTCGCACGCGGAACGCTCGATCGCGACCGGCTCGAAGAAATTGCCACGCAACGCGAGCCGTATTATGTGCCCGACGGTACATCGCTGACCATGCAGCTCAGCAACTTTCAGCGTGATCGGCGTCGCTTCGCGTTTGTCGTCAATGAATACGGCGATGTCGAGGGGCTCGTCACGCTTGAAGACATCCTCGAAGAAATCGTCGGTGAGTTCACAAGCGATCCGGCGACGGTGTCGCATCGAGATATTCATCGCGAACCCTCTGGCGCCTACATCGTCAACGCCTCGGCGACCATCCGGGTGCTCAATCGCTCCATGGGCTGGGAGCTGCCCACCGATGGCCCGAAGACGCTGAACGGCTTATTGCTCGAGAAGCTCGAGACCATTCCCTCGGCGGGCACCTCACTCAGGATCGGCAACCTCGACATGGAAGTCCTCCAGATCGCTGACAACGCGATACGAACCGTTCGAGTACTCAAGCGTTAGCGCACCAAATTGACCGGAAACGCAGCGATGCGGGAATGAACTTCGGGGCTACACTTCGACAAGGAGAGTCAGCCCGTGAACACACCCCTCATTTTCGCTGCCGCCCGAACCCACATCGGGCGGGTGCGCTCGCGTAACGACGATACAGCCCTGGCCGACCTCAAGCTCAACCTTCTGGCCGTCGCAGACGGCCTGGGCGGCCGACCCGCAGGCGACATCGCCAGTCGGCTCGCCATCGAAACCGTCACACACTCCCTCTCGACGATGCCACCCTCGCCTGAGGTGCCCGCGCACCTCGCCCTGCATCGTGCGGTCAACCGCGCCAACGCCCATGTATACGCCATGTCATCGCGCATCCCCGGGTGCTCGGGCATGGGTACCACGCTGGTCGCAGGATGGTTTGTGGCAACGCCTGAGCTTGGGCTGCAACTCATCGTCGCGCATGTCGGTGACTCGCGTCTCTACCGCTTCCGAATCCAGGACGGTCCGACGCTCACCGCCCTCACCCGCGATCACACCAGCGCACAGCAACTCATCGACGAGGGGCTTTACTCAGCTGAAGACGTCCGACATCTGCCGCAGCGGCACATCCTCACGAATGCATTAGGCGTTGAGCCGGAAATCAATATCGATGTGCTGACAACACCCGTCTTACCCGACGATGTGATCCTGCTGTGCTCTGACGGCCTCAGCAACATGCTCAAAGATTCCGAGATTCAGACCCTACTCGAGGGCGCACCCCGTTCCTCCGACCTCGAGCTACGCGAGCTCGCGCAAACCTTGATCGACGCAGCGAACGAGCGGGGCGGACAGGACAACATCGCCGTGGCGCTCGCCGCCTCAGCCCGGCCGAGCGCTCAAACGTAATCAAACGCCACGCGACGCGTGACACCGCAGAGCAGCTCATACGAAATGGTTCCGGCGGCTGCGGCGATCTCATCCACTGGAAGACCTTCGCCCCACATCACGGCCGGCGAACCGATCGTCACCTCCGGCAAGTCAGTCACGTCCACCGTGATCATATCCATCGAGACTCGCCCGACGATCGGCACTCGACGACCCGCGATGAGAACTGGGGATCCACTCGGAAGGTGACGCGGAATGCCGTCTGCGTAGCCCACCGCAAGCGTCGCGATTCGCGAGGCTCGCCCCGCACGCCAGGTCGCCCCGTAGCCGACGCTCACACCCGACTCGATCGATCGCAACGCGATCACCTCCGTCGACAGCGTCATGACCGGTTTCAGCCCTAGAGACTCCGCCGTGCATCCTGCTATCGGCGAACCGCCATAGAGCGCAATACCCGCCCTCACCCACTCACGATGGGTGCTTGGCCACGAGAGGATACCGGCGGAATTGGCGAGACCCGTGGCCGAAGGCTCAAAGCCCTGAAGCGCTACGGCACGCAGCTCGGACTCGAAACGGTGTACTTGCTCGCGGGTCATCGGCGAGTCGGGCTCATCGGCGCAGGCAAAGTGCGTCATCAGTCTCAACTCGCCCACGAGCGAGAGCGCCCGCAACCGCTTCGTCGCCTCGGCTGCCTGTCCCAATTGAAGGCCGAGTCGGCTCATCCCCGTATCGAGTTTCACCCACACCACCCGAGGCACCGGTGCGATATTCTTTGACAATCGCAAGAGTTCATATTGCTCGAGTAAATCGACCTGATACTCAGCGTGGACGACCAGATCGAGTTGGTGATCCATCGCGAGCGAGAGCTCTTCGCCTGAGAACACACCTTCCATCAAAACGATGGGTTGAGCCACGCCGCTTTCGCGTAACTCGATCGCCTCGCCGAGCCGCGCGACGCCAAAGGCGTCCGCATCATCGAGCGCTCGCGCTGCACGCACCGCCCCATGACCGTAGGCATTGGCCTTGATCACGGCCATCATTTTCGACGTCGGTGCAGCCGCTTTCAGTCGAGCGAGGTTGTGACGCCAAGCGTCCAACGAAATAAGCGCCCGGGTCGGGTTCGACAGAGATTGAAAGTCGGCCATACGCGATGGCCGCGACTCAGCGCAGCACGCCCTCAGCGTAAGAGTCGGGCGCGTAATTGACGAAGCGTGAGTACTGACCCTGGAAGGTCAGCAGGAAGGTGCCTGTCTCGCCGTTCCGATGTTTGGCGAGATCGATCTCGGCGATGCCTTTCTTGGTGGTGTTTTTGTCGTACACCTCTTCGCGATAGATCAGCAGAATCATATCCGCGTCCTGCTCGATGGCACCCGACTCACGAAGGTCAGACATCACGGGCTTCTTGTCTACGCGCTGCTCGACACCGCGGTTGAGCTGCGACAGCGCGATCACGGGCACGCTGAGCTCCTTGGCCAGCGCCTTGAGACCGCGAGAGATCTCGGCGATCTCAGTCGCGCGGTTTTCTTTGGTCCCGGGCACCTGCATAAGCTGCAGATAGTCGACGACGACCAAGTTGAGTCCGTGCTCTCGGTGCACGCGGCGCGCTCTCGCGCGAAGCTCGGTCGGCGTGAGCGCCGGGGTCTCATCGATGAATATTTTGGCCTCGGCCAGTTGCCCGGCAGCGCCCGTGATTCGCGGCCAATCGTCGTCGGAAATCTGCCCGCTACGAATATGACCGAGAGAGACTCGACCGATCGACGAAAGCATGCGCGTCAGCAGCTGCTCGGACGGCATTTCCATGGAGAAGATCGCGACCGACGCATTCACGCCTGCCTTGAGCGCCGCATACTCGGCCATGTTGACTGCGAAAGTAGTCTTTCCCATCGACGGGCGTCCCGCGACGACGACGAGGTCACCCCCGCGCAGTCCGCCGGTCTTGCGATCGAACTCGTCGAAACCGGTGGGCAATCCACGCATGCCGTCCGGATTGTTGTGCCACTCGTCGATTTGATCGATGAGTCCCGGCATGAGTTGGTGAACGGACACCGCGCCATCGCGCTTGCCCCGAACGCCCTGCTCGGCGATCGCGAAGACGCGACTTTCGGCCGTCTCAACGAGCTCTTGAGCCGTCTCCCCTTCGTTGTTGAAGACCGAGGCAGCAATTTCGGTGCCGGCCGATAGCAGCTGTCGCAGTAAGGAACGTTCGCGAACGATGGCCGCATAAGCGCGGACATTGGCCGCGGTCGGCGTATCCCGCGCGAGCGCACCGAGATAAGCGAGCCCGCCGGCATCGGCGAGCCGACCGCTGCGCTCGAGATGCTCACTCACGGTCACCGCATCGGCGGGCTTGCCTTGAGTGGCGAGCAAACCGATGGATTCAAAGATGAGTTTGTGATCGGGACGGTAGAAGTCTTCAGGACGAAGAACGTCGGCGACGTTGTCCCACGCGGAAGCGTCGAGGAGCAGGCCGCCCAATACGGCCTGCTCCGCCTCGAGAGAGTGCGGCGGCGTTCGAACGTCTCCGCCGCGGGTGCTCACGGAGTGATTACTCCTCAGCGACGATCGTGACCGGCAGCTGCACGTCGACGTCGGTGTGCAGATGCAACACGATCTGGTGGTCGCCCACCATGCGGATCGGACCGTTCGGCAAACGGACTTCCGAACGCACCACTTTGTGACCTTGGGCCGTGCAGGCTTCGGCGATGTCGGTGGTGCTGATGGAACCGAAAAGCTTGCCTTCGTTACCCGCCTTGGCGGTGATGCGCAGCGTGAACTCCTTGAGCGCAGCGGCACGCGACTCAGCGTCCGAGAATTGCTCACGAGCAATCTTCTCGAGCTCAGCCCGACGCGCCTCGAACTTTGCAACGTTCGCCGGCGTGGCGAGCGTGGCTTTGCCCGAGGGCAACAGGAAGTTGCGGCCGTAGCCCGACTTCACTTTGACGCGATCACCGATGTTGCCAAGATTCGCGACTTTGGTAAGCAGAATAACGTCCATGGTTGCTCCTGCCTCTTAGTGCTGATCGGTGTACGGCAGCAACGCGAGGTATCGCGCACGACGTACGGCCTGAGCGAGCTGGCGCTGATAAAACGAGCGCGTACCGGTGATACGGCTCGGCACGATCTTGCCGGTCTCGGTGATGTAACCCTTGAGCGTCGCCAAATCTTTGTAGTCGATCTGCTTGACGTCTTCCGCAGTGAAGCGGCAGAACTTCTTGCGACGGGTGAATCGGCTCGCGCCGCCCGACTGTTTGTTGTCTCTCATGTTCGATTACTCCCCGATCTGCTCGTCATCGCCCATATCGTCGCGACGCCCGCGACGAGGACGATCGAAACCACCCTCAGCCTCTTCCTCGTTGGCCTTGGCCATCGGTGAGGGCTCGGTGACCGGGCCATCCATCTTGATGACGAGGTGACGCAACACCGCATCGCTGAAGCGGAACGCACCGGTGAGCTCGGCCAGCGTCTTCTGGTCGGTCTCGATATTGAGGAGAAGGTAGTGAGCCTTGTGGACCTTGGAGATCGGGAACGCCAGTTGGCGACGACCCCAGTCTTCGACGCGATGCACCTGGCCACCGCCCGACGTGATCATGCTCTTGTACCGCTCGAGCATGGCCGGAACCTGCTCGCTCTGGTCTGGATGGACCAGAAACACGACTTCGTAATGCCTCATGTTGTCTCCTTGTGGATGTGAAGCTCCCCGGCGAGGCTGCCAGTGGAGCAAGGAATTCCCGGTAAAACGGGCTGGCGGACTATAGCGGAGGGCCCTCCCCCGGGCAAGGGCGCCCCCGACAAGGGTAGCGCCCCCAGGCAGGACCGCCGCGGGGGCGGGTCAGGGCTTCTGACGCTGCCGAACCGCCTCGTACAGCAGCATCCCGGTGGCCACCGACACATTCAGGCTTTCGACCGCCCCTAGGGACGGCAGGCGGACGAGTAGATCGCAATGCTCTCGGGTATTGTGCCGAAGCCCACTGCCCTCTGCGCCCATCACAAGCACGATCGGCCCCTTGAGATCGACCTCGTCGGCGCGCTGGGTGGCCGCGGCATCCGCCCCGACCACCCAGAGTCCTCGCTCTTTCAGCTCACGCAGACAACGAGAGAGATTGGTGACGACCGTGAGCGGCGTGGTTTCGGCCGCACCCGCCGCGACCTTGCGCACCGTGGCATTGAGTTGAACCGCTCGATCTTTGGGAATGACCACTGACAACGCACCGCAGGCATCGGCCGTCCGCAAACAGGCGCCAAGATTGTGGGGGTCTTGAACGCCATCGAGCGCGAGCACGATCGGTGCTGCGCCCGACCTGTCGATGGCAGCGCCGAGATCGTCTTCGCTCCAGGGCGCCATCGGTCGAACTTCCGCGATGACGCCTTGATGCGCGGCACCACCGGCGATTTTCTCGAGACGCTGCGTCTCGACACGCTCAACCGAGATCTTGGCTTTCGTCGCCGCGGAAAGCAGGGCTGTCATACGCGCATCCTCGCGACCGCGCGCCACGAAAACTTTGAGCACGCGATCGGCATGACGCTCAAGCAGCGCCTGAACCGCGTGCAGACCGTGAACCATTTCGGTGGATCCCATCCCGCACATCCTACCTCGGCCGACGCCGATGCCGCGCACCCTCGCGAGGCGAATGATGCGGCGCACGGCGAGGCTTTCCCTCGACCACCGGAACCGGATCGTCGAGCTCGAGATCGATGAGCCCCTCGACGGGGTTTGCGTTCGTCACGACCACGCGCACGGGCGCGCCAATGCCGAGCCGCTGCTTGCGACGCTTGGCGAACCAGGCCTGCCCATTCGACTCCATGACGTATTCATTGTCATCGAGAGAATCGAGACGTAGCAAGCCGTCGATACCGAGACCTCGCAACTGCACAAAGCAACCGTATTCCACGACCGTGGTGATGAGCCCATCGAACGTCTGCCCCAAGCGCTCGCGCAGGTAACTGCACTTCAAGAAGGTATCGACGTAACGGTCGGACTCATCTGCACGCTTCTCGAGTCGCGAGAGATCTTGGCCGAGACTGCCTAGCTCGTCGGCGCCGTATCGTCGGCCCGTCGGATCGTTCGCCTCCACCACGGCCTTGAGCGCTCGGTGCACGACGAGATCGGGATAACGGCGGATCGGCGAAGTGAAGTGCGCGTACTCATCGAGCGCCAGACCAAAGTGGCCAATGTTGGTGGGCTGGTAAATGGCCTGTGGCATCGAGCGCACGACCAGAGACTCGATGAACGGCAAATCGGCACTGCCACTCGCCCGTTCGGTGATCTGTCGCATGTCCCGCGGCTCGATTTCCTCGGGCAGATCGACATCGATTCCGAGTGCAGCCAACTGCGTGAGTAGCTGATCGATTTTCTTTTCTTCAGGGGTTCCGTGAACGCGGTAGAGACCCCCCGCTTTCGCTGCCTTGAGCTGACGCGCAGCGGCGACATTCGCGAGAATCATGCACTCTTCAATGAGTTTGTGCGCATCGTTGCGGCCGTAAAGCCCGATGCTTCTCACGCGCCCCTCCGTATCGAATTCGAACGCGGGCTCAGTACTCTCAAAATCAAGCGCCCCTCGGCGATGCCTCGCTTTGAGCAATGACCGGTAGAGATCGACGAGCGGCGATAACTTGGGCAGCAACGCACCCACCGTGTGACGCGCCTCGGGTCGCCCCTCGAAGAGCGCTTCGAATGCCAGTTTGTACGTGAGCCGCATATGGCTGCGCATCACCGCCGGATAAAAACGAAACTCGAGTAGCGCGCCCCCACGACTGACCAGCATGTCGGCCACGAAACACAACCGATCGACCTCAGGCTCGAGCGAGCACAAGTGGTTGGACAGTGCAGTCGGCAACATCGGTAACACGCGATTTGGAAAATAGACCGACGTGCCCCGCTCGAGCGCATCGACATCGAGGCCCGAACCCGATCGAACGTAGTGACTGACATCGGCGATCGCGACGACGAGTCGGAACCCCTTCGCATGGGTTTCGGCGTAGACGGCATCATCAAAATCGCGAGCGTCTTCACCATCGATGGTGACGAGCGGCATGTCACGAAGATCGATACGCCCTTTCGCTTCGCGCGGATCGATGCGCTCGCCGTACGCCTCGGCCTCTTGCAGTGCTGCCGCACGAAACTCCACTGGCAATGAATGACGCGCGATCGCGGTTTCTGTCGCCATCTCGAGAGGACGTTCGGGATCGAGGCGTCGGACAACTTCGGCCATCGCGCTGCGATGCGCCTCAGGATAGCGCGTGATGCGCGCGATGACCCAATCACCCGCGCGTGCGCCCGCGAGTTTTTCGGGGGGCACGAGACATCGCAGACTGAGCCGACGGTCGACCGAATGCACGAAGAGCGTACGACCGACCGCCTCGACCGTTCCCAGAAATGCCGTGACACCCCGCGAGAGGATCTTCTCCATCTCGCCCGAGAGCCGCCCGTCACGAGCGCGCTCCACGCGCACCCGCACGCGATCGCCTGAGGTGAGTCCCGTCATTTGCGGAGGCGGAAGAAACACGCTCTCCTCTTGTCCCTCGACCCGAACGAAACCGAAGCCCGATCGATGGGCCGACACGACACCTTCCAGAGTTCCGATGCTGCTGCGACCGTGGACGCTCCGAGCGCCATGGGCAGCTCGACTGCCGCGGCGCTCGCCTGGGCGCGCATCACCGCGCTGGCCGTGGCGAGATCCACGGCTCGATTTTCGTGACTTCAATTGACAGTCCTCATGGTGCTGCGTAATTTACGCGGCCCACCTTGCCCGGGTGGCGGAATTGGTAGACGCACTAGTTTCAGGTACTAGCGGGTAACACCGTGGAGGTTCGAGTCCTCTCCCGGGCACCAAATTAGGGGATCGTCGACGACTCAGTCGGCAATCTCGAAAGACAGTCCCGCTCGCGAGACGAGCCGCGATAACAGACTCTCGCCGAACATCGTCGAGGGCGTCCAAAAACCCCCGCTGCGCTCCGATTTTTGAACCTCGAGTGCCAGACATACCGCGGCCTCTCCGAGCATCTTGGCTGTTGATCCGTAGCCCGGATCACGATCGCCTGTGACCTTGGCGCTAATCACCTGACCGTCGTCTGTTCGCCCGAGGAAACGCAGATCAAAGAAACCTCGCCGTTGTGCCTCGGGACTCGGGCCCTCACCTGGCTTCGGCAACACATACCGCTCAAGCAACGCACGCGTCGGTCCGATTGCACTAGCGAACATAAACGCCCCCAAACCCAAAGCCGTTCCAATCGCCGCGAGGCGCCCTTGGAATCCTCGACCCGTCGAGACCGCTTCGTCATAACGGAAATCGCGCGTGTAGGCGTACCCACTCAAAGCGTTGCTTCGGTGTACGATGCGCGTGTTGATGGCTGCCATGACGAAGGGCGCGACGAAGCCTTTGAAGTCTGCATCGTAAAGCGCCGACGAAACATTCGGTTGGCGCACATTCGCGCCACCCGTCACGCCGACGCAGAGTGAGTACGGGTTGGCGAGCTCTTTGCGCAACGCAGGATTTGCGCGAACTTCCTTGGCGACGTTGAGCAAACTCGCGGCGGTACCGCCCGAGAATCCTCCGCGCATCGCTCGTACGCGCATTTTGATGCGACTTGCGGGACGACCGAGACGTCGACGCGCTTCTTGCTGAAGAAAGAACACGCCGAAATCGGACGGGATGGAATCGAAGCCACAGCAATGAACGATGCGTGCACCGCTCGCCTTGGCTGCAGACTCGTACCGCTCGATCATTCGGCGAATCCACTGCACCTCGCCGGTGAGGTCGCAGTAGTCAGTCCCGGTCTCGGCACACGCCTTGACCAAAGGCTCGCCATAGAGCGCGTACGGTCCGACGGTCGACACCACGACTTTCGCGCGCACGGCCAGCGAGCGCATGGCCGTCTCATCGGCAGCATCAGCCACGATGACGGGCAGCCCATCAGCCGCCCCATCGAGCTCATGCTTGAGCTCGGCGAGGCGAGCCGCCGAGCGCGCCGCGATCGCCCAACGCAGCCGACTGCCGTCGTTACCGTAAGTATCGAGAAGATAGCGACACAGAATTCGACCCACGAAACTCGTGGCTCCGAACACAACGATATCGAATTCGCGCATGGGTCCTCCCCTGCATTCGCCCATCACCCGAACGGGTGACGTCGGATGATAGTCTGATCTCGGTCGGGACCGGTCGAAATCACATCGATGGGCACACCCACGAGCGCTTCGATGCGACGCAAGTAAGCTTTGGCCTCGTCGGGTAGATCGGCTTCGCGAGTGATGCCGAAGGTGGTTCCCTTCCAGCCCAGCAAATCTTCGTAGACGGGCTGCACATCGGCGAACCCGTCGACCAACAAGGGCGGCTCGCGCGAGACGACACCCGCTGCGCGATAGCCCACGCACACGCGGATGACATCGAGCCCATCGAGTACATCGAGCTTGGTCATGCAAAGCCCCGAGACGCTCGAGTGAATGACCGACCGCCGCAGGGCGACGGCGTCAAACCAGCCGCAACGTCGACGGCGACCCGTCACTGCACCAAACTCCTGCCCCACGCGCTGCAGATGTTCGCCCGTTTCGTCGAAGAGTTCGGTTGGAAACGGTCCCGCCCCCACGCGCGTGGTGTAGGCCTTCACGATGCCGAGTACGTAGTCAAAGTTACGCGGGCCGAGACCCGTACCCGTCCCTGCGAATCCTGCCGTGGTATTCGATGACGTGACGAAGGGATAGGTTCCAAGGTCAACGTCGAGCATCGCGCCCTGCGCGCCCTCGAACATGACATTCGCACCGGCGTCGCGCAGCTTCTGCAATTCGTTGGTGACGTCGCAGACGAGCGGTTTGATGCGCTCCGCCATCGAAAGATGGCTATCGAGCGTCGCTTGGAAGTCGACGGGCGGCAGCTTGAAGTAGTGCTGCAGCACGAAGTTGTGGAAATCGAGGATCTCGCCGAGCTTCGAGGCGAAGCGCTCACGCTGGAAGAGATCGGCGACTCGAAGCGCTCGACGCGCCACTTTGTCTTCGTACGCCGGGCCGATTCCGCGACCCGTCGTGCCGATCGCGTTGACGCCACGCGCCTGCTCACGCGCACGATCGAGCGATACGTGTGACGTAAGAATGAGCGGACAGTTGGGGGCAATGCGGAGCCGTTCGAATACCGGAACGCCCTTCGCAGCGAGCATATCCGCTTCGCGAAGCAAGGCTTCAAGCGACAGGACGACACCATTGCCGATAAAGCAAGTGACATTCGCACGCAGCACACCCGACGGAATGAGCGACAGCACTGTTTTTTCGCTGCCGACGATGAGGGTATGCCCTGCGTTGTGCCCACCCTGAAATCGGGCGACGGCCGATGCGCGCTCAGTGAGCAGATCGACGATCTTGCCCTTGCCCTCGTCACCCCATTGGGTGCCGATGACGACAACAAAACGACCTGAAGCCATCGTGGAGCGCGAGATCAGCGCGAGCCAGCGGTCGGATTACGCATGTATTTGAAGAAGTCGCTGTCAGGGGAGACGACCATGATATCGCCCTCTTTCCCCAGCGAGTTCTTGTAAGCCTGAATGCTGCGATAGAACGCGTAGAACTCGGCGTTACGGTTGTAGGCCGCAGCATAGGTGGCCGCCGCTTTCGAATCCGCGTCACCGCGGATCTTGAGCGCATCACGCGCCGCGATCGAGATGATCTCCGTCCGCTTACGATCGGCTTCTGCACGAATGCGCAGGGCTTCCTTTTCGCCCTCACCGCGTAGCTGACGCGCGAGTCGGCTGAAGCTCTGTTGCATGCTCGCGTACACGCGAGACTCGACGTCGGGTGGCAAACCGATCTTTTGAACGCGAGTGTCGATCAACTCGAGACCGAGGCTCTCGGCACTCTTGCTCGCGCGATCGAACATGTCACCGGTGAAGGCGGTTCGCTCGGCCGAGACGATCTCTTGCAAGGTACGCTGCGCGACGGCGTTCTTGATACCGTCTTTGACGATATCGGATAAACGCTGACCGGCCGCGCCCGGATCATTGCCGAAAGACTGCGCGTAGCGACCCGCATCTTTGATACGCCATTTGACGTAGTAGTCGACGATGAGCCCGCGATTCTCGCTCGTCAGGAAGGTTTCACCCTCGAAACTCTGCGAGACGATACGCCGCTCGAACTTGCGAACAGTGTCGATGGGCAGCTTGAAGTGCAGCCCGGGCTCGTAGTTGGTGCCGATGATCTCGCGGAACTGACTCCGCACGGCCAGCTCGTTCTCAGATACCGTGAACGTGCAGAGGCTGATGAGTAAGCCCACCGCTGCGATCACACCAAAGATTTTTTGAATTGACTGCGGCATGTCAGCGCTCCACTCGCGCGCGCGGATCCGCGGCGGCTTCCTCTCCGGCTCCCGCTCGGGGGGCGACCACGGAGATTTCAGTTTCGTTGTTGCGACGTTGCTGCTCGATCAGCTTGTCGAGCGGCAAATAAAGCATTTGGTTGTTGCCCTTGGTGTCGACGACCACCTTCTGCGAGCGAGACAGCACCGACTCGACCGCCTCGATATAGAGACGCTCGCGGGTGACCCGTGGCGCCTTTTCATACTGCGCAACGAGCTGACGGAACCGATCGGCTTCACCCTCGGAGATTGCGATCACTTGGGCTCGATACGCCTCGGCCTCCTGCATCTGGCGCGAGGCGCTACCTTCGGCGACCGGCAGGATGCCACTCGCGTAGGCCTCGGCTTCTTTGACGAGCCGCTCTTTGTCGGCGATCGCCTTGTTGGCGTCCTCCTGCGAGGGGCGCACGTCCGTCGGCACCTGGATATCGGTGAGGTTGACGCTGGTGATGAAAATACCGGCGCCGTATTGGTCGAGGGTGCGCTGGATGAGCTCCTTGGTACGAGTCGTGGCCTGCTCACGCTTCGAGATGAGGATTTCTTCGAGCGTGCTGCGACCGACGATTTCGCGGATCGCCATTTCACCGACTTCGCGCAGCGTCTGCTCCGGATCTTTGACCTGGAACAAAAACTTGACCGGGTCACGCAGCTGATATTGAACGGCGAGCGACATGTCGATGAGGTTGATGTCCTGCGTCAGCACCTTGGCGGTGTAATTGACGCTGCTCACCTGCTGGGTGTTGACCTTGGTCAGGGTCTCGATGGGCCAAAGATGAAAGCCGAGACCCGGGTCGCGCACCGACACGAACTGACCGAAACGCTGAATGACTCCGCGTTCGGCTTGATCGATGGTGAAGACACTTTGGTAGGCCCAAACGAGCACGGCGAGGCCCGCGATGATGCCAATCTGAAACTTCCCCTCGCCCGCTGCCTGCTCAGGGCCATCACCCTCGGGGCCACCGCCACCGGGGCCCGAGCCCTTCAAAATGTTGTCCAGCTTGCGCTGAAACTTGCGAAATGCGTCATCGCCGCCCGCCCTTCCGGAGCGTTTGCCCCAAGGATTTTTCGGACCGCCGCCAGGTTCATTCCATGCCATAGGTATTTTTCGTTAGCGCCGAGTGGATCAAGAGGGGCGCGAAGAGAGGTTGGATTGTATGTACCCCCCCTCCACCGCACAAGTTTGTGAGGGCTCGGGATCGAACAATTCGACGCCAGGCGCCCGGGCGAGTTCCCGCGTCTCGAGGTCCGGCAGATTGGCGATCAGCTCGAGGCTGCCGTCCTCGAGCACCCGCTCGCTCTGAACGACGCCCGAGGCGAACAGCCGCGCTCTCAACGCCCCCGCATGCCGGGCGTCGACCCTGACCGTTCTGGGTCTCGCAAATCGCGATAGCCGCTCAGCGATGACCCCCATCAACTCAAATAAGCCGAGGTGGCGAGCGGCCGAGATCCAGACGCTTTGCGCCTCTCCCGCCTCGTCCCGCTCGACTCTCGGGGTCAGCTCCAGTCGATCGATTTTATTGAAGACCTTGATCTGCGGAAGATCGCCGGCCCCCACCTCCCGCAGCACGGCGTTAACCTGATCGATCCGCTCATCACGCCGCGGGTCGCTGGCATCGATGACGTGCAGCAGTAAAGTCGCCTCGCGAGCCTCGGTCAAAGTGGATTGGAAGGCCGCGACGAGCTCGTGAGGCAACTCGCGAATGAACCCGACCGTATCGGCCACGACGATCGGCGAACCGCCCGGCAAATTGACCCGACGTACAAGCGGATCCAGCGTCGCGAAGAGCTGATCGGCCACGTAGGCCTCTGCGCCTGTCAGCGAACGGAACAACGTGGACTTACCTGCGTTGGTGTAGCCGACGAGCGCCACCGACGGAATGGGGATTTCGATTCGACGCTGACGTCCGGTTTCACGTTGTTGCTTGAGTTTCTCGAGTCGTCGGCTCAACACGCGAACGCGTTCGCCGAGCAATCGGCGATCAGTTTCGAGCTGGGTTTCGCCCGGTCCGCGAAGACCGATACCACCTTTTTGACGCTCAAGGTGAGTCCAACCGCGAACGAGCCGGCTCGAGAGATGTCGCAATTGCGCAAGCTCAACTTCGAGCTTGCCTTCGTGGCTACGCGCTCGCTGAGCAAAGATATCGAGGATGAGCGCATTCCGATCGAGCACTCGAAGGCCAGTCAGTTTTTCGAGGTTACGTTCTTGACTCGGCGAGAGTGCGTGATCGACCAGGATCACCTCGGCACAACTGTCGACCGCCGCCTGACGAATCTCTTCGGCCTTGCCGCTGCCCACGAAGTACCGCGGATCCGGTCGCTCGCGGCGACCGGTGACGGTGACGGCCGCGCTCACTCCCGCAGACTCCGCAAGCTGCGCGAACTCCTCGAGATCTTCGCTTTCTACCGGCCCGTCAAGACCAATGCGAACGAGGACGGCGCGTTCGCCGCCGCGGGGACGCTCAAACACGAGTGATCGAGATCACTCGACGGGAGGGGCATCCGCGTCACCCTCTTCCTCACCAGGAACGGGGACACGGACGTTTCGCGCAGGGACGATGGTTGAGATGGCGTGCTTGTAGACCATTTGGTTCACGGTATTTTTGAGTAGCACGACGAATTGGTCGAACGAATCGATCTGACCCTGCAACTTGATGCCATTCACCAAATAGATGGAGACCGACACACGCTCTTTTCGAAGCTGATTGAGGAAGGGATCCTGCAGGGATTGGCCCTTGGCCATGATGACACTCCTAATTTTTTTGACTCACTCCGGGCCCCGCCCGAAGCGTCTCCCCCCTGTAGACCAATCTACCATGGGAGGGGTTCCTCATCCTGCCGTCTGGCACACATAACTCATTTCGACCACCCAGCGTTCGCATTCTTTTGGGTCAACAGGGTCCCAAACTCTCCAGTCCGAGTCCGCTCGAATCCAAGTCAATTGGCGCTTCGCCAGCTGGCGTGAGGCGGCGATCGCCCGTCGGATTGCCTCGTCGAGTTCGTACTCCCCGGCGAGATGGGCCGAGAGCTGTCGATACCCCACCGCACGCATGGCCGTCGCACAAAGATCAAAATCGGGGCGAGCCCGAAGCTTTTCAACCTCCTCGACGAAGCCTGCAGACATCATGTTCAAAAACCGTCGCTCGATACGCTCGTGCAGCCGGGCGCGATCGGCTGGGACCAAGGCCTCGCGACGAAAACGAAGCCCCTTCGCAGGCGAGGTTTCGCGCTGCCAGGTACTGATCGGTTGGCCGCTCACCTCAAAGACCTCGAGGGCGCGCTGTATTCGCTGCGGGTCGTTGGGATGGATGCGGGCCGCGGCCTCAGGGTCGACCCGGGCGAGCTCACCATGAAGCGCAGACCATCCAACCGCTCTCGCTCGCGCGTCGATCCGCGCGCGAACGGCAGGATCGGCCATCGGCAAAGCTGCGATGCCATACACCAGCGAATTGAAGTACAGCATGGTTCCGCCGACGAGCACCGGCATCCGACCACGCGAGCGAATGCCTTCGATGGCCGATGTCGCCTCGGCGACGAACTCGCCCGCGCTATACGTTTGCGAGGGTTCACGAATATCGATGAGATGATGCGGAACTCGCGCTCGTACCTCGGCGTCCGGTTTCGCCGATCCGATGTCGAGTCCGCGATAGACTTGCGACGAATCGACGCTGACGATTTCGATGGGTGCACGCGCTGCGAGCGCCAGTGCGAGGTCTGACTTACCGCTCGCGGTGGGCCCGGCGAGCAGAATGGCATCGAACTCGCTCATCGCCCGCGCAAGAACAATTGATCGAGCTGCTCAAGACTGAGTACGGTCCAGGTCGGCCGACCGTGATTGCACTGCCCCGCACGCTCGGTGGCCTCCATGTCACGTAACAAGGCATTCATCTCAGGCAAGGTCAGTTTGCGATTGGCCCGAATGGCGCTGCGACAGGCGATGTTGCCGAGCAATACATGCGCCGCCGCCTCGAGGTGATGACTGCCCTGATCGTCGCGTAAATCTTTGAGAACTTCTCGCACCAACGGCGCCGGATCAACCTGCGACAGTAGAGCAGGCATGGCGCGTACGGCTAAACGACCGGGGCCGATCACGTCGATCTCGAATCCCGCGCGGGCGAAGTCATCCGAATGCGCCGCGAAGCTCTCGCTTTCGTGCGCAGCCACTTCGACGACGCGTGGCTCGAGTAAGCGCTGGACCGCCGGCGAGTCACCGAAGTCTCGTTTCATCCGTTCATAGAGCACCCGCTCGTGGGCGGCATGCGCATCGACCAAGATCAATCCCGACTCGCTCTGCGCCAGGATGTAGGTGCCATGAAGCTGAGCGAGCGCGGTACCGAGCGACCCGGGCGCGGTCGTTACCGATGCGGGCGTCGATCCGAGTGCCGGCTCCTCCACGAACGCCGACCTCACTCCGATCGCCTCCCCTACGCCTGTCGCCAGATCGAAGCCAGACTGAGCCGCATCACTGCGAAAGGCATCGACCCCGAGAGTCGTCGTGCGCGCGGTCGGCGCTGCCGACCCCGCCCCGACGCCTAAGGCGTCATGCACCGTTCGAAACACGAAATCATGGATCTGGCGGACGTCACGGAATCGGACTTCCAGTTTTTGCGGATGCGCATTGACGTCGACCCACTGCGGATCGAGCTCAAGATAAACAAGGTACGCCGGCTGCCGACCATGGTAGAGCACGTCGCGATAACCGAGTCGCACCGCACCGGCGAGCATCCGATCGCGTACGGAGCGCCCGTTGACATATGCAAATTGTTGATCGCTCGCCGCTCGCGCGGCGTGCGGCTGACCCAGCCAACCCCAAAACGTGACAGATCCCGACTGACGCTCGACAGGTAGCGCCTCGACAATGAACTGCTCACCCATGATCGAAGCGATGCGTACCCGCTGGGCCTCGGGTGTAGTCGCAAGCGGCGTATCGATCAGCGTACGCCCTTCGTGTCGCAACCTGAACGCCACGTCGAAACGAGCGAGTACGAAACGCTCGACCAGTCGTGCGATATGACCGAGCTCGGTGCTCTCGGTACGCAAGAACTTTCGGCGCGCGGGTACGTTGTAAAAAAGATCACGAACCTCGACGAGCGTGCCGCGAGGCTGCGGCGAAGGCGCGACCGGCGAAATCTCCCCGCCTTCGACTCGAACCTCCGCGCCCTGCGAGGAACCGACGGCGCGCGAGGCGATACGCAGGCGAGCGACGGAACCGATGGAAGGCAGCGCCTCACCGCGAAAGCCCAAAGTGCGGATGGCAGCGAGATCCTCGAGGTTGCCGATCTTGCTCGTGGCGTGTCGCTGCACGGCGAGCGGCAGTTCATCGGCAGCAATACCGTGACCATCATCGAGAATCCGGACGAGCCGCGACCCGCCCGCCTCCACATCGACGTCGATCGAGCGCGCACCCGCATCGAGCGCATTCTCGATGAGCTCTTTGACGAGCGACGCCGGTCGCTCGACCACCTCGCCCGCGGCGATCTGATCGACGAGCGCACTCGGCAGCAAACGAATGGGCACGAGAGAGACTAGAGCTTGCCCGAACGAGCCGGCGCCCCGTCAGTCGCCGTCGCGATCACCGTTCGACCCGACTCACGCGCTTGAGCAAAGCGCGAGCCATCCGGCGGATGATCAAGGAAGAACTGCTTCACGCCGTCAAAGATAGCTTCGGCGAGATCTTTTCGGCGTTCTGGCTTGTTGAGCAATCGCTCGTCCGCCGGACTCGAGATGAACGCGGTCTCGACGAGCATCGAGGGAATATCAGGACTTTTGAGCACGACGAAACCCGCTTGCTGCACGAGGGGCTTGCGGACCTCGTTCACGCGAGAGAGAGACCGCAGCACGCGCTCGGCCGCCACCATGCTTTGGCTGATCTGCGCGGACTGCGCGAGATCGACGAGTACCGAGGCGATCACGGGGTCTTTGTCGTCGAGGGATACCCCACCCGCCAGGTCGGCCGCGTTTTCACGATCGGCCAGCAACCTCGCCTGCTCGTCGGTCGCGCCCTTCAGTGACAGCACGTACACCGAGGATCCAGATACCGACGGGTCACGGACGGCATCCGCGTGGACGGAGACGAACAGTTCTGCGCCGGCGTCTCGCGCCCGACGAATTCGTTGACGCAGCGTCAGAAAATAATCGCCATCACGGGTGAGGATGGCTCGCATGCCGGGCTCCCGGTTGATGCGTTCGGCGAGCTCTTTAGAAATGTCGAGGACGACGTCTTTCTCGCGGGTTCCCGCTCGGCCGATCGCCCCCGGGTCCTGCCCACCATGACCCGCGTCCACCGCCACGATGACGTCGCGACCCCCAACGGGCAAATGCTCAGCCTTGATCGGCTTGATGCTCGGCTCCGCGACGGGCGTGATGACGGGTGCAGTCGGAATCGGCGCGGTCGAACTCGTCGCGGTGACCGCAGGGGTCGACGCAGCCATTGCAGCAACAGCAGGCGTACTCCGCCCTCCCGCGACCTCCAGGGTGAACTGTCGAGCCGCCGTATCGCCACCCGCCCATCGAACGCGGGCACCCGCAGCAAGATCGAGCACGAGTCGCAAGGAACCGTCGGCCTGCGGACCCGCTCGGACCGCGCGTACGGCGCCCTGCGCCGCGGGCAGTCGAACCGAGGACGCCAAGCGAGTTCCTGGGAAATCGACGACGGCGCGCAACGGCCGCTCGAGCACAAAGAATTTGGGGACGGTGTCGGCTTCGACTTCAATGACGAGGCGCATCGAGTCGGTCGGTGCCGAAGGCGCCTCGAAACGAAGCTCACGAAGCGTTTTGCCGGCGGCGCTCGCCGTGTCGGTAATGAAAAACGCGACCCCCGCAAGCAGAGCCAAAGCCACAATCGCGCGCCGCGCGCGGGTTTCCGACGACCCCTGAGGACGTGTCATGAGCCGAAAGATTACGCGGAACGCAGGCAATATTTCAACCAAAATCAATGCTCTGCAGAGGAAAACTCAGGTTCCCTTGAGGCCTGATGCAGCCACTCGGCACCGAGTGGTGTTCGGGCTTCAACGCTTACCCAATGACCTGTCGAGGAGCCTTCCAACACCAACTCCAGGTCGGGCTGGGGCAACACCCCCTCGCCACGCTCTGGCCATTCGATCAGCCAGAGCGCGCCCTCATGGTCGTGATCGGGAAGCCCCAAAGACACCAGATCGCGGGGCTCCGCCAGTCGATACAGATCGAGATGAACGATACGCCAGGGTCCGCGCTCATAGGTTTCAAGCAGACTGTAGGTCGGACTTTTGACGGTCCGCGTCTCGCCAAGGGCTTGTAACAACCCTCGAACGAATGTGGTCTTGCCCGCGCCGAGATCGCCCTTCAAAAAAATACGTAACGATCGGGTGGGAGGTCTTGGCAGCGTACGAGCGAGCGCCGCGCCAAAGCGGCGCGTGCATTCGTCATCGGGCGAAAGGAGCCTGATCATGATGTGAGCACACGGGGCAGATGCCACGAAACTTCACTCGCGAGCACGCCACGATCAACACCCCGTGCAGCCGCCTCGCCTGCCAGGGCGTGCCACAGGACGCCAAGTCTTGCCGCCTCAACCGTCGAAAAACCTTGGCCCAGCAAAGCCGCGATGACGCCCGTCAGTACATCGCCCATGCCAGGCGCGGCCATCGCGGGCGTACCGCGATCACACATGAACGGAATATGGTCGGACACCAGACTGCCTGCACCCTTGAGCACGATCGTCGCTGTATATCGATCTTGCATTTCTTTGAGCGATCGCACGCGATCACGCTGAACATCGGAGGTCGACCGTCCGAGTAGTCGAGCGGCCTCGCCAGGGTGCGGCGTCAAGATAGTTCGCGTCGGCAGTTCGAGCCCGGGTTGCTCGGCAAGCAGGTTGAGCGCATCCGCATCGAGAACAACCGGCAACTCGCGCGCTCGCGCCGCCGACAGGGCGTTCGCAAAACTCACTCGACTCCATTCGCTGCGCCCGAGACCCGGCCCGATCGCTAGGATATCGGCCGACTGCAGTAGGTCGGCCGAAGCTGCGCCCGTACCGAGGCCGCGCACCATGAGCTCGGGGCAACCGGCGGCGACCGCTGTCGCCGATTCGGGTGCCACCCAGGCCGTCACGCGCCCTGCCCCCGCCCGCAACGCCGCCTCACCCGCGAGTCGTGCCGCACCCGGCATACCCTCACCCCCGCCGACCACGAGCACGTGGCCGAAATGCCCCTTGTGAGCATCGCGAGGACGCGACGGTAATCTCGTGGTCAGATTGCTTGGACTCAAAAGATTGAGCGTGGGCGAAACCGTCGTCGCATCAATTCCGAGATCCGCGAGCACCACCTCGCCCGCATGATCGGGCCCAGCGCCCAACCACAACCCGGCTTTTCTCGCGATGAATGTCACGGTCACCGCCGCATGCACGGCGACACCTCGCACCGCACCGGTGTCGGCACACAGACCCGAAGGCACATCCAGCGCGAGCACGGGTCGGTTCAATTTATTAGTGGCACGAATGATCTCGGCGAGATCGGCGCGCACCTCGGACTGCAGGCCGATTCCGAGCAAGGCATCCACGATGACATCAGCACCCGCCAATCGCTCGACGTCAAAGCGTCCTGCCCTCAGATTTTCGACGGGCGTACCGTCCTTCATGCATTGCGTCGCGGCGCGCGCTGCATCGGCTGTCAAGCGATCGATCGGCACCGCTGCGAGCACGCGTGGCGTGAGACCGGCCTCACGAGCGAGCTTCGCAAGGGCGTAGCCATCGCCGCCGTTATTTCCCCCACCGCACAACACGAGCAGATCACGGGCCACTGGCCATCGCGCACGCAGCTCTCGAAGCGCGGCAGATGCTGCGCGAAACATGAGTTGGGCGCCTTCGACACCTGAGACAACCGTCGACGTTTCAAGGGCCCGAACGTCTTCGACGCGGTAAAGTCCGGACGGTCTCCCGCGATGCCCACCGTACTCGTAATGTCCTGGGTTCATTCGGGTGTGGAGTATACGGTCGCCGATATACTCACCGCATGTCGCCCTCCGACTTGCATGCCTTTCGAAACGAACTGGATGCTCTCGCCTCCGGGCTCGGCTTTGCAGCGATCGGCATCGCCCATCTCGACCTCGCGGAAGATGAGACGCATCTGCTTCGCTGGCTCGCGGAAGGCCGGCACGGCGACATGCATTACATGGCGCGTCACGGCACACGGCGGTCGCGGCCCGCCGAGCTCAAGCCTGGAACCGTCTGCGCCATCAGCGTTCGACTCGATTACTGGCCAAGCGAAGCCACCAGCGCAGAGGCCGTACTCAACGCGCCCGATCTCGGCTATGTGTCTCGTTATGCACTCGGCCGCGATTACCACAAGATTTTGCGAAACGCCCTGCAAGACTTCGCCGACCGCATCGAAGCAAAGATCGGGGCGTTCGGCTACCGCGTATTCGTCGACTCCGGCCCCGTACTCGAGAAAGCGCTCGCGCGAAACGCCGGACTCGGCTGGATCGGCAAACACACCAACCTCATCTACCAAGATGCCGGGTCATGGTTTTTTTTGGGCGAAATCTACACCGACCTGCCGCTGCCCATCGATCCGCCCACGGGCGCGCATTGCGGCACTTGCGAGGCCTGCATTCCGGCCTGCCCCACGGGTGCAATCACGGCACCGTGGCAACTCGACGCGCGGCGCTGCATTTCCTATCTCACCATCGAGTTGCAGGGCGCGATCCCCGAACCCCTGCGACCCTTGATCGGCAACCGCATCTACGGCTGCGACGATTGCCAGCTCGTTTGCCCCTGGAATAAGTTCGCACGTGCTGCCTCACACCCCGATCTCAAAGCGGTTCGTCACAACCTAGATCAGACACCGCTCGTCGAGCTGTTTCTTTGGACCGCCGAAGAATTCGAGTCACGCCTGCGAGGCTCGGCAATCCGCCGTATCGGCCACGAGCGCTGGTTGCGTAACATCGCCGTCGCTCTCGGTAACGGAAGTCGCATAGGACCTGCCGCAGAGCGCGCTCGGACGGTGCTTCGTCAGCGCGCACAAGACGCTTCGCCGCTCGTTCGCGAGCACATCGAGTGGGCACTGGATCGACTGAATGAAGGGGCTCGAACCGAGCCGAACTAGAGACGGGTGCAGCGCTTGTTGTCGATCAGACGGGCTTTGCCGAGACGCGCCGAGCACAACACGATGAGATCGCTTTCTGAGATACCCGGTTTACGAAGGGTGTGAACGCTCGCCACCGTAAAGTAATCGACCGTGAATCCATCCTCTCGCAGGGCGGCCCGCGACTTCGACTCGAGCTGCATGATCTCTGACAGCGACCCCGCACCCATCTCGATCGCTTCGGCCACCTTACACAGCTCTTCGTAGATACGCGGCGCGAGTGGACGCTCGTCTTCGGTGAGGTATTGATTGCGCGAACTCATCGCAAGTCCGTCAGCCGTTCGAACCGAGGGAGCAGCCACGACGTTGATCGGCATCTTGAGCTCTTCGACCATCCGTCGAATGACGACGAGCTGCTGAAAATCTTTTTCGCCGAGCACGGCGACGTCCGGCTGCACGATGTTGAAGAGACGATTGGTCACGCTGACGAGCGCTTCGAAGTGACCCGGTCGAACGGCACCACAAAGGAGGTCGGTGTAACCCGGCACCTCGATGTGCACCGAGTTGAGCAATCCCTGCGGGTAGATCTCGTGCGGATCGGGTCGGTAGAGCAAATCGCAATTGACCGACTTGAGCAGCTGCTCGCCCCGCTCAGGCGTGCGCGGGTGATGGTCAAAATCGTCGTTTGGCCCGAACTGCATCGGACTCTCAAAGGCGCTGACGACGTAATGCCGGGTGACTTTTCGGGCCGGCCGACAAAGCCCCAAATGGCCATCGTGGAGATTGCCCATGGTCGGCACATAACCCACCTTACGGCCGGCCGTCCGCCACTCCTTGACCTTCTCCCGCACCTCGGCGATGGTCGTCGCTACCTGCATATTTATGGGATGTTAACCGAATTTCGGCCAAAGTGCGGCCGAATAAGGGTCAAATGACCGCGTGCCGAAGCGGGTTGAAGTAAAGCTTGCCCCGCTTCATGCGCCGAACGGCGCCCAGCAGCTCTTCGTAGTCGGCATCGTTGGCGGTCGGGTCGATGGCAGCCGCATTCACGATCAGCAGCGGAGCCGCCTCATAGTCGTGAAAAAATCGGGCGTAGGCCTCATTGAGCCGCTCGAGGTAGGCCCGCTCGATCAGCTGTTCAGCCTTGATGCCCCGACGACTGATGCGCTGCAGCAGTACATCCACCGGCGCCTGCAAAAAAATCACCAGGTCGGGCTTCGGAGGGTCGATCACCACCCGCGAATAGATTTGATCGTAGAGCCCAAACTCGGCTTCATCGAGCGTCACTCTCGCAAACAATCGGTCTTTCTCGAGCAGGTAGTCCGAGACCCGAATCGTCGAGAAGAGATCGTCCTGCCGAAACGCAGCGAGTTGCTGAACGCGCTGAAAAAGAAAATGCAGCTGAGCGGGCAAGGCCGCGCCCACCGGGTCTCGGTAAAAACGTTCAAGAAAAGGATTCGACTCTGCCTGCTCGAGAATGAGATCGGCCGAGAGTGTTTCGGCGAGTCGTCGCGCAAGCGAGGTTTTGCCGACGCCGATCGGGCCTTCGATGACGATGTAACGTTGGGGAACCGGTTCCGTCATGTTCAGTCGAGTCGCTCGATGCCTCGATCGGCCACTCGGGCCGCAAGCTCGGCCGCCCTGCCCATCATCGGGATCAGTAACTGCGGCGCGATGTCCCGAAGAGGATACAGAACGAAATCACGCTCCGGAATCCCGGGATGAGGCAGCGTCAGTTCATCAGTCGCGAGGATCGTGTCGCCGAACGTCAGCAGATCGAGGTCGATTTCTCTGGGACCCCACCGCGCACGCCCCTCAGCACGCCCGAGTTGGCGCTCGAGCGTTCGAAGTGCACGAAGGAAATCCAAGGGTGGGTGCCGCGTAATCACACCCGCTACGGCGTTGATGAACGCACCCTGCTCAACCGGCCCGAAGGGTACGGTACGGTAATGTGGGGATGTGGCGATGACCCGAGTGTCCGAGAATGAGCCGAGCGCCTCGATGGCGCGGCGAATGACACCCCGTGAGTCGCCGAGGTTGCTGCCGAGACCCACGTAGGCGGGCTGCCACAGAACGGGCTGCGACATCACCGTCCCGACGCTCAGCCGCCGCCCGGTCCGCCGCCGCCACGCCCTCGACGACGACCCCCACGGCGGCGTCGACTGTTGCGTCCGCCTGAGGAAGCGCGTCCCTCCCCGCCGCCCGTCCGCCCGATCGCTTCGCTCATCGTGGCGCGTTGCTCAGGGCTTGCAGTCTGCAACCTCGTCCACCACTCGACGACGGCCTTGTCTGCCATGCCGAACTCGGCGCGAAGTTGCAGTAAATCGAAGGCCGCGCGAAATCTTGGATGCTCGAGTGTGCGCAGCGCACGACGCCCTTTCGGCACCTCGAGGCGCGGCTGTAAGGCGAACATATCGCGCATCCCGAGAATGAAACGCCGGTGTACGGCGACTCGCGAATAGATGTCACGCACAGCAACATCCACTGCATCGAGAATGGTCGAGATCTCATGCCACTCGGCCTTCGGCCGTTTCTCGATGGCGAGTCCGATCGGTCCGTAAAGCAGCAGCGCGAAAAGAAATGACGGGGTCACCGGGCGATCGGCGCGAACACGCGCGTCGGTGTTGATCAAACCCTGAATCAGCATGCGTTCGGGCGCGCTTCCCGGGTGCTTGCGTGCGAATGCCGCCACGCCCGGGAGTAACTCGTCGAGCAATCCTCGCTCGAGCAGTACTCGATAACTCTCGGCGCCGTGACCCGTGAGGAATAATTTGAGTGTTTCGTCGAACAGACGCGCCGGCGGAACCCCTGCCAACAATCCGCTCAAATTCGCGATGGGCTCGGCAGTGGCGGGCTCGATCTCAAAACCAAGCTTGGCTTGAAAACGCGCGGCACGCAGCATGCGCACGGGGTCTTCGCGATAACGCGTCTCGGGATCACCGATGAGGCGCAGACGACGAGCTTTGACGTCCTCGAAGCCTTGGCAGTAATCCCAAACCGAGAAATCGGCGATGTTGTAGTAGAGGGCGTTACAGGTGAAGTCGCGGCGCCAGATGTCATCGTCGATGGTGCCGTAGGCGTTATCGCGAAGAATGCGACCACTCTGATCGACGACACGCTCGAGTGACTCGTCGAAATCGTGAACGTCACGCGAGTCTTCGACCTCGATCGCCTCCTCGGCTTCGAGCGGCGCATCATCGAGCGATGCGTCTTCAAGCGAACCATCCTCTAGCGTGACATCCTCGGGCGGCAGCTCATCACCCTGGGGTGGTGCACCCGAGGCACGAAACGTCGCCACCTCAATGACCTCGCGGCCAAAGAAAACATGCGCGAGACGAAACCGACGTCCGACGAGACGGCAGTTTCTGAAGAGGCGTTTGACCTGCTCAGGCAAGGCGTTGGTCGCGACGTCGAAATCCTTGGGCTCGAGTCCGAGCGTGAGGTCGCGTACACAACCTCCGACGAGATAAGCCTCGAACCCAGCTTCTCGGAGACGATAGAGAACGCGAAGCGCCTCGGGGGCAATCTTCGAGCGCGAAATCGGATGCGAGTCGCGCGGGATGATACGAGCCAGGCGGGGAACGGCCTCAGACGAGGCGTGTGGGGAATTCAATGCTGTGATGTCCGCTGAGAAAAACAGGCCGCTTGAGCAATTGGGGCGGGCGCCTATAATACCGCGCCTTCCCGGCCTGTACTCCGGTACCCCGCTCCTTTCGTCTAGAGGCCCAGGACATAGCCCTCTCAAGGCTGTAACACGGGTTCGAATCCCGTAAGGAGCGCCATCCGACCATGGATCACAGTCGCCTCAAAGACATCCTCTCTAGCCCGAGCTATCGCCTTGCCGAAGACGATGGCGATTTCCTCGAGAGTGACCACGCGAGAGCCGTTCGGCTCGCCCTCGAGTTCGACCGCGCCGACACCTATTTACGCGCCTACGGTATCGAGAGCACGGTCGTCGCGTTCGGCAGCGCACGCATCCCCTCGCCAGAGACTCCCGGCGCAACGCTCGAGCAACGGCATTTTTACGAAGAGGCGCGTCGCTTCGGTTACGAGATCAGTCGTGGCGCCACGCACACGCCGGGCTGCCATCGACTGGTCGTGGCCACGGGCGGCGGGCCTGGCCTCATGGAGGCGGCGAATCGTGGCGCGAGTGAAGCCGGAGCACCGACCATCGGGTTCAACATCCGCCTGCCTCACGAACAGTTTCCGAACCCCTACATCACACCCGGCCTCGCATTTCAGTTTCGTTATTTTGCACTACGCAAGATGCATTTCATGTTCAGGGCGCGCGCACTCGTCGCACTACCCGGCGGATTCGGCACGCTCGATGAAGTCTATGAAGCGCTCAATTTGGTGGCGACGCGGACGATCTCTCCGATTCCGATCGTACTGGTGGGACGAAAATATTGGGACTCGGTGTTACCGCTCGATGCGTTAATTGCCGACGGATATGTTGCACCCGAAGATCGCCAGCTCGTTCATTACACCGAGTCGGGTGCCGACGCCGCGCAGTATGTGCTTGCGCACTGCGGCTGCGCCGACGAACCGACGACTTAAGTCAGCGCGGTGCCATTCGAATGGCACCGTCGAGCCGCACGCAGGCACCATTGAGATAGCCGATCTCGATCATCGAAACCGCGAGCGCGGCATATTCCTCGGGTAAACCGAGCCGCTTGGGGTGCGGTACGGTCGCCGCCAACGCGTCGGTGACTTTCGCCGGCAAGCCCGCGAGCAGCGGCGTCGCAAAGATTCCCGGCAGAATCGTGTTCACGCGAATGGCCTCGTTCATGAGGTCGCGCGCGATCGGCAAGGTCATCCCCGAAATCGCTGCCTTCGACGCCGAGTATGCCGCCTGACCGATCTGACCATCTTCGGCCGCGACCGATGACGTGTTGATGATTGCCCCGCGATCACCCTCGGGTAGCACGGGCAGCGCAAGCATCCCCGCTGCGGACTTGGCGATGCAGCGAAACGTACCGATCAAATTGATTTGGATCGCACGCTCGAAGTCGGCCATCGGGAAGTGTCGTGCCTCACCGCTCTCGCGATCACGAAACGCCGTCTTGAAGCCATTGGCGATGCCGGCGCAGTTTACGAGGATGCGCTCCTGGCCGTGAGCCGCCCGAGCTTTTGCAAAACCCTCATCGACGCTCAGGTCATTCGTCACGTCGACTTTGCAAAAGAGACCTTTGATACCGCGCGCGACCGTCTCACCGCGCTCGACCGACAGATCGAAGATGGCAACGCGAACACCGCGTGCGGCGAGCGCACGCGCCGTCGCCTCACCCAAGCCGGAGGCGGCGCCCGTCACGACGGCAGAGAGGGAAGAGTCGAGTTTCATGTTGGGCGAACCTTTGAATCAGTACGAGCGCGGCAAGCCAAGCTCGTGCTCGGCGATGTAAGACAGGATGAGATTCGTCGAGATCGGCGCCACCTGATACAGCCTCGTCTCGCGAAACTTTCGCTCGACATCGTACTCGGCTGCAAACCCGAACCCACCATGGGTCTGCAAACAAGCGTTACCCGCTTCCCAAGAGGCCTTGGCTGCGAGGTACTTGGCCATATTGGCCTCGGCACCACAGGGCTGTTTGGCATCGTAGAGCTCACAAGCCTTGAATCGCATGAGGCTCGCGGCCTCGGTCTCGATATAACTCTCGGCGATCGGAAACTGCACGCCCTGGTTCTTGCCGATCGGTCGATCGAACACGACGCGCTCATTGGCGTACTTCGTCGCACGTTCGACGAACCAGTAGGCATCGCCGATGCACTCGGCAGCGATGAGTACTCGCTCGGCGTTGAGCCCGTCGAGGATGTATTTGAAGCCCTTACCCTCCTCGCCGATGAGATGACTCGTCGGGATCTCGAGATGGTCGAAGAAGAGTTCATTGGTCTCGTGATTGACCATGTTCGGGATGGGCCGTAGCGACATCCCCTTGCCGAGGGCCTCTCGAACATCAACGAGGAACACCGAGAGTCCCTCGGACTTGCGCTGTACCTCGGCCAGCGGCGTGGTGCGCGCGAGCAGCACGATGAGATCGGAGTGCTGCACTCGCGAGATCCATACCTTCTGCCCATTGATGACGTAGCGGTCGCCTTTGCGGACGGCCGTCGTCTTGAGCCGCGTGGTGTCGGTGCCCGTCGTCGGCTCGGTGACCGCCATCGACTGCATGCGAAGTTCGCCCGCGGCAATCTTCGGCAAGAACTCGCGACGCTGCGCCTCGCTGCCATGACGGACGAGCACGTTCATGACGTACATCTGCCCATGACACGCACCCGAGTTACCCCCCGAGCGATTGATTTCTTCCATGATCACCGAAGCCTCGGCAAGCGAGAGGCCCGATCCGCCGTACTCTTGCGGAATGAGCGCTGCGAGCCAGCCCGCTTCGGTCAATGCGTCGACGAACTCGACGGGATAACCGCGCTCGGCATCGACCTTGCGAAAGTACTCATCCGGAAATTGCGCACAGAGCGCGCGCACCGCGGAGCGGATTTCGGCAAAAGGATCGTTAGCTGACTTCGACATGGATCATCCCCCTGCCGCAAGGATACCGCGTGCCTCGAGCAAGGCGAGCACCCGCTCGGCGGCCTCGTCCGCCGTGCAATCGACCGTGTTGATTCGCAGCTCGGGGGACTGCGGCGCCTCATAGGGCGCGTCGATGCCGGTGAAGTTTTTGAGTTCTCCTCGGCGTACCTTGCGGTAGAGCCCCTTGGCATCCCTCGCCTCGGCGACCTCGAGCGGCGTGTCGACATACACTTCGATGAACTCTCCCTCTTCGAGCAGCTGCCGCGCCATGTCGCGCTCGGCTCGATACGGAGAAATGAACGCCGTCAGCACGATGAGACCCGAGTCGACCAGGAGCTTGGCGACCTCGGCGATACGGCGAATATTCTCGACGCGATCGGCAGCCGTGAATCCGAGGTCTCTGTTGAGACCGTGACGGACGTTATCGCCGTCGAGCAGATAACTGTGACATCCCCTAGCGAGCAACCTCTGCTCGAGCGCATTGGCGATGGTGGATTTGCCTGATCCCGATAACCCCGTGAACCACACCACGACGGGCTTTTGTCGCTTGAGCGCCGCGCGCGTCGCTTTATCAACGCTCACCACCTGTCGATGAATGTTTCGAGAGCGACGCAAGGCGAATCGGATCATGCCCGCCCCAACCGTCGCGTGACTCAGGCGATCGATCACGACGAATCCACCCATCGCTCGATCGAGCTCATAGGGCTCAAACGCCACGGGCTGATCGAGCGCTACGTTACAGGTTCCGATTTCATTGAGCTCGAGCTGTCGCGCTGCGAGCAACTCGAGCGTGTTCACGTTGACCTTATGCTTGGGCGTAGAGAACACGGCACCCATCGTTCGCGCGCCGATCTTGAGCAGATAAGACCGGCCAGACAGCATCGGCTCGTCACCGAGCCAAACTAGCGTCGTTTCAAACTGATCAGCGATCTCGGCGGGGTCGGTTGCGGCGCTGATGACGTCGCCTCGCATCACATCAACGTCATCGGTCAGCGTAACCGTGATCGACCGCCCTGCCGCCGCCTCGACGAGATCGCCGTCAGCAGTCACGATGCGCGCGATCTGAGTTTGACGACCCGAGGGCTGGATCCGAACCCGATCACCGACACGCAGCACACCGCTCGTGACCAGACCACTGTAGCCACGAAAATCAGGCGATGGCCGATTGACCCACTGCACGGGCAGTCGCAGAGATCGATCGATTTGTTGCGACACCTCGATCTCGACGGTCTCGAGATGACTCAGGAGTGTCGGACCGCGATACCACCGCATCCGCGCGCCATGGGTGACGACGTTGTCACCGCCAAGCGCCGAGATCGGAATGGCGATGATCTCGGTCAACCCGATACGCTGCGCGAACTCGCGGTAGTCGGCAACGATGCGATCGAAGTCATCTTGCGAGTAGTCGACGAGGTCCATCTTGTTGACGGCCAACACGACGCGTCGGATACCCATCAAAGAAACCAGATAGGAATGACGGCGGGTTTGCGTGAGCACGCCTTTACGCGCATCGACGAGAATCAACGCGAGCTCGGCCGTGGAGGCGCCGGTCACCATGTTGCGCGTGTACTGCTCGTGCCCAGGCGTGTCGGCCACGATGAACTTCCGCCGCGGCGTACTGAAAAACCGGTAAGCCACGTCGATCGTGATGCCTTGTTCGCGCTCTGCCGAGAGCCCATCGACGAGCAGTGCGAAGTCGATGGCCTCGCCTTGCGTCCCCCACTTTTTGCTGTCGGCTTCGAGTGCAGCGAGTTGATCGTCGAGCACCTGACGAGACTCGTAGAGTAAACGACCGATCAGCGTGCTCTTGCCATCATCGACGCTGCCGCAGGTAATGAAGCGCAGAAGATCGGACATCAGAAGTACCCCTCTCGCTTCTTGCGCTCCATCGACGCGGGCCCATCATGGTCGATCAAACGACCTTGACGCTCGCTGTATGTCGATTGCCGCATTTCTTCGATGATGTCGGGCAGCGTCTCTGCCGCGCTTTCGATGGCTCCGGAGAGCGGATAACAACCGAGCGTGCGAAATCTCACCTTACGCATGACCGGGACTTCTCCCGGCTGCAAGGGGAATCGCGCATCGTCCACCATGATGAGCATGCCGTGACGCTCGACGACCGGACGCTCTTTTGCGAAATACAGCGGGACGATCGGAATGTTTTCGAGCCCGATGTACTGCCACACGTCGAGCTCGGTCCAGTTTGACAACGGAAATACGCGGATCGACTCACCGGGCGCCTTGCGAGCGTTATAGAGATTCCAGAGCTCGGGCCGCTGGCTGCGTGGATCCCAACGATGATGCGCGTTGCGAAACGAGAAGACGCGCTCTTTGGCACGTGACTTTTCTTCGTCGCGACGCGCGCCACCAAATGCCGCGTCGAACCCATGCTCATCGAGTGCCTGTCGCAGACCTTCAGTGTTCCATTGATCGGCATGTACCTGCGAGCCGTGGGTGAACGGATTGATCCCAAGACGAACGGCCTCCGGGTTGCGATGTACGATGAGCCGAAGACCATACTCGCGCGCAACCCTCTCGCGCATGTCGTACATCTCGCGAAACTCCCAGGTGCTGTCGATGTGCAGCAAAGGACAAGGCAGCGGCGACGGAAAGAACGCTTTGCGCGCGACATGCAGCATCGCCGCGCTGTCCTTACCGCCGGTGTAAAGCAGTACAGGCCGCTCGGTCTCCGCGATCACCTCGCGCATGATGTGGATGCTCTCAGCTTCGAGTTGCTGCAGGTGAGGAAACTCATCCCTCTTCGCTGAGGGTCGCACTACCGGAATCGCTATCGGACCCGGACCGCGCGGAGCACCCATGAGTTGCACGCTCGAGTGCTGGGCCGCCCACTCGCGAACCTCGGGTCGTGCTACGTCGATGCCGTGCAACAACACGCCGCGCGTCTTCGGCCAAGCCTCGATCACACGATCGAGAAACGACAGCCAACTTTCGAGACGAAACGGTTCGATGAGAGGCCGCCACGCCACCTGACCGCGCAAGGTTTGCGCGACGAGCACACGCGCGGATGCGCCGATCTTGCACTCACCACACCACAAGATCTCGCCGGGTACTCGACGCGTTTCTTTGATGAGCGACACGACAACGTTGGCTCGCCAATCTGCCATCGTACGATCGGCCGCTGCGGACTCGGCGAGCGTCGGCAATCCGAGCCCCGCGCGCGTCAGCAATCGAGAGAGGGCGCGACCCTCAAGCGTCACACCAAAGATTTGATGCACCTCACGTGCAACCGCCTCGGCAGTCCACAGCGAATCGTCGCCCACGGGCGCCGCGGTCGAAAATCGGTTGACGAGCGCGGCTTCATCCTCGGCACGAAGCACTCGCCTCGCCCCGACGGGACGCCCTCGGCGACGCTGATCGAGCGCCTCCCAGCCGCCTTCCGAAAACACTCGGGCGGCCTCGATGATGGTCGGTGCACTGAGACCTGTCTCGGCGCGAACCTCGGCCAGGGTCCGCCCGGCCAGGCGCATTTCGACCGCGCGGCGTCGACGCTCGACGAGTGAGACGGATGGAGTCTTGGGCATTGATGAGATAACCTGTTGTCCCAATTGGTGAATTTTATGTCTATTAATTATTTAATCAAGGGTCTAGAAAAATACATCGTCGACCCTGTGTTTTTGGAAGCAGTGGTCGGTATCACTCGGAACGCCGGTCGGGTCGTGGCTGAGGTTTACGCCACGGACTTCGCCGTATCCGCCAAACCTGATGCCTCACCGGTCACGGTCGCCGACGAACGAGCGGAAGCCGTCATCGTGGCGGGTCTCTCAGCCCTGACCCCCGACCTACCCGTCGTGGCCGAGGAATCCGTTGCTGCAGGACGTATCCCGACCGTCGATGCGGCGCGAGATGCGTTTTGGCTTGTTGACCCTCTCGACGGGACCCGAGAGTTCGTCAGCCGCAATGGCGAGTTCACAGTCAATATCGCCCTCATTCAGGCGGGTGAACCCGTTCTCGGGGTCGTACTCGCACCGGCCCTCGACAGCCTTTACGCGGGCGCTAAAGGCCTGGGCGCCTTCAAAGAGCAGAGCGGCCGTCGTCTCGCCATCGCTTGCCGCAGACCACCCGCAGAGGGGCTCGCAGTCGTGGAGAGTCGGTCGCACGGCGACGGCACAGCACTCGATGCCTGGCTACAGCAGCTCGCGCGACCCATCGCCTCGCGAGTGAAAGCAGGCTCATCGCTCAAGCTCTGCGTACTCGCTGAGGGTGGCGTCGATCTCTACCCTCGCCTCGGGCGAACCATGGAATGGGATATCGCCGCGGGCCATGCGGTCTTGGCCGCGGCCGGCGGACGCGTGACGAGGCTCGATGACCGGCAAGCGCTTCGCTATGGAAAATCGGGGTTCGAGAACCCGGGGTTCGTCGCGGAGGGGTTGTGAGAGGGTTGGTGGGTCCTGCGCGATTCGAACGCGCGACCAACTGGTTAAAAGCCAGCTGCTCTACCGGCTGAGCTAAGGACCCGTACCCGTCGAGAGGGCGGGAATTCTACACATATCGCGTCGGATCCGGCACACCGGCCGAGACGAAACCTTCCCGACGCAACCGACAACTGTCGCAACGCCCGCAGGCTCGCCCTTCCGAGTCAGCCTGATAACAGGAAACCGTGAGGGAAAAATCGACTCCGAGTCGATGGCCTTGTCGAATGATGTCGGCCTTCGAAAGCCGAACCAAGGGTGCCTCGACGCGGATGGCCGCGCCCTCGATGCCCACCCGCGTCCCGAGACGCGCCGCCTCCGCAAAGGCCGCGATGAACTCCGGACGGCAATCGGGATAGCCCGAATAATCGACGGCATTCACGCCAATGAAAATAGCCTCGGCACCCAGCACCTCGGCCCATCCGAGCGCCAAAGAGAGCATCAAAGTGTTGCGCGCCGGAACATAAGTGACGGGTATTCCCGCAACGGGGGATGTCGGCACTGCGATCGAAGAATCGGTGAGCGCCGAGCCGCCGATGCCCGTGAGCTCGACGCCCATGATGCGATGCTCGCGCGCACCGAGTGTCGTCGCCACGCGAGCCGCGGCGGCAAGTTCAGCCGAGTGTCGCTGTCCGTAATGCACAGAGAGCGCATAAGCGTCATAGCCCTGCTCGATCGACATAGCGAGGACGGTGGCGGAGTCGAGCCCCCCTGAGAGCAAGACCACGGCTCTCGGTTTCGAGACCGACGAAAACTGCGATGTGGTGTTCATCGTCCGGGTACGTCGCCCCAAAGATATTTATGGAGCTGAACCTGAAACCGCACCGGTAATCGGTCTTCGAGAATCCAGTCGGCCAAGTCACGCGCGGGTAACTCAGCATGGCTCGGCGAGAACAACACCGTACAGCGTTCGGAGAGTGCTCGCTCACGCAACTGCGAACGACTCCACTCGTAATCGGTGCGATCAGCGATCACAAATTTGATGAGGTCTTTGGGCTGTAGTCGCTCGAGTTCATCGTAGCGATTGCGCGCCGCTTCGCCGGAGGCTGGCGTCTTGATATCGACCACCTTCACGACGCGCGGATCGACCCGCTCGAGCGGCATCGCGCCGCTGGTTTCGAGCGATACGCGATACCCCTCATCACAGAGTGCCGTCATCAAGTCAAAGACCGCAGGCTGTGCCAACGGCTCGCCACCGGTCACGCAGACGTGAGTGGCCTCGAGCTCTTTGACGCGAGAAAGAATGTCAGCGAGCGTCCACCACTGACCGCCATGAAACGCATAGGCGGTGTCACAGTATTTACACCGCAGCGGGCAGCCTGTGAGCCGAACGAAAATCGTCGGGATGCCGACGGAGTCCGCCTCGCCTTGCAGCGAACGGAAGATTTCCGTGAGCTTGAGCCGACTCGCGTTCAAAGTATTGTTTAGCGCAGGCGGCCGAGTTGCTCGCGCGCCGTGCGCGCCGCCTCGTTTTGCGGATATCTTCGTAGCACTTCGTTGAACGAGGCGCGGGCTGCGTCGTTACGGCCAAGACTCAATTCCGAAAGCCCCTTCTTGAGCAGCGCATCAGGGGCCTTCGACGAATCAGGCGAGCGGCTACCGACTGATGCAAAGGCATCGATGGCCTTGGTGTAATCACGCGTGACGTAGTAAGTCTGTCCCAGCCAGTACTGCGCGTTGTCGGCGAGCGGGTGCGTCGGAAACTGCGCCACAAACCCGCGCATTCCCGAGATCGCTTCGGGATAGTTCGCTGCCTTGAGGGCGTCGAAGGCCCGACCGTACAACACCTCGGGGCTTTCGGTCGGTACGGGCGCTGCGGTTGATGCCGGAGCGGACGAAGCCGTCGGTGCAGTCGGAGTCGTCGGCCCCGCAGGCGACATCAAGGCCACACTCCCCGTCTCGCCTGCATCGATAGGCGGCTCGCCGGGGATCGGCGCCACGGCAGACGGCAACGTCGGCGCCACGATCACTGCAGCGAGACGAGCTTCGATCGCCGCGATACGACGATCGAAATCAGTCGCAAGGTCAGCTTGCTGCTTACGTCGGTCTTCGTTCTCTCGCTGCAGAATGTCGAGGTCACCTCTCAGGGCCCGGGCTTCGGCCTCGAGCGCATCGAGACGCTGCGATAACTCGACGAGCGCCTGACCCCGCACCGCCTCTTGCAACTGCGTCACCTGCGACTCAAGACTCGCAAGTCGCTCTCGCGTCGATTGCGCGTGAGCCGGCAGGACCCACAACGCAAGCGACGCTGCTACAAGACACGCGCGAAGCACGTGAATCAGCCTCCAGCGACGTAGACGATTTCGACGCGGCGATTACGCGAATAGGCAGACTCATCCTCGCCGGCAACGGCGGGACGCTCTTCACCATAGCTCACCGTGCTGAGCCGTGTGTCGGCGACACCTTGAAGACCGAGCACTCGTCGAACGGCCTGTGCACGACGCTCGCTGAGACCAATGTTGTACTCGCGAGTGCCTCGCTCGTCAGTGTGACCTTCGAGACGCACCCGCAAACCCGGGCGGCTACCCAGAAACTGAGCATGCGCGGCGAGCAAGGTTTGGTCATCAGTGCTGATCGCGTCGCTGTCGAAAGCAAAGTAGATAATCGTGCGATTAGCCAGGTCGGGCGGAAGCGCCACGGTGGTTTCGCTCGATGTGCCGACTTCACCCGCCGAGACGGGTCCGGCTGAGTCGTCCGGCTGAGCGATGGCTGAGGCGTCCGATTTGTTAGCGAGATCGGCACCCGATTCTTGCTTCACTGGAGGCGCCGACTTACAGGCGGCGAGTAATCCGAGTAGAGCCAGAACAGCAATCAGCTTTTTCATCTTCTTAAAACTCCTAAACATGAGGGATGATTATTGCACGGCCACAGCGTCTGGCAGGAAGGGCCCCCAAGCAGGCTCACGGACCTCGCCGCGGTCTGCAGCGAGCCGTTGCGCGATGAGGCCATCGGCGCTCACCGTCGCGAGCACGCCCTGGCCGCGTTCTCTCGAGGCGTACACGATCGTGCCGCCATCAGGCGAGAAATAGGGTGACTCATCCTGTCGGCTCTTCGACAGGACGCGAACATTTCCGTTCCCTAGGTCTTGCACAGCGATTCGATACGCGCCCTCTTCTCGGGTCACCATCGCAAGCAAGCGCCCATTAGGGCTTACCCTAGGTCTAGCGTTGTACGCGCCCGCAAAAGTGATTCGTTGAGGCCGCGAACCGGGCTCGATATTCACGCGATAAATCTGTGGGCCGCCCGCGCGGTCCGAGGTGAAATACACCTGCGTCCCATCGGGCGACCACTCAGGCTCCGTATCGATCGCAGGATGATCCGTCAGCCGAGTCAGCGCGCCCGAGGCGATATCGAGTAAGTAGACGTCGAGGTTACCACCTGAGGACGACAGCGTAAGAGCCAATCGACTGCCATCGGGTGACCACGTCGGCGCGTTGTTGACCCCCGCCCGCGATGACACGCGGCGACGCTCGGCGGTCCGTACACGCTGCACGTAAACCGACGCAGAACGCGTCTCGAATGACACGTACGCCAGCCACTCTCCATCCGGCGACCAAGCAGGCGACATCAAAGGAAGTCGCGACTTCAAAATAACCTTGGCATTTTCGCCATCGGAGTCGGCGACGATGAGCTGGTAGCGCTGCGACGGCGGTTGCCCATCGACCGAGACGTAAGCGATGCGAGTTGCAAACGCGCTTCGCGCTCCGATGATTTTTTGGTAGAGCCGGTCGCTGATGCGATGCGCAGCGTTACGCCAGGCCGCCGGCGAAGCGCTGATACGCTCGATTAGCAAACGCTGGCCCGTCAGCAGATTGAGCAGCTCGAAGTCGATCGTGGTGCGTCCGTCCGCCCCAACGCTCGTACGACCCGTGACCAAATAGTCGGATACCGTACGTTCGCCCACGAGAAAACGCCCGCTGCGCGCGAGGTTACGACGAATCAACTCAGCCGAGCGCTGCGGATCCGCCGAAAAATTTTCGATGGCGATAGGGATCGGCGCCGTGACTCCAGAGGTGATGTCGACCTGCAGCTGAGCTTCGGCGACCGGAGGCGCGGAAAGACCGACCAGGGCGACGCACAACATCGCCCATGCACCACTCGCTAATTTTTTGATGTCAATCATTGGGTCTGAATCTCAGCTCGATGTTGCGCTCGAAGAGCGAGGGCTCCGGCGGCGGTGGCAGCGGTGACGCACGGAACACGGCCGCTTCGAGCGACTGTCGTACCGCCTCGTCGCCATTGCATTCTTTGACCTCAGCCCGGATCACCGTTCCGCCTGCTGCCTGAATCACCGAAACCCGACAATCGAGACCCGCCTGCGCTGAAGGTGGTCGTATCCACGCGCGCTGTACTCGCGCCTGAATGGCTGCTGCCCATTGCGCAGAAAGCGACGCCGCGCGAGCCGCAGCAACTCGCCGCGCCTCGGCCGCTTGGGTTGCCGCAAGCTCCTCGGTGAGCGCCCGCTGCAAAGCAGCTTCGCGCTCAGCTCGAATGCGGGCATCTTCCTGACGACGCCGATCTTCGGCCTCGAGCTCGTCTTTCATTCGGCGTGCTTCAGCCTCGCGGCGTGCTTGCTCTTGGACACGCGCTCGCTCCTCCAGACGAGCCCTCTCCGCCTTCAGCGTCGCATCCTTACGCGCCTGAGTCTCTTTGCGAATCTGAGCCTCGTTGAGTGCCTGCACTTCTTTCTCGCGTCTGGCGTTCTCGACCGGCGCCGGCCTGGGAGGTTCCGGCTCGGGCTCCAGCGCCGACTCGGGAGTCGGCTCTGGCTCTACTTTCTTTGGTGGCGCACGTCGTGCGAGTCGAGCGAGCTCGTTGGCATCGACCGCCACAGCCTCGATCGCCATCACCTGCGGCACCTCAGACTCGGTGCGCCAGTTCTGAAGGCCCAACACGACAATCACCCCGACCAACGCCGCATGAAGCGCAATCGACAAAAAATAGGGGCGAAGTCGCGACGTCACGCCCGACATGGAGCCCTCAACGTCCACCTCGGACGGTCACCGGATCCGTCAAGAAGCCGACCTTCTTCGCGCCTGCGCTTTGAAGCAACACCATCGCTTCGACGACGCGACCATAGGGCACTTCGCGATCGCCTTTGACAAAGACCGGCACCCCCGGGGCGCCACGCAGCACCGCTGCGACGCGCGCCTGCAGCAACGTATCTTCGAGCGGCTGAGAAGGATCATCCCCTTCATTGAGATAAAGTCGTCCTTGACGATCAACGGACACGACCAGCGGCGGCCGGTCCTGCAGATCCGCGGGGTCGATCGCCTGCGCGGCGGCATCAGGCAAATCGACCTTGATGCCCTGCGTGAGCAACGGCGCCGTGACCATGAAAATGATGAGCAGTACCAGCATCACGTCGATGTAGGGCACGACGTTGATCTCACTCATGGGTTTTCGACTTCGACCCGGTTGCGGCATGGCGCGGTCCTATCTCAGCCTGCATCACGCGTCGCATGACGCTGCAAGATAGTCGAGAACTCTTCCATGAACGCGTCGTAGCGAGCTTCGATCCGCCAGACTTGATCCGCGAACCGGTTGTAGGCGACAACCGCCGGAATCGCGGCAAACAGCCCAATAGCGGTGGCGACGAGCGCCTCGGCGATGCCCGGCGCAACCGTTGCCAGCGTCGCCTGCTGCACGGAGCCGAGCCCCACAAAGGCGTGCATGATGCCCCACACCGTGCCGAAGAGGCCCACGTACGGACTTGTCGACCCCACCGTCGCCAGCGTCGATAAACTCTTCTCGAGATACTCGATTTCTTTGATCTGCTGCGCCTTCATCGCCCGACGCGCACCTTCGAGCAACAAATCGACGGCGCTTTCGCCCTGCTGGCGCAAACGGGCGAATTCGCGAAACCCCGTACGGAAGATACTGTCGATGCCTATGGGGTTACCTCGGGCCTCGATACTCTTATAAAGATTGGAGAGATCGCCGCCCGACCAAAAGTCGCGCTCGAATCTCGCTAAATCGTCCTTGGCCCGACCGAGCACCGATCTTTTTTTGAAAATGATGCTCCAGGAGTAGATCGAGGCCATCACCAGCATGAGCATCACGGCCTGCACGATGATCGTGGCCTCGAGAATGAGCTTCAGAATGGACAGGTCGTTCACGACAGGTACTCCCCAATGCGACGCGGCCGCAAACTTTTTTCATCTACACACACGACTCGGACCCGCGCTTCGACGAGCAGTTCCCGAACACCCTTTTTGAGCGGATCACTCCCCTCACCCGATTCACGCCAAATTTTTTGGTCGAACATCGCGGTGGTGCGTCCCTCAGGTTGCATGTCGCAGGTCACGACAAGCGCATCGTCGAGTCGCGCTGCGGCCTTGTAGTCGATGGAAAGTCCGAGAACCATGAACTGCACGCCCCGAGTAGCCGCGAGTTCCCGCTGGGCGATCCCTCGACTTCGGAGCCACTCCGTTCGGCTCCGCTCTAGAAACCGAAGATAATTAGCGTAATAGACAACACCGCCGGCGTCGGTGTCTTCCCAATACACGCGTATGGGCCACTCGAACGCGCTCAAGTGTCCTCCTCGAAAAGTGGCATCACGCCCGTCGGTCGCTGCGGAGGCGCCAGGCCAAAGTGCAGATAAGCCGCGCGCGTCGCGATGCGCCCTCGGGCGGTACGCATCAAAAATCCTTGCTGAATGAGAAAGGGCTCGATCACGTCTTCGAGCGTGCCGCGCTCCTCACCGATGGCGGCTGCCAGACTGTCGATGCCGACCGGACCCCCATCGAACTTCTCGATGATGGTCGTCAACAACTTTCGATCGAGCATGTCGAATCCAACCGGATCCACCTCGAGCAGATCGAGCGCCGCGACGGCGAGCGCCGACGTGATGGTTCCGTCGCCCTTGACCTGCGCGTAGTCACGCGCGCGTCGCAGCAAGCGATTAGCGATACGCGGCGTGCCGCGCGAGCGCTCCGCGATACGTAATGCGCCCTCGGGATCGAGCGGCACACCCAGAATTCCGGCCGAGCGTTGCACGACACTCTTGAGGTCTTGCACGTCGTAAAACTCGAGTCGCTGTACGATTCCGAATCGATCGCGCAGCGGCGAAGTTAAAAGTCCTGCACGGGTCGTCGCACCCACCAAGGTGAACGGCGGCAACGATAGTTTGATGGATCGTGCTGCCGGACCTTCGCCAATCATGATGTCGAGTTGGTAATCCTCCATCGCGGGATAAAGGACCTCCTCGACGATCGGCGAGAGGCGATGGATTTCATCTACGAACAACACGTCGCGCGGCTGCAAATTGGTGAGGATCGCTGCGAGATCACCGGGACGCTCGAGCACGGGACCGGACGTCTGCCGCAGACTGACACCGAGCTCAGTGGCAAGGATATTGGCGAGTGACGTCTTGCCAAGACCGGGCGGCCCAAAGATCAACACGTGATCGAGCGCCTCAGACCGCGCACGCGCTGCACCCACGAAAATCTCGAGCTGCTCTTTGACGGGACGTTGTCCGACGAAGTCCGCAAGACGCTTCGGACGTATCGCCCGATCGATCGCCTCTTCCTCGCGGCCACCCTCGGCACTCACGATGCGTTCGGTCATCGGAGCGCCCCCTGTAACGCACGACGGATGAGTTCTTCGGAGCCTTCGATGCCCGAGCCGGTCGCCGCTTTGATGAGCCGAGTGGCTTCGGCGGGTTTGTAGCCGAGCGCCACGAGCGCCGCGAAGGCCTCGCCCTCCGCGCCCCCGGCCGAGGCTTCTGCAGGTAACGTGATACCGAGTTGATCGGCGGAGAGTCGATCTCGCATCTCGATGACAAGTCGCTCGGCGGTTTTGCGGCCCACGCCCGGAATCTTGGTGAGTGCCGTCACGTCATTGGACGTGACGCACGTGGCGAAACCCTCGGCCGTCGTACCCGAGAGAATGGCCAACGCGATCTTCGGACCCACTCCCGATACTTTGAGCAAGTTGCGAAACAGATGTCGCTCGGCCACCGTCGCGAATCCATAAAGGATATGCGCGTCTTCTCGTACGACGAGATGCGTCAACAACCGCACCTCCTCACCCACGGCCGGTAGTCCATAGAACGTCGACATCGGTGCTTCGAGCTCATAGCCGACGCCACCGACTTCGATGAGCAACTGCGGCGGTGCCTTGACCGCGATGCGACCCCGCAGTGAGCCGATCATCCGGCGACTCCCTGATGACCCGCGATGAGACTGGCAAGCTTGCGCTGTTGCGCGTGGCAGAGCGCAACCGCCAGCGCATCGGCCGCGTCTGAGGTGAGACGACCCTCCACGTTGAGCAGCGTACGCATCATGTGAGCGACCTGAAGCTTATCGGCACCACCGAACCCCACTGTCGCGAGCTTGATGGCTCGTGGCGCGTACTCAGCAATCTCAAACTCGCCGAGCGCTGACAACGCGGCGCCACGTGCTTGCCCGAGCTTGAGCGCACTGTCGATGTTGCGATTGACGAACACTTTTTCGATGGCGACTTCTCCAGGTGAGTGTTCGAGCACGAGCGCACGAACGCCTTCATGAATTCGGGCGAGCCGTGCGGCCATCGGCAATCCGTCGACCTCGATACGTCCATGCGTCACGCATCGACAATCGGGACCCCTGACATCGATGATGCCGTAGCCAAGCCGACGCGATCCCGGGTCGATTCCGAGAATGCGGCAGTTCTGCGAAACGAGAGTCGTCGGGGCCTCGACCGAGCCGGAGGACGCCGGATCGTAGCTACGCCAAGACTTGGACCGATATCGCGCCATGCGCTCGCAACCCCGAGGATGCGCTGTAAAGCGACCGGCCTATGATAGCTGGAAACCCTCAGCGATTCGGCATGTCGATGGCGCGCTTGTCGGCCGCAAGAGCGGCCTCATGCAGCGCCTCAGACAAGGTCGGGTGTGCGTGGATCGTGCGCTGCAGATCCTCGGCGCTCGCCGAGTACTCCATCGCGAGCACCGCCTCAGCGATGAGCTCGCCCGCCATCGGGCCGATGATGTGTACGCCCAGAATCTGGTCGTCGTCCTTGGCGGCGATCAACTTAGCAAAACCCTGGCTGGCCTCCATGGCCCGCGCGCGACCGCTCGCGAGGAACGGAAAGCTGCCAACCTTATACGGCCGACCACTCGCCTTGACCTGCTCCTCGGTCTGGCCGACCCACGCGATCTCCGGCGCCGTGTAAATCACCGAGGGAATCGTCTGGTAGTTCACGTGGGCATAGAGACCGGCGATACGGTCCGCGACCGCAACGCCCTCTTCCTTACCTTTGTGGGCCAGCATCGGACCGCGAACGCAGTCTCCGACCGCCCACACGTTCTCGATGCCGGTGTGGCAATGATCGTCCACTTTGATGAACCCTCGCTCGTCGATGACAACCCCCGTGCCTTCACCGAGCAGATTGGCCGTATGCGGCCGTCGCCCGATACAGACAACGAGCTTGTCGACGGTCAGCGAGTGCGAGGCGCCGGCCTCGTCGATGTAGCTGACCTGCACCTCGCCCTTGACGACCGTCGCACCGGACACCTTGGCTCCGAGTCGGACGTCGAGACCCTGTTTCTTGAAGTGCTTCATCGCCTCTTTGGCAAGCTGCTGATCGGCCATGGCGAGAAAACTCGGCATGGCTTCGAGTACGGTGACATCGGCGCCGAGTCGACGCCACACGCTGCCGAGTTCGAGCCCGATCACCCCCGCACCGATCACCCCGAGGCGTTTCGGGACGGCGTCGAATTCGAGCGCCCCCCAACTGTCGACGATGTGCTGTCCGTCGAAAGCCGCCGTCTTGAGTGGCGTCGGATGGGACCCGCTCGCGAGCACCACATGCTTGGCGGAAAACGTCTTGACGCTACCGTCGTGGGCCGTGAACTCCACTTTGCGACCCGCGAGCAACTTGCCGTGCCCCTGCATCGCCGTGACACCCGCGGCTTTCAGCAACTGCACGATACCTCCCGTCATGTTCTTCACGATGCCGGCCTTGCGCTTCTGCATCGCTGCGATATCCATGGCGACCGGACCCGTCTTGATTCCGTGCGAGGCGAACTCGACCTGCGCGCGATGGAATAGCTCGGAGGACTCGAGCAAGGCCTTGGATGGAATACAGCCCGCATTGAGGCAGGTGCCTCCGAAAGTGGCGCTACCGTCGTAATTCTTCCATTCGTCGATGCAGGCGACCTTGAGTCCGTTCTGTCCCGCACGGATCGCAGCCGGGTAACCGGCGGGACCGCCGCCGATGACGATGACGTCGTAATCACTCATGATTTTTTTCCGCTAATGTCAGAGGCCGAGCAGGATGCAACCCGGATCCTCGAGGCAATCTTTGATTGCCACCAGGAACTGCACCGCCTCGCGGCCGTCGATGATGCGATGGTCATAGCTCACCGCGAGATACATCATCGGGCGAACGACGATCTGCCCGTTGACCACGACCGGACGCTCCTGAATCTTGTGCATGCCGAGGATCGCACTCTGCGGCGCGTTCACGATTGGCGTCGACAGCAGCGAGCCGAAGACTCCACCGTTCGTCACGGTAAACGTGCCGCCCTGCAACTCCTCGATTGTCAGCGACCCCGAACGGGCACGCGTACCGAAATCCCCGATCTGGCGCTCGATCTCGGCGAAGCCAAGATTTTCGGCGTTACGCAACACGGGCACTACGAGGCCACGATCCGTCGAGACCGCGACGCCGATGTCGTAGTACTCGTGATAGATGATGTCGTTTCCGTCGACCGCCGCGTTCATCACCGGCACCTTGCGAAGTGCCTCGATGCTCGCCTTCACGAAGAACGACATGAAACCGAGTTTCACGCCGTGATGCCTCTCGAAACGATCTTTATGACGCGCGCGAAGCTCATTGATCGCCGTGAGATCAACTTCATTGAAGGTCGTGAGCAGCGCTGCCGTATGCTGAGCCTGAACGAGGCGCTCGGCTATGCGCTGACGGAGCCGCGTCATCGGCACACGCTGCTCGGCACGAGGACCGGACGGCACCGCCGCCACCGCTGCAGGGGCCGATTTTTTTTCCGCATGCGCGACGACATCGGCCTTGGTGACACGACCATCGCGACCCGTTCCGCTGACCGCTGCCGCCTCGACACCCGTCTCCTCGACGACCCGACGCGCTGCGGGTCCGAGTTTGGCGCCGGAGCTCGCCTTCGCTGCAGTCTCGGTTTTAACTGCCGCAGGCTCCGACCTGGGCGACGCCTTGGGGGCCGCGGCAACGGCAGTGCTCGGCTCGAAAATCGCGAGCAAATCGCCGCTTTTTACAGTGGCACCCTGCTGCACTTTGAATTCTTTGATAACGCCAGCCGACGGAGCCGGCACCTCGAGTACCACCTTGTCGGTTTCGAGATCGGCCAGATTCTCGTCGCGCTGCGTTGCCTCACCAGGCTGCTTACGCCAGGCGACGAGCGTCGCATCGGCGACAGATTCGGGAAGTTGGGGAACGCGGATTTCAATGGTCATGATGTCGATATTTCCTGATCAATGCTTGCCAGTGCCCGTGGCAGCGCGCACGGGTTTGGTGTTGTCCTCGGTGAGTCGGCGAGTGACGCGCGTATCGCCCTCGCGCGCAATCGATTGCAGAGCAGCCTTGACGAGACCCGACTGCTCAGCATCGTGGATCTTGCCGATACCGGTCGCCGGAGCGGCCGCCGGCGCGCGCCCTGCATAGAGCAACGTGCGCTGGCCCGCAAACGGACGCTCGAGGCGATGACGAATCTGGTACCACGCGCCCTGGTTTTGCGGCTCTTCCTGACACCAGACGATCTCCTGTGCATTCGGGTATCGCGCAATCGTCGCCGCATATTCGTCGGCCGGGAACGGATAGATCTGCTCGAGCCGAACCAGCGCGACATCGGTTTGCCCCGATGCGCGACGCGCCTTGAGCAAGTCGAAATACACTTTACCGCTCGAGAACACGACTCGCTTCACCTTGGCACGGTCGATGGCATCGATCTCATCGATGATATTTTTGAAGGAGCCACTCTCGAGGTCTTCGAGCGCCGACACCGACAAGTCATGGCGCAACAAGCTCTTCGGCGTCATCACGATCAGCGGCTTGCGGAACTCTCGCAGCATCTGCCGACGCAGCATGTGGAACATCTGCGCGGGCGTCGAGGGGACACAGACCGACATGTTGAGCTCGGCACACAACTGCAGGAATCGTTCGAGTCGCGCAGACGAGTGCTCGGGCCCCTGTCCTTCATAACCATGCGGCAAAAACAGCGTGAGCCCGCAGTAGCGACCCCACTTCGCCTCACCCGAGCTGATGAATTGATCGATGATCACCTGCGCACCGTTGGCGAAGTCGCCGAACTGCGCTTCCCACACCACGAGTACACCCGGATCGGTTTGCGAGTAACCGTACTCGAAGGCCAACACGGCCTCTTCCGAGAGGACTGAGTCGATGACCTCGAATCGAGGCTGACGCTCTGCGATGTGTTTGAGAGGCACGTGAGCGACACCGGTGTTTTGATCGTGCAGCACCGCATGTCGATGGAAGAACGTACCGCGTCCCGAGTCCTGTCCCGAGATGCGAACGGCATAACCATCTTCGAGCAAACTCGCGTACGCGAGCGACTCCGCACAACCCCAGTCGAGCGGCAGCTCGCCAGCGATCATCTTCGCCCGATTGGTGATGACCTGTTGCACGCGCGGATGCAACATGTGCCCCTCAGGAGTCGACACCAGCCGCGCGCCAAGCGCCTTGAGACGCTTCATCTCGACGCCCGAACGGATCGTCGACGTCCAGTCGATGCTGCGCATGTAGGCGCTCCAATCGACCGTGTACTTGTTGCCGATCATACCGAGCGAGGCCTTCGCCTGTGGCCGTCCCTCATCAAGACCCGCACGATACTGCTCGATCAATCCGTCAGCATCGAACTGCGTGATCACACCCTCGGCGACGAGCCGATCCGCATACAGCTTTCGGGTAGTCGAGTGCTTCCGGATGACGTTGTACATCACCGGCTGCGTGGCCGCCGGCTCATCCGCCTCGTTGTGTCCCAAACGTCGGTAGCACACGAGATCGATCACCACGTCTTTGTGGAAACGCTGGCGATACTTCATCGCGAGGCGCGTCACGAAGACCACGGCCTCGGGGTCATCACCGTTGACGTGGAAAATCGGCGCCTCGAGCATCTTCGCGACATCCGAGCAATACATCGTCGAGCGCATGTCGGACGGATTCGAGGTCGTGAAGCCCACTTGGTTGTTTACGACGATGTGCATCGTGCCGCCCGTGTAATAGCCCCGAGCCTGCGATAACTGCATCGTCTCCATGACGACGCCCTGACCGCCGAATGCCGAATCACCGTGAATGAGACACGGCACGACGCGCTCGCCGAGGGAGTCTCCGCGACGCTCTTGACGCGCTCTGACCGAGCCCTCGACCACCGGATTGACGACCTCGAGGTGCGAAGGGTTGAACGCGAGCCCAACGTGGACGTTGCCACCCGGCGTGCGTAGGTCAGCCGAGAAGCCCTTGTGGTACTTCACGTCACCCGAACCCTTGATTTGCGAGATGTCGTATTTGCCTTCGAACTCACCGAAGAGTTCGGACGGCGCCTTACCGAGAACATTGACGAGCACGTTGAGGCGACCACGATGCGCCATCCCGATGACGAATTCTTCGACACCGAGGCTGCCACCCGTCTGGATGAGATCATCGAGCAGCGGAATCAGCGAGTCGCCGCCCTCGAGCGAGAAACGCTTTTGACCGACGTACTTAGTGTGCAGGTAACGCTCGAGCCCTTCGGCGGCCGTCAGCTCCCAAAGAATATTTCGGCGCTCTTCGGTCGAAAATCGATGGTGCATGCGCCCCGACTGAAACTCGTCCTGCAACCACAGACGCTCGTCGGTGTTTGAAATATGAGCGAACTCCGCTCCGACTGACCCGCAATACACATATTCGAGCGTCGCGATGATTTCGCGCAGTGTGGCGCGACCCGGAACGTTACCGACGCGACTGCCCGTGAAGAAAGGCGTATCCAGATCGCCCTCCGTCAGCCCGAAATAAGAGAGCCCCAAGACCTTCGGTCGCTCTCGCTGCATGAGATTGAGTGGATCGAGTTTGGCGATCAGATGACCGCGGTTCGCGTAAATCTGTACGAGACGAGAGACCGCGCCCTGCTTCGCGCTGGCATCACCATCGAGCGCTGCGGCAACCGCGACGCCTACCTGTCGGGCGGTCTGCGCGCGCTCCGCGATCGCGTCCTGGATCGCGCGGTGCGAACGCTCCGGCCCGGAGGGCTGAGGCATACGAGCAAAATAGTCACGCCAGGCGGCCGAGACCGACGCCGGGTCATTCAAGTATTGCTCGTAGAGGGACTCGACGTAGTCGGCATTGCCGCCGTAAAGCGGAGAGGAAGCGAGTTGATCGCTGCGCGAAGCGCCCATGTGTGACACAAACCCCCGAAACCGTCGAAAGTCCGCCATTCTACCCGAAGGGTATGGCAAGGTTGGGTCATGGCGCCCCCGGCCGGAGTTGAACCGACGACCATGAAGTGCCCCGATAAGCGGAGACTCAGGAGGTAGTGGCGCCCCCGGCCGGAGTTGAACCGACGACCTACCGCTTAGGAGGCGGTCGCTCTATCCACTGAGCTACGGGGGCAGACCCGGCATCCGAGGGAAATGGTGGAGCGGAGGAGGATCGAACTCCCGACCTTCGCATTGCGAACGCGACGCTCTCCCAGCTGAGCTACCGCCCCACACGAGGGCGGCGATTCTAGCACCACCCCATCAGTGATTTTATATCGATCCGATATAATTTTGCCCATGGATGCCAAAACACTCTGTCTCGGCCTGCTCTCTTTCGGTGAAGCGAGCGGGTATGACCTCAAACAACACGCCGAGTCGGCGGGCGATCATTTTTTCGCCTCAGGGTTCGGATCGATTTATCCCGCGCTGTCCGCTTTGATGAAAAATGGACTCATCGAGCGTGTGTCGAAACCTCGCGAAGGGCGTCGAGATCGAAAGGTTTACCGCATCACCCCTGCAGGCCGCTCGGAACTCATTCACCTGCTCTCGCTCGTGGAGCCGCGTCACGTACTTCGATCGGATCTGTTCGCGCTTCTTTACTTCTCTCATCTCGTGACGCCGGAGCGCATCACCCAAGTGATTGATGAACGCCTCATCGCAATCCGTGCAGATCTCGGGGCGACCAAGCGCTCCGATACGACGCTCAAGCATCCAAGCCCGCCGAGCGTCCGATTCGTGAGTGGCCTCAAGAAGGCTCTCTTCGAAACGACTCTCCACTATTTTCGCGAAAATCGGGCATTGCTCGAACGCTGAACCTACGCCCAAGCTCAATGATCGATCAGTAGCGAAGCCTCAATAGGGACGGCGGATCATGATCCCCGATTATGACGATGAACAGTGCGTCGTACTCGTCGTCACGCAAAGCGACGGACTCACGCCCTCTCGTCAGTAAAGAAATCATTTCCGGCACCGTATTCGAGTGACCGACGATCAAAATAGTCTGGCCCACATGCTCTTTGAGCGATCGCTCAAGCAGTGCGTTGACCGCTCGACCCGGATAAATCTCTGCAGCGAGACCGAGTGAGTCCGTAATAGGTTCGGCGGTCTCCTTCGCTCGGCGCGTATCGCTCACATACACCGCCGCGACGCCGACATCGCGCAATACACGACCGAGGCGGCGCGCTCGCTCTTGCCCGATATAACTCAGCGGAGGATCTTGAGCGGCATCATTCGACTTCTCCGCATGGCGCACCACGATCAACGTGGTGGGTTTTACAGTCGAAACAGGCTCTGCTCGCGCGGCATCCGCAAGCAGGGCCATCGTGACCCCGATGACGGTGATCAAGAAAAGCAAACTTTTGACGTACTCACGGGCCATGCCTGCGCAGTGTATCGACTTCCGGCTATAGTCGCGGCGTGAACCCCATCGTCTACGCCATTCCAGTTTTCATGGCCTCGATCCTGCTCGAGGCGTGGATCGCACATCGCCGAGGCGTCGCGACCTACGACATTCCCGATGCCATCACGAGCCTGAACTTCGGAATTCTGAGTCAGTTATCGGGCGTCTTCGTTCGAGTGATCACGTTTGGAATCTATTTTTGGGTTTTCGATAACCTGCGCATCCACACGTTCTCCACCGACTCACTTTGGGTCTGGGTGTTCGCGCTGATCGGGTATGACTTCATTTATTACTGGGTCCATCGTTGCGGGCATGAGATCAATCTCATGTGGTCCGCTCATCAGGTTCATCACTCGTCGGAGTATTTCAACCTCTCGACGGCCCTGCGCCAGACGTCGACGGGCGCTTTTGCCTCATTTCCGTTTTATCTGCCGATGGCGCTGCTCGGCGTCCCTCCCATCGTCTTCGGAACGGTCGCACTCATCGATTTGCTGTATCAGTATTGGGTACATACCGAACTTGTCCGCAAACTCGGCTGGGTGGATCGGGTGTTCGTGACACCCTCGAACCACCGCGTCCATCACGGTCAAAACGACTACTGCATCGATCGCAATTACGGCGGGATCTTCATCATCTGGGACCGCCTCTTCTGCACGTTCGCAGAGGAACGGGATAACGAGCCGGTGGTCTACGGCATCCGCAAACCGCTCGCGAGTTACAACCCGGTCTGGGGCAATCTCAACGTCTACGCCGACGTCATTCAAAAATCTTTGAACGTAGGATCGCCATTCGCTGCAATCAAAATCTGGTTTGATTCACCCGGCGGCCGTGGAGCCACCCTGCCCCATCTCGATCCGAAGAGCGTCAAAAAGTTTAGTACGGATACCTCGCAAGCCGTGCAACGTTATGCCGTCGCACAGTACGCACTCCTCGCTGTCGTCGTGACGTATTTTCTCGCCATCGCACCAACGCTCACCTTGCAAGATCGAGTCATCTGGGCGATCGCCATCACATTTTCGGCGATGAGTCTCGGCTGGCTTCTCGAAGGGCGACGCTTTGCCCGGCATGTTGAAATCGTGAGACTTTTCACCCTAGGCGCAGTGATCGCTTCGTTCGCTCTGCCGAGCCTTTGAGGGCTTTATGGGGGGGGATATCGCACCCTCCCGAATCTCCGTCGGCGTCAGCCCATGACGCTCACGAAACGCCTTGGCGAAATTCGCGGGCGTCGAGTACCCGAGCGCATCACTGATCGCCGAGATCGGTAACTGGGTGTCGCACAACATCTCGTAGGCTCGACGGAAGCGCTCTTCACGCAACCACGCGAACACGGCTTGACCGCACAACGCCTGAAAAGCCTCACCGAGTTTTCGACGATTGCTGCCCACGCGCACCGCTAACTCATCAAGGGACGGGGGCGAATCGATCGACTCCCGCAAGATTCGCTGGGCGGAGACGACGAGCTGGTCGATCTACACCTCGGCCGCTCCCGCCGCTGACCGACTCGGTTCGGCGGGATCGGGTAGTCTGGGGCGATGACCAGACTGCCCCGGCGCCTGTGGTTCACGATCCTCGGTCTCTCCGCCACGGCCCTGCTGATCTGGGTGTTTAGCGGGGCACTCGCGGAGCGGCTCATTTTCAGGGTGATCGAGCGCGCGGCCTCGACCGCAGACCCCGCTCAAGGACTACCCGATGGTCTTCATGTCGGGTTGTGCGGGACCGGTTCCCCGATGACCGACCCCCGGCACAGCGGTCCCTGCACTGCTGTCCTCGCCGGTCATCGGCTCTTCATAGTCGATGCGGGCCCAGGCAGCGCCGCAACCCTCAACCGCATGCTGCTGAACCCCGGTCGGGTGGAGGCCGTGCTACTGACCCATTTTCACGGGGACCATATGGGTGGACTCGGTGACCTCGCCCTGCAACGCTGGGTCGCCGCCTCCGCGGAGTCACCTCTTGAGGTGCACGGCCCGATCGGGGTCAAAACCGTGGTCGAGGGCATCACCCTCGCCTACTCCACCGATAACGATTACCGAATCGCGCACCACGGCGAACGAATCGTTCCCTCAGGCGGTCGCGGTCTATCCGCCAAAGAATTCTTGATGGGCCAGGGCGACCGAACAGTCATCATCGATTCACCTTCTCTCAAGGTCACTGCGTTTCTCGTCGATCACGGTCCGGTCAAACCCGCCGTGGGTTATCGCTTCGACTATAAGGGTCGCAGCGTCGTCATCAGCGGCGATACTCGGGCGAGCGCTGCGGTCGAGCGCGAATCAAAGAATGTAGACCTCTTGATCCATGAGGGACTCTCACCGCGACTCGTCGCCTTGATGGAAAGCGGTTTCGCCCGGCATGCGCGAACCGCGTATGCACAAGTCATGGCCGATATTCGGAACTACCACACCTCACCGGAAGACGCCGCGGAAATCGCTCAGCGCGCAGGGGTTCGAATGCTCGTGTTCAACCACATTGTCCCACCTCTTCCGAGCCGGATGTTGGACGTACGGTTTCTGGGCGACGCTTCTGCGCGCTTTGACGGGCCCATACGCGTCGGTGTCGACGGGGATTGGTTCTCCCTCCCGGCCGGCACAACAAGCATTGAAGTCGATTCCCGACCGTGAGCGCCGTGCGAATACAGATCGGGCGTCACGTGGCCCGTTTTTTGACCAGCGAGACGCGGCTTGAAGCACGGCGTCATCTGAAATCTTTGGGGCGTCGTTTAGTCGGAAAAGCTCCCACGGCCCATTACTTCCATCAGTTTGACGATCCATACAGCGAGCTGGCGGCTTCACAACTCGATCGACTCCGAGACGAGTACTCGATCCACATCGAGTGCCACGCCGTGCCTCACCCCGACCCGGCTGCTGCACCGCAGCCCGAAGCGCTTCGCGACTGGTCGCGACGAGACGTCGCCCTTCTCGCAACCCGAATGGGTCTCGCGCGACCTGGAAATGGTGTTGCGCCAAGCGATCTTCGCTCTGATGCAACGTCGCTTGAGCATGGCCGCGCGCTGCGCGAGCGTTTGGGCCATTACCTGGGCGCCACGTTTTTCTTTGAGGGTGAATGGTATTGGGGCATCGATCGACTGCACTATCTCGAATCCCGATTGGCCAAAGCCGGACTCGCGCCGCAGGCGCGGTCACAGAGTCCTCTGACCCCTCCGGAACTACGACTCGCGCCGCTCGAACACCCTTCGGACGCCAAACAATCCCCTCCGACGGTGGAGTTTTTCTGCTCGCTGCGCAGTCCGTACACCTGGCTCGCAGTCCCACGCATCCGAAGACTCGCCAGACACTACGGCGCCACCCTCCAACTCAAGTTCGTTCTGCCCATGGTGATGCGAGGTCTCCCCATCCCGCTCGCCAAACGTTTTTACATCCTCGCAGACGCCAAGCGCGAGGCGACTCGCTTAGCGCTTCCCTTCGGCGATGTAGCGGACCCAGTGGGGCGGCCTGCCGAGCGAGGTCTCGCTGTACTGAATCATGCAATCCAACGCGGTGTCGGCGAAGAGTTTCTCGAGTCGTTTTTGCGTGGGGTCTTCGCCGAAGGGATCGATGCCGGCAGCACGCGAGGTCTTGGGCGAATTGCACAGCGCGCCGGTTTAGACCGCTCGATCGTCCGCAACGCGCTGTCAGATGAGTCCTGGCGCACGGTTGCAGAACATCATCGCAACGAACTTTTATCGACGGGTCTCTGGGGCGTGCCGAGTTTTCGTGTGTCGGGTTTGCCGGCGTATTGGGGGCAGGATAGGCTGTGGTGCCTCGAGGATGATTTGATTCGCCATCTGACATGACACGTCGATTTCGCCTGGGACTCATCGTCGTTGCGATCTTTGTAACGCTCTCCGCCGTCTTTTTCTGGGCGGGTGGACGAACGGGCCTTGCACTCTGGGTCACAAAGTACGTACTGCATCAAGAGGGCGCACCCTTTCGTGAGATCACGTGGCGACGCGGTCCCGACACGGCGCCTCCAGCCAACGCGTCGACAACCGGCAAAAGAAAACCCAACGTCATTCTCATCGTCGTCGATGATCTCGGCTATGACGATCTGACCGTACTCGGCACGGGCGTCGCCGAAGGGCGAGTCGGCACCCCAAACATCGATAGCCTCGCAAAAGGCGGCGTAAGATTCGACGCCGCATACTCTGGCAACGCCACCTGTGCCCCCTCTCGTGCGGCCATCATGACGGGTCGATACGCCACACGCTTCGGCTTCGAGTTTACGCCTGCCCCCAAGGCCTTCATGAAATTTATCTCGTCGGGAATCAATCGAAATCCTGAAGATCCCCCGCCCAGGTATTTCGCGGAGCGCGAGGCCGGTCAGCCGCCCGTCGATGAGATGGGCCTGCCCACGAGCGAGATCACCATTGCGAAGCTCTTGCAGTCTGAGGGCTATCACACGGTGCAGATCGGCAAGTGGCACCTTGGTGACAGCCCGAAGTACCGAGCGTACGCCCATGGATTCGATGAATCTTTGAGTCTGCAATACGGCGCTGCCATGTACCTACCGGAGGATGACCCAAGGGTGGTGACGGCCGTCGCTCAAAAAGATCTGATCTCGAAGTTCATCGTGGCCAACGAGCCGTGGGGCATTCGGTTCAATGATGGCGAGGTCTTCAAACCCGATCGATATCTCACCGACTACCTCACCGATGAGGCGATTCGAGTCGTCGATGCGAATCGTCACCGGCCGTTTCTTCTTTACCTCGCCTACAACGCTCCACACACGCCACTGCAAGCCTCTCGCGAGGACTACGACGCCCTGCCCTTCATAGAAAATCACACCCTTCGGGTCTATGCCGCCATGTTGCGCTCACTCGATCGGAACATCGGGCGACTGTTGGCCTCGCTCCGCGAACGCGGTCTCGACGAGAATACCTTGGTAGTTTTCACGAGTGACAACGGCGCGCCCCACTACGCCGGCGTTGGGCATCGTAATCAGCCGTATCGAGGCTGGAAAGCCACCTATTTCGAAGGCGGAATCCGGGTGCCGTTTTTCATGCGATGGCCAGCAGCTCTGCCTGAGGGACGTATCGCAACCGGTCCCGCTGCGCATTTCGATATCTTCTCGACGATCGCTGCAGCAGCAGGTGCCAATCCGCCGAGCGATCGCATCATCGACGGTGTGAATCTGCTTCCGTTCGCGCGCGGCGACCAGGAGGGACGACCTCACGAGTCGCTGTATTGGCGGACGGACGACTATCTCACGATGCGTCTCGGCGACTGGAAACTTCAGACAAGTCGACTTTCGGGACGGATCTGGCTCTTCGACCTCGCGAGCGACCCCACGGAACAATTCAATCTCGTCGATCGCGAGCCGGGTCGAGTGGCCGACATGACCGCACGACTCGAAGCGTTCAATCGACAACAGGCTGCGCCGCTCTGGCAGTCTCTCGCAGCGAATTCGGTGCCCATCGATCGAACGCTGCAAGAACCTGCACAACCGAACGAGGACTTCGTTTACTTCTCTAACTGACGAACGGTTTCGAGAATCTCTCGCAAGGTTTCGATCGGTAATTGGCCGGGAGCAGAGCTTTTTTCGCTGGCGGCAAACGTCAGCGCGGAGCCGAAGAAACCGCCGAACACCCGCGTCACCACCCCTAAGGAGCCCATCGCCATCGTGATGAGCGGCACCGGCAACGTTCGAGCAGCGCGCTCCGTCGCAGACAGTAAGCGGATCACGTCGGTCATCGTATCCGGCATCACCGCCAACTTGGCTACATCCGCTCCGACTTCCACTGCACGTGCGAGTAAGCCAATGATCTCGTCCTCGGACGGAGTACCGTCGAAATGGTGTGAGGAGACGATGACCTGAACGTCATTCTGGTGAGCGGCTTCTATGACGGCCTCGACGAGGTTCGCAGGCCACGATAACTCGACGTCGATGAACTCAAAACTCTTCGATTCGGCCACTCTTATTAGCAAGGGTCCTACTGCGGTCGGTTCAAGATCGGTCTTTGCGCCACCCTCGACCTCAGAGCGCAGCGTGAAGATCAACGGACGCTCGCCCGCCGCAGCACGCAATCGCGAGGCGGCTGCGAACACCTCGTTTTCAGAATTGACCGCGCGAAAATGATCGACCCGCCACTCGATAACATCGGGGGCTAGAGCAACGAGCGAACCCAAATCAACATCGAGTGTCGCAAGATCAGCCGTCATCAGCGATAGACAAACAGCCGGCTCACGGCCGTTACCGAGCGTTTTCCCACGGACTGAAAGCGGTCGGAAACTCGTCATGACAAAAAATTGAGGAAAGTCGTGATAATGAGGGCGTTGGTGAAGTCGATGAAAAATGCCCCGACGATCGGCGCAACCAAAAATGCTCGTGGCGCGGGGCCGAAGCGCTCGACGATCGTTCGCATCACCGCCATCGCATTCGCCGTCGTTCCGAGCATGAACCCGGTGAACCCACCGCTCATCACGGCCGCGTCATAGTCGCGACCCATCACGCGAAATACCACCCACCCACAGAAGAGTACGACAGCAATCACTTGCAGGAGGAGGTTTACGATCAACGGTAGTGCCAACGACGCCAGCTCCCAAAGCTTGAGGTTCATCAGCGCAACCACCAGGAAGAGCGTCAGACAGACCGCGCCCACTTTGGAGGCGAGATCGTGCGGGATACCGATCCAACCTGTTCGATCGTCCACGTATCGAATGAAGGCACCGACGAGCATCGCACCCACATAGCCCGGAAGCGTCAGTCCTAACTGAACAAATCCTGAACCCAAAAATCCGCCGAGAGCCATGGCCATCAAGACTACGACGAGCGCCTTGAGCGCATCTCGAACGCCTTCCTCGTCCTCCTCTTCGCCCACATCAGTGTGCTCGCGATCGAGCGACCGAACCTCGATGTGGTCGGGCGTATCACGCGTCGCACGACGACTCGATCCTGTAATGCCATGCTGGACGAGCAGCCGAGTTGCAATGGGTCCGCCGAACAACCCACCGAGTACGATGCCGGCCATCGCTGCCGCGATGGCGAGGCTCTCCGCCGCAGGAACGCCCGCCGCCGCAAACTGCGGCGCGAAGGCCAGCGCCGTCGCAGGGCCACCCGTCAACGCCGTCGAGCTCATGAGCACACCGAGTAACGGAGTCTCGCCGAATGCGACCGCCACACCAATGCCGATGAGGTTTTGAGCGATGGCGAGTACGCTCGCGAGCGCGAGAAACAGCAGCGCCTGGCCACTGCCCGCCCGCAGCAACGCGACACTCGCGCTCAACCCGATCGAAGTGAAGAACGCCGTCATGAGCGGCGCCTGAAGACTGGTGTCAAAGCTGAACGTCGCGGTGTCTGTGACACGCAAAGACGTGATGATCAACGCGATGATCAATCCGCCGACGACCGCCGCCGGAATGTTGTATCGCCCCAAAACCGGAATCGCCCTGACGAGGGCAAACCCCAAGAACAGCGCGAGGCCTCCGAGGGCGAGCGTCTGGATCAAATCGAACTGGATCATGGATCGCTACCCTAGCATGCGGGCGGAAGGTGGGCTCCATCCAGGCGTTGCATGCACCATCGAGCAGGTAGACTCAGCGCTGACGCTGGACTTCGTCCGCCTCGACCGTCGAGGCCTGATGCCCCCACTCGCCCCTTATATAAGAGGCCAGAGCGGCCACCTCGTCGTCACTCAGTTTATCTTGGAACCCCTTCATCGACTCCCAGGCTCCAAACGGCGCGGGCAAACGGCTATCGGGATGTGCTCCGTAAAGAATGATATTGATGAGCGAGGACGAATCGGCAGACTGGACGATCGCGCCAACGCTTCCCGCCTCATCGAGGCGCACCTCCCCGCTGCTCGCGAGTTTGGTCTCGTCGACCAGCTGGTCACGGCCTATACCATCCAAGCCAAACTGCATGTCGCCGAAGGGGATGTCGTCCGAGCTGTTGCAACACTGCAGGATGGAATCCGATTTTCGGAGGAGCGACAACTCGATCGTCTACGCAGAGGCTTGCAAGGCGAGAAGGTTCGCTTGTTCAGTGCGCTGGGCACCCCGACCACCCTCGAAGAAATCGCAAGTCCGCCTTCAAGTCGGACACATGCAAAGGACAGCGATACCGAAATTCACGATGCTGCCAAAGCGCGGGCGATACTCTCCAACTCACGTCACACCGAAGTTCTGCGACTCGCCAACTCATGGATCTCCTTCTGCACACGCAATCTTGCGGTTCGCACCCTCACTCGCTGGCAACTGATTCGCACTCACGCACTCTTGTTGTCTGGCGACACGCAAAATGCCCGTCGATCGCTGCGTGAGGCGCTGATGGGTGCGGCCTGCGGTGGTTTCCTGAGGAAGATCGTCGACTCGGCCCCGCCCGTCAGGACGTTGTTGCTCGAGAGCTATCAAGCACAGTCTGCACAAAACAACGAGATCGACGTGTTCGTAAAAAAAGCGATCGATATCATTTCTAAAAATCGAGGTACATCCTCGAGTGTGACGGCACAGCGCCTCGATGACGCTGACACGCTCGGCGCGGCGCTAACGAGCAAAGAGCGTGAGATACTGACTCTCGTCGCCGGAGGACTGCGGACTCGCGAAATCGGCCTGCCGAAAAACGACGAGCTCTCGGCGCTGCTGATGTTCAATATCGGTGTCGAGGCAGGTCAGATCGCCTTTGTCCTCGCCATCGTGGCAGTCGGTGTGATGATGCGTAAAGCGAGCTCGTCGCCTGCCAGCGGTAACCATACGTGGACGACCGCTCTATCCAAAGAAAAAACCCGCATCCTTGCCGCCTATGCAGGCGGCGCCCTTGCCGCTTTCTGGTTCGTGGAACGGGCGTGGGAAGGGTTGTCGCCCCTCACGACCGTCGGATGAGCTTCGTCAGTATTCGCGCAAGCTTCGATCGTCCGTGCATCCGGGTCTTGCCGCAGCGCACGGACTTTTGACGACGACGCTCAGCCCGCACTACCCGTCGAGATCATCGCGACGACCGATCCGAGCGCGGCGAGCCCCATGTCTTTTTGGGCATCCCACTCATCTCCTTGAGCGCCGATATAGGCCGCGCCCTGCGCGATGATCGGTACCTCAAACTTTTTTGAACTCGCCGTAGCCGTGGCGATCAGTCTGTTTGGCCTCTCAAGTGGCGCGGCCTTGGCGACCGTGGTCGGGGTGCTGGTCGAGGTGCCGGTAATGCTCTCGCTCGTGGCGTTTGCTCATCGTACACGCGGGAGATTTTCAAGTTCGACGTAACCGGCACGCTCAAATGGCGGAGAGGGTGAGATTCGAACTCACGGTTCCCGTGAAGGAACGTCGGTTTTCAAGACCGATGCATTAAACCGCTCTGCCACCTCTCCGGCTCGTCGAGCGAATAACGGAACGAATTATGCCTTGTCCGAGGGCAGGAGTTTTTCGATTCCACCCATGTACGGTCGCAAGACTGCGGGCACGATGACGGACCCATCGGCGTTTTGGTAGTTCTCGAGTACGGCCACCATAGCGCGGCCAACGGCGACACCCGATCCGTTTAGCGTGTGCAAGGGCTCGGGCTTGCCAGTTTCGGGATTACGCCAGCGAGCCTGCATGCGGCGCGCTTGGAACGCCTCGCAATTGCTGCACGACGAAATCTCGCGGTACTTGCCCTGCCCCGGCAACCAGACCTCAAGGTCGTAGGTCTTCGCGCTGCCGAACCCGATGTCCCCCGCGCACAGCGCGAGAACGCGATACGGCAACTCGAGACGCTTCAGAACTTCTTCGGCATGTGCCGTGAGCTGCTCGAGCGCCGCGTAAGACTCGGACGGCTTCACCATATGCACGAGCTCGACTTTGTCGAACTGGTGCTGTCGAATCATGCCGCGCGTGTCTTTGCCTGCTGCGCCGGCCTCGGATCTGAAGCACGGCGTATGCGCGGCGTAGCGCAGGGGCAGTTGCTCCGGTGCAATGATTTGCTCGCGCACGAGATTGGTGACCGGAACTTCCGCGGTCGGAATGAGATAGAGCGCGCGATCTCCCTTGAGCGCGAACAAGTCCTGCTCGAACTTCGGTAGCTGGCCCGTACCCGTCAGCGCATCACCCGACACGATGTACGGCACATAGATCTCTTGATAGCCATGTTCCCCGACATGCAGATCGAGCATGAACTGGGCAAGCGCACGATGAAGACGCACCATCCCACCTCGTAGCACGGCAAAGCGCGCACCGGAGATGCGTCCGGCCGCTTCGAAATCGAGGCCAAGTCGCGCGCCGAGATCGGCATGATCTTGCGGCGTGAAATCGAAGACTCTCGGCGTGCCGTGACGACGAACCTCGACATTGGCGGTTTCATCTCGACCTTCGGGCACCGAGTCGTGTAGCAAATTGGGCAGGCCCATGAGCCACGCGTCGGACTCCGCCTGAACGGTATTGAGCGCCGCTTCCGCACTCGAGAGTTGCTGAGTGAGCTCTTCGCCGCGCTTGATCAGCGCCGCCACATCCTCACCCTTGCCTTTAGCCATGCCGACTGCCTTGGCGTTGGCGTTTCGCTCGGCGCGCACTCGATCGGCCTCGACCTGCACCTGCTTGCGTCGTTCTTCGAGCGCGCGGAATGCTGCGAGGTCGAGAACGAAACCGCGTCGCGCAAGATTGCTTGCGACATTTTCGGTATCGGTACGCAGTTGTTTGGAGTCGAGCATGAGTTATTCCAGCAATTTCAAAAATCAAAAAGACGATCAAGACGCCACGAGCGCTCTGCCCGCCCACGCGGCGGCCAAGCAAAGCACCAAGGTCGCCACGACATACACCGCGGCGCGCCACGGCGCCTCGCCTGAGACGAGATTCACGGTTTCGAGCGCGAACGCCGAATAGGTGGTGAATCCGCCGAGGACGCCTGTCATCCAGAACACCCGCATGGCCTCGGCTGACGAGGCGGCCTCCCCGCTCGATCCGCGCAGGGCGAGCAAGACAGAGAGCGCGCCGATCGCGAAACTACCGAGGACATTGACCGCTATTGTAGCGATGGGCCATCCGCCCGGCACGGCTGGCCAGATTTTGGCGACCGCGTATCGCCCCACACCGCCCAAGGCACTGCCGAGCGCCACCCAAATCCAGAGGGCCATCATTTTGCTCCCGACTTGCCGCGTAAACGCTCGAGGGCTTCGCGGATGCGCAGTTCGAGCCCGCGGTCGACGGGGCGATAATAACGACGCTCCGCCAGCTCGTCCGGCAAATAGCGTTCGCCAGCGGCGTAGCCCTCGGGCTCATCATGCGCGTAGCGATAGCCAGCGCCGTAACCGAGATCTTTCATGAGCCGAGTGGGCGCATTTCGCAAATGCATGGGCACTTCGAGCGTGCCGTGCTTTTCGACATCCGCACGCGCCTCGCCATACCCGACGTACGCGGCATTACTCTTCGGGGCACAGGCGAGATATACCACGGCATTGGCGAGGGCGAGTTCGCCTTCGGGAGTGCCGAGTCGGTTGTACGCTTGCCAAGCATCGATCGCCAACTGCAAGGCACGCGGATCGGCGAGCCCGATATCTTCGACGGCCATGCGGGTGATGCGGCGCGCGAGATACGAGGGATCACAGCCTCCATCGACGATACGCGCGAACCAGTAGAGCGCGGCATCAGGGTCGGTACCCCGAACGCTTTTGTGCAGCGCCGAGATCTGGTCGTAGAACTGCTCGCCACCTTTGTCGAAGCGACGGCGCGTACCGCCTGCAACCTCGGCGCAATGCGCGACATCGATGCGACCGCCCTCGGCGAGATCCGCCGCAATCTCGAGCATGTTGAGGGCACGACGCGCATCGCCATCGGCTGCTGCGGCCAAGAGCGCCAGCGCGTCATCTTCGATTTGAAGCTGCATCGACCCGAGTCCTCGCTCGACATCGGCGAGCGTACGACGCAACAACGAGTCGAGACTCTTTATTTCTAGAGGCTTCAGGACATACACGCGCGCTCTCGAGAGCAAAGCGCTCACTACTTCGAAACTCGGATTTTCCGTGGTCGCACCGATGAAGATCAGCGTCCCATCTTCGAGATACGGCAGGAAAGTGTCCTGCTGAGACTTGCTGAACCGATGCACCTCGTCGAGGAAAAGCACCGTACGTCGACCAGAAGATGCGCGTTCCGCCTGGGCGCGCTCGACCGCGGCACGTACATCCTTGACCCCGGCCATCACGGCCGAGAGCCCAATGAAATGCGCACCCGAGGCCTGCGCAATGAGGCGCGCGAGCGTGGTTTTCCCTGTGCCCGGAGGACCCCAAAGAATGAGCGAATGCGTTTGACCCGACTCGATGGCTGCGCGCAAGGGCTTTCCTGGCCCGATGGCCTGCACCTGCCCGACGAACTCCTCGAGACTACGCGGTCGCATGCGATCTGCGAGCGGACGCGTCAGATCGACAGCCATCGCTCCACCCGTTGCAGCCACGACTCACGAATCGACAACGACATGACGAGCCCGAGTGCTACGCCCATGGCATCGGCATAGACGTCCGCGACCTCCGCGGTTCGACCGAGCGCCATCCACCCCTGCAATAACTCGATGGCGATGCCGAGCGCCAACATGAGGATTGCAACGAGACCGTAATATCGTCGCTCGACCAAGGCCGCAAACCACGCCGTCAGGCCGAAGAACGCTAGCGCGTGAGACAGCTTGTCTGGGATAAGAAAGACTCTCTCACCGGGCGGCTCGAGGCAGAAGTGGAGCACGATGAGCACTAGTGCGAGACCGACTCCGCTCCACCACGCCCCGAAGCGCAGCGACCGCATCACTCGAGGGGTTTGCCGATCACATCGGCCCCGGGCGGCGGGACGAAACGAAACTCCGAAGGATCGATCCGACCATTGCGGACACTGGTGTTGAACACCATCAATGCGCGCTGGCCCAGCTTGTCGTCGACTTCGAGTCGGCGAAGCTCAAGCCCCGAGAATCCGAACCGCATTTCTTTGAATTCGCCTTCGGCGCTTTTCGGTGACACCCGCACCCAGTCAAAGCCTTCTTTGCGACCGACCGACACCACATTGAACTTGGAGCGCAGCGGTGTGGAGCCGGCGAGCAGCATGGCGGGCGTCGCGGTCTCTCCGCTGCCTGCCGGGCGGACAGTCACCTGCTCGAGATCCGCATCGAGAAACCAGAGGTTACGGCCATCGGACACCATGACCTGCATCGCAGACTCGCCCTTCGGACCGATCTCCCAGCGAAACTTGCCGGGACGCTGCACCAGCAATCGACCGATCTGAGGGCTACGCATCCGACCACGGGAATCGGTGATCGACTGCGAAAACTCCGTCCGCCAGGACTCGAGACCCGAGAGGTATCGATCGAGCGCAGTCAAAGATTCGGCGTGCGCAGCACTGATGATCCACCACACGCCGACGATCGACGCGCACCAAGCAGAACGCCTGCGAAATGCCAACCGTTCGCTCATGCGTCGACTCACTCGCCGGACGGCGCAGGCACGAGAATCTCGCGTCCGCCATTGGCTTGCAGCGGACCGACGAGCCCGGCCGCCTCCATGGCCTCGATGAGACGCGCCGCGCGGTTGTAACCGATTTTGAGTCGACGCTGAACGTAGGAGATCGACGGCTTTCGTTCGGTGACGACGATTTTGACGGCTTCGTCATACAGCGCGTCTTTCTCGGAATCGCCGCCTTCGCCTTCAGCGCCGCCCTCGGCGCCCTCACCGGGAAGACCCGGGATCGGCCCCTTTGGCCCGGAGAGCACTTCTTCGATGTAGTTGGGCGCGCCCGTCTTGCGCAGGGCCTCGACCACGCGATGTACCTCGGCATCGGCCACATACGCGCCGTGAACACGATTCGGCATCGACGTGCCCGGCGGCAAATAAAGCATGTCGCCGTGACCCAGCAGCGACTCAGCCCCGCCTTGATCGAGGATCGTGCGCGAATCGACTTTGGCCGACACTTGAAACGCGATACGCGTCGGAATGTTCGCCTTGATGAGACCCGTGATGACGTCGACCGACGGACGCTGGGTGGCGAGGATGAGGTGGATGCCCGATGCGCGCGCCTTCTGTGCCAAGCGCGCGATCAACTCTTCGACTTTCTTGCCGACGATCATCATGAGATCGGCAAGCTCGTCGATGATGACCACGACGAACGGCAGCGGCTCGAGATCAGGAATCTTTGACTGGTCGAGGGTCGGGTCGTTGGCCGCCCGGGCCATCATGACTGGATCTTTGATGGGCTTCTTGGCTTCGTTGGCATCACGCACTTTGCGATTGAAACCCGCGATGTTGCGCACACCGAGCGCGGCCATCAGTTGATAGCGTCGCTCCATTTCGGCGACACACCAGCGCAGCGCATTCGCGGCCTCTTTCATGTCAGTCACAACCGGCGCGAGCAGATGCGGAATACCCTCGTACACCGAGAGCTCCAGCATCTTCGGGTCGATCATGATGAGTCGCACATCCTCGGCGGTGCTCTTGTAGAGCATGGAGAGGACCATGGCGTTGATCGCAACCGATTTACCCGAGCCCGTAGTACCAGCGACAAGCAAGTGAGGCATGCGCTGCAGGTCGGCCACGACCGGCGCACCGCCGATGTCCTTACCGAGCGCAAGCGCGAGCGGCGAGCCGATTTCGTCGTAAGCCTTCGATTTGACGATTTCGCCGAGGGTAACGACCTCGCGCTTTTCGTTCGGGATTTCGAGGCCCATGACCGACTTGCCGGGAATCACCTCGACCACGCGAACACTGATCGCCGACAGCGCGCGAGCCAAATCTTTGGAGAGCGAGCTGATCTGGCTTGCCTTCACGCCTGGAGCAGGACGCATCTCGAAACGTGTGACCACGGGCCCGGGCAACACGGCCACGACCTCGACCTCGACGCCGAAATCTTTGAGCTTGAGCTCGACGAGCCGAGACATCGCCTCGAGCGCCTCGGCTGAATAAGTGGCCTCGCGAGGCGGCGGATCATCGAGCAGCTGCAGTGGTGGCAACTCGCCGGCCTTCGCCGTGAAGAGTGGCACTTGCCGCTCCTTGTTGACGCGTTCGCTCTTCTCTGGCTGCGGCGCCGGGGCCTCGATACGTGGTTTGGGGCGCGCGGCCGCTTTTTTGGTCTCGACCTCGAGGGTTTCCTTCCGAGCGGCTTTGCGCTCTTCCCCCTCGGCGGCATCGCGCTGCTGAATGCGACGCGCACGTAACCAATCGATGGCGCCCCAGAAACCGGAACCGAGACGATCGATCAAGACGAGCCAAGAAAGACCGAAAGCCAAGGAGACGCCCGCCATCGCCACGGCGAGCGCGAGCAGCGTGCCGCCGACGAAGTTGAAGTTACCCTGCATCCACTCGCCGACGAGGCTACCGACTACACCGCCTGCACTCTGGCGGAGTTCGCCTGGTGAGAAATGCAGCGTCGCCAGTCCGCAGGTGGCAGCGAGCAGCAGGACGAACCCGCCGAGACGGACGAAGGTGTTGAGACGCGACGTCGGCTCGACCTTGCCGCGATCGCGGAACATCAGCCAGCACGACGCCCCGAGCATGATGGGGAAAAGATAGGCCGGTCCGCCGAACAGGAAGAACAACGTGTCAGCGAGCCAAGCCCCCTGACGTCCGATGAGGTTGCCGATCTCGCCCTCAGATCCCTCGCCAGTGAAGGAAAACCCAGGATCTGAAGGTTGATAGGTCACGAGCGATGCGGAAAGCATCAGTGCCAGAACGCCCGTGAGGATGACCGCCCCCTCGCGCAAAGCGCGCTTGACGGTTTCGGTGAAGCGGTCCGACACGCTCGAGTCAGCGGCGTTTTCGGGCAAGGTGTGACCTGCGCAGTATTCTCTAGTGGCTTGATTCTACGGGAATCGCCGCAATCGCGACAGTTGCTCATCGAGGATACGGCGTGCATCCCGGAACGCTTGCCCCTAACATCTCGCCATGGCTTCTCAACATCGAAAACTCATCATCCTCGGCTCCGGCCCCGCGGGTTACTCCGCCGCCGTTTACGCAGCACGCGCCAATCGCTCGCCTATGCTGATTTCAGGTCTGCAGGAAGGCGGCCAACTCATGACGACCACCGAAGTCGACAACTGGCCGGGCGATGCGCACGGCTTGCTCGGCCCGGCCCTCATGGAGCGAATGAAGGCACACGCCTCACGCTTCGGCACGGAACTCGTCAGCGACCACATCCATACCGCCATCCTGACCGAGCGGCCCTTCCGCGTGATCGGTGACGTCGGCGAGTACACCTGCGACGCGCTCATCATCGCCACCGGCGCCTCAGCCAAGTATCTCGGCCTACCCTCCGAAGACGCGTTCAAGGGCAAAGGCGTGTCGGCCTGCGCCACCTGCGACGGCTTTTTCTTTCGCGGTCAGCAAGTCGCCGTCGTCGGCGGCGGCAACACGGCCGTCGAGGAAGCACTTTATCTCTCCAATATCGCCTCGCACGTCACGCTCGTTCATCGACGGGACCGACTTCGCGCCGAGAAGATCATGCAAGATCGACTCTTCGAGCGTGAAAAAGAAGGCAAGGTCCGAATTCTTTGGAATCACGGCGTCGATAAGGTGTTGGGTGACGACACCGGCGTCACCGGGCTTCGCGTCCGACCGACCGATCGGGATGGCAAACCGCGCGGCGATGCCTCAGCTCTCGACGTCGGCGTGACCGGGGTCTTCATTGCCATCGGTCACTCGCCCAACACCGAGATCTTCTCGGGCCAGCTCGCCATGCAAGACGGCTATATCAAGGTGCAGAGCGGCACCTCCGGGATGGCCACTGCGACCAGCATCCCCGGCGTATTCGCGGCGGGTGACGTCGCGGATCACGTTTATCGACAGGCCATCACTTCAGCGGGCTCAGGTTGTATGGCCGCACTCGATGCCGACCGCTGGCTCGAGCGATTCGATCACGGCGGATGACGCGATCGGCGAGTGTCGTCGAACGGGTGGCCGCGCTGTCTGCCGCCGACTGGAATGCGCTCGATCACGAGGGGTCACCCTTCACGCGTCATGAGTTTCTCGCAGCCCTCGAGTCGACGGGCTGTATCGGCGAGAACACGGGTTGGCGTCCGTGGATCGTGACTCTTCATGATGAACGCGGTCTCGCAGCGGCGGCCCCGACATGGCTCAAAGACGACTCTTATGGCGAGTTCGTATTCGATTTCGCCTGGGCGCAGGCCTATGCCCGCCACGGCCTTCGCTACTATCCCAAGCTCGTTTGCGCTGCACCATTCACCCCGGCGACCGGCCCTCGCCTGCTCGTACGAGCTGACCTCGCCAAAGACCCGGCTGAGCGACTGAGCTGGCGCCGCGCGTTACAGCAGGAGCTGCTCGCAGCGGCTGAACGCGAGTCACTCTCCTCCGTGCATCTGCTCTTTCCGACCGAGCCAGAGCTCGAGGCGCTCGGACCCGAGTGGCTGTCTCGAATCGATTGTCAATTTCATTGGCACAACCGCGGCTACAACAATTTCGAGGACTTCCTCGCGACCTTCACAGCCGAAAAACGCAAGAAAGCGAAAAGGGAACGGCGACGAGTGGCGGAGTCCGGCATCCGCTTCGAATCGCGGCTCGGTAGCGAAGCCTCACTCAATGAAATCCTCATCGCTTGGCAACTGCATCGAACGACGTTTCTGCATCGCGGTAATGAGCCTTATCTCGGGCCTGAGACCTTCGTGCAGATCGCCCAGACGATGGGTGACGCGGTGCTCTTCAAGTTTGCGAGGCAGGGCGAGGAGATCGTCGCCGTCGCCGTGTTTTTCATCGGCCGCGATACGCTCTATGGTCGTTATTGGGGATCGGCCGAGGAGTATCACAGCCTGCACTTCGAGACCTGCTACCACCAGGGCATCGAGTTTTGCATCGAGCGCGGGCTCGCGCGTTTCGAGCCTGGCACCCAAGGGGAGCACAAAGTGAGTCGAGGCTTCGTGCCGACGCGTACGCACTCGGCCCACTTCGTCGCCGAGCCGCGCTTTCGTACGGCGATCGCCGATTATCTGGAGCGTGAACGCGAGGCCATCGACCGTTATGCCGAGGGCATCGCCGAGCATGTACCCTACAAACAGTCGCTCGCCCTGCCATGACGCGCCGACCTCAACGCGGTCTCGTGTGGCTCGAACCCGGTGGCGATCCGCAGGCCTTTCCGGCTGCGGAGTACGCACTCGATGAGCCGGCGGGTCTGCTCGCCGCAGGGGGCGACCTACGCCCCGAGCGATTGCTCGCCGCGTATCCGCGCGGCATCTTCCCGTGGTACTCACCGGGACAACCCATTCTTTGGTGGTGCCCCGACCCACGTGAAGTACTTTTTCCAGCGGAGTTTCGTCGCAGTCGCAGTCTCGCCAAACGCGAGCGCAATGCAGGGTTCGAGGTGCGCTATGACAGCGCGTTCGAGCAAGTCATCGACGCCTGTGCAGCACCTCGGGAAATCGATGGAGGCGGCACCTGGATTACCACCGAAATGCGTGAGGCGTATGGGTTCTTACACACTCTGGGCTACGCACACAGCGTCGAAACCTGGCACGAAGACCAGTTGGTCGGCGGGTTCTACGGGCTTTGGCTCGGCGACGTCTTCTTCGGCGAATCGATGTTCAGTCGCGAGCCGGATGCCTCCAAGGTCGCGCTCTCTACGCTGGTGCGCCGCAGCACCGAACTCAATCTGCAGCTGATCGACTGCCAAATGCCCTCGAGGCACCTCTCCTCGCTCGGCAGCCGGCCGATCCCGAGAAGCGAATTTCTGGGTTTGATTGCTTCGGCGGGGGCATTTCGGCAGAATCCCCGCTCCTTTTAGCCACGATGCGCAGGACCTGATGTCGAAAGAAGACGCGATTCAGATGGACGGAGAAGTCGTCGACACGCTCCCCAACACCACGTTTCGCGTGAAATTGAGCAACGGTCACATCGTGACCGCTCATATTTCCGGAAAGATGCGCAAGAACTACATCCGCATCCTCACCGGCGACACCGTCACCGTCGAGCTCACCCCTTACGACCTCACCAAAGGCCGCATCGTCTACCGCGGTCGTTAATCGACGAGCGCCGGCTCCTCGTTCGGAATGCACTCGAGATCGAGCCCCGAACTATCTTTCTTCACGCTTGCCCGCACCGTCCCGCCCCCGACGAGTTTGCCGAACAGCAACTCTTCGGCGAGCGGACGCTTGATGTGCTCCTGAATCACTCGCGCCATCGGGCGCGCGCCCATCTTCGGGTCATAGCCGGTTTTGGCAATCCAGCGTCGCGACTCGTCGTCGAGCTGTAGCGATACGCGCTTGCCTTCGAGTTGCGTTTCGATTTCGACGAGCAGCTTCTCGACCACGCGCTCGATGGTCGCCTCGTCCAAGCCACCGAACTGGATGACGGCATCGAGACGGTTGCGGAACTCGGGCGAGAACATTTTTTTGATCGCCTCCATACCGTCGCTCGCGTTGTCGGAGGGCATGAAGCCGATCGACGCACGAGCCATATCTGCTGCGCCGGCGTTGGTCGTCATGACGATGATGACGTGACGGAAATCGGCCTTGCGACCGTTGTTGTCGGTCAAGGTGCCGTGATCCATCACCTGCAACAGCAAGTTGAAGACGTCCGGATGGGCCTTCTCGATTTCATCGAGTAACAACACGGCATGCGGATGCTTCGAGACGGCCTCGGTCAAGAGTCCGCCCTGATCGAAGCCGACATAGCCCGGCGGCGCGCCGATGAGACGCGAGACGGTGTGACGTTCCATGTACTCCGACATGTCGAATCGAATGAACTCGATACCGAGCGCGATGGCGAGTTGGCGCGTGACTTCGGTCTTACCGACGCCCGTAGGCCCGGCAAAGAGGAAACTCCCGACGGGTTTGCGCGAGTCACCGAGTCCGGACCGCGCCATCTTGATGGCCGAGGACAGCGTCTCGACGGCTTTGTCCTGGCCGAAAATGACGAGCTTGAGATTACGCTCGAGATTGCGGAGGACTTCTTTGTCGTTACTCGAGACCGTCTTTGGCGGAATGCGTGCGATTCGCGCCACCACTTCTTCGATGTGATGCACATCGACGTCGGTCTCGCGCTCCGCCTCGGGCTTCAAGCGCAGACGCGCTCCCGCTTCGTCGATGACGTCAATCGCCTTGTCAGGCAGGTGACGCTCGTTGATGTGTCGCGCCGAGAGTTCGGCGGCCGCCTTGAGTGCCGCGTCGGTGTACTTGACCTTGTGATGTTCCTCGAAGCGACTGCGCAAACCTTTGAGGATATCGATAGTCTCGGGCACCGTCGGCTCGACCACGTCGATTTTCTGAAAGCGACGCGCGAGCGCGTGGTCCTTTTCGAAGATGCCGCGATACTCGGAATAGGTCGTCGAGCCGATGCAGCGCAACTCGCCGTTGGTGAGCACGGGCTTGATGAGGTTTGACGCATCCATGACGCCGCCCGAGGCTGCGCCGGCGCCGATGACCGTGTGAATCTCGTCGATGAAGAGCACAGCACCCGGCTGCTTGCGCAGATCCGCGAGCACCGCCTTGAGTCGCTTTTCAAAGTCGCCACGATATTTGGTGCCCGCGATCAGCGAACCCATATCGAGAGAATAAATGACGCAGTCGGCGAGCACCTCGGGCACCTGACCCTCGACGATGCGACGAGCCAAACCTTCGGCGATGGCCGTCTTACCGACACCCGCCTCGCCCACGTAGAGCGGATTATTCTTGCGTCGGCGGCAAAGAATTTCGATCGTGCGTTCGACTTCCATCTGCCGGCCAATGAGCGGATCGATGCGACCTTCCTCGGCGAGCTTGTTGAGATTGGAGGCGTACTTCTCGAGCGCCCCGCCGCCCTCGGCTTCGGTGGTCGACGGCGCCGCAGCCGCTTCGTCTTTGGTCTCGCCGCGTTCGTCCGCGATCTTGGACATGCCGTGCGAGATGTAATTGACGACATCGAGTCGCGCGACGTCCTGCCGATTGAGCAAGAACACGGCGTGGCTTTGCTTTTCACTGAAGATGGCGACGAGCACGTTGGCCACGCCCACTTCTTTTCGGCCACTCGACTGCACGTGGAACACGGCCCGCTGCAGCACTCGCTGGAATCCGAGGGTCGGCTGCACCTCGCGCTCGTCGCCGTCCGGTAAACGCGGCGTGCTCTGCTCGATGTGCTCACGAAGCTCAGCCGCGAGGCGCGGGACGTCCCCTCCACACGCCTTCAACACTTCTTTGACTCGCGGCGTGTCGAGGATGGCGAGCAGCAAGTGCTCGACGGTCAAAAATTCGTGCTTGCCTTCGCGCGCGACCTGGAAGGCGCTATTGAGACACGTTTCAAGTTCATTGGATAACACGATCAGGCACTCCGTTGCGGCTCTCGCCTTGGTCTCACGTCTCTTCGAGCGTACACATGAGCGGATGCTGGTGATCCCGCGAATAACGGGTCACGAGCGCCACCTTGGTCTCGGCGATCTCATGGGTGAAGACCCCACAAACGCCTTTGCCGTGCATGTGCACCTCAAGCATCACTTGCGTCGCCTTCGTGCGACCCATGCCGAAGAATCGCTCGAGCACATCGACCACGAACTCCATGGGCGTGTAATCGTCGTTGAGCAGGAGGACCTGGAACAACGGCGGTTGTTTGACCTCGGGTGTGGCCTCGGCGACCGAGGTATCCGAAATCGGGCGGCTCTCTTCAGCAGACATGTCACGGTTATAGGGGTGGACAGAAGCGAACTCAAGTGTGGCCCGGCAGGCGGCTAGGTATGATTCGGTCCATGCGTCGCCTTCCGCTCGATCCCGCCCACTTAATCACCGCCCTGCTGGCGGTCGCCATCGGTTTACAGCTGGCCTGGATGATCACCGGTGCCTTCGGCGCCCGTCACGAGGGCAGCCGCGCCTCCGAGGCCCTTCCTCAAGCCATCAGCCCCTTCGAAATCATCCAATCCGCAAGACTCTTCGGCACGCTTGAAGGGGGTTCGACCCCGTCATCGGCCGTTGCGCCCGTCAGCACCCAAGGTCTCGTCTTGGTCGGCGTCCTCGCCTCCACCGACCCGCAAGGCGGTCGCGCCATTATCGGCGAGTCCGCGGGGCTCGCGCGGGTGTACGCCATCGGCGCCACACTGCCCGGTGGTTCGAGGCTCGCCGAGGTCTACCCCGATCGGGTAATGCTCGATCGGGGCGGGAGCCTCGAGACCCTGCCGCTGCCGCGACAGGGCGGCACTCCGGGCGCTGTCAGCGCCGGGGCCATGACGCCTGACACGTTGCCGTCCGCAGAGGGCGCCTCCTCGGGCGACGATCTTGCCAATACCATCCGTTGGCAGGCTGTCATGCGATCCGACAAACCGTCGGGTGTACGGGTCTACCCGGGCAGTGACGCGCAGCGATTCACGAGTCTCGGTCTGCAGTCTGGCGACCTGATCCTCGCAATCAACGACGCACCCCTCGCCGACCAAGCCAATGGCGAACAGTTTCTGAAAACCTTGGCCGGTGCCCCGCAAGCCCGACTCACGATCGAGCGTAACGGCCGGACCGAGACGCTGACGGTCGATCTGACCGCTCTCGCACCCGCATCGGGTGAGCGTTCACGCCCATGACACGCCGATCCGATATATTCGGGCCCTCGATGCTGTCGCCCTCCCGCCCATTGCCGATCAACAACCCCGTTCTGGCCTTCGTGCTGGCAGCGTGGGTCACCGTCGCCGCAGCGCCGCTCGCCGCCCAGGGATCCGGATCGGGGACCGCTCGCATCACACCTAATTTCAAGGATGCCGAAATCACCCAGGTGATCGAAGCGGTCGCCGCCTCGACCGGGCGCAGCATCATCGTCGACCCCCGCGTTCGCGCGCAGGTCACGATGCTCTCGTCGACGCCGATGACGCCTTCCGCCTTCTACGAGGCGTTCCTCGCCTTGTTGCAAGTTCATGGCTTCGTGGCCGTGCCCTCAGGGAACGTGATCAAGATCATCCCTGACGCCAACTCGCGCACCATGCCGGGCAACGATCTGCCCGAACGGGTGAGCGACACGTCGGATGAGCTCGTGACGCAGGTGGTCGCGGTCAATAACGTCAGCGCTGCACAGCTCGTCGCAATCTTGCGACCCCTCATGCCGCAGAACGCGCATCTGGCCGCGTATCCGTCGTCGAATACTTTGATTCTCGCCGACCGGGCGAGCAACGTGAACCGCATGGTGCGCATCATCAAGCGCATCGATCAGGCGAGCGACGCCGACGTCGAAGTCGTCGCCATGCAGAACGCCTCGGCAGCAGAGGTCGTCCGTACGATGACCGCACTCAACCCCGCTCAAGCCCAGGCCGAGGGCGGGATGGCACCGCTGCGCGTCGTGGCCGACGAACGTTCGAACAGTATTTTGCTTGCCGGCGATAAAACCCAGCGACTCCGTGCGCGGACGCTGATCGCCTATCTCGACACCCCGCTCACCTCGGGTGGCGACACGCGCGTGCGATATCTGCGTTACGCCGACGCCGAGAAAATCGCTGAGAAATTGAAGGAACAAGTGACGGGCACCTCAGGGGCCACGGCCGCCACAACCGGCGCGGCCTCAGCCGTGGGAGGCGCGACCACGATCTGGGCGGAACCCGAGACCAATGCGCTCGTGATCACCGCGCCCGCCAAAACCATGAATTCTTTGATGGCCGTGATCGACAAGCTCGATATTCGTCGGGCGCAAGTCATCGTCGAAGCCATCATCGTCGAGGTGTCGGCCGACAAGTCAGCCGAGCTGGGTGTCAACTGGCTACTCGACGGATCGAACTCCGATCAGGCCGTGGGCGGGTTCATCGAGCCCGTGGGCGGAACGAGCATTTTTGATCTCGTTCGAGCCGCACGCGACCCGTCGACCATCACGGGCGCTCCTCGCGGCACCACGGTGGGCGTGGGTCGACTCGCGGACACGGGCATCAACTTTGCGGCCGTGCTGCGCGCACTGCGCGGCGACTCGACGACGAACATCATCGCGACGCCTTCGATCGTGACCATGGACAACCAGTCGGCCGAGATCAAGGTGGCGCAAGAGGTACCCTTCGTGACGGGGCAGTTCACGAACGCGGGCGGTAACGCTGGCAACACCTTGAACCCCTTCCAGACGATCCAGCGTCAGGAAGTCGGCACCATCTTGAAGATCACGCCGCAGATCAACGAAGGCAATGCCGTGATGCTCAAGATTGAGCAAGAGAGCTCGAGCATTGCCGCCAGCAGCAGCGGTGCCGTCGATCTCATCACTAACAAACGTACGATCAGCACCAACGTGCTCATCGAGGACGGGGGCACCGTCGTACTCGGCGGACTCATCCAAGATTCACAAACCGGCGGCGAACAGCGCGTGCCCTTTCTCGGGCGCATCCCGGTGATCGGCGAAGCCTTCCGCACCCGCAGCGCCAAGAAAACGAAGACCAACCTGATGGTATTCATCCAGCCACGCATTCTTCGCGACGGAACGGACACCACGTTCGAGACGAATCAAAAATACAACTACATGCGTGACCAGCAGCGCGCCCTCGGGCCTCAACGTGAGGCCCTGCCGTTGTTGCCGGGCGAACCGCGCGCGATCTTGCCCGAGATTCCGGCTGTGCCGACCCAAGAGTCGACCTCCGCCGAACCCGCGGCGGAGTCCCCCAAATGAATGCGCAGTCGGGCGCGATCACTGCCCCGACGCCCCTGCTTCCGCTCGCGTTCTGCCGTCGACACGGTGTGCTGTTGCGTCGCCTCGAGGACGGTCGACTTCAGCTCGCGCTGCATCCGGACGCGACGCCGCTCGCGATCGCTGAAGCACGACGGCATGTCGGTCACCCCTTGGCGCTCGAGCGCGTCGCTTCAGAGCATTTCGAAGAATTGCTGCGCGAGGCCTACGAAGCGGGCAGCGATGCCCAGGCCGCCGCAGGTGGACTCGAAGACACGACGGACCTGAGTTTTCTGGCTCAGGATCTTCCAGAGCAGGCCGATCTGCTCGAGAGTGAGGACGACGCGCCGATCATTCGGCTCATCAATGCTCTGCTCACCCAAGCCGTCAAAGATAACGCGTCGGACATCCACATCGAGCCCTACGAAAATCGTCTCGTCGTTCGCTTGCGTGTCGACGGCGTCTTGCGCGAAGTGCTGCAAACCCGTCGCGCGGTCGCAGGTGCCGTCGTCTCGCGTATCAAGGTGATGTCCAAACTCGACATCGCCGAAAAAAGACTCCCGCAAGATGGGCGTATCAGCCTGAGGGTGGGTGGTCGCGCGGTCGATGTGCGTGTGTCGACGATTCCGTCGGGCCATGGCGAGCGGGTGGTCTTGCGACTGCTCGATAAACAGGCGGGCCGGCTCGATCTTGGCGAACTGGGGATGGAGCCCCCAATCGAAGCCTTGCTCGATCGCCTCATTCACAAACCAAACGGTATCTTGCTCGTGACGGGGCCCACAGGCTCGGGAAAGACGACGACCCTCTACGCCGGGCTCTCGCGACTCAACGACGCGACGCGCAACATCATGACGGTCGAGGATCCGATCGAGTACTACCTCGATGGCATCGGCCAAACGCAGGTGAACACCAAGGTCGACATGAGCTTCGCCCGCGGACTGCGCGCGATCCTGCGTCAAGATCCGGACATCGTCATGGTCGGTGAAATCCGTGATCTCGAAACGGCGCAGATCGCCGTGCAGGCCTCGCTCACCGGACACCTCGTGCTCTCGACGCTGCACACCAATACGGCCGTGGGGGCCGTTACCCGATTGCGCGATATGGGAATCGAACCCTTCCTGCTCGCCTCAAGCCTGATCGGCATCGTGGCGCAGCGCCTTGTACGTACACTTGATCCCAACTCACGCGAATCCTTCGTGGCAGGCGAACTCGAACGTCGGCAACTCGGCTTGCCGATGGGCGTGCCCGCTCCGACCTTGTATCGACCTGCGACGAGTGGCGCGGGATATCGTGGACGCACGGGTATCTATGAACTCGTGCAAGTCGATGATGAGATGCGCACTCTCATCCACGACGGCGCCTCGGAGGCCGACCTTGAGCGACATGCGAGGCAATCCACACCGTCCATTCGCGACGATGGTATGGCCAAAGTATTGCGTGGCGTGACGTCGCTCGAAGAAGTGTTGCGCGTCACGCGCGAGGACTGAGCCCGTGGCCGCCTGGGATTACGTCGCTCTCGATGCCTCGGGTCGCGAACAACGTGGCGTGCTCGAGGGCGACAGCGCAAGACAGGTTCGACAAACGCTACGTGAACGGGCTTTGCTCCCGGTCAGTGTCGACCCGGTTCGCGAGTCAAACAGGCGCTCATTCGAGCGGTTCAGGGGGCGCATTGGTTCGTCTGATGTCGCCTTACTCACGCGTCAACTCGCGACTCTCGTACGCGCCGCCCTACCGCTTGAAGAAGCGTTGCTCGCCGTCTCTCAGCAAAGCGAAAAACCTGCGGTGCAGCGCGTCGTGGCGGCTGTTCGCGCGCGAGTGGTCGAGGGTGAGGCGCTCGCCGAAGCCTTGCGCGGATTTCCGCGTGTGTTCCCCGAGATCTTTCGGGCAACGATCGCTGCGGGAGAGCAATCGGGCAAGCTCGATACCGTACTCGAGCGGCTCGCCGACTACACCGAGAGCCGCGACCAACTTCGCCAGCGCGTGCTCGGCGCCCTGCTCTATCCCATCGTGCTCACGGTCATATGCATCGCCGTGATCGCCGGCTTACTGAGTTTCGTCGTCCCCAAAGTGGTGACGGTATTCGAGTCAGGCAACGCCGAGTTGCCCATGCTGACCCAGATACTGATCGTGACTAGCGACGCCTTGCGGGTTGCGGGTCCTTGGATCCTGCTGGCGCTCGCCTTGGGCACGGTGATGTTTCTGCGCTGGGTACGCGCCCCCGCGGCTCGACATCGAGTTGACGGATGGCTGCTTCGTCTGCCGCTCGCCGGACGACTCATCCGGGGATTCAATGCCGCCCGGTTCACACGCACCTTGAGCATTTTGACCGGCAGCGCCGTCCCGGTCCTCGAAGCCCTGCGGATCGCGTCAGGGGTCATCTCGAACCTCCCCATGCGAGAGGCGGTGGCGGCGGCGGCCGAGCGGGTACGAGAGGGTGCGCCGATCGGTCGGTCGCTCGCAGCCAGCCGGCTCTTCCCGCCGATGACGGTACATCTCATCTCGAGCGGAGAGTCCAGCGGCCGTCTCGAAGACATGTTGTCACGTGCCGCAGACAATCAGGAACGGGAACTCGACGGCATGCTGACCGGGCTCGTCGGCCTGCTCGGCCCCCTGCTGATCGTCGGCATGGGGCTCATCGTCCTTGTCATCGTGTTCGCCATGCTCATGCCGATCTTTGAGATGAACACCCTCGTACGCTGACGCACCGCTCAACCCTCTCCCCCCGTTGCAAGATGGACGAACACGAAATAAATTTCGCGCGTCGAGGGGGTTCACGATCATGAGCGAAAGACCAGCGCAAGACGACTTCGACGAAGAACTCGATCTCGATTCGGGCGAAGACGTGGATCAGGTCATCCGAGACTTCGACCAGACGCGTCGGCGTAGCCCTCCGAAGGGTAGCGGCGATCCGGCTTGGCGACGCCTCGAGCAGATGCGCGAAGAAAAGCGTACGGCCGATCTCATCAGCGACTTTGACGACTACGACATCGGCGACAGCGAGAGCACGCCCGCGCGCGGCAAGCGTAGCGGTCGGCACTGACCGTCGCGCTGAATCGTCGCGCGTCCTCGTCACGCCTAGCGGAAGTCCCGCGAACGCGTCACCAACCGCCCGAGTAAACGGCTGCGGTCGTAGAGTTGCTCCACGATGACGTGGGTTACGAGTCCCTCGCGCTGCAACCGACCCTCGACCTCCATCAGACGCGACTCGAACAACTCGCGTTTGTGTCTCGCACCGACCGCCTTCCAGACGATCAGATTGACGTGACCGGTATCGTCCTCGAGCGTGACGAAGGTGACACCGCTCGCCGTCGACGGCTTTTGTCGCGTCGTGACGAGACCCGCCACGCTGACTCGCGCGCCATCGTCGAGTTGCGAGAGCTCCGCCGCGCGGACCACGCCTCGTCGCTCGAACGGCGCACGCAGCAAGGCAAGCGGGTGTCTTCCTAAAGTAAGCCCGAGATGCCGATAGTCGGCGACGAGGTTCTCGCCCTCGGTGGGCGTCGTGAGCATGGGCAAGGCCTCCTCGCGAGCAGGCGGCGCCAGAGGCAACTCCACTTCAGTTCCTGCCACCGCCCAAAATGCGCGATGACGATTGCCAGTGAGTGTCGTACACGCACCGGCTGCCGCGAGCGCTTCGAGATCACCGCGATCGAGCGCTGCCGCAGCCGCGAGATCTTGTAAATCAAAGAATATGGACTCACGGCCCTCGGACCCTCGTCGCGCTTCGGTGCGTAGGCCTCGAACCTCGACGATGCGTACCGCCACGACCTGCGCTAAACCGCGCACGAGTCTGAGCCCGAGACGGATCGCAGGTCGCGCACTCGTCGATCGATCGTCGACAGCTTCGAGCGTGCAATCCCAGTCGCTCACGCAGACATCGACGGGCCTCACCTCGACACCATGCTCGCGCGCATCGCGGACGAGTTGCGAGACGGAGTAGAACCCCATCGGTTGGCTGTTGATGAGCGCTGCGGTGAAAGCTGCAGGCTCGTGATGCTTGAGCCAGGCCGACACGTAAACGAGTAACGCGAAACTCGCGGCATGCGACTCGGGGAATCCGTATTCGCCGAAACCTTTTATCTGTTCGAAGATGCGCGCCGCAAACTCCTCGCTATAGCCCCGCTCGCGCATGCCGGAGATGAGGCGCTCACCGAAGTGGCCGAGCCCTCCGTATCGTTTCCAGGCCGCCATTGCACGACGCAACTGATCAGCCTCCCCCGGCGTGAAACCTGCCGCAACGATCGCCACCTGCATCACCTGCTCCTGGAAGATCGGCACCCCGAGCGTACGCTGCAATACGCCTTTGACCGCTTCGCTGGGATAACTCACCTGCTCTTCGCCGCGACGACGACGTAGATAGGGGTGAACCATGTCGCCCTGAATCGGCCCCGGGCGCACGATGGCCACCTCGATGACGAGATCATAGAAATTGCGTGGACGCAGACGCGGCAGCATCGCCATCTGCGCACGCGACTCGACCTGGAACACCCCGACCGAATCCGCGCGGCACAGCATGTCATAGACACGCGGATCTTCAGGCGGTACCGATGCCAGGGTGATCGGTGACTCACCCCGTGCGAGTCGCCATTGCGAGGCGAGATCGAGTGCGCGGCGGATCGCCGTCAACATACCGAGCGCGAGCAGGTCGACCTTGAGCAACCCGAGCGCATCGAGGTCGTCTTTGTCCCATTGAATGACCGTGCGATCGGCCATGCTCGCGTTCTCGACCGGCACGAGTTCCTCGAGCAGATCGCGAGCGATCACGAATCCACCGACATGCTGCGAAAGATGCCGTGGAAATCCGAGCAATTGCGGCGCGAGCTCGAGCAACAAAGAAAGCCGACGTCGCAATACCGGATCGTGGATGTCGAAGCCTGCTTCATCGAGCCTCTCGAGGAACGGCGTGAGCGCGCGCTCGTGCACCGCTCCATCGTGCTCGCGAGGCGGGTGGTGACCGAGACTGCGGTCCCAGCGACTCACTGCCGAAGCAATTCTTTCGACGGCGGGCAACGGAAACCCCAAGGCCTTGGCCAGATCGCGCAACACGCTGCGCGGTCGGTAGCAAATGACCGTCGCAGCGAGCGCGGCACGATGCCGACCGTATTTTTGATAAACGTACTGGATGACCTCTTCGCGACGCTCATGCTCGAAATCGACGTCGATATCGGGTGGCTCGTTACGTTCTCGCGAAATGAAACGCTCGAATAGCATCGACATGCGTGAGGGGTCGACCTCGGTGATACCGAGGCAATAACAGACCGCAGAGTTGGCGGCCGAGCCACGGCCCTGGCAAAGAATTCCGCGGCTGCGCGCAAACTCGACGATGTCGTGCACGGTCAGAAAATACGGTTCGTAGGCAAGTTCGCTGATCAACGCGAGCTCGTGCTCGACGAGCGTTCGTACGTAGGCCGGCATGACATCACGCGTTGCGCTACCGCCCCAGCGACGCTCTGCTCCGCGCTCGACCAGCGTGCGCAACCAAGACGCCGGCGTATGTGTTTCGGGGACGATTTCGCGCGGATACTCGTAACGCAGTTCATCGAGCGAGAAGCGACAACGCGCCGCGATGACGAGCGTTTCGGCGAGCAGCGCAGGCGGATAGAGCCGCGCGAGACGATGGCGCTCACGCAGGTGTCGCTCGCCGCAGGGCAACAACTCGAGTCCTGCCGCATCGACCGTGGTGTTGAGGCGAATCGCCGTCAGCGCATCGTGCAGTCGACGTCGTGCGCGCGAATGCATGCAGACACCACCGGCGGCCACGAGCGGCAACCCCACCTCGTTCGAGAGGCGCGTGAGCGTGGCGAGATGGGCGCGCTCGGTGCCGTCACGCAGCAACTCCACAGCGATCCAGGCGGCGCCATCAAAATGCTCGCGCAACCAGGTGGCGGCATCGCAGTTGTTCAAGTCGGCGGGTCGCGGCGCCCACAGCACGAGACAGTGCATCGGCGAGAGGAGCTCGACCACATCGCTTCGGGTCAGGCGATAACTACCCTTCGGCGCGGCACGACGACCCCGCGTGATCAGGCGGCACAACTGACCATAACCCCGACGATCCGTCGCTAATACGATGAGCGGTAGCCCGTCATCCAGTCGAAACTCGGTGCCGACGATGAGTCGGGTGGACCGACCCTTGAGCGCTGCATGAGCCCGTACGACGCCGGCGACCGAACATTCATCGGTGATGGCGAGCGCCTCGTAACCGAGCGCATCGGCCTGGGCGGCGAGCTCTTCCGGCTGCGACGCGGCCCGCAGGAAGCTGAAACTGCTCAGGCAGTGCAGCTCGGCATAACCGGGTGGATTCGGGGGTTTTGGGGCTTGCCCTGACATACTGTTTATTTATACAGTATCTACAAGCCGACGTAACCTGAAAACTAATGCCCCATGACCTTCATCGACCATGCAGGCACGCCCCACCCTCGGGCCACGGGCTCTCGACGCATCGTCTCCCTGGTGCCGAGCCTCACCGAGCTCGTGTGCGCACTCGGTCTTGCTGACGAGCTCGTCGGTCGCACGGGCTTCTGCATCCACCCGCGCGAGCTCGTGCGCCGCATACCCAAAGTCGGCGGCACCAAAACCGTCGACCTCGACGCCATCCGCGCGCTCACGCCCACGCACCTCATCGTCAACGTCGATGAAAATCGTCTCGAGACCGTCGAAGCCCTGCGTCCCGTCGTGCCGTCCATCATCGTGACGCACCCGCTCGGGCCTCTCGACAACCTTCCGCTCTACCGTCTGCTCGGCGGCATCTTCGATCGCGAAGCCCGTGCCGAGGCGCTGTGTCGCGAGTTCATGGCCGCCTATGCCGGTAACACCTCCGACTCCCTACGCGCTCGAGTGCTTTATCTCATCTGGCGCGAACCCTGGATGACCCTCTCGCGCGACACCTACATCTCGCGCACGCTCGCCGCATTCGGCTGGCACACCTGGGCGTCCCCGCGCCCACAGCGTTACCCCGAGCTCGCCTTGGAGGAATGTCGCGGCGCCATCGATCGAGTGCTACTGAGTAGCGAGCCTTACGCGTTCCGCGAACGCCATATCGCCGAGGTTGAGCGCGCGCTCCCCGGCGTGCCCGTCGATCTCATCGATGGCGAAATGGTCTCCTGGTACGGTTCCCGCGCGATCGAGGGTCTGCACTACCTCGCGCAGTTCACGCGCGAGCGTCAACACTAACCCTTGCAACGAGACGTTACGACTAAACGTTACGTCGGAACTGTCCGCCCACCGCATAGAGCGCGCGCGAAATTTGGCCGAGAGACGCCACGCGTACGGCATCCATCAACGACTCGAACACGTTGCCGCCGCGCGCCGCCGCCGACTGCAGCGATGACAACGCGACCGTCGATTTCTCGGCGTTTCGCTGCTGGAAGTTGCGGACCGCATCCACCTGACCCTGCTTCTCTTCCTCGGTCGAACGGATGAGTTCGACCGAGGCATGCTCGGCCGAGGCGTCATGCTCGGAAAGGAAGGTGTTCACGCCGATGAGCGGCAAGCGCCCATCGTGCTTGAGGGTCTCGTAATACAGACTCTCTTCCTGGATCTTGCCGCGCTGATACATCGTCTCCATCGCGCCGAGCACACCGCCCCGCTCACTGATCGACTCGAATTCTTTGTACACCGCCTCTTCGACCATGTCGGTGAGGTAGTCGATGAGCAGCGACCCCGCCCACGGATTGTGGTTCTTGTTGAGACCTAACTCGCGATTGATGATCAACTGGATCGCGACCGCGCGCCTCACACTCTCCTCGGTCGGCGTCGTCAGCGCCTCGTCATACGCGTTGGTATGCAAGGAGTTGCAGTTGTCGAAAAGCGCATAGAGCGCCTGCAGCGTCGTACGCGTATCGTTGAACTGAATCTCGCGGGCGTGCAGCGAACGTCCCGACGTCTGGATGTGATACTTCATCATCTGGCTGCGCGCATCCGCGCCGTATCGCTCGCGCATCGCACGCGCCCAGATACGCCGCGCCACGCGACCGATGACGGCGTACTCGGCATCCATGCCGTTCGAGAAGAAGAAGGAAAGGTTCGGCGCGAAGTCGTCGATCTTCATGCCGCGCGCAAGGTAATACTCGACGATGGTGAAGCCGTTCGAGAGCGTGAAGGCGAGCTGACTGATCGGGTTCGCTCCAGCCTCGGCGATATGATAACCCGAGATCGACACCGAGTAGAAATTGCGCACGGCATGGTCGATGAAATAGGCCTGCACGTCGCCCATCATGCGCATCGCGAACTCGGTCGAGAAAATGCAGGTGTTCTGCGCCTGATCTTCCTTGAGGATGTCTGCCTGCACCGTGCCGCGCACTTGCGCGAGCGTCGAGGCGCGAATCTTCGAGTACTCCTCGGCGGTGAGTCCGCGACCGACGAGGTCCTCTCCGCAAAGGCCGAGCAGCGCGAGCCCGAAGCCGTCATGACCCTCGGGCAAATCGCCGCGATACTCAGGCGGCGCAGTGCCTTGGCTGCGAAGCATGGTCCGACGCGCATCGATGAACTTCGATGCGTCATCCCAACGACCATTCGCCTTCAGAAAACGCTCGACCTGCTGATCGATCGCCGTGTTCATGAACATCGCGAGCAACATCGGCGCCGGACCGTTGATGGTCATTGACACGGAAGTGGTAGGCGCACAGAGATCGAAGCCCGAGTAGAGCTTCTTCATGTCATCGAGCGTAGCGATCGACACACCCGAGTTGCCGGTACGCCCGTAAATGTCGGGACGCGTATCCGGATCCTCACCATAGAGTGTGGTCGAATCGAAGGCTGTCGACAGACGGGTCGACGCCTGACCACGCGCGAGGTAATGGAAGCGACGGTTCGTGCGCTCGGGGCTGCCCTCACCCGCGAACATGCGGATCGGGTCTTCCTGCTCTCGACGATAGGGATAGACACCCGCTGTGTAGGGGTAAGCCCCTGGCAAGTTCTCGCGCATCACGAAACGCAGGATGTCGCCCCAATCGCGCGTCTTCGGTGCGAGCAGCTTCGGAATACGATTGTGGCTTAACGTCTCCGAGTAGTTCTCGCCGCGTACTTCGCGACCGCGCACCTTGTAGACGTACTCGGGATCGGTGATGGAGGTCACACGCGCCGGCCAGGCTCGCAACTCCCCAAGGCCCTCGGCGCCCACGGCGGCGAGTGCGGAGTCGTACTCCTCTCGCAAGCGCGTGAGCGCGGCATCGCCACCGGTCGGCGCCGAGCCGTAAGGCTGCGCCGGCGCGGGCAGCGCCGGGTCGCGAAGCGCCTTCAAAGATTCGTAGAGGGCATAAGCACGACTCGCCGAGGACGCGACTCGCTCGATGTCGGTGTCGGCCTTGCGACCACCGGCTGCGATTTCCGCGAGATAACGCGAACGCGAGCCGGGGATGAGCGGGTCACGGGAGGTGAACTCGGTCGGGCCCGGATCCTGCACGTTCCAGGAGCGGGCATTGACGGCCTTCGATTGCAGACGCGAGCAGATGGCAGCAAACAATCGATTGACGCCCGGATCGTTAAAACGCGAAGCGATGGTTGGATAGACCGGAATGTCGACGTCCGGCGCGGCGAGCTGATCGGGATGATTGCGTCGCCACTGTTTCTTGACATCGCGCAGCGCATCTTCGGCGCCGCGACGCTCGAATTTATTGAGCACCACCATCTCGGCGAAGTCGAGCATGTCGATCTTCTCGAGCTGACTCGCCGCACCGTACTCGCTCGTCATGACGTAGATCGGCAGATCGACGAGGTCGATGACTTCGGTGTCGCTCTGACCGATGCCGGCCGTCTCGACGATCACGAGGTCGAAGCCCGCAAGCTGATAGAGCGAGATGACATCTTTGAGTACGGCAGAGGTCGCAAGATTGCGCCGCCGCGTGGCGAGCGAGCGCATGTACACGTTCGGCGCCGAGAGACTGTTCATGCGGATGCGATCACCGAGGAGCGCTCCGCCCGATCGGCGACGGGTCGGGTCGACCGCCACGACGGCGATCTGCGCATCGGGGAAGTGACGCACGAAACGCTGGATCAACTCATCGTTGAGCGAACTTTTGCCAGCTCCGCCCGTGCCCGTGAGGCCGATGACCGGAGCCTTGCGCGTATTGCGCGCGATGGCGCGCAGGATGTGCTCGCGCGTGGCGGCGACCGCGCTCGCCTCGTCTTCGCGCACAGAACCTTCGAGAACGGAGATCGTCCGACCGAGGTGCCGATGATCGCGGGCGTTGAGCGGACCGAATTCATAGGCGGCGCGACGGCTCGCCCCGACACGACGGATCACGTCGCTGATCATGCCGACGAGGCCTAGCGTTCTCCCATCCTCGGGCGTGTAGATTTTTTCGATACCGTGGCGCTCAAGCGCTTCGATTTCGTGTGGAGCGATGGTGCCACCACCGCCCACCACCACCCGAATATGCTCGCAGCCACGCTCGCGCAGCATGTCGACCATGTAGGCAAAGTATTCGTTGTGGCCACCCTGATAGGAGCTGACAGCGATACCGTCGGCATCTTCCTCGATGGCGGCGCGAACGATGTCCGCGACCGATCTGTTGTGCCCAAGGTGGACGACCTCGGCGCCCTGCGACTGCAGCAGGCGACGGATCATGTTGATGGCGGCGTCGTGGCCATCGAAGAGCGAAGCTGCCGTCACGAAACGCAGAGGCGGCGCGGTAACGCCCTCACCCGCATCGGCCCCTGGATGTTGAATCGATTTCCGGTTCGCCTGGCTCACGGTTCGCTCCTTCTAAGGAGTGGACGGCCCGCTGGGGCCAAACTTTACTCATGAGTATATTACGCTTTACCCGAGAATAAACTACACTCCGTTTCTATGAAAGCCACGTCGCGGTCCACCCCCCTACCCTGGAGCGGAGCCGATCTGCGCTCACGGGAGCGCGATTGGAAGCGTAACGCGGTCATTCTCGCCGCCGCGCGGGCCTTTGCGACCCGCGGCTACCACAACACCAGCCTGGATGATTTGGCGGCTGCCCTGAACGTCACCAAGCCCACCATCTACAGTTACGTCGACAGCAAAGAAGAACTGCTCTTCGAGTGCTTCAAACACGGTGTCGATCAGATCCTCGCCGGCTTCAGCGAAGCCGAGACCCGCGGCGGTAACGCGCGCGAACGCTTGATGACCGTCGCCCGGCACTACGCGATCGCCGTCACGGGCGATTTCGGTTGGTGCATGGTTCGCCTCGAGGAAGAAAATCTCGACAAAGCGATGAGCGCCAAGATCAAGACGTTGAAGTCAGACGTCGATCAGGGGCTTCGCAAGCTCATTCGTCAGGGCGTCGCGGACGGATCGATCCGTAGCTGCGACCCCAAGATGGCCGCCTTCGCGCTCGCCGGCGCCCTCAACTGGATCGCCCACTGGCACCGCGCCAACGACGCCCTGTCTCCCGAAGAGATCGCCATCCGCGTGCTCGAAATATTTGAACTCGGCCTCGCGCCTCGCTGAACATCCGCCCATCTGACCGGAGTCCACCATGAACTTCTCCACTCTCGAGTTCTCGATCGATCATGGCATCGCCCTGATCACGCTCAATCGCCCTGAAGCGGCGAATACCATCAGCGTCGAGCTCGCCGAAGAATTGCTTCAGGCCGCCATCCGTTGCGAGAGCAATCCTGCCGTGCGCGCCGTCGTATTGACCGGCAAGGGGCGTTTCTTCAGCGGCGGCGGCGACGTTCAATCCTTCGCCAACGCCGGTGAGGGCGCCGGTGAACTGCTGCGTCGCATCACCGCACCCCTGCACGCCGCCGTATCGAGATTTGCGCGAATGGACGCGCCGCTCGTCACGGCCGTCAACGGCACAGCAGCGGGCGCAGGCTTCAGTCTCGCGATCGCCGGCGATGTGATCGTGGCTGCCGAGTCGGCCAAATTCACCATGGCCTACACCAAGATCGCCATGTCCGCCGATGGCGGCGGCTCGTTCAATCTGCCGCGAATTGTCGGAATGGCCCGCGCCAAAGAATTGATGTTGCTCAACCCGGTACTCAGCGCCGCCGAAGCCCAGCAACGAGGGCTCGTGACGATCGTCGCGCCCGACGCCGAGGTGCTCGCCAAAGCCAAAGATATTGCGACCTCGCTCGCCTCCGGGCCGACCCGGGCGTTCGGCGAAGTCAAACGGCTGCTCGCGGACAGCCATACCAACTCGCTCGAGGAGCAACTCGCCCTCGAGTCGCGCTCGATGGCCCATCTTGCCGAGCGTACCGAGGACGCTCGCGAAGGCTATACCGCGTTCGCCCAGAAACGCGTCCCGAAGTACCACGGACGATAACTCGAATGAGCGAAGTGACATGGCACGTCGCCGGTCATCTCTCTCAGCTTGCCGAGGGAAAGATGATGGGCGTCGAACTGAACGGACGAGCAGTCGTGGTGTGTCGCACCAAAGACGGCGTCAATGCGCTGGATAACGTGTGCTCCCACGCCTACGCGCTGATGCACGAGGGTCGACTTCGCGGCAATCGACTCATCTGCCCGCTTCACGGAGCCTCGTTCGACTGCCGCACCGGGGCCGTACTCGGCGCTCCGGCAACCTCCCCGCTCGCCACATTCGCCGTACGCGTCGGTGACGACGGTACGATCGAGGTCGGTCTACCGGCTTGAGCTCATCAAGACGCTCGTCATTCAGCGACGTCGCTCGATGAGATTGACGCTGAGACACGAGAACACCGTCTCGCCATCCTGATTGGTCAGGCGGTACTCCATTTCGATCACGCCTCGACGCGGATCGCTCGAAGACTCGCGCTTCGAAACGCACTCCCACCTCGCGCGCAGACGATCACCGGCTCGCACCGCCTTCGGCCAACGGGTCTCTTTCCATGCCACGCCGCAAATCCAGGCGATATCACCGCTGATCTGATGATCGAGCCGACGCCATACCACCGTGGTGAACAATCCAGACGCCACCACGTCACCGAACACAGACGCTTTCGCCGCCTCAGGATCAGTGTGAAAATATTGGGGGTCGTAACGACGGGCGAAATCCAGCATCTCTTCCCGATCGACGACCTGCTCGCCGGATTCGGCGTAATCGCCAACGGAGATATCTTCGAAGTATTTTCTACTGGACTGAAGCATCATCAAACCCTACGCCATGGATCTTGAACAAAGAATTCGTCGTCTTGAGGACCGGGATGCCATTCGCACCCTGATCGCCCGCTACGGTCGTCTCGTGGACGAGCGCGACATCGAAGCGGTCGGAATGCTGTTCACGCAGAACGGCTCTTTTCGATCGGTTGACGGCAAGATCGCCTCGACCGGTCGCCATGCCGTCATCGATCAATTTCACAAACGTTATGCGGTTCTCGGTCCGAGCAACCACTTCACCCACGATATCGTCATCGAGCTCGATGAGTCCGACCCCGACCTCGCCTCCGGCTGGGTCAACTCCCACGCCGAGGTGGTACGCAACGGTGTCACGCTGTGGACAGCCTTGCGCTATCACGATCAATATCGACGAGAAGACGGCGTGTGGCGATTCCAGGTTCGCGAGCTGCATTTCTTCTACTACCTGTCGCCCAAAGAGTATCCGGACATGCTCGGTCAGATCATGAGAAACCGCGCGTATGCCGAGCCTCTGCCCGCGGATTACCCCGAAAGTTCGGCGACCTGGAAGGACTACTACTCGAAAAACCCTCAGCGAGGCTGACGTCCGTCGCGCAGTTCGCGCAACTTACGCTCGAGGTAATCGACGACGCGCCGATCGCGCTCGGTCTCTTTGTGGACGAGGAAGCTGATCGCCATTCCCTCGAGCACGTAACGCGTCAAATCGAGCGCCACATCAAAGGTTTCATCGTCGGTGTGCCACTCGGTAAACACCTCCCGAGCCGTACGATGCCATTCATTTTCGAAGGCTTCTTGGGCGGGACGCAGAATTTGCGCGAGTTCCGGATCCGTACGAGCGGCGACGACGAGTTCAAAGAAAGCCACAAACATCGGGTGCCGAACGTGTTGCCAATACGCCTCGAGATTGGCGCGCAACCGATCCCCCTCCCCGTTGCTTGGGCCGCGCTGCGCGGCACGACGAAACGCCTTGAGGCGCTTCGCATGCAGGTATTCGACGGCGGCGCGGACAATATCCACTTTGGAGGGGAAGTGATGAAGCATGGCCCCGCGAGACAAACCCGCGCGAGCGGCAATCACCGTGGTTGTGGTTCGCGCATAGCCGAGGTCGACGAAGCACTTGATCGCCGCCTCGATGATGAGCGTCCGCGTGGCGGCGCTTTTCTGGGCCTGCCATCCTGTGATCTCGGGCTCTACCGGGTCGATTTGCTTAGGCATGACCGAGACCTTGCCGGTAGGCGAAAAAAAAGTCAAAGGTGATTGAAACCGACAGCCGTGCTTGATACCGTTTTCGGGCGTCGACTTCGGCCGGTTCGGCCGTGCACGCTTATTCTGTCACAACCCACTTAACTAACCCGGAGGACAGGGACATGGGACGCGTCGAAGGCAAAGTGGCAATCGTCACCGGGGGAGCCCAGGGGCTTGGCAAGGCGGACTGCGAAGCGCTCGTCCGCGAAGGCGCCAACGTCATGATCACCGATATCAAGGCCTCAGAGGGCAAGGCCCTGGCCGCGGCGCTCAATGCTCAGCGCGCCGGAAGCGCGGCGTTCATGGAACTCGACGTCCGCGACGAAACGCGCTGGCAAGAGGTCATCGCCGCCACGGTCAAACAATTCGGCAAACTCAATGTCCTCGTCAACAATGCGGGTCTCGTCGTGCCCGCGACCCCCGAGTCCACCACGCTCGAGCAGTTCAAACTGCATAACGCCGTGATGAGCGAAGGTACCTTCCTCGGCTGCAAGCACGCGATTCCTGCCATGAACGCGAGCGGCGGCGGTTCGATCGTCAACATGGCCTCGGTCGCCACCCACCTCGGCTACCCGATTTTCTTCGCCTACTCGGCCGCCAAGGGCGCCGTGCGTGGGATGACGAAGTCGATCGCCATCTGGTGTCAGATGCAGAAGTACAACATCCGCTGTAACTCGCTTCACCCGGGCGCGACCGATACGCCGATGATCGAGGAAGCCAACCGCCTGCTCGGGCTCACGCGCGAGTTCTACACTCAGAGCGGACCGGGACTGGGTCAGCCTGAGGACGTGGCGAACGTGGTGGTGTTCCTGGCCTCGGACGAATCGCGATACATCAATGGTGCTGAGTTGTTGCTCGACAACGGCCTCACCATTCAGTAACTGACAGGAGACACGCAGAATGGATCTCGGATTGCGCGGCAAGCGAGCACTCGTCACGGGTGCCACCAAGGGTATTGGCAGAGCGATCGTCGACCTCCTCGCCGCAGAGGGTTGCGACATCGCGCTCTGCGCGCGCAGTGAGGACGAAGTCGAATCTGCGGTACGTGAAGTTAAAACCAAGGGCGTAAACGTCTCCGGTGGCGCAGTGAACGTGCGCGATGCCGACGCATATAAAGCCTGGCTCGAGCGCAGCGTGAGCGAGCTCGGCGGATGCGACATCTTCATCCCGAACGTCAGCGCGGGCGGCGGGATGGACTCCGAGAAGAATTGGTGGAAGTGCTTTGAAGTGGACGTGCTGCACACGGTGCGTGGCTGCGAATTCTTAGTGCCGCATCTCGAAAAGTCGGGTCACGGCAGCATCGTCATCATCAGTTCGACCAATGCGCTCGAGACCTTCTATGCGCCTATGGCGTACAACGCCATGAAAGCCGCACTCATCACCTACTCCAAACAGCTCTCGCAGTTCATCGGTCGCAAGAATATCCGTGTAAACACTGTCTCTCCGGGGCCGATCTACTTTGAGGGCGGCGCCTGGGAAATGATCAAGAGCACCAATCAGAAAATGTACGACGCCACGTTACGCGCGATGCCAAATGGTCGATTTGGCGGACCCGATGAAATCGCCAAAGTGGTGGCCTTCCTTGCGAGTCCTTCTGCCTCGGTCATCACGGGCAGCAACGTGGTCGCCGATAACGGATATACCAAGCGCGTCCAGTATTGATCATGGCTAGCCTGCCGCGCCGTATCGATGCCTGTCTCGTTGCCGGGGGCAAGTATCACGACATCGACCACGCGCGGCTGCAGTTGCTGAGTCTGATCAGCGAGCATCCGAACATCCGCTGTCGGGTGCTCGAGGACTATCGCGACATCGACGCCATCGTGACCGCCGATGTTCTCATTACGTACACCGTCGACGTGGTGCCCGATGAAGCCGGCGCAGCGCGTCTGCGCGACTGGGTGTCGGCGGGACATCGTTGGCTCGCCCTGCACGGTACGAACTCGATCCTGCGTTGGTCCAAACCGCACAAAGCCTGGGAAGCGCCCCGCACCGTACCGACCCTCATGCAAACGCTGGGGAGCCAGTTTTTAGCGCACCCGCCCATCGCGCCCTATCGGGTCGAGGTCTCTGCGCCGGATCATCCACTCGTTCGCGGCATCGAGCCGTTCGACGCCGATGATGAGTTGTACCTCAGTGAGTTACATGGCCCGATCGAGGTCCTACTGCACACCCGCTGGTCGGGGCGAACCTCCCTGTTCGTCGAGAGTGATTGGACGCAAGACGAGCCACGCCCCGTGATGTATCTCAAACGCACCGGAGCGGGCGAAGTACTGTATTTCACGCTCGGTCACTCGCGCGGGCACTACGATATGCGTCCTATCATGGACGAGTACCCCACGATCGAACGCGGTAGCTGGAACACACCCGCGTTCGTCGAGATTTTGAGGCGCAGCCTATGCTGGGCCGCGTCAGCCGAACGGATTTCATCATGAGCAAGAAGCCGACCGATACCCGCACCGAAGCTGAGGACGCCGCGCTGCGCGAACGCTCACGCGCCCCAACCTATCGCAATGTTCGGCGTGTCGAACCCACGGAAGGCCCGGGGACGCCGAGTGCGAAAGCGCCCGACCCCAATCTCGGCGAGGCCATGATTCCGAAAGAGCGCTACACCTCGCGAGGCTTCCTGCAACTCGAGTGGGAGCGGATGTGGAGGAAGGTATGGCTGCTGGGTGGGCTGGAGTCCGATGTGCCGGAGCCTGGCGATTACATCTGTACCGAAATCGGTCGTGAGTCGATCTTGCTCGTGCGACAGTCCGACGGTCGCATGCGCGCGTTCTTTAACGTATGTCTGCATCGAGGAAATCGTCTTCGCCCGACGGGGATTTCAAGCGCAGAGACGTTCAAGTGCCAATACCACCACTGGGAGTACGGCATCGACGGACGTTTCGTTCGTATCCCAGATCTCGATACCTTCCCTCAAGGTGCACCACCCTGCCGTGGTCTCAAAGAATTACCCTGCGATACCTGGGGTGGGTTTGTATGGTTCAGTCTGAACAGAGAGGTGAGTCCGCTCGCTGAGTATCTCGCACCCATTCCGCAGCATCTCGACCCCTACCATTTTCCGCGCATGGCCCTCACCCGCGACATCACGGTCGAATGGAACTGTAACTGGAAGGCCTCGGTCGACGCCTTCAACGAGAGTTATCACGTGCAGGGCATTCACCCGCAACTGCTCTACTACCTGCACGATCTCGACATCCAAATCGATTGCTACGGTCGACACAACCGCTATCTCATCCCCTTCGGCACGGTGAGCCCGCGTGTACGCAAGCCGCCGTCCATTCCTGATCCGATCAAGAGCATCATGAAAACCGCAGGGATGGACCCAGCCGACTATGATGAGCCGCTCGAGAACCTTCGCCGCGACGTCCAACTTCACAAACGCCGGACCGGCGCCTCGATGGGTCGCGATTACTCACAGCTCAACGACGATCAGCTAACCGACGACTATCACTACCTGATCTTCCCGAACGTCACACTCAACGTTCACGCGGACGACCTGATGCTGTTCCGGCAGCGCCCGCATCCGACCGATCCGGACCGGATGCTGTACGACGTGTGGACCTTCGAACTCGTCCCCGAGGGCGCCGAGCGGCCGGCTCGACCCAAGCATCAGTACTTCCGGCACGGCGATAAATCGATCGGTCTCGTTCTGGATCAGGACGCGCAGAATCTGCCCGGCGTCCAAGACGGGATGCATTCGGCCGGGCTTGACGGTCTGTGGATCGGCTCCCAGGAACTGCGAATCAGGCACTTTCATAAGGTGCTGATGGATTACCTCGGCAGCGATGCCGATGAGGCGGCGGCCAAACTCGACGGTCGCTGAGGAATCGGCCGAAAAAAAGAGCAGAGCTGATTGTTTCCGTCAGCGTTGCCCGTTTTCTATCGTTGACTTACCATCGAGGACGCGCGCCGGGCGCGCCCCTCAGGAGATCCCGTGAGCCTTCCTAGAGACCTACTGCTGCGCGCCTATCGGCAGATGAAGACGATCCGCGAATTCGAGGAACGTCTGCACGTCGAAATTCAAACCGGCGAGATACCCGGATTCACCCACCTCTACTCGGGCCAGGAAGCCGTCGCCGTCGGCGTCTGCGAACACCTCTCGGACCAAGATTGGATCGCCAGCACCCACCGCGGTCACGGGCACTGCATCGCGAAGGGTTGTGATGTTCAAGGAATGATGCTCGAGATCTACGGGCGTCGCGATGGCCTCTGCAAGGGCAAAGGCGGCTCCATGCACATCGCCGATATGACGAAGGGCATGCTCGGCGCAAATGCCATCGTCGGCGGTGGACCGCCGATCGCTGTCGGTGCGGGTATCGCCTGCAAGATTGCCAAGTGCGGCAACGTCGCCGTGGCCTTTGGAGGCGACGGCAGCGCCAACCAAGGCACCGTCTTCGAAGCGATGAACCTTGCGGTAGTACTCCGTGCGCCAGTCATATTCGTATTCGAGAACAATGGTTACTCCGAGCACACCGGCGCTTCGTACGCGGTGGGATCGGGCGACATCGCAGGTCGCGCGCGCGGCTTCGGCATGCCCGCCGAAACCTGCGATGGCTCGGATTTCTTTGCCGTCTATGACGCCATGGCGAAATTGTTGAAGACCGCCAGAGCCGGCGGCGGTCCGGCCACGCTCGAAGCCAAAACCACCCGCTTCTTCGGTCATTTTGAAGGCGATCCGATGCTCTATCGAGCCAAGGACGAGGTCGCCCGTCACCGCGAGCAAATGGACTGCCTGCAAATTTTCCGCGATCGCGTCGGCAAGGAAGGCTGGCTGCAGAGCGCAGAGCTCGACGCGATCGATACCGACGTGATGGCGCTCATCGATTCGTCGGTTGCCAAGTCTCGCGCGGCCGTTCCGCCGTCTGCGTCGGACTTGCTCACCGACGTGTACGTCTCCTACTGACCCGCCCTGCAGAGAAACGATTCATGCGACAAATTTCCATGAGAGATGCCATCAACGAGGCTTTACACCTCGAGATGGCGCGTGATCCGCGGGTCATCGTGCTCGGCGAAGACGTCTCGGGTGGCGCAGGAGGCACCTCCGGTCAACGCGATGCGGCAGGCGGCGTCTTCGGTGTCACCAAGGGCTTGCTGCCGAAGTTCGGCGAAGATCGGGTGATCGATACGCCTATTTCGGAGTCGGCGATCATCGGCGCGGCTAATGGTGCTGCGCTCGCCGGTCTGCGTCCCGTCGCTGAACTCATGTTCGCCGATTTCCTCGGTGTGTGCTTCGATCAGGTATTCAATCAAGCGGCGAAGTTCCGTTATATGTTCGGTGGCAAGACGTCTTGCCCCATCGTCATTCGAGCGGCAACAGGCGCCGGCATGAACATGGGCGCCCAGCACAGCCAGTCGATGTACGCCATGGTCACCGGCGTACCCGGCCTCAAAGTAGTCGTACCTTCGAATGCCTACGACGCCAAGGGCCTCATGCTCACGGCTATCCGCGATGACGACCCCGTGATCTTCTTTGAACATAAGGCGCTCTACCCTCGAAAGTCCGACGTGCCGGAGGGCGACTACACCCTTCCGTTCGGCGAGGCGAATCTCGTTCGTGAAGGCGAGCACGTCACGGTGGTCGCCATCGGACGCATGGTGTCGTTCGCCGAAAAGGCGCTCGATGCGCTGGCTGCCGATGGCATCACCGCAGACCTGCTCGATCCGCGCACGCTCTCGCCGCTTGATGATGAAACCATCTACGAAAGCCTCGACAACACAGGCCACCTCGTCATCATCGACGAATCGCCACCTCGCTGCTCCGTGGCTGCCGATATCGCAGGACTCGTCGCGAGCAATGCGTTCCATTCGCTGAAGGCTCCCATCGTCCAGCTGACGCCGCCGCATACCCCGGTGCCCTTCGCCCGGGAACTCGAGCGCGCCTACGTACCGGGACCGCAGGCCATCGAGGCGGCGATCCGGAAGATGCTCAAAGAATCCCGGGCCGCGAGCTGACCATGTCACGAATCCACGCGATTACGATGCCCAAGTGGGGTATCGAGATGCAGGAAGGTGCGATCACTTCTTGGCATGTCGATATCGGCGGTACGGTCACTCGAGGAGCACAACTTCTCGATGTCGAGACGGAGAAAATCGTCAATACGGTGGAGGCGAGCGTCGAAGGAACACTGAGCCGAATCATCGGCTCGGTCGGCGACACGCTACCGGTGGGTGCTCTCGTCGGCATCGTCTGCGAAGGCGAGGTCTCCGAGGCTGACATCGATCGTTTCGTACGCGAATTCAAGGCCGCAGACGCCTCGTTCGAGCCCGAGACAAGCGCCGGTGCATCCGAGGAGGCGACGTCAGCAGCTCCCGCGGCGGAGCGTGACGATGAAGCTCGAGTGAGCCCGATCGCGAGACGCCTTGCAGAGAAGCTCGGTGTCGACCTCTCAAAGATTACGGGCACGGGTCGCAACGGTCGCATCTCGAAAGAAGACGTTGAGTCTTACCACGCGAAACAGTCGACGGCGGTCGAGGCGGTACCGATGAGCGCCATGCGATTGGCGATCGCGCGACGACTCACCGAATCCAAGCAAACCATTCCGCACTATCGGCTGCACGCCGATGTCGATTGCGCAGCGCTCGACGCCTCACGCAGCCAGCACGCCGCGGCAGGCCGCAAGATCTCGGTCAACGATCTGCTGATCTTCGCGCTCGCGCGCACGCTCGCCGAGTTTCCGGACGTCAATGCCTGCCTCGAGAACGACACGATCTTGCGTCGACGCAGTGCCGACATTGCCCTCGCGGTGTCGACCCCCGGCGGTCTCATCACGCCGGTTATCCGAAATGCCGACACCAAAGATGTCTTGCAACTCGCCGAGGAATCGCGTGAGCTCGCGGGCAAGGCCCGTGACAACAAACTGACGAGGGAAGAGATCACGGGCGGCAGTTTCACGCTGTCTAACCTCGGCATGTTTGGCATCGACGCGTTCGATGCCGTCATCAATCCGCCTCAGGCGGCCATCTTGGCTGTCGGCAGTATTCGTGACGTCGTCGTACTGCGTAACGGATCGCCTGCGGCGGGCCGACTCATGACGCTCACGCTGTCTTGTGATCATCGCGTCGTCGATGGTGCGCTCGGCGCCCGGTTTCTTTCTGCACTCAAGCAACGTATCGAAGGGGGTATCTTCGTATGACGAAGCCAACGATTGCCATTCTGCTGCTCGCTTTACTCGCGCTGCCAGCCGGCGCGTCCACGCCTGCAGGCGAGGAGATCTACCAGCGCGCCTGCGCCGCCTGCCACGAGGGTGGCGTCAAAAAAGCGCCGCACAAAATGTTCCTGCAGATGATGCCTGCAGACGGCATCCTCAATTCGATGAATCAAGGCATCATGCAGATGCAGTCGGCTTCGCTCAGTGCGGCAGACCGTCGCACGGTGGCGGAGTATCTCGCCGGACACACGGTCGAAGACGCTCTCGCTCGCGCCCAACCGCAACTTTGCGCAGGCCCGGCCAAAGATTTCGATCTCGGCAAAGGCGTCAAGAAAGTCGGCTGGGGTGTGAACCGTGAGAACCATCGACTCATTCCAGCAGACGTCGCGGGCCTGGCAGCCGCCGACCTGCCCAAGCTCGAATTGAAATGGGCGTTCGCCTTCCCCAATGCTCAACGTGCACGCTCGCAACCCACCGTCGCGTTGGGCGCCGTGTTCATCGGCAGCCAGAACGGGACGGTGTACGCTCTCGATAAGAAAACCGGTTGTGTGCGATGGAGTTTCCGCGCGAGTGCGGAGGTGCGTACCCCCGTCATCATCGAAGCGGACGAAGGACCGTCCAAATCACGACCGATCGCTTACTTCGCAGACTTGATCGCCCGCGTGTACGCGGTCGAGGCTACGACCGGCAAACTGCTCTGGGTGGCCAAGGTGGATGAGCATCCGAACGCGACCGTAACCGGCGCGCCTGTGCTCTACAAGGGTCGTCTGTACGTTCCGGTGTCTTCACTCGAAGTGACGTCGGCCGCAGACCCGGCTTACCCATGCTGCAGTTTCCGCGGTTCAGTCGTCTCGCTCGATCCGACGAACGGCAAAGAAATTTGGCGCACCTACACGATTGATGAGGCGCCGGTCGAAGTCGCCAAAACCAAAGTGGGTACTCCGATCCTCGCGCCCTCAGGCGCGCCGATCTGGAATAGTCCGTCCATCGACACGGCGACGGAAACGCTGTACGTCGGCACGGGCGAGAACTATTCGTCACCGGCCAACGATCGAAGCGATGCGCTGCTCGCGCTGGAACTCAAGACAGGAAAGCTGCTCTGGCACCGACAGAAGACGGCAAACGACGCCTGGAACGTCGCCTGCATGATGCAGGACAACCCAAACTGCCCGGCTGAGAACGGCCCGGACTTCGACTTCGGCGCCGGCACCATCGTCGCGCGCACGAGCGCCGGAAAACCCATCCTGCTCGCCGGTCAAAAGTCTGGTGATGTGTATGCGCTCGATCTGACCGATCAAGGTCGTCCGATCTGGCGCAACAAGGTGGGTCGTGGCGGCATTCAAGGCGGCGTGCACTTCGGCATGGCGCTCGAAGGCAAGACCTTGTTCGTGCCGATCTCCGACATGTCGAACCCGGAAGCTGAGACCAATCTGCACGCAGTCCCCTCGAAGGCGGGTCTCTACGCCGTCGACATCGACACCGGCCGCATGCTCTGGTCACAACCGGCTAACAACATTTGCAACGGCCGCACGTATTGCGAGCCGGGTATCTCTGCGGCGATCACGGCCATGCCAGGTGCGGTGCTTGCAGGCCACATGGACGGACGCCTGCGCGCCTATGACAGCGCAACGGGTCGCGTGATTTGGGAGTACGACACGACGCGCGAAGTCGTCACGGTCGATGGTTCCAAAGCGAGCGGAGGATCTTTCGGGGGTGGCGCGGGTCCCGTCGTGCAGGACGGCATGCTGTTTGCGGCATCCGGTTACGGCACGTATTTCCACATGCCGGGCAACGTCCTGTTGGTATTCGGATTGCCGGAATAGTCACGATGAGCAAAAAAACACCTACCATGGAATGGGAAGGTGGCGAGGATCTCGCCACGCTTCGAATCGCCGTCACGACGATGGGCGATTTGCTGCTCACGGCAGCAGATCGAGATCCCAACAAGACCGCACTCGTCTTTCCTGAGAAGAGCTACACGTATTCGGAGCTCGCGGCTCGTGCGATCCGTCGTGCGCGCAGCTTGCAGGCGCTGGGTGTCAGACCCCGTGATCACGTGGGCATCCTTATGCCCACCTGCCCTGAGTTCGTCGAACTTTATTTCGCAATCGCCTTGTGTGGCGCCGTCATCGTGCCGATCAATGCGAGGTATCGCTCGGGAGAGATCGGCTACGTCGTGGAAAACGCCGATCTTGTGACGCTGATCACCACGGACGCCGTGGCCGATCAGGTCAACTTCGTCGAACGACTCGAGGGCGCCTTGACCGACCTGCCCTTGCAGAAAGACCCGATGTCCTTGCGACTTTCCGCTGCGCCGAAGTTGCGAAACGTCGTGCTCTACGGTCGCGGGGGACGTCCTGGCTTCGTGTCCGAAGCCGACTTTGACGCTGCCGCAGATCGAATCGCTGAGATCGAAGTGCACAAGACTCGGCTTCGTACGCGCGTTCGCGATACCGCGCTCATGCTCTACACCTCGGGTACGACGGCGAACCCGAAGGGCTGCCTCATCACTCACGAGGCGCAGGTCCGTAACTCCATCGCGCTCGGCCGTCATCGTTATCGCCTGACGCGCGAGGACTCCCTCTGGTCGCCGCTGCCGATGTTCCACATCGCCGCTGTGCTACCCATGCTCGCAATCTTCGATGTCGGCGGTACGTATCTCACGATGGGATACTTCGACGCCGGCGTCGCACTCAAGATGCTTGAGGATCACAAGGTCACGGCGACCTATCCGAGCTTCGTCACCATCATGCAGGGGCTCATCTACCACCCCGATTTTCCGACGCGCGACCTCTCGAGCATCCGCCTCATGAACTCCAACTTCGCCGTTCAGCCGCCCGGCGTCGCAGAGCCCATCATGAAAGCGATGCCCGTCGCCATACAGGTGGGCAGCTTCGGGATGACCGAAGCCTCGGGCACGGTCTCGACGGGATCCCCCGGAGAACCGGAGTCTCAAAGAATTTCCCGCTTGGGTCGTCCGTTGCCAGGACTCGAAGTCCGCGTGATCGATCCGACCACCGGTCGTGACGTCTCAACCGGCGAACGCGGTGAGGTCCTGGTCCGCGGATACAGTCTTTTCGAGGGCTACTATCGAGATCCGGTCAAGAGCGCCGAGGCACTCGACACGGACGGCTGGTTCCACACCGGTGATATCGGCTCGGTCGATGCGCAAGGCACGATCATGTTCCACGGCCGCTTCAAAGATATGCTCAAAGTAGGCGGTGAAAACGTCGCGGCAGCCGAGATTGAAGCGCAACTACAAAAGCACCCATCGGTGAAACTTGCGCAGGTGGTCGGAATTCCGGATGCCAAATACGCCGAGGTGCCCGCCGCCTTCGTCGAACTTCAACCGAACGCCGCCGCTACCGAGCCTGAGCTCATCGAGTTCTGCAAAAAAGATGTCGCGGGCTTCAAGGTTCCTCGACATATCCGGTTCGTGACCGAGTGGCCGATGTCTTCTAGCAAGATTCAAAAGTTCAAGCTGCGTACCGCGCTCGTCGAAGAACTCAAACTCGGTTGATCACGATCGTCATCCACTAGCCCCTTAGGAGTACTCAACATGGCCGTCTTCTTCGCCCTGCTCAAAGTCAAAGCTGGAAAGGAAAAGGACTTCGAGCGCTTGCAGCGCGAGCTCTCAAAGCTCACCCACGACAACGAACCAGACACCATCGTGTATGACGTGGTCCGTCATCGCGAAAAGAAGGGCGTCTATGCCGTATACGCGCGCTTCAAAGATGAGGCGGCCTTCGAGTACCACCAGAAGACACCGTTCCACGATCGACTCGTCCCGCCGATCTTCGAGTGTCTCGATGGCGGCGCTGACGGTATGACGCTCGATTTCTACGATCACGTCGGTTGAGGGGCGACCGACTATGACGCCGCCCATGCTCGGCCCAGTGATTCAACTGGGTTTTGTGGTGCCCAACATCGAAGCGGCGGTCGCCCATTGGGCCTCGATCGGCGTCGGACCCTTCTTCCTACTCGATCACATTCAGTTCGGACGCTGTCATTTTCGTGGCCAGCCGCTCTCCATCGATATGTCGGTCGCGGTCGGCCAATGGGGCACGGTCCAGGTCGAACTCATTCACCAGCATTGCCAGACGCCGAGCATCTACACCACCTTTGACGGATCGTCGCGTGGTGGGCTGCAGCACATGGGCGTGATGACGGACTCGGTCGCCGACTCGCTCGCGCACCTTGCCGAACGCGGGGTCACCCCTGTTCAGGCCGGTGAGACCGCCAACGGCATTCGCTTTGCCTATGTGGACACGGATGAGCGTCCCGGTGCGCACCCGGGCGGCATGATCGAACTCATCGAGCGAGGTCCCGCGATCGACGGGTTTTTCGCCCTCGTGCGTCAGGCCGCCGTCGATTGGGACGGACGCGAGCCGTTGCGCAAACTCGGGTGACCGGGAGCGTCTCAACGCCTCACCTGCCGCTGCGCCCCGTGCAGCTGGCCTATCACGTACCCGACTCGCGAGAGGCAGCCATGGAGTGCGCACTCACGCGCGGGTGGGGGCCGTTCTATCTCATGGAGCGTATCCCGCTCGAGTTCGCGAGGTATCGCGGACACGAAACCACTTGGGTGCACACCTCGGCCTACGGACAAGCCGGTGACATCATGGTCGAATTGATTTCTCAGCCGGACGACGTACCGTCGGTACTCCGCGAACGATTCACGCGCGATCAACGCGGTCTACATCATGTGGCCTCATTCGTGGACGACCTTCCGGCGGCGATTGAGCTCGAACGACAACGAGGACATCAGATCGCCCTCGAGGCGCGCACCACGACAGGTGTCGATTTCGCAATGATCGACACTGTGCCCACACTCGGTCATCTGCTCGAGCTCTACAAGCCCGACAACGCTCTCAAAGATTTTTACACATTCGTACGACGCAAGGCCGAGAACTGGGATGGCAGTCATCCCGTTCGCCTCCTACGTTGACCGTTCGATTTCGGAGACCCTCATGCACTCATTTAAAGAAAAAGTCGTGGTTATTCTCGGAGCGGCTGGACGTGACAACATGGGCCAGGTCATGGCGCGACGCTTCGCAGCCGAAGGTGCCAAGGTCGTGGTGGCCGGGCGTCATGAGAGCCCTCTCGCCGACCTCGCAACGGAGATCGGCGGCGAGTCCCAGGTCTGCGATATCACGCGGAAAGCGGACGTCGAGGCGCTCGCCGAGGCCGTCTGGCAACGACACGGCCGAGCGCATGTCGCCATCAATTGCACAGGCTGGGGGCTGCTCGCAAAACTCCTCGATACAACCGAAGAGCAACTCGACCGACTGTCGGCTCTACACTTCAAAGGCACGTTCTTTTTCATGCAGGCTTTCGTGGGTCGGATGTCGCGCAGCGGAGGCGGTTCGGTGATCACGGTGTCCTCCGCCTCGGTCCGGGCCGTGCTCTACCACCACGCAGCGTACATCGCGACTAAAGCCGCCTCGGAAGCACTCGTCCGATGCTTCGCCAATGAATTCGGAGGTAAGGGTGTCAAAGTGAATGCCCTCGCGCCCGGATTCACCGAAACACCGATGACAGCGACGGAGTCGAAACTCCCGGGTCTCCTCGACCTCTTCCGCAAGGAGTATCCGCTTGGGCGGATCGGGACCGCTCAGGATGTAGCAGAAGCCGCGCTTTGGCTCGCCTCCGAGGCGAGCTTCGTCACCGGCGAGACGCTGCAGATCAATGGCGGTCTCACGCTGCGTCGCAACCCCTCGCCGGCGGAGATCAATGCGGCGCTGAAGGCGGCCGCGCCGCCTCGTAGCTGAGCTACGGGCAGCGTCGACTCACCGCAACGCTCAGCCCTTCGGGGCCTCGAACGGATCGAGATACTCACGCACGTAAGGCTCGGCAAGACAATCGACGATCCCGGGTGCGTGCTCGGCGAGCGCCGGCGAGGTCATGTGAGCTTCTTCAGCGGCAGCACTCGCGAACGACTCGATGACCGCATAACGACGCGGTTCGCGCAGCTTGAAGAATTCGTAGTAGAGCGTATCGGGCTCGGTCTTGCGAACGACTTCCGTCAGCGCCTTACAACGCTGCACGAACTCCGCCTCACGACCTTCCTTGATGAGCATCCTCGAAACGAACGTGACTTTGGACATAGTAGTTCTCCCCAAAAATACTGATACGAGACGCAATCTCAGCGTCGTTGGTCGAACCGACGCCCGACCATCGCCGCCGCAATATTGACCTTCTGGATATCAACCGCGCCACCGGCAATGCCCCACCCCCAGGCATCGCGCAGGCGACGCTCCATGGGATATTCCCGCGAGTAACCGTAGCCGCCCATCAACTGCACAGCATGTCCGCACACTTCACGAGCGATTTCATTGGCAAAGCACTTGGCCATCGAAGACTCGAGCACGGAAGGCATACCGTGTTGCGCATTCACGGCCGCGCGCCAAATGAGCAACCTCGCCGCGTCGACTCGCATGCGCATCTCAGCGAGACGCAGCTGTACGGCTTGAAACTCGACGATGGGCTTACCAAACTGCTTGCGCTCCTGCACATAGGCGATCACGTCATCGAGCGCACCCGAGGCCTGCGCGAGCGCCATCGTGGCGTTGCCGCAGCGCTCGAGGTCGAAGGCCTCCATGAGCTTTTTGAATCCACCGGCAGGGACGACGATGTTCTCGAGCGGGATCGCGCAGTCCTCGAATACGAGATCAGAGGACGGCACACCACGAAAACCCATGAGATTTTCTCGAGCGCCGAAGGTCATTCCGGGCGTACCGCTCTCGACGTAGACCGCACCGATGCCCTTCGGGCCCGGATCATCCGACAAGCGGCAGTACACGACGTAGCCGTCGGCATGGCCGCCGCCCGAGCACCAGCGCTTGGTGCCGTTGACGACCACGCGATCTTTTTCGATGCGCGCTCGAGTCGTGAGGTCGGTCAGCGCCGAGCCCGCGTTCGGCTCGGACATCGACACCGCGACGATCTTTTCGCCACGACACACAGCCGGCACGACTTTGCGGCGTAGTGATTCGCCCGCAAAGTGTTCGATGGCTCGAACGGGGCCGACACAGGACTCGAAGACCGGGAAGGCTACGGCGCCCGAGATCTTGGCCAACTCCTCGATGACGATCAGCGCTTCGAGATTGCCGAGCCCCAACCCACCGTACTCCGACGACACGTTGATGCCGAGGAAACCCATCTCGGCAAACTCTCGTACGAGCTCGTGGGAGGGCGGTTCGTCGTGCTCTTCGCAATGCTTGGCATGTGCAGGAAGCCGCTCTTGGGCATACTTGCGTGCAGTCTCCTGCAGCGCTTGTTGTTCCTCGGTCAAAGAGAAGTTCATTACAAGGTCTCCCGATGTCTAAATCCGAATCCATCCTGAGCGGCATCCGCGTACTCGACTTTGGTCGATACGTCGCCGGCCCCTACTGCGCCACCCTCCTCGGCTATCTCGGCGCGGACGTGATCCGCATCGAAAAGCCCGACGGCGGCGAAGACCGCTACATCGCCCCCGTCACTTCGCAAGGCGAAGGCGGTGTGTGGCTGCAGACGGCCTGCAACAAAAAATCGCTCACGCTCGACTTCAACAAACCCGAATCGCGCGAGATCGTCCGTCGACTCGTCCAAAGCGCCGATGTGGTCGTGGTCAATCTGCCGCCCGCGACCCGAGAGTCGCTCGGTCTTGATTACGCGACCTTGTCGGCAATCAACCCGAGGGTCATTCTCGCCTCTCAGACGGCATTCGGCGAGCACGGGCCCTATGCGAGCCGAGGAGGCTTCGACGGCGTCGGTCAGGCGATGTCCGGCGCCATGTTCATTACGGGCACGCCCGGCGCACCCGCGAAAGCGGCCGGTCCATACGTCGATTTCTCGACGGCTGTGCTCTCGGCCTTCGGAGTGCTTGCGGCGCTCATCGAGCGCGATCGATCGGGATGCGGCCAACATGTACAGGCAGCCCTGCAAGCCACGGCCCTCGCCGTCTTCGGCTCTCATCTCATCGAACAGGGCGTCACCGGTATCAACCGCGTTGGCACCGGCAATCGCGTACAGACGTCTGCGCCTTCCGACGTCTTCGCTACCCTTGATGGTCACGTCCTCACGCACGTCGTCGGCAACGGACTTTTCCGGCGTTGGGTAAAACTCATGTGTGGGCAGGATACCGCCGCGCAGAAACACTGGCTCGACGATCCGCGGCTGCAGGATGATGCGGGACGGGGCGAGCATTCGACGGAGATCCTCTCCACCATGCGGAGCTGGTGTGCGACTCGAACGACCGAGCAAGCAATCGCCCAACTCGAGGCCGCCGGCCTGCCGGCCGGACCCGTCTACACACCTCAACAAGCGCTCGACGACCCGCAGGCCAAAGCCATGCAGTGGTTCGCCCACGTCGCCGATTATCCTGGTCTGCCACGCCCCGCGTCGGTACCGAACCTGCCGCTGCGCTTCTCGCGATCGCCGGGCGGCATCGAACGCGCGCCTCCGACGCTCGGCGAACATACCGACGTCTTGCTCGCCGAACTCGGCTACGACGACGCCGCACGCGCCACGTTGCGAAGCAACGGAGTCGTCTGAAGCGCAATCGCGGGACAAGACGTTACGCAACGGGCGTTACCCGATACCCGAGACGCGGAACATGGACGAGTCGTCCGCGTGCGCGCTCAGCGCTTGGACGGATGACTACGCGATCCGCCGCCACGACATGAATCGTCCCTCGCATGACGCCACGTCGCGTGTCATCGGGGGTGATGTCGACGAGCTGGCCCGCACGCAATCTCTGGGCATCTGTCGCATCAATGGAGGCTGGCGTGACGGTTCGTGCGGCGTCCGCCTCCGCGAGCGCTGAGGCTGCCGTGATCGACTGGCGCTCAACGACCCAGAGCGCCTGCATTCGCGTCTCCCACGCCGCGAGTGACGGGAAGCCCGATAGCAACTCGGACGCCACATCGGCAAATGCACCCCGCGCCATCCAGACAAAAGGATAAGCCTGAACATCCGCGAGGCCGGGCGCCGCACCTGAGAGGAACTGACGGCCATCGTCGAGCTGAGCGTCCAGCAACGCGGCGTGCGCGCGGAACTGCGATCGCGAGTGCGCAGCCTCGCCTCCGACTGATTCGAAGTCGATATCCGGAAAGAGATACTGTCGATCGTCGCGAAACTCTTTTGGCCATTGCGCCAACCCGATCGACAGCACGATCTTGAGCGCCGAGCGAAAGAACGCATCGCTCCAGCGAACGAGCGCAAGCTCGAGTCCACCGCCAAGCGGGAACAGCGTCGGCGATGGCTGAATACGCTCGAGTTCACGTGCGATCAGCTGAGAGTCGATGAAGACCTCGGCACCCACCTGCAGCACGGGCGTCCCTCGATAGCCGCCCGTCAGAGCGAGCAGATCATCTTTGGGAGGCATCATCGGTGTCTCGACCCAACAAAAGGGCAGCCGCTTGATCGCAAACATACCGAGCGCCTTCTGCGTGAACGGCGAGGCGTCATAACTCCACAAGATCACTGAATCTTTGACTGTCGTCATAATTTCTTTGCTCCTGCCTTGAAAGAGGCCGAGACGACAGAAGCCGCAGTCTGACCATAGAGGTAACGATGGCCTTCCTCATCGGCGTGGCGCTCATGACCTAGCTCGAGTGCCCGCTTGACGGCCGGACGCCCCTCGATCTCGGCAAACCAGCGTCGGATCGCCGGGAATGTATTCAAATCCTGACCCTGCCGCTCGTGAGGTTTGATCCAAGGCCAGATGGCCATATCGGCGATGGAGTACTCGCCAGCGACGAATTCTTTGACGGTCAACTGACGCTCGAGGACACCATAGAGGCGATTTACTTCGTTGGTATAGCGCGTGATGCCGTAGGGCACGTGCTCGGAGGCGAAAGCGCGGAAGTGGTGCGCCTGCCCCGCCATGGGGCCGAGCCCTCCGACCTGCCAGAAGAGCCACTGCATCGCCTCGTGTCTCGCGCGAGCTTCCGATGGCAGGAAAAGCCCTGTTTCCTCAGCCAAATACGTCAAAATTGCACCGGATTCGAAAAGCGAGAGTGCGCCACCCTCCGCCTCGTGATCGACGATGGCAGGAATCTTGTTGTTGGGTGAGATCGCAAGGAACGCCGGATCAAACTGCGCACCACGCGTGATGTCCACGGTCATCAAGCGATAGGGCAACTGGCACTCCTCGAGCATGAACGCCACCTTGAGGCCGTTCGGTGACGGGTACCAGTAGAGATCGATCATGCGCGAGTGATGCGATAACCGAGCCGCGGAAAATGAGTGACGATCTCGCCTGCCTCGACGGTATGCCGCCGAACAGCGACCTCGTTGATCGTCAGTGTGACGAGATCTCCTTCAACCGGAATTTTGCCGTAGTCGTCCGGCGCGACGCAGACCCGATCACCGGCGGTGAAACCAAGCGGGTCGCTTGCATCGACGCCGACCGGTACGTGGGGCGTCGAGGCCTTGGCCAAGGCGAGCGCGTCGTCAGCGCTGATCTCGCTGCGAGTGCCGCGCGAACACGCAACCATTCGGCTCTCCCACTCGCGAAGTTTTTTGAAGGGCTCGAGTAAATCCGCTGCAGTACCGATGTTTCCGCGCGCCATCCACACCGGGAAATACGCGTCGATGTCGGCATACGACACCTGCGAACCGAGCACGAAGGGGCGTCCATCCGCGAGCATCAATTCGACGAGTTCAAGACCCGCGCGGAACTGCGTATAGAGATGGGGGATGTCACTCTCGAGCGCGTCGAAGTCCATGAAGTTGAAAAACGACTTGCGATCGTCGATGACCGCCTTCGGGATAAAGGCTTTGTTGAGCCCCATCGAGAGCCCCGCACCCGGATCGAAGAAGCTGCGATCGCTCCACGGCGTCAACGCGAGCGACAGCCCAAGCGAACCTTGCGGAAAAAGTGTGGGCTGCGGATAGCGCCGTTCGAGCTCGCGAACGATGAGCCGGGTATCGCAATAAACGTCGGCGCCCACCTGCAGCACGGGGATTTTCCGGTAGCCACCGGTGAGGACACCCAGCTCAGGGCGCGGCATCACCATCGAGACCTGAACCGACCGCCACGCCAGGCCCTTGAGGCCGAGCGCGAGGCGGATTTTCTCGCCGAAGGGGGACGGATCGTGGTGATGCAGGATGGGGTCGTTCATGGCCCGAAACTGTACACCGGAGCCGCCTAAAAAAACAGTCAAGCCTGTTTATTTCCGACTGGCTCGGTCGTATACTTCCTCTGCCAATCCATTGTCATTTTCCGACGATTTTCGATGGTGCCTGAATGGATGCCGTAACAGTCGATTACCTGAAATCCGGAATGAAGGCCGAGGCGGAGCGGACGGCCCCGCCCCCAGGCTTCCCCCCACTGCCGCTCGTCCCAGGCGCTCGGTACACCGACCCCGCCTTCCTGGAACTCGAGCAGCGCTACCTGTGGCAGCGCTCTTGGCTCTTCGCCTGCCATGCCGATGAGATCCCCGAGCCGGGCAGTTTCTACCTCTTCAAGCGAACCGGGTCACCCATCATTGTGGTCCGCGGCAAAGACGGGCAGATCCGGGCCTTCTACAACTCGTGCCGACACCGCGGCGCCCCGCTCGTGCGCGAATGCCAAGGCAAGGTCGACGGTCTGGTCTGCGGCTATCACGGCTGGACCTACGGACTCGACGGTCGCTTGATGAACCTGCGCGACAAGCGCGACTTCGTCGATCTCGACCTCAGTAAATACCCACTGCACTCAGTGCGCTGCGAATCGCTTGGGAACTGGATCTTCGTCAACGAAGATCCACAAGCCGAGCCCTTGCTCACACATCTCGGTCCGTTTCCCGAGCAGCTCGAGGAGATTCAACCTGGGCAGGTGCGGTTCGTACACCGTAAATCGTATCCGGTGAAGTGCAACGTCAAAGTATTGCTCGATGCCTTTCTCGAGGTCTATCACCTCAAATCGATCCACCAAAATACGGTCGATCGCTTCCTCGATCACCGTGGCACGTTCATCACGCTCTACAAAAACGGGCACTCGCTGATGTGCACGCCGAACCGGCGTCCGGATTGGCAAGACCCCGGTACTCGCGGCATGCGTCGGATAGAAACCGCCTCGGAAATCACCTCGAAGAATAATCCGTCATTCAATTTCTATCCAAACCTGGTCACGCCAGTCGATGCAACGGGCAATCCGTTCATCTTGTTCTGGCCGACGGGTCCGCGCTCGATGGAAATCGAGATCGTCTGGTTTGCCCCCGACTGGGGTAGCGGTGAGATCGATCCGCTGTGGCAAACCCGCCTTTCCAACTTCGAACGTATTCTCGAGGAAGACACCCAGTTCGCCGAGCAGATTCAGGAGTCTGTCGAGTCGGGCGCATTCAAAGGCATCACGCTCAATTATCAAGAGCGACGCATCTATCACTGGCACGAGGAACTCGATCGGCGTATCGGTGCGGAGCGTATTCCCGAAGCACTGCGTGTCAAACAAGTCCTCAAAGATTGGGTTGCGAGCTGACGATGAGCGGCATCCAGTCATGGGGCGTCTGCATCCCTCGTCTGCGCATCTCGCGCAAGACGATCGGTGCCGCCATGGGCTGGTTGAATCCTTCGTTGAAGAGCGCCCGCGGCGAGCGTTCGATCTGCAACTGGGACGAAGACTCGCTGACGATGGCCGTCGAAGCCTCTCGAAGCGCACTGCCCGATCTCTCATCGCGGGAACAGGTACGCACCGTGATGCTCGCGTCGACCACCCTGCCCTTCGCCGATCGCAGCAACTCGACGGTACTCGCAAGCGCCTTGGGTCTCGCGGACTCGGCCTTGACCTTTGATGTCACCGGCTCCCAGCGCTCGGCCACGGCTGCGCTCGCGCAGGCGCTGGGCTCCTCTGGCGTCGGCCATACTCTGGTCGCCGCCGCCGATCGGCGTCTGGCGCGGCCGGGCAGCGACCAGGAATCCTCCTTCGGTCACGGCGGGGCCGCGATCGTCGTCGGCTCAGACCCGGGCGTTGCGGAGCTCGTCGCGCATCATCATCGGGCCGCTGATTTCGTGGACCATCATCGATTGACCGACTCGTCTTTCGACTACTCGCTCGAGGAACGTTGGGTTCGTGAAGCCGGCTGGCAGACGCTGGTTCCCGAGACCTTGCAGGCGCTGCTGACCGACGCTCAGATCGCAGCCAACGACATCGCTCATCTTGTCATCGAGGCGCCCCCGGCGGTGAGTCGCAAGATCGCCTCGCTCGCAGGAATCCGCGAGAACGCCCTCATCGACAATCTCGCCGCTCAATGCGGTCAAACCGGCGTGGGTCACCCGCTCATCCTGCTCGCCAGTGCGCTCGAGAACGCCAAAGCCGGCGAGCTCGTGCTCCTCGTGGGTTTTGGCCAGGGCGTCGATGCCCTACTCTTTTGCACGACTTCAAAGATCAGCTCGTACAAGCCTTCACGCCGCGTCGCCGAGGCGCTTGCCGAGCGTCGCGAAGAAACCGAGTACACCCGATTTCTGTCCCATTGCGGCGTTCTGCCCGTGGAGTTCGGCATGCGCGCCGAGCGCGATAGCCGCACTGCTCAAACGGTTGCCTGGCGGCGTCATAACGATGTTTACGCGTTCATGGGCGGCCGCTGTACCCATTGCGGGACCGTCCAGTTTCCGCGTGCTCGCGTCTGCGTCGCGCCCACCTGCCGAAAACCGGGTGATCAGCAGCCGATACCCCTCGCTGAACAGACCGCTCGCATCAAGACGTTCACCGAAGACTGGCTGGCATTTAGCCCTCGACCCCCGCTCGTCTACGGCAACGTCGCGTTTGCGGCAGGCGGCAACGCCTTCGTCGAGTTCGCGGATTACTCGCCAGGCGAAGCGAAGGTGGGCGACGACGTGCGATTTGTATTCCGTCTCAAAGATGTCGATCGTACTCGAGGGTTCCGCCGCTACTTTTGGAAGGCTGCGCCGATGAACTCGGCAGCGGTGGGGAGCTGATCGATGGCGAGCGGCATCCGCGACAAAGTCGTCATCCTTGGCATGGGTTGCGCCCGCTTTGGCGAGCGCTGGGACTGTGGCGCCGACGATCTAATGCTCGAAGCGTTCGAGGAGGCCACTCGGGATGCGGGCATCGAGCGAGATCAGCTCGAGGCCGCCTGGCTCGGGGTGTTCTACGATGAGCAGAGCGTGTCGAAATCGGCACTCTCGCTCTCAATGACCCTGCGCTTGCCGCAGATTCCCGTCTCTCGCGTCGAAAATCTATGCGCGACAGGCACTGAGGCGCTGCGTGGCGCGGCGTATGCCGTCGCCTCAGGCGCCTGCGACGTCGCGCTCGCGATGGGTGTCGAGAAGCTCAAAGATACGGGCTTCGGAGGTCTCCCCGAGCGTACGAAGGGTACCTTCGAAGATCTTTGGCAGCCCGGGTTCACACCGCCCGGAGCGTTTGCCCAACTCGGCGCCGCGTACGCCGCCAAGCACAATATCCCGATCGACGAGCTGCGCCGTGCGATGGCACACGTCTCGGTGAAGAGCCATGCCAACGCGCTCCATGCGCCGAAGGCGCACCTGCGCAAAGCGATCACAACCGAGCAAGTGCTATCGGCGCCGATGATCGCCTGGCCGCTCGGCGTGTTCGACTGCTGCGGCGTATCCGATGGCGCAGCCTGCGCGATTGTCACCACACCCGAGATCGCCAAATCTTTGGGGCGACGGGATGCCGTGGCCATCAAGGCCTTGCAGCTCGTCGCCTCGAACGGATACGAGCTCTCGCACGCGGATTGGGACGGCGCGCATACGCCCACCACCCGCCGCGCCGCGGCGCGCGCGTATTCCGAGGCGGGCGTGAAAGATCCGAGCCGCGAGGTCTCGATGATGGAAGTGCACGACTGCTTCTCCATCACCGAACTCGTGCTCATGGAGGATCTCGGCTTCTCGGCGGAAGGCCACGCCCCCACCGATATTCTCGACGGTCGCTACGATCGCGACGGTCGCAATCCCTGTCAGACCGATGGCGGCCTGAAGTGCTTCGGACATCCCGTCGGCGCTTCGGGACTGCGGATGGTCTACGAGGTCTATAACCAGTTACTCGGTCGTGCAGGCGAACGACAACTCCCTTCACCCAGTCTCGGTCTCACCCACAACTTGGGTGGCATCCCCAACCGCAACATCGCCAGCGTCTCGCTGTTCGGTCTGAAGACGCTCTGACGCCACCCGCGAGGACCCCATGTCAGCCACAACCCCTTTGATCAACTCCAAAGAAACGTCTCCCGTGCGTTGGGGCTTCACCGATGAGGAGCTTGCCAAACGTCCTCACGCCTACCGCGATGACCTGCTTGCGGGAAAAGTCTGTCTCGTCTCCGGAGGAGGCAGCGGCCTCGGTCGCGCCATGGCCTTCCTGTTCGCCAGGCTGGGCGCTGAAGTGATGATTTGCGGACGTCGGGAGGATCGCCTGCTCGATGCCGCAGACAGTATTCGCCGGCTGCTCGGTCGCGAGGTCGGCACTCGGGCCATGACTATTCGGGATCCGGATCAGGTGGAGTCGTTGATTGATCACACCTGGTCTCGATATGGCGGTCTCGATCTGGTCGTCAACAACGGAGGCGGTCAGTTCCCGCAGGCTGCGCTCGATTACTCGGTAAAAGGCTGGAACGCCGTCATCGACACCAACTTGAATGGCACCTGGTGGATGATGCAGTCGGCGGCGCGCGCCTGGCGCGATCGCAACCACCCGGGCTCGATCGTGAACATCGTCGCCAATGTTTGGCGAGGGATGCCGCAAGTGGCCCATACCTGTGCCGCCCGTGCGGGCGTCATTTATCTCAGCAAGTCGGTCGCCGTCGAATGGGCGCCTCTGGGCATCCGAGTCAATTGTGTATCCCCCGGCTCCATCGCCACCGAAGGTCTCAATGTCTACAAGCCCGAGGCCGCGTCAAAGTTTGGCAATGCCAATCCGCTGCGGCAGTTTGGCGATGCCTTCGATATCGCCCAGGCGGTGATACACGTCGGCTCGCCCGTGACGGGCAAGTTCATCACCGGCGAAACGCTGGTCGTCGACGGGGGCAACCAGATGTGGGGCGATGTGTGGCCAGGAACCATCCCGGAGTGGTTTAAGGTTCCCGATCGCTAAACGTCCGTTCGCTAATCGCTCGTTCGCTTAAGAGAGGATCCGCCATGACGCAGACCTTGTTCACTCGCACGCCTCGTTCCCAATTGCCGGCTGGCATCGCCCCGGCCTGGGACATGCTCAACAAATTGACCGGCGAACCCACCTTCATCGAGGTGTTCGCTCAGGCCCCTCAGCTCCTCAATCTCGTGATGAACGAGTTTTACGTGAAGGTGTTCTTCGGCGGCGAGGTTCCCCAGCGCTATAAGCAGCTGGCGCGACTGCGATTGTCGCTCGTGCACGGCTGTCGCACCTGCAACAAGCAAAATGTCCCGGGGGCGATCGAGGCCGGATTCTCACAGGCGCAAATCGATGCGCTCGTCGCCAACACCCCAAGCCAACCGCTCTTCTCCGAAGCCGATCTTGCCGTCATCGACTACACCGACCAGATGGTCCTGACGAACATGCACGGAGAGATTTCGCCGGCGCTTTTCAAAACTCTGCGTGCCCATTTCTCTGAGGCTCAGATCTTGGAGCTCGGCGTGGTGATGGCCATCATCGGGGGCATGGCGAAGCTCTCGTTCCTGCTCGATGTAGTCGAGAAAGAAACGTGGTGCCCGTTCACGCCGGAGAACGCCGCTTCAAATTCCTGATTCTGAACGGTGGATGCCGTCATCAATCAGCGGATTCGACTGATCAAAAAAAAGCCCGGCTTTCGCCGGGCTTTTTTATCCTTGAGAGGATCTAACTTCAGAGATCGTGCGCTTACTTGCCGCTCGATCCGAGGTTGAAGCCGACTTCGATGCCGTAGCTGCGCGGCGCACCCCACTGGGTGTGCGTCCACAAGGTCGCCACCGACTGCGAAGCCACTCGGTAGCGCTCGTCCGAGAGGTTCTTGCCGTACACGCGGACGAAGTAGCGGCTGTCCGACGGCGTGTAGGTCGCCGACAGATTGAGCAGCGTCTTCTCGTTCAGATACGCGTCGTATTCGCGGCCCGCGGCGGAGATGTAGAAGAGGTTCTCAGCCTCGTAATACACCTCACCGGTCACCTCGAGGCTGCCCTGGGCGAAGTCCGTGGTGTAGGTGCCCGAGATCGCACCGCTCTGCTCAGGGGAACGTGGCACCGGCAGACCCGAGAAGTTGCCGTTGAAGGCAACGATCGAACCACCGCTCACCGAGTCGTTGATGCCAGGCTGATTGATCACGAACTTGTCGTACTTGGCGTCGAGGAAGGCCGCTTGGCCGCGGATCCGGAACGAGTCCGTGATCAGCGCCTGCACTTCAAGCTCGAGACCCTGCGACTTCACTTCCGCCGCGTTGTAGAACACGGTTTCCTGGAAGTCCGCACCGCCCTTACGCGTGATGATGTTCACCGCGCGCTGGGCGTCTTCGTACTTCGTCGTGAACACCGTCGGGTTGAAGCGCAGACGGCCATCCGCCGACTCGAACTTGAAACCCACTTCGAGGTTGGTCGCGTACTCCGGATCGACCGGACGCGTCAGCGAGGGAACCATGAGGCCACTCGTTCCAGTCTGGTCGTTGTAACCACCCGCCTTGTAGCCGCGCGACACCGTCGCGTAGCTGAACAGCGAGTCGCTCCACTGATATGAACCCGTCACACGCCAGCTCGGCTCCGACCAGGTACGGGCAAGATTGCCGAAGCCCGGGGTCTTGGAGTTGACGATCTGGCCGCCCGGATACTTCGTGAAGTCACCCGCATTGAGGGGCTCGCCCAGCTGCGCCGGGGTCAACCCAGGGTTTCGCGGATCGAGGGACGCCAAACCCACCTGGGTGCGGCCGGCCCACTCACGCTCGTCCTTGGTGTAGCGGAAGCCCGCGCCGAGGGTGAACTTGTCCGAGACCTCCAACGTCGCGTCGACAAAGCTCGCCAGCGAATCGGAGTCCTGCTGATTGCAGAGCACCTGCGGCGTGTTGTTGTTGAACTGGGCCGGCAGACCCAGCGCCGCGAACGGCAACGCGAGATCGATGAAGCCGAGCACCTGCACCACGCAGAAGCGCGCATCGTTCGTCTGCTGGAAGGCGCCGATGACGTAGTTGAACGCACCGTCGTTCTTCGAGGCGAAACGCAATTCCAACTGGCTCGTCTCGCGGTCCGTATCGCGCGTGGCGTCGAACAGCGAGATGGGCTGCCGGGTGATGGTGTTCACCGGTGCCGCACCCGTATAGGTGTTAGGCAGGTGTTCCTTCTGATCGCGCTGACCGGCCGAGAAGAACGCCGTGTAGGCACCGAGGTCCCACTCCACGTTCAGGTAGACACCATCCACATCGATGCGCTGACCTTTGTCCATCTCGAGCAGTGAATCGTTGCGCTCCGTCGAGGCCATATTGTCGAGCGGATCGCCGGTCGGACGCGTAAAGCCCAGGAAGTTCCAGAGATACGGTCCGTTTGGCGGCGTGTCGTTGAACGACGGCACCGCATCCGAGCGGTCGCGCATCTTCTCGACTTGCAGCAGAAGCGTGAGGTTGTCCGAGGCATTCCACTGAGCCTTGATACGACCGTTGACGATATCGTCGCCACCCGTCGTCGCGCCCGTGCCCGACCCGCGCTGACCCGTGACACCTGGGATCGTGAACGGCGCAAAGGTGCCACCGAAGATGTTCAGGGTGTTGATCGGGCCGTAGGTGGCACCGAGCTTGTAATAACCGTCAGACTTCGACGTCGATCCGACGAGACGCAGGGCGAACACGTCCTGCTTCAGCGGTAAATCGATGGCGGCCTGCAGGCGCCGGGAGCCGAAGCTACCCACGCCTAAACGGAGGTCGGCCCCGAATTCCGACATATTCGGTCGCTTCGTGCGAATATTGACCGCACCGCCCGTGGTGTTCTTGCCGAACAACGTTCCCTGCGGCCCGCGCAGCACTTCCGCGCCAGCGATGTCGAAGGTGTCGAGCAACTGGGTCTGCACGCTCGGCATCACGAAGTCATCGACCTGCACGCCGACCGGCGAGTCTTGGTACACGATGATGTCGGTCAGACCGACGCCGCGCATCGCGAACGAGGCCGCATTGAAGGCCGTGATACGGGCAGCTGAGAATCCCGGTACCGACGAGGCGAGACCGGAGATGTCCTTCGCGACCAACCGATCGATGTCGGCCGAGGTCACGGCGGATACCGAGATCGGCGTGGTCTGAAGATTGGTTTCCGTTGCGCCGCGCTGCGCGGTAACGGTGATTTCTTCGAGGCGGGTGTCATCTCCCGTCTGCTGTGCATGAGCAGCCGCCATGGTCATCGCCATCGCACTCGCGGCCAATACCGACCGCACCGCCACAGTCACGGATCTTCCGTGTGGTTTGAACATCCTGGTTTTCCTCAGGTGGTTATATAGAACTTGTCCCTTGCGATGTGCCCCTTTAAGCGGCAATCGCACCTAACACGACTTGCAGTGTGGTGCCCACTTGGAAAAAAATCAATCTGTCCTGTTTTTTTGAAAAATCCAACTGTTGCGCGTCTACAACACTCGCATTTAGGTGCCATCGTTCTAGACTGTGTTCATTCGTCTCCGGAGGCCCGTCGCCATGAGTTACGACTACCAGGTCAATCCCGCTGCGCCGCCCGATTCCCTCGAGGCCCGGCAGGTCCCCATCGACAACGGGCTCGAAATCCCCGACCCGTCGCGTTACTTCTCTGAAGAGTTCATGCGCAAGGAATGGACTCATCTATGGCCGCGCGCTTGGCTACTCGCCGGCGTCACCGCGGACGTCCGGGAGCCCGGCGATTACTTCACCTTCGATGTGGGCCATGAGTCGATCATCGTGGCGAAGCAAGATGATGGCAGCATCAAGGCGTTCTACAACGTCTGCCCTCACCGAGCGAATCGCATCGCCCTCAATGATTTCGGCAGCGTCAACGAGTTCACTTGCGCCTTCCATGGCTGGAAGTTCCGCTGCAATGGGCAACTGAAGGCGATCACCGACGAGCACACCTTTGCGCCGAAGCTCGTCGCGCACCGACCCGGCATGAGCGAAGTGCGCTGCGAAGCACACGCTGGCCTGGTCTTCATCAATCTCGACGGCAAGGCACCGCCGCTCTCGGACTGGATCGGCCTGCCGAAGGGCTACCTCGAAAACTATCGGATCGATGAGATGAACCCGGTGCGTCACGTGCGCACGCTCTGGAACGCCAACTGGAAAGTCGGCGTCGACTCGTTCTACGAGACCTATCATCTGCCGCATATTCATCCGCAGACGCAGACGGTGATGGGCGACTACAGCCAATACGATCTGTACCCGAACGGGTTCAGCCGCATGATCGTGCCGCTGTGTCAGAAATCGCATCGCGTGCCAGATCAGGACACCGTCGATGCGGGCTTGCGATTCATGATGCAAGACGCTGGTATGAACCCCGACTCGTACAAAGGTGATGCGCGCGGCGTTCGCGCCGCCGTTCAGCAATCGAAGCGGCAGCGTGCTCGCCGACTCGGCCTCACCCACTACGAGAACTTCACCGACGGGCAACTTACCGACAGCTGGGCGACGGGACTCTTCCCGAACGTGCAGATCGGTTGTCATCCGGAGGGCGTGTTCATCATGCGCTTCCTGCCTCACCCGGATGATCCGAAAAAGTTTTACTACGACAACATCACGATGTTCCGGTACGTCGACGATCCGGATTACTTCGTGCCTGCGTGGATGGGCCTACCCAAAGGAACCGACATCACCGGCTCTACCCGTCCGCCGATCGAACGTTTCGGAGAAGGCGAACGCGCCGATCTCGGTGAAGTGCTTGACCAGGATGTTGAGCTCGTCTCAGCGGTCGGTGCAGGCAGTCGCTCACGCGGTTTCCGCGGTCCGCTCTGGAGCGAACAGGAATCGCGTATTCGCCACTTCCATCGCGAACTCGATCGCTATATCAAGGGCGAGAAGTAAGCGATTTATTTGACGAGCAGAGCGCTCCCGTCGCGGAGTGCTCTGCTCTGACCTCTGGGCGCTCTGCTTCGCTCAGCCAAACACGCCGTGCAAATACCAGGCGTGCGGCGGCAGCCTCTCGCGATACACCCAAAGTTCAGCACCGGAATCGTCACGCACGACGTAGTAATCACGGACGACCTCGCGCCCGTCCCACCAGCCGGTCTCGATCCGCTCGGGACCTTCCAATAACTGCAGCGTCTGCGGCGCATCGATGAGCACCTCGGGTTCACGCAGCAACCATAATGGTCGGCGCACAGCCAACCACGTCTGCGATGCGCTGCGTGGCGGTTCGCTGCGGGGCGGAGCCGTATCAGGCTCTGCGATGCCAAACGCCCGCTCGGGTCGATGCTCGGGAACGAGACAGAGTCCGTACACCGCATCACTGCCGAGCCGCGCGCGCAATCGCTCGATGAGTGCGGGAGATTCGCGGCCGGCACCACCTCCGTGCTCACCCGGACGCCAGACCGACTCGCTCTGCGCCACGAACGCTTGCAGCACGCCCGAACGCAATTCGCAGCGCAGCACCGGCGCTGGCAGCGTGATGCGCGACAACTGCAAGGACAGCAGCTCCGCAAAATGTCTCGCCTGCAGTTCAGCCGTGGCGAGGCGAAGATCGAGGCGCGTGGGCGGATGCTTACGGTGCTGCAGGCGCAACTTCAGGCAATCGACGCCGCACTGGCGCGTGCGCAAAAAGCGCTCGAGATCTTTGAGCAGCGGCTCGAGATGCTGCAGTACGAGCGCGACGGACTGCAGTTCGAAGGCCGGCTCCACCTGCGCTCGAAATCGCTCGCGACGTGCAACGGGTCGACGCAACTCGGGCGCTGCGCCAGTGAGTTGATCGAGACTAAGCAGCAGTTCGGGTCCGAACCGCCTGGCAAACCCTGCCCGCGGCAAACGCAGTGCCGCGCCCAGCGTGCGTACGCCCACCGAGTCGAGTCGTTCGAGGGCTTCGTCCGGCCAACGCAGTAACGCAAGCGGCAACGGCGCGAGCAGACCGACAAGACGATCGCGAGCCAGCACGATCGAACCCTGCCCCGCTCGCGCGAGCACAAGCGCCGCGCGCGGCGTTGGCGCCAGCGACCAATGCGGGGTGTAGCCCGCCGCACCACAACGATCGAGCAGTTGCCGGCACAACCCTCGCGCTCCACCGAAAAGCCGAAAACTGCCACGCACTTCGAGCAATACGGCATCGGGCGGCTCGAGACTCACACGCGAAGTGAAGCCACCGGCGATCTCGGCAAGATGCGCGAGCGCATTCGAGCTGCTGCGAACATGCAGCGCCACCCAGGCCTCCGGTGCTGTATCGAACAAAGATTCGAGTGGCAACGGCGGATCGGGTGGTCTACCACTCGTGAGTGCGCGCGGTGTCGAGGTGATGCGCGAGGAGACCTGCGCGGTGGACCCATGACGCGGCGCGCGAAACGTGCGTGTCACTGATGACGCACGCTCACGACGCGACATCGTCGCGCTCCTGCAGAGAGAACTCCTGCCAACGTAATTCGAGAGGTCTGCGCTCACCGCCGCGACTTTTGAGTAGCTGTACGCGTCCACCCGTCACGTGCGGCTCGAACACGAGACGAAGTTCTGCGGGCGATGTACGCGTCGCTTCGGTGAGCGGTCGAAAAAGAAAGGCTGGTGCACCGCTGCGCTGCGTGGCGAGCTGCAAACGTCGTAGCACCGTCACACTTGTGGCCACGCCCGGCGCGAGCCAGGCCAATACGAGCGCCGCACCGCCTGAATCGAGGGATTGCTCGATGACCCAAGCCGGCTCTGCCGTACGCACGACGAGCTGGCGCTCGAGAGGCACACCCGCTGCGATGAGCGCGGGCGCATACGGCTCGAAAGGTGGCGAGACCCAGACGACCCAGCGCGGTGGCGGCTGCGCGCCAAGACGGGCAAGCAGCGGTACAAGCAAACGCAACTCGCCGAGACCGCTGCGCGCGGTGAGGATTTCGGTGAGACCGGCAGCAGGCCACCCGCCGCTAGGTAACGCCTCATCGAGGCGGGTACACCCCGTGCTGAGCGTAGCGGTGTGTGCAACGCTTCGACCGCGCCAGATGGCGGGGTGTTCGAGCAGCCGCTCGAGCGACGGCTCGGCTGTGGTGTCGCAAGTGGCCTGACCCATGGTGGCAACGCGCAGCGCCCGTCAACGGACGCAGCCTGGAAAAATGCATGTGGATCGCTCGCGGAGACGACGGGCGGCGTTACATCAGCCCGGCAGGCGTAGCCTTGCCGCTCGTGGCACCGCGACGCAGCACGCCGACCACCACGCCTTCGATGATGAGCGGCTCTTCGCGTAAGTTGACGCGAATTGGCTCGAAGTCGGGGTTTTCGGGCAGCAGCCAGACCGTGGGGCCTTCTTGCTTGTAACGTTTGACCGTGACCTCGTTTTCGAGGCGGGCGACGATGATTTGGCGATTGCGCACCTCGGGCGTGCGATGTACGGCGACAAGGTCGCCATCGAGGATGCCGGCGTCTTTCATGGACATACCGGTGACCTTGAGGAGGTAGTGCGGCCGAGGTGAAAAAATGTCGGGATCGATGTTGAAGCGCGCTTCGATGTTCTCTTCTGCGAGAATGGGCTTACCGGCAGCCACGCGGCCGATGAGCGGCAGACCGAGCTGCTCGCGCAGGATGTCCTTGAGTTGGATGCCTCGCGAGGTGCCCGGCACGAGCGCAATCACACCCTTACGGGCGAGTGCGCGCAGATGCTCCTCGGCGGCGTTGGCGGACTTGAACCCGAGCTCTTGCGCAATTTCTGCCCGCGTGGGCGGCATGCCGGTTTCAGCAATAGCTCGCTGGATAAGACGGAGGATTTCGGTTTGACGTGGGGTGAGATCTGACATGGGACACCTCTGTTGATCCATACAGTACCTGTGAATTCATCCAGTCGCAAGCCCCCCACCGATTTCGACGCCCTGGTCGTTGGTGCCGGCCATAACGGCCTCGTGTGCGCCGCCTACCTCGCCCGGGCGGGCCTGCGCGTGGGCGTATTCGAACGGCGCAGCCTGGTCGGCGGCGCTGCCGTCACCGAAGAGTTCGCGCCGGGGTTTCGCAATTCGACGGCGAGTTACACGGTGAGCCTGCTCAACCCGCAGGTGATCCGCGACCTGAAGCTTGCCGAGCACGGCCTGCGCATCCTCGAGCGGCCGATGCAGAACTTCCTGCCTCTGCCGAACGGCGACTCGTTCAGTGCAGGACCCGACTCCGCTTCGACGCTCGCCGAAGTACGCCGCTACAGCACAAAAGATGCCGCGCGACTGCCCGAGTTCTACGCCCTGCTCGACCGCGCGGTCGCGATGCTGCGCAGCCTGCTCACACGCACACCCCCCACCGATCTGCGTCGTGGACGTGATCTTTGGGAGGTCCTGCGTGTCGGACGCGAGTTCCGCGCCCTACCGATTACCGCACAACGCGAACTGCACGAGTTCTTCACGCGCAGTGCCGGCGAAATCCTCGATCACTGGTTCGAGTGTGAGCCGCTCAAGGCGCTCTTCGGTTTCGATTCGGTGGTCGGCAGTTATGCGAGCCCCTACACGCCCGGCAGCGCATACGTCTTGCTGCACCACGCCTTCGGCGAAGTGAACAGCAAGAGCGGCGTCTGGGGTCATGCCATCGGCGGCATGGGCGCCATCACTCAAGCGCTGGCTGCCGAAGCACGTCAGCTCGGCGTTCATATCGAATGCGACTCACCGGTGGCGAACATCATCACGATGCGTGGCCGCGGCAACGAAGCGCCCCGCGCGACGGGCATCAAACTCGTCGATGGTCGCGTCTTCGGCGCACCGCGCATCATCGGCAACCTCGGGCCGAAGCCTCTCTTTCTTTCGCTGCTCGCTCCCGAGGATCTACCCGACGATTTTCGTCATCACATCGAGCGCTGGCGCGTGGGCTCGGCCACCTTCCGCATGAACGTCGCACTCTCGGCGTTGCCGAATTTCACTGCGCAACGTTCACGCAACGACGACTCGCACCTCGGCGCCGGTATCATCTTCGCGCCGTCGCTCGGCTACATGGATCGCGCGTTTGCCTCCGCCCGACTCAACGGCATCTCGCGTGAACCGATCGTCGAAATGCTCATCCCCTCGATGCTCGACGACACACTGGCCCCGAAGAGTTCGCACGTCGCGAGCCTCTTTTGTCAGCATTTCGATTACGACCTCGCGCGACCCGATGCACCGGATCGAAGTTGGCACACGCCCGGCATGCGCGAGGCGGTAACGGACTTCATCATCGACACCGTCAACGCGTACGCACCCAATTTTCGCGACAGTATCGTCGGTCGATCTGCCCTCTCGCCGCTCGATCTCGAAGAGCGCTTCGCACTCGCTGGCGGCGATATCTTTCACGGCGCGCTCGGACTCGATCAGCTCTGGGCCGCGCGCCCGGCGCTCGGATACGGCGATTATCGAACCCCCGTGCGCGGTCTTTATCTGTGCGGCTCGGGCGCACATCCGGGCGGCGGCGTCACCGGCGTACCCGGCATGAATGCGGCGCGGGAAATTCTGCGCGATGGTCGGCGCTGACCCGTCACCCGAGACACACGGCATGCGCATCCTCCACACCCTCTTCTCCCGCGGTTTCGCCGGCACCGAGCGCGCCACCGCCGAAATGTGTAACGCCTGCGTCGAAGAGCATGAGGTCGCGCTCGCCTTGCGCAGCGATAACCGCGGTGCCGGCGGCGCATCGATCCGTGATCATCTCGATCCACGCGTCAAAGTATTCGAGCTCAACCGCTGGTTTCCAGGGCTCGGCCTGCGACGCCTGCTGCGAGAATTCAAACCCGACATCATCCATACCCATTTACGCCGCAGCACTCGCCTAGTCGCGCGACTCAAACCGAGTTGCCCCACGATCGCGACGCTCCACATGTGGGTGAACGGGCCGCACTTCCTGCGCATGGACGGCCTCATCGTGATCGCCGAATGGCAGAAACGCGACCTCGCGAGCTATCACGGGCGCGTGTTTGATATCAATGAATCTTTGATGCCCGCACCGCGCATCAATGCTGAGCGTCGCGCGGCTTTACGCGCGATCTGCGGCGCAGGCGCAGACGATTTCCTGATCGGAGGCGTGGGCCGTCTCGCCCAGTCGAAAGGCTTCGACACCCTGATTCGCGCCTTCCGTCAGGCGGCGCTGCCCAACGCAAAACTTGCCATCGTCGGCGCCGGTCGCGAGCGCGAGCGGCTCGAGGCGCTCACGCGCGGCACCGATATCGCCCTGCTCGGTTTTCGCGAGGACGCCAAAGAATTCTTTCAGGCCTTCGACCTTTTCGTCAGCCCCTCGCGCAGCGAGCCGCTCGGACGCGTGATCTTCGAGGCGCTCGATGCGGGCACGCCGGTGATGGCCACGCGTACACAAGGGCCGTCGGAAATTCTGTCGCGTTACCCCGGAACACTGGTACCCATCGACGATGTACCTGCGATGGCGAGCGCCTTACGCCAACTCGTCTCTGAGACGTCCGCACGAGTTCGGCCCGATCTCATGTCGTATCACCTCGACAACGTCGTGCGCGAGACGCTGGCCGCTTATCGTGAGCTGATCGACGCCAAGCCGAGATGAACGCCCAGTCGCTCGACGAGTGCAGGCAAGGCATCTTCGAACCCAGCTTCGCGAACTCTTGTCTCGAGTGCGCGACGAAGCACTTCGTCGCGTAACAACTCGAGACAGGCTTCGGCAGGCTCGATTCCCGTCGAAGCGACAGCCCTTGGCGCCGTGACCGCCCCGAGCGCCGCACATCGCGCGATGCGAGCGGCTTGATCACCGGCGATCGGCACCGCGACACAAGCCTTACCGAGAGCGAGTGCCTGCAGCAGCGTATCGCCACCGTTGACGAACACGACTTTTGTCCTGGTGAGGAAAGCGTGTAGCGCACCACCCGACACGCCCCGGATCAGCCTCACACCCGGCATGTCCTCTGCGCCACCCGAGAACGCCGGGCCCGCGATGAACACGACCCGAAATCCTTGAGCAGCGACGACCTTAGACCAACGGGCGAAATCGTTGGGCGTGATCGACGCATCGTCAAACTGACTGCCACCCCCCGGCACCATCAAAAGGTCGGGTGATCCGAACTGCGCGAGCAATTCGTCGGCCGCTCGCTCATCGGCCGGCGCAAGCACCGCGTCGAGAAAACGCACCTGGGGTCGTCCTAGGAGTCGTAACTTGAGTCGCTCGAAGAAGCCGAGCCCCCCTGCGATCGGCGCGGGATAGGAGATCCAGTGATCATCGAGTAGTCCCATCCAGCGCAACCGGAAGGCCTTGAATCGCTGGCGTCCGCGTGAACTGACGTACACGACGCGGGCGCCGACGCGCACCGCCGCTCGCAACGCGCCGGTTCGCCCCGCATTGTCGAAGACCACAACATCCGGCCTGAACTGCTCGATGGTGCGTACGACCTCGTCGGTACACAGCGTCGGCGAAGCGGGGATCATCGTCACCGGGTGGTGAAACTCTTTTGCGTAGGGCGCATCCCGATGCAGCAGAAAATGGGTTTCGATGTTGGGCCAACGCGCCTGCATTGCATCGGCGAGACTGCGGGCACGGGCGAACTCGCCCATGCCGCTTGGGCCACTGACTGGAACGAAAAGCACGCGCGGTGACGTCATTACTTTCTTTGGAGCGGGTCCTGTCGGGCTATTATGCGGACTAAATCGTGACGCAGGTGGCTGCGACGATCTTCCGCATCGAGCTCCGACAAGCCCTGAGAGGATAGACGCCGTGTACCGACCTGCCCCTGGACTTCCCGGTCGCCGCTGGATCGAACGCCTGCTCTCCAAGCGAGCGCGTCGCGCCGCCAGTCGAGATTTTCTCTTCGATACCCTTCCGAAAGGGGGCACTGTGATCGAAGTCGGCGTGTTCGACGGCGACTTTTCGGAACGCATTCTCGCCATCAATGAACCGAAAATTCTGCACCTCGTCGACCCTTGGTTCACTCGGGAAGACGGGTCGCTCTACGATGGCCCAACTCAAGACTTCGGCTCCAAGGACGCGGCGAGCGCCGCTCTCGAGGAGCAATACCAGCAAGTCGCTCGTCGTTTCGAACGGGAAATCACGGCGGGTCGGATCGTCATGCATCGTATGCTCTCGCACGATGCCGCGCCCTTGTTCCCGGATGAACACTTCGACTGGGCGTACGTCGATGCCAGTCATTTCTATGACGACGTGAAGCGCGATCTCGAAGCCTTCATTCCTAAAATAAAAAAAGGTGGCTATGTCGCCGGTGACGACTACGATCGACGAGGTATTTGGGACCACGGCGTCACCCGAGCGGTCGATGAGTTTCGGGCAACGCCCTCCATCGAAACAATCCGCCTCAAAAACCACCAGTTCCTGATCCGAAAACGCTGAACGAATAGGGGTTTTTCCAGCCTCTGTACGCTTGCAATCACATTTGGTCTCTGGTGCAGTTATACTGTGTGGCCAAGGGGTCGACCGTATGGCGGCTCCGGTGCCTTCAAAGGTACCGCCAAGGTTTTTGTTTTAGTCACTGTCAAAGAGGATTTCCAAAAATGAAGACTCCGATCGTCGTCAAGATGGCCGCTGTCATGGCTGTTGCCGGTCTCGCGGGCTGCACCGACCTCAAGCCGATGCAGGCTCAGATCGACAACCTGAAGACGCAGGTCGCCAGCCTCCAGTCGCAGGTTGCCGCTGCCAAGAGCACGGCTGATGCTGCCAACGGCGCTGCTGCCAGTGCCGCCTCCGCTGCCAACGGCGCGCAGTCGACCGCCAACCAGGCGCTCGCCGCTGCCCAGGCCAGCCAGTCCTGCTGCGATGCGACGAACGAGAAGCTCGATCGCATGTTCAAGCGCTCGATCTCCAAGTAACCGACGCTGCCAACAGGCAAAAAAAACGCCGCGCAATGCGCGGCGTTTTTTTTCGTCTTGAAACTGGCTTTTAGAATCGAACGAGGGCCGAACCCCAAGTCAGCCCTCCACCGAACGCTTCGAGAAGAATCAAATCGCCCCGCTTGATTCGGCCATCGCGTACGCCGGCATCCAGGGCGAGCGGTACGGACGCCGCCGACGTATTGCCATGCTCGGCCACGGTGACGATCACGCGCTCCATGGGCATGTCGAGCTTCTTGGCTGTCGCTTGGATGATGCGAATGTTGGCCTGGTGAGGTACGAGCCAATCGATCGCAGATTTATCGAGACCATTAGCCGCGAGTGTCTCATCGACGATGGACCCCAATGATTTGACCGCCACCTTAAAGACCTCGTTGCCGGTCATACGAATGAACGCATCGATTCGCCCTGCAGCATCATGCGAGAAACCCTTCGAGGGGCCGCCTGAGCAGAAGAGCAAATCTTTGTAGTTGCCGTCGGTGTGCAGGTGGGTGGAAATGATGCCCGGCTCGTCCGCCGGCTTGAGCACTGCAGCGCCCGCGCCATCACCGAACAAAATAGCGGTACCGCGATCCGTCCAGTCGACGATACGACTCAAGGTCTCGGCACCGATGACGAGCGCGCATTGGGCGTCACCGAGACGGATGAACTTGTCTGCGACCGACAACGAATAGATGAACCCGCTGCACGCTGCCTCGAGACCGATCGCAGGACAGGCGCTGCGGATACCGAGCTTTTGCTGCAGCAGCGCGCCGCAATTGGGGAACACGAGATCGGGCGTCGTTGTGCCGAAGACGATGAGATCGATTTCTTCGGCCGTCGTGCCCGCTGCGTCGAGCGCGCGCAGCGCCGCCTGATAGGCGAGATCGACGGTCGTCTGACCTTCAGCGGCGATATGTCTCTTACGGATTCCCGTGCGCTCTTGGATCCACTCGTCGTTGGTCTCGACCATCTTCTCGAGGTCGGCATTCGTCAGCACCTTCTCAGGCAGATAGCTTCCGGTGCCGGCGATCCGCGAGTATTTGAGCATTCCCTGACCCCTGATCAAACGTTCTGATTCTGTTCGGTCTCGAGCGCCTCGCGCACATGGTCGACGAGGTGGCGGCGTACGGCCGTCGCCGCGATCGCAATCGCCTGAGCGAGCGCGACACGATCGGCACTGCCATGACTTTTTACCACGATGCGCTTGAGGCCCACCATGACCGCGCCGTTGTACCGTCGCGGATCGAGCGAGGCCGACACCCGTCCCAGAACGGGACGCGCCAATAAACCGGCGATCCTGCTCGGCCAATTGGCCGTGAATTCGGCGCGTAGGCGCCCGCCGATGAGCCCCGCCACACCTTCCATGGTTTTGAGGGCGACGTTCCCCGTGAAACCGTCGGTGACGACCACATCGACGTCACCTGAAAAAATATCGCCGCCTTCGACGAACCCGATGTACTCGAAATCTCGGCGGCTGTGGGATTGGGTCCAGGCCGACAGCAGCGCGTGGGCCTCCTGGACGAGATCGTGACCTTTGGTCTCTTCGACACCGATGTTGAGCAGCCCCACGCGGGGCCGCGCCGTACCGTGCACGTCACGCGCGACGATCGCGCCCATGATCGCGAACTGCTCGAGCTGCAGCGGCGTCGCACGGACGTTGGCACCGAGATCGAGGATGTGCGTGAAGCCGCGCTTGTTGGGCACCGCCGACATGATCGGCGCACGCTCGACTTCGACGAGACACTTGAGAACGAAATGCGCGATCGCCGTCAGCGCGCCGGTATTACCCGCACTGACTGCGGCGTCGGCGCGACCCTCAGCGACCAGATCGATCGCGATACGCATGGACGATTGTTTCTTGCGCCGGATCGCCTCGCGCGGCGAATCGGTCATGACGATGACTTCGCTCGCCGGTACGATCTCGACACGTTCGACGATCGACTGACTCCGCGATGACTGCGCGAGCAGCGACTCGATCTCAGAAGGCTGGCCCACCAACAGCAGGCGCAGCTCGGCATCCGCCTCGAGCGCGCGCAGCGCCGCCGGCACGCATTCCTGCGCACCGCAGTCGCCGCTCATGACATCGAGCGCGATGACGGTCATGGAGAATCAGCTCCGTCAGGAGCTGGCGGACACGGACGTGCCGCCGCGTACAGGGCTCAGCCCGTCGCTTCGTCGTCGGCCGGCTTCTCGATCACGCGCTTGCCGCGGTAGAACCCATCCGGCGTGATGCGGTGACGGAAGTGCGTCTCACCCGACTGCGGATCGACCGACAGCGCAGGCTTGGAGAGACGGTCGTGCGAACGGTGCATGCCGCGCTTGGACGGCGTCTTGCGGCTCTTCTGAACTGGCATGTCGGACTCCTAAGAAATCGAAATCAAAACCGGGCGACTCGTCTTCAACTCTTGCGTTTCAGGAGCTCGCCCAGCCCCGCAAACGGCTTCTGCATTCCATCGTCTTCCTCCGCCTCGTCGGCCGACACTCCGCATTCGCGAGGGTCGTCGTGACGCGGCACGAGCGGCACCGACAAGAGCAGCTCCTCTTCGACGAGATCGCGCAGTGCGATCTTGCCCTCGGGCGCCAAGGTCGGCTCGATGCCGAGGTCGTTCTCATCGACCCGCGCGGGATCGGTGACGAAACGCACCTGCGAGCGGCCCTCGACATCGGTCCATACCGGTTTCAGACAACGCTGGCATCGCAAACCGAGTCGCGCCTCGACCGCCACATCGGCCACCGGCTGGCCTTGCTCTCTCGCGAACGTGACGCGACATTGAGCGTAACCGTCGGTGCTCGCGAGCGCCGGCGACAAGCGCGGCAGTTCGGCAAGCGGCAGATCGAATTTCCGCGACTCACCCACGTCAGCCAGACGCTCGACATCTACAGGTCGGTACCAGTCGGCCGGCATGGGGCGCGTATGATAGGGGCCACCCCCCCTCGAGTCAAAACGATCCTGAGGTAAACCGTTGTTTTCCGTGGCCGAAACCCCAGCGACCGCCCTCTCTCACCCCCTGATCCTGGCTTCGGGATCCCGCTACCGGCGAGACCTACTCAGCCGGCTCGGGCTGCCCTTCGAGGTGGCGAGCCCCGATGTCGATGAGTCGCGTCTGCCGGGCGAGCCGGCGGCCGCCCTCGCCGAGCGCTTGGCGCTCGCGAAGGCGAAAGCCATCGCCGAGCGTCATCCCAAAGCCCTCGTCATCGGCTCCGACCAAGTCTGCGCCCTCGGCGAAGAATGCCTCGGCAAACCGGGCAGCCCCGAAGGTCAAAAGGCCATGCTCGAGCGCCTCTCGGGACACACCGTCGTCTATCACACGGCCGTCGCCGTCGTCGGTCTCGAGGCCGGTCTCTGGCAACGACATCGCGACGAGACTCGATGCGTCTTTCGCACGCTCACGCGGCTCGAGATCGACGACTACGTGCGTCGCGAACCCGCAGCCGACTGCGCCGGCGGATTCAAGAGCGAGGGACTCGGGATTTCTTTGTTCGAGCGCATGGAGAGCCTCGACCCTACCGCGATCATCGGCCTGCCGATGATCTTTGTCGCACAGGCCTTGCGCCCCTACGCCGTCGCGTCGAGCCGATAAAGAGCGCATCGATCACCTGGGCGAGCTCGGGAGGCAGTGGCGCATTGACGCTGAATTCTGTTCCGCGATCGGGCCAGACGAACGACAGGCTCGAAGCATGCAAAAACATGCGATCTAAGCCGTATTCGCGCATTACTTTGTTGAACTCGAAATCGCCGTATTTCGGATCACCCGCCACCGGATGGCCCGCGTACGCTGCATGGACGCGAATCTGGTGCGTGCGCCCCGTGAGAATCGACACTTCAAGCAGCGAGGCGATACGACCGAAACCCTGCACCGGGCGAAAATCGCTGGTCGCACTTTTGCCTGAGGCCTGAACTTTCACGGTACGCTCGCCGCCCACGCGCAAATCGGTGCGCAGCGGCGCATCGATGCGTTTCTTGCCGAGTTGCCAACTACCTTTGACGAGCGCGAGATAGCGCTTCTCGAAACCTTCGCCCTCACGCAGCCCCGCATGCAGCATACGCAGCACCGCGGGCTTGCGAGCCACCAGCAATACCCCACTCGTATCGCGATCGAGACGATGGACGAGCTCGAGCTTGTCGCGCTCGTCGGGCCGCGCGGCGCGCAGTGCCTCGATGACGCCGAAGCTGAGGCCGCTTCCGCCGTGAACCGCGAGCCCGGCGGGCTTGTTGATGACGAGCAGCCGCTCGTCTTCATGAAGGATCGCCCCCGTGACCGTCGCAATCAGCGAGGCAGGCACGCGAGAGCGGGCGGCAGGACTCGTCTGGCCCGACGGGACGACCCGCGAACTCGGCGCCTCCGAACGGGGCGATATCGCGGCGGGCCCCGGGGCTCCCGCCGGATTAGCGGAACCTGCCTGCTTGGGTTCGAGCCGAATCGGGGGCAGGCGGACCTCGTCCCCCGAGGCCAAGCGGGTATCGATGTCCGCCCGTTTGCCGTTCACCCGTACCTCGCCCTTGCGAACGATGCGGAAAAGCCGGCTCTTCGGTACGTCGGGGTACTGACGGGTCAAGAACCGGTCGAGTCGGCTGCCGGCATCGTCCTCACCCACCGTGACGCGACGAACTGCAGTTTGTTCAGATTTATTCGTAAGACCTTGTTTTTCCATGGGCTTTATCATAGGATTATGGGGTCGCGAGAGCGTATGCCCATGTTTGGCCCGCTTCCGCAGGCATTAGCGCGGCGCCCGCCCGCCGGAACCGGCTTTACAGCCAGCCCGGAAGCGAGCGCAGCATGTTAGTTGGTCCTCGGCGACGAGGCCATCGAATCCGGCCGACAGATGCAGCGTCACCCGACGCGCCTTCGGTTGCCAGACACCAAGAAGACAGCCGTAACGTGTTTCACTTTCTCGTAACGCTGCTCACGCAAATCACTGCATTGGTTCTGCCCGCACGCCCGAGGCCCCTGGCCCGTCGCGTGACGGTGTCCCCTTGGACGACCCCCGGAAGACTGTCGGCTCCAATCCGGAGTATTCGGTCCCATGAAAAGAATGTTGGTAAACGCGACGCAGCAGGAAGAGCTGCGCGTCGCTCTCGTTGACGGACAGAAGCTTTACGACCTCTCGATCGAGCTTCCCTCCCGCGAACAGAAAAAAGCGAATATCTACAAAGGGCGTATCGCCCGCATCGAGCCCTCGCTCGAAGCCTGCTTCGTAGATTACGGCGCCGAGCGCCACGGTTTCCTTCCCCTCAAGGAAATCTCCCGTGAGTATTTCCTCAAGAACCCCTCGGGCGGGCGCATCAACATGCGCGAGGTCCTGCAGGAAGGCCAGGACATCGTCGTCCAGGTCGAAAAGGAAGAACGCGGCAATAAGGGTGCCGCCCTCACCACCTACATCTCGCTGGCCGGGCGCTTTCTCGTCCTGATGCCGAACAATCCCCGCGCCGGTGGCGTCAGCCGCCGCATCGAGGGTGAAGAGCGCGATCAGATGAAGAGCATCATGGATGCGCTCGTCATCCCCGCGGGCATGGGCGCCATCGTGCGCACCGCGGGCCTCGGTCGTGCCACCGAAGAACTGCAGTGGGATCTCGACAACCTCAAGATCCAGTGGGACGAGATCGTCAAAGCCGTGCTCGAGCGTCCCTCGCCGCTGCTCGTCTACCGCGAAAGCGACCCGGTCACCCGTGCGCTGCGTGATTACTTCTCGGACGACATCGGCGAGGTGCTCGTCGACGAGCCGAACGCGCATTCAGTGGCCTCGGAGTACATGCAGCGCTTCATGCCGGCCGAAGGCGGCCGTCGCCTGAAGATGTACACCGATGACATCCCGCTCTTTACGCGGTATCAGATCGAGAGCCAGATCGAATCGGCCTACGCTCACAAGGTGCAGCTGCCCTCGGGCGGCTCGATCGTCATCGATTACACCGAGGCGCTGGTCTCCATCGACATCAACTCCGCGCGCGCCACGCGCGGCGGCGACATCGAGACGACAGCCACCAACACCAACCTCGAAGCTGCAGACGAGATCGGTCGGCAGCTGCGTATCCGCGACATCGGCGGACTGATCGTCATCGACTTCATCGACATGGAAGAGCCGCGCAACCAGCGCGCCGTCGAGGATCGCCTGCGTGACGCCATGAAAATGGATCGCGCGCGTATCCAGATCGGCCGCTTGTCGCGATTCGGTCTGCTCGAGATGTCGCGCCAGCGTTTACGCCCCTCGCTCAGCGACTCGAGCCACGAAGTGTGCCCGCGTTGCCAAGGCATTGGCAGCATCCGCACCGTCGAGTCGATGGCGCTCGCCATCCTGCGACTCATCGGCGAGGAAGCTCGAAAAGACCGCACCTCGAAGGTCATCGTCGAAGTGCCCGTCGAAGTGGCGACCTACCTCATCAATGAAAAGCGCGAATGGCTGCGGACGCTCGAAGACAAGAGCCACGTCGAGCTCATCGTCATCCCGAACCTCAACATCGACACGCCGGAGTATTCGATCCGCCGCGTGCGCGACGACGAGTCCGAGACGCCCGAGTTCAAGCGCCTCTCCTACCAAATGCCCACGCCGGCCAAGGTGCCCGAGGCGAGTGGCACGCGCGAAAAGCAGGCCTCTCAGGAACCCGCTGCCGTCCCCACCTTCCTGCCGACCACACCGGCGCCCATCGTGGTGCAGGTGCCCGCTCCCGCGGTCGCCGCATCGACGGCGACCGTGGCCGCCGGTCCGCAACTCGGCATTTTCGTACGCCTGTGGCGCTGGCTCTTCGGTGCGCCGACACCCGTGGAACCCGTACGCGAACCTCGTAGTGATCGTGGACGCGGCCGAGATCGAGATCGAGACCGCGATCGCGGCGGTCGTGGTCGCGACCGAGATCGTAACGAGCGCGATGCTCGGGGCGGAAATCGCGGTCGCGATCGAAACCGTGATCGGGGACAACAAGGTCGACCGCAGCAAGACGGCAAGCCCGCTGCACAGAACGAGCGGCGCAACGAACGGCAGGACGACGGTCAACGTCGCGGACGTGAGGACGGACGACGCGAGGACAGTCGTCGTCGTGATCGCCCAGAGCGCGGTCCACGCGACGCGGAGCGCACCGCCGCGCCGGTGCCCACTCCGGTCGCGCCACAAGCCCAGAGCGCTCCGTCGGTCGCTCAACCAGTCGGTAGCGAGACCGCTCACCCGAACGCCCCGGAGGGCGCCGTAGCCGCGGACGGTACTCAGCCGAACCGTGAGGGCGGCGCACGCCGCGGACGACGTCGTGGTCGCCGTGGTCGCCGCGGCGGCGGAATGCGGGATCTGCCTCCGGGTGCCGTCGCGGCCGACGCCGCCACGGGTTCGGATTCTGCGATCGGCGATTTCTCTGATGACGGTGATGACTCGAGTGAACCGAACTTCGCGCTAGGCCAAGGGGCCCCCGCGTCTACGCCGAAGAGCGAGTCGACCGAGGCTGCCTCGTTCAGCGCCGAAGCCGCTCTCGACTTGCCTCCGCTACCCCAGAGCTCGGGCAGCATCAGTTGGACCGGGCTCAGCGATCCGGAACCGACCGAGTCAACGCCGGCGCCGAGCGCATCGGCCACGACGACGGTCGAGCCGCCGCCGGCCGCTGCGGAAACGCCGCCGTCTGTTTTGATGCCGCCCGCGGACTCGACCACGCCCGCTGCAACAGAGACGCCGCCGGCAGTCGATACGCCGCCCGCCGCTGTCGATACGACGACGCCCAGCGAGAAAAAGGTCGTGTGGTCGTCTAGCCCGCCGGACCGTTATTCGAGTTTTGGTGGCGGCACTCGCCGCGACGATTACTGAGGCGGATCGTTTTAGCGCGTGCCCGCTGACCGCTCGAGGGCGGCCGCGGCGCGCGCGAGATCATCGAGCGTGTTGACGTCCGGCCCCGGCCGGCACGTCGCCTCGCCCACCTGTATGCACAACCCATGGGCGAGCGCCCGAAGTTGCTCCAACTTTTCGACCTGCTCGAGCGGCGTGGGCGCAAGCGCAGCGAGTCGACGCAACGCGCTGACCCGATAGGCGTAGATGCCGAGGTGACGACGCGCGACGGTCGGGAGTAGATCGAGACCATCAGGTCCCACCTGATCACGGAACCACGGAATCGGCGCGCGACTGAAGTAGAGCGCACGACCCTGGAGATCCGTCACGACCTTCACGGCATTTTGATCAAAGTATTCGTCGCGATGCTCGATCGGCGTGGCGAGCGTCGCCATGTCCGCGCCCGAGTGATCGATGAGCAGCATTGCCACTTGCTCAATGAGCTCGGCGGGCATCGAGGGCTCGTCACCCTGCAGATTGACGACGACGTCGTGATCGTCCCAGCCGCGACGAGCCGCCACCTCAGCGATACGATCGGTACCGCTCGTATGCTCAGCCGCGGTCATCTCGACCGCGGCGCCAAAGGCCTGCGCCACGACTCGGATACGCTCATCATCGGTCGCGATGATGACTTCATGCGCCGAGCAGCTGAGCGCACGCTCGTATACCCAAGCTAGCATCGGCTTTCCCGCAAGCGGGATCAGCGGCTTGCCCGGCAACCGAGTCGAGGCATAACGAGCAGGTATGACGATGCGGTACATGCGCGCGCTAATGCTCAGTGTGCAAGCAAGGGATCATCGGCCACCAACACCTTGGCCTCTTCCTCGAGCATGACCGGAATGCCATCTTTGATCGGAAACGCGAGGCGATCAGCGCGACACACGAGCACTTGCTGCTCGCGATGATGGACGAGCGGCCCCTTGCAGAGCGGACACGCGAGAATGTCGAGCAGTCGATGGTCCATGTCAGGCGGGCTCCGATTTTTTTGAGGCGAGGCATAAGGTCTCGATGGCTTCGACAAGGCCGCGGGCACCATCGGGCAACAACCGAGTCGCCACGGGAATCTCCCAAAATCGTGCGTCGGCGAAGCCTGCGCATTTTACGGCATCTTTCGAGGTCATCAGAATCGGGTGGCCATCATCGAAGGCGAAATCGGCGGCCGTAAAGGCATGATGATCGGCAAAGGCGTGCTCGATCGGTTCGATCCCGGCGGCTCTCAGAAGATCAAAGAATCGCGCCGGGTGGCCGATGCCGGCCACCGCATGCACCCGCTCCCCACGCCAGCGTTCGACGCTGTGCCACGCGAGCGGGTCGGCGACACTACGCGCCGCCTCGGGAACCAGCTGCATCACGAGCGAGCCGACTCGACCTCGCCATGCGGGCATGTCGTTTGCCTCGCCTCCGTTGATCACCACCCAATCGACCGACTCGAGTCGCTGGGCCGATTCGCGCAAAGGACCCGCCGGCAGCAGACGTCCGTTACCGAGACCGCGGCGAGCATCGACGACGACGACCTCGAGATCACGCGCGAGGGCGTAATGCTGCAGACCGTCGTCGCACACGATGACATCGACCCCGAGCGCCTCGAGCGCACGAGCGCCGGCGACTCGATCGGGACAGACGATGACCTCGATGCCCGTCGACCGTGCGAGCATCACAGGCTCGTCACCAACCTCTCTCGCGTCTGATTCTCGCGTGACGCGAATCGGCGAGCGGACATCGGCACCGTAACCGCGGGTGAGGATGCCGGGCTTAAGACCCCGACTGCGAAGCAATCGAGCGAGGGCGGCGACGAGGGGGCTTTTCCCTGTGCCACCGACTGAGAGATTGCCGATCACCACGACCGGCACCTTCGGCCGGTAGGCGCGGCGCCATCCGCTGCGAAACATCGATCGACGGAATGCGGCACCGAACGCAAACACGGCGGCGAGCGGCGCGAGTAGCGCCGCACCGGCACGCCCGTCGTACCACACCCCTTGGAGCCATCGAGCGGTGGCGCTAGACATCAGACGGCAAACTGCAACTGGTGAAGCTGCGCGTACGTGCCGTGACGCGCGATGAGCTCGGCATGCGTACCCGTCTCGACGACTCGTCCTTCGTGCAGCACGACGATGAGATCCGCTTGCTCGATGGTGGAGAGACGATGCGCGATCACGAGCGTCGTACGCCCTCGCCGCAAGGTCGCGAGCGCCGCCTGGATGCGACGTTCGGATTCATTATCGAGCGCGCTGGTCGCCTCATCGAGTACGAGCACCGGCGCATTCTTGAGCAGCGCGCGGGCAATCGACACACGCTGTCGTTGTCCGCCCGACAGCTGCGACCCCCGCTCACCGACCGGTGTATCGAGGCCTTGCGGCAACTCGGCCGCGAAATCCATCACGTACGCGGCCGTTGCGGCCTCCTCGATTGCGGGCGATGCGGCATCCGCGAGGTTGAACGCGATGTTGCGACGAATGCTGTCGTCGAACAACACGACTTCCTGACTCACGAGACTCACCTGCTTGCGCACATCGGTGCGGCGGTAATCGCGTAAATCGACACCATCGAGCAACACGCTGCCCGACTCCGGGTCGATGAATCTTGGGAGTAAATTGGCGAGCGTGCTCTTGCCGCTACCCGACTTGCCCACGATCGCAACCGTCTGCCCCGGCTGAACTTTGAAGCTCACATTCGAGAGCACTTCGCCTTGTGCACTTGAGTAACTGAAACTTACCTCACGAAACTCGATCTCACCCCGAGCTCGCTCCAAAGTCTTCGTGCCGCCAACGTCCTCGACGGGCGTATCGAGTACCTCGAACACGCTCGCGCCGGCCGCAATACCTTGCTGCAGAGGGCCGAACACTTGCACCAGTCGGCGCAGGGGCGCCGTCAGCAACAAGAGCGCCGTGAGGAAGGCCATGAACTCGTCGACCCGCATCTGCGCATCGAACACCTGGCGGATCGACACGAACAACACGCCGGCGAGGCCGAGCGAGGCGATGATCTGCACCACCGGGTTGGCGAGTGCACGCGCACCGATCAAGCGCATGTTGCTGTGGCGGTTGCGCTCGTTCGCCTCGGCAAAAATCGCCTCTTCGTAACCCTCGGCGTTGAAGCTCTTGATGACTTTGTGCCCATCGAGCGCTTCTTTGGCGACCCGAGTGACGTCACCCATCGACGCCTGGATGCGCGCGCTGTAACGACGGAACGAGCGGTTGATGTGCTGGATCAACCAAGAGATCGGCGGTGCCAACACGAGCACCAGCGCCGCGAGCTGCCAGTTGTACCAGAGCAGCATCGCCACGAGCGCGAGGATGGTGAGCGTGTCGCGTATCAACACCGTGACGGCATTCGTCGTGGCCTCCGCGACGAGCTCGATGTTGTAGGTGAGACGCGAGAGCAGACCGCCCGTAGTCGCAGCCTCGAAATGACGCGTGGGTAATCGCAGGTAGTGAGCAAAGAGTTCGGCTCGAAGCGACTTGATGATCTGCCGCCCCACCCAGCCCGGAAAATAATTGGACACGTAGTCGCCGAGACCTCGTGCGACGAAGAGCGCTACGGCCCCCAGAGGAATCGCCCAAATGATGCGGGGGTCAGGCTCGACGAAGGCCCCGCCCAAAAATCGCTGCACGAGGTAGGCGAGCGCGGCGTCGGTCGCGGCGAACAGCGCCATCCCAAGCACGCCGATCAGGAACATGCCGAGATGGGGTCGCGCGTACCCGAGCAACCTTCGGTACACCTTGGAGGCGTCGGCGATTTCGACCGGCCGTTGGCTCAAGGGTTGGGCATGTCCTGCATGGCGTCGGCGATCCCCGACGTAACTGGCCGGGGATGATACCGCCATAGGGGGTCTCCCTGCAGGGGAGCATGCGGCAACCAGCGCGGCGGAAGCCCACGGCGCAGATGCAGGGTGACGGCGCCCTGCGCTGCCGTCGATACCACCCGCGACGGATCCACGCGCCAATGCCGCGCGATGCGCGCGAGTCGCTCAGGGTCTGCGTGGCCGCCCGGCACCATCACCCACTGCGCATCGACCGCCGCGACGAACCCCGAACTGACGGCCGCCAAGGAACCGCGACGAGGCGTGACCACCACGGTCGATCGCAGCCTGAGCTCAATGGCCTCGGCCTGCGCAGCGAACTCGGCGGATTCGGCAGCGTCAAGGCGATCGGCGATCAAAAACGACGGATGGCCTCCGAAGTCGATACGCAGCGCACAGGATCCTCCGGGTCGTCCGAACAGCTCGAACTCGACGCCGTCCCAACGCCATCGATCACCGGCCGAACAGGTCTCCACGCGACGATGGGCGCCCGGCCATTCACCCCCAGCCACCACGCGATCGACGGGCATGGCAGCCGCGAGGCGCGCCGCGCCCGCCGCACGTTGCGCATGCGAACCGCTGAGCACGAGCCGATCGACTTTCGATACGCCGAACGACCGCAAGGCAGGCACGACCAAGCGCTCTGCGGAGCGTCCTTCGCTCGCGTAGTTCTCGCCCGTATCGTAGACGAGCGCATACTGCCGCGTGCGCACGATGAGCGCAGTCGCGTCACCCGCATCGAGCAGCGTCATCATCACTTCGCCATCGGCCGGTCGCTCGAAGCCGAGTATCGGTACCCACGCAGCAGGGCTCACCTGAATCGCAGCATAAGGGTGCGCCGCGACCGCAACGAGTAAGGGCCAGAGCCACTCGTGTACACGCTCTCCGATCCACCATAGGGGTTTCGCGAGCGGCGCGGAGATACTGCCGAGCAATCCGCCAAGTAATGCAATCGGCACCAGCACCAAAGAAAACACCGGAATAGCTGCAAAGTTGATGAGGAGTCCTGCCACCGAAAAGCTCGAAAACCAGAGGATCGTGATGGGCAGCAACGCGAGGCTGACGCGCCATTGCGTACGGAGCGTGTCGAGGAACCAAGCACGCAAACCCCGACCTTGCGTGTCTCCTGCTGCGATCAACGTGGCCATCGCGACGAACGAAAGCCAAAACCCCGATGACGGCGGCGCGAACGGATCGATGAACAGTACGGCGAGGGCGGCGAGTCCCAACACGTCGAAACCCGAATATACCCGCCCCGAAAGCCTCAGCGCCCACCACACGGCAAGCATGACCACGGTGCGCTGCGCTGGAATGCCGAAGCCGGCGAGCGCGGCATACGCCGCCGCTGCAGGAACGCCGAGCATCGCGGCAAAGGTCTCACGATCGATGCGCATCGCAAGGCGCGGTACTCGCGCCCACAATCTTCGAGCGAGCGCAGCGACGACCCAGCAGAAGAGCGTGATGTGCATCCCCGAGATGGCCACGAGATGCGTCGTGCCGGTATCGCTGAACACTCGCCATTGCTCGCGACTCACCTCCCCGGTCGCACCGACCGCCAGACCCGCGAACAACGCCGAGGCATCGCGATCGACGACCATGCTCCGAATGCGACGAACGATCTGCTCACGCAAGGCCAGCAGTCCCGCACGCTGCGGCGCGACCTGCCGATTGCCTGCAAAGGGTGAGACCACGGCTCGCGCCTGTATCCGATCGCGAAAAAACTCTCGTTGCTCGTCGAACCCGCCGGGGTTCGTGTTCGCACGCGGCACACTGAGCTGCAACAACAAGCGCCAACGCTCAGCCGCCCGCGGCAGCGGCGCAAGCGGATCGTTCCAACTCACCCGCGCTCGCAGCGATCGCTGCAGTGAAGTCGGCGACTCAATCAAGAGTTCGGCATCGAATTCGATGCCGGTCGTCGTACGGCGTACGAGCGAGTCGATCTGCACCTCAGCGATGACGCGCTGCCCCTCATCGGCCGGCGACCAGCGCTGCGCCAACTGATCGAGCGACACCAGCAAGGTGAGGAAGGCCGCGCTCGCACCGATACCGAGGGCGACAACCGGCGCTCGCAAACGGACAAAGAACGAGACGACCAACGCGGCGATCGCAATGAGAGCCATCGCGATGAAGGTGTACAACTCCGGTCGGAGTGGCCCGAAAAGCACCACCATCACACCGAGCAACGTCGCAAGACCCACGACGGTGCTGCTACAGTTGCGCCCCGCGATGCTTCGAAACACGATCCGTCAACTCGGCAGGAAGGTGCAGGCCTCGCGCGACCGCTGGTTCGCGCGTCCGTTCGCGCACGTATTCATTGACCCGCGCCTGTGGTCGCCGCAGCGTCGTAGCATTACCTCCGCTTTCGGCATCGGGCTTGCCATTTGTTTCATCCCACTACCGGTGCATATCCCGCTGGCCTTCATGCTGGCGATGCTCCTGCGACTGAACGTGCCCACGCTCATCGGCACGGTGTTCATCGTGAATCCGTTCACCGTCGTACCGATCTACTACCTCGCCTACCTCACGGGTCGATTCGCACTCGGCCAAGCGCCGGGGAGTTTCCGATTCGAGCTGACCTGGGATTGGCTACAACACGGGCTCGGCCCGGTCTGGAAGCCGTTCTTGCTGGGTTGTCTGATTTGCGGGGTGGTATTTGGTCTCGTCGGCTGGCTGGTGCTCGACCGGGTTTGGCGGTCACGCGTACTCGAGAAGTACCGCACCCGAGGCAGCCGCTCAAACCCCTGAACTCGTCTCTTCGCCTGGATTAAGGCGGAGGATTACTCGACCAGCCGACCCTCAGTCAGCGTCAGCACGCGATCCATGCGCGCCGCTAACCGCGCATCATGCGTCACGATCACGAGCGTCGTACGTCGATCACGGTTGAGTCGAAGCATGAGCTCGAAGACCTGCTCGGCATTGCGCCCATCGAGATTGCCGGTCGGCTCATCCGCGAGCACGAACGCCGGTTCCGTCACGAGCGCGCGAGCCACCGCGGCACGCTGGCGCTCACCCCCCGAGAGCTGATGAGGGCGATGCGTGAGCCGACTACCGAACCCCACCTCTTCTAAGATCGCCCCGGCGCGCGATTTAGCCTCAGCCGTCGCCATGCGACGAACGAGCAAGGGCATCGCGACATTCTCGAGTGCACTGAACTCCGGCAAAAGATGGTGGAACTGATAGATGAATCCGATCGTGCGGTTGCGCAGCGCGCTGCGTTCGATTTCATTGAGCGCGTGCAGATCGCGGCCTTCGATGCGAACGCTGCCGAGCGTCGGCCGATCGAGCCCACCCAAAATCTGTAGCAAGGTCGTCTTACCCGAACCTGAGGCACCGACGATCGCCACACACTCCCCGCGCTGCAGGCGCAGATCGAGACCATCGAGTACGCGCAAGGTGGATGTTCCCTCGCGGAACTCGCGAACGACGCCTTCAGCTTCGAGTACGACTTCATTCATGACGCAAGGCCTCCGCAGGCTGGGTACGCGATGCACGCCAGGCGGGATACAGCGTGGCGAGCGCACAGAGCGCAAATGCGACACCGCAAACGCGGGCGACATCCGACCATTCGACGTAAGCGGGTAAGTCCGTCATGAAATACACCTTCGCATCCATGAACTGTACGCCGAAGAGACTCTCGATGCCCCGAACGATGCTCTCGACGTTCTCGGCGAGCAGGATACCGAGCGCGGCCCCGGCGATCGTGCCGGCAAGACCGATCAATACCCCCTGTACCGCAAAGGTACGCAGGATGTCGGCAGGGGTCGCCCCAAGCGTACGTAACAAGGCGATGTCACCCTGCTTTTCTTTGACGATCATGACGAGCGTCGAGACGATGTTGAACGCCGCGACCCCGACGATGATCAGCAGAATGACGAACATCATCCCCTTGGTGAGTTCGATGGACTGGAAAAAATTCGCTTGGTTGCGTGTCCAGTCGCTCACGTAATACCCGCCCCCGAGCGCCAACGCGAGTTCACGTACCACCTCGGGCGCCCGCCCAGGATCCTCGAGCGCGAGCCGCACCCCTGTCACGTCACCACCCAAGCGATAGAGACGCGCGGCGTCATTGATGTGCATCAGCGCAAGACCTCGATCGAACTCGTACATCCCCGACTCGAACGTACCGATGACCTTGACCTGACGCATGCGCGGGACGACCCCTTCGGGCGTCGCACTCCCCTCCGGAACGATGACGACGATCTCGTCACCTCTTGCGACACCGAGCTCGCTCGCGAGTGTCGTACCGAGGATGATCGACCACGACCCGGCTTTCAGATCTTCGATGCGGGTGTCGCGAAGATGCTGTGCGAGACCTGTCGCCTCACGTTCGAGCTCTGGATCGATGCCGCGCACCGCACTACCGAGCACACGTGATCCGTTGGCGATCATCGCCTGCGCCTCGACGTAGGGAACGGCGTACTGCACGCCGGGACTTTTGAGCGCGAGGCTGCGGATACCTTGCCAATCAGAGAGCGCGCCCTCGAGCCCGATGAGCGTCGCGTGCGAGGTCACCGACAAAATCCTTGAGCGCAACTCGCGCTCGAAGCCATTCATGACCGACAGCACCACGATGAGCACGGCGACGCCGAGCATGAGCCCCGCCGTCGACATGAACGCCACGAACGACACGAAACCCCGACGATGCGAGGAGCGCAGATAACGCGTGCCGACCATCCAGGTCCAGGCGTTGCGCAGCATCACTCGTACCTCAAGGCTTCGGCGGGTGCGACGCGTGACGCACGAATGGCCGGATACACCGTGGCGGCGGCCGTCACGACGAGCGCAATGAGCGCGATGGTGATGACGTTTTCGGCGCGCAGCTCTGCGGGAATGCGCGTCACGTAATACACGCTCGGATCCATCACCTGAAATCCGAACGCCGATTCCATGAGCGGCACGATGTCGGCGACGTTGAGCGAGAGCATCACACCGAGCGCGACACCCAACGCGACACCCGCCCAACCGATCACGAGCCCTTGTGTGAGAAAGACGCCGAGCACACTGCGCGGCGAGGCGCCAAACGTACGCAGGATCGCGATGTCCGTGCGCTTGTCCGTCACCACCATGACGAGCATCGCGACGATATTGAAAGCGGCCACGCCCACGATCAGCATCAGGATGATCGACATCATCCGCTTCTCGATACGGATGGCCCGAAAATAGTTGGCGTGATCTTGAGTCCAGTCGCGCAGGGTGAGCCCAGCACCCAGTCGATCGCCGAGTTGCGAATTGAGCGCAGGTGCCGACATCGGATCGTCGAGCTTCACGTGCAAGCCGAAGGCGCGCGCATCATCGGAGGTGAGCGCGCGCACATCATCGAGATGCGCGAGGGCGAGCGTTCCGTCGTGATCGTGCAGACCGATCTCGAAAATTCCGCTCACCGAGAACTCGCGCAATCGCGGCGCAGGCGCACCCCCCTCGGCGACGCCGGGTACCAGCAACGTCACACGATCGCCGACCGCGACACCGAGCAGACGCGCGACCACGCTGCCGAGGATGATTCGATCATCACCGGGGACGAGATCGTCGAGCCGCCCTTCGACCATGGCCGCGGCAGCGACGGACACCGCCGGCTCGAGTTGCGGATCGACCCCGCGCAGCTGCACCGGCAGCATCTCAGGGGTACGCAGCGCGAGCGCCTGAATTTCGGCGTACGGGGCGACACCTCGCACCCGAGGGTCTGATCGCAGCACCGCGAGCGCCCCCTGCCAGTCGTAGTCGCCGGCTCGGGTGGCGGCTTGGGCGGATCCCTGAGCCGATGAGGGCAGTCCGCCACCCGACTCACCCGCGACGATCACCCGCGCGTGGCTCGACAGGGCGAGCAACCGATCGCGCAGCTCCCCCTCGAACCCATTCATGACCGACAGCACCACGATGAGCGCAGCGACGCCCACGGCGACCCCGGCCAGCGAGACCCAGGTGATGAACGACACGAAGAATTTCCGCGTTCGCGAGCGCACGTAGCGCAGACCGACGAACAAGGACACAGGCTGGAACATTCGGGCTCGATTTAACCATATCGAGACCGCTCCATCCCGGGGCTTGCCTCCCCGAAGCGGCTCTGTAAGCTTGCGCGCCCATGTCTCGGCTCCTTCGGCCCCCCATTCCCGACTCCGGGCGCCCGCAGGTGCACTGGAGCGGCCTGCATGGCAGCGCCACAGCGCTTGCCCTCGCCGAGGCGGCCGCCGCCGACGATCAGCCCTGGCTCGTCATCGAGCCCGACAGTCGCAGTCTCGAGCGCCGTCGTGCCGAATTGCAGTTCTTCGCCCCGCCGGGTCTGCGCCTACTCACGCTGCCGGACTGGGAGGTGCTGCCCTACGACGTCTTCTCGCCACACCCGGACATCACGAGCGATCGGCTGCTCGCACTCGCCGAGCTGCCAGACCTGCGACGCGGCCTCGTACTCGTCACGATCGACACGATCCTGCAACGCCTTTCGCCCCGCCAATATGTGGCGAGTCGCAGCTTCTCGCTCGCCGTCGGCGAACGTCTCGCGCTCGAGGCCTTTCGACTGCGCCTGACCGAAGCGGGTTACTCCTCGGTGAGCCAAGTGGCCGGCCCCGGTGAGTACGCCCTGCGCGGATCGCTGCTCGATGTGTTCCCCATGGGCGCCGACGGCCCGTTGCGCATCGATCTCTTCGACGACGAAATCGAGGCCATCCGCAAGTTCGACCCCGAGACTCAGCGTTCGCGCGAATCGATTCCTGCCGTGCGTTTGCTGCCGGCGCGCGAGATGCCGCTCGATGCCGATGCCGTGCGTGCCTTTCGACGCCGTTATCGGACCCGTTTCGATGGCGACCCGACCCGCAGCGCCATCTATCGCGGCGTGAGTGATGGGATCGCCCCGGCGGGCATCGAGTTCTACCTGCCGCTTTTCTTTGATTCGACCGATACGCTCTTCGATTACTTGCCGACCGGCGCTCGGATCGCCGATCTCACCGGCAGCCTCGAGGGCGCCATCGAACGCGCGTGGCAGGCGCTGCAACTGCGCCACGACGATCGCTGCGGCGATATCGAACGCCCTCTACTGCGTCCCGAGGAGCTCTTCATCGATCTCGAGACGATCCGCAGCGGCCTCGACCGACATCCGCGGATCGTGCTCGAGACCTTCCGCAGCGAAGACACCTCGCCGGCCCACCACGATTTCGGCGCCAAACTACCGCCCGAACTGCGACTCGATCCGCGCGCCGAAAAACCCCTTGCACCGCTGCAGGATTTTCTCGCACATCATGCGGGTCGCGTACTGCTCGCGGCCGATTCCCCCGGCCGTCGCGAAGTACTCGGCGAATTGCTGCGAGGCGCCGGCCTCAAGGCGGCAGCCTGCGAGGGCTGGCACGCGTTCGTCGCGAGCGAAGCCCGCCTCGCACTCACCGTGGCACCGGAACTCGCCGGTCTCGTACTCGTCGATCCCGCGCTCACCGTCCTGCCCGAGTCGCAACTCTTCGGCACTCGCGCCCGTCAGGAACGACGTCGTCGCAAGATCACGGCCGATCCGAACGCCATTCTGCGCGACCTACAGACCCTCACCGCTGGTGCGCCCGTCGTGCACGAGGAATACGGCGTCGGTCGTTATGTCGGCCTGCAGAGCATGGACGTCGGCGGTCAGAGCGGCGAGTTCCTCGTGCTCGAATACCGCGACGGCGATCGGCTTTACGTGCCCGTGCATTCCTTGCAGCTCGTGAGCCGATATTCGGGTGCGGCGCCCGAATCCGCACCGCTGCATAAACTCGGCACCGATCAATGGTCTCGCGCGCGCAAGCGTGCCGCCGAAAAAGTACGCGACGTCGCGGCCGAGCTGCTCGATCTTTATGCGCGCCGCAAGGCCCGCCGCGCGAGCCAACTCCCCTCGCGCGAACTCGAGTACCAAAGTTTTGCCAATGCCTTCCCCTTCGAAGAGACGGCAGATCAGGCCGAGGCGATCGACAAAGTCATCAAAGATTTAGCCTCTGAAGAGCCCATGGACCGCATCGTCTGCGGCGATGTGGGCTTTGGTAAGACCGAGGTCGCCATGCGCGCCGCGTTCGTCGCCGTACAAGCCGGTAAGCAGGTGGCCGTGCTCGTGCCGACCACCCTGCTCGCCCAGCAACACGCGGCGAACTTCGCAGATCGCTTTGCCGACTGGCCGGTCCGCATCGAGTCGCTGTCGCGTTTTCGCTCGACCAAGGAATCCGCTGTCGTGCTCGAGGGCATCGAGAAAGGCTCCGTGGATATCGTCATCGCGACGCATCGGTTGTTGCATGCCGATGCACGGTTCAAAGATCTCGGGCTCATCATCGTCGACGAAGAGCATCGCTTCGGGGTACGCGACAAGGAACGCCTCAAGGCGCTGCGCGCCGAAGTACACGTGTTGACGCTCACCGCGACGCCCATCCCGAGAACGCTCAACATGGCACTCGGCGGTCTGCGCGAACTCTCGCTCATCGCAACGCCCCCTGCCGAGCGCCTGGCGATTAAGACTTTCGTGAGCGAGTGGAGCGATGCGACGATACGTGAGGCCATCTTGCGTGAACTGCGTCGCGGTGGGCAGGTGTACTTCGTGCACAACGAAGTCAAAGATATCGGCAAGTTTGCCGACACGCTCGCTAAGCTCGTCCCCGAGGCGAGTATCCGTGTGGGTCACGGCCAGATGCGCGAACGCGAGCTCGAGCAGCTTATGGTCGACTTCTACCATCGGCGTTTCGACATCCTGGTGTGTACCACCATCATCGAGAGCGGCATCGACGTTCCGAGCGCGAACACCATCCTCATCGATCGCGCCGATCGGTTCGGACTCGCCCAGCTGCACCAGATGCGCGGTCGCGTCGGTCGATCGCATCACCAGGCCTATGCGTACCTCATGATTCCCTCCCGCAAGGCGCTCGCGGGCGATGCCCTGAAGCGCCTCGAGGCGCTCGAGTCGCTCGAAGATCTCGGTGCGGGCTTCGTTCTCGCGACGCACGATCTTGAGATCCGCGGCGCCGGAGAGCTCCTCGGCGAGGAACAGAGCGGCGAGATGACTGAGGTCGGTCTCACGCTTTATCTCGATATGCTCGATCGCGTGGTCAAAGCCATGAAGGAAGGCAAGCATCTCGATCTCGATGCGCCGCTCGCCTCGCAATCGGAAATCGAGATGCGCGTGCCGGCCTTGCTCCCTGAGGATTACGTCAACGACGTGCACGTACGACTCGCGCTCTACAAACGCATCGCGGCGGCCGTCGATGAGTCAGCGCTCGAGGAGCTCACGGCCGAGCTCGTCGATCGTTTTGGAGAGCTGCCTCCCCAGACCCAGAACCTATTGCGCAACGCTCGCTTGCGACTCATCGCGCGTCGACTCGGCATCCGGCGACTCGATTTCGGGGCGCACGGTGGGCACCTGATTTTCGAGGCCGAGAACCAGATCGATCCAAAGGCCGTGATTCGCCTTGTGCAAGATCGCTCGCGCGAGTACCGCCTCGAGGGGCCTCTCAAACTCCGGGTGTCCCGCGAGCTCGACGACGAGGCCGAGCGTTACGAATTCGTGACCCTTTTGCTCGGCAAGCTCACCTCAACGAACTGAGGCCGCTCAGCTAACATAGGCGCATGCAAAGACTCTGGCTGTGGCCCTGCCTACTCGTCCTCTGGCTCGTCGGAGGGTCGACCTCACACGCCCAAGGTACCGGCGCCTCCACCTATCACGTCGAGGTCATCATTTTCCGAACGAGTGGCGCCCGCGAAGGCGAGCCTGGTGCCGCACCTCCACGCGCGGCATCGGGCGATGCCGCCTCCGGCGCCGCACAGGTTGCGCGCTATCTGGGTCCCCTACCCGCCGCCAAGCTCCAGCTGAGCGGGGCTCGTCAAAAACTGGCAGCGAGCGGTTACCGCGTGCTCGCGCACACCGGCTGGACGCAAACAGCGAGCACCTGGGGTTCGCGCAACGGCCTGCCCGTCGACCAACTCGGCCTGCAAGTGCCCGGGCTTTCCGGCAGCTTCTTACTCGAGCGGGGCTCGCTGCTGCATTTCGGCATGAACCTGCGCTACACGCCCGAAGGCGGCGCGGCGCAGCAAATGAACGAGCTGCGGCGCATTCGCTTCAACGAAAAAAATTATTACGACCACCCGGGCATCGGCGTGATCGCCGTCGTCACGCCCGGCGGTCGATAACGCTCAGGCGAGCTTGAGATCGGGCGGCGCTGCGCAACGCTCGAGCGCGCGTTGGGCGGCGAGCCACTCGGCCGACTCTCGCAACTTGTCCTGACGACCAGCACCCTTACCCCGCAGCCGTATACGACGCAGCGCTGCGGCGGCATCGTCTTCGGGCTTCCACCCCTCGAGCAAGGCGATGACGCTCTCGCGGTGATTGCAAACCGGTAGCACGTCGCAGCCGGCTGCGAGCGCACGCTCAGCACGCTCGATGATGCCGCCCACAGCCGCCGCGCCTGCCATCGAGAGATCATCCGCGAAGACCACGCCCTGGAAGCGCAGCTCATTGCGCAGATAACCGCGGATCCAGCGTCGTGAGGCACTCGCCGGCACGTCATCGATCTCCGGGTAGAGCACGTGTGCAACCATCACACCGGCGAGCCCGTTCTCGATGAGCACGCGATACGGACGGATATCGGGCTCGAGATCGGCCAAGCTGCGTCGATCGACGGGCAAGGCGTGGTGCGAATCGGCCACCACGGCACCATGTCCCGGAAAATGTTTGGCGGTGGCGACCATGCCGGCGGCACGCATACCGTGCGTATAGGCCACGGCGAGCTCACCGACGACCCCCGCATCCGCGTGGAACGATCGATCCCCGATGACTTCGCTCACACCGAAGTCGAGATCGACGCAGGGTGCAAAGGACAGATCGACCCCGACATCGCGAAGTTCCGCGGCCATCAACCATCCGAGCTCACGGGCGAGCGTAAGTCCCCCCTGCTTCGAGGCGTCGTATTCATGACCGATGCGGCGCGCGGGCGGCAAACGAGAGAACCCTTCTCGAAACCGCTGTACACGCCCACCCTCATGATCGACACCCACGATGAGCGCGGGAGAGCGTACGGCGTGAATATCGGCGACGAGCTGCTGTAACTGCACGGGGTCGGCGTAGTTACGTGCAAAAAGAATGACGCTGCCGACCAGCGGATGCTGCAGCAACTCGCGCTCCAAAGGCTGCAACACCGTCCCCTCGAGATCGATCATCAAAGGTCCGAGCGTCATCGATCCACCTCCAAAACCGCTATCGACTCGACGTGCGTCGTGTGCGGGAACATATCGACCACCCCGGCCGCTGAAAGTCGATAACCATGCTCACTGCAGAGCACCCCCACGTCCCTCGCCAGTGTGCCTGGATGGCACGAGACATACACCATGCGCGTGGCGCCGAGCTTGACGAGTCGCGGCAGCACCTCGATGGCACCCGCTCGGGGCGGATCGAGCAGGATGCGATCAAAACGACCGACAAGTGCCGCCGAACCGCCCTCCGGCTCAGCCAAATTTGCGACGTGAAAACTCGCATGAGTCAATTCATTGAGCTCGGCATTACGACGTGCTCGAGCGACGAGCCCGGCCTCCCCTTCGATGCCGACGACCTCACGTACGCGCCGCGCAATGGGCAGCGTGAAATTCCCGAGCCCGCAAAACAGATCGAGCACTCGGTGCTCGGACTGAAGGTCGAGTAGCTCGATGGCGCGCTGCACCAGCGCACGATTCATCTCGCCGTTCACCTGTACGAAATCGGTCGGCCGAAATTCGAATCGAAGCTTTTCTTCGGGGAGTCGATATTCGAGCGTGAGCGGGGATCCATCGAGCGAGATCATGCTGTCGAGCCCACCGGGCTGCAGGCAAATGCGTACGCGGTGTGTTCTGCCGAAATCGAGCAGCGCCACGCGGTCCGACTCACTGAGCTCGACCAAGTTGCGGAACACGAGCAGTACCCCCTCGTCGCCCACCGCCGCTTCGATCTGCGGAATCGACACCCGAGCCTCGAGCCCGGTCAAAAGTTCGGAGAGCGGTGTGATCAGGGCATCGAGAGGGGCTGCCAGCACTTCGCAACTTTCGAGTGCCGCCACGTAAGGCTTTTGACGCTCCCTAAACCCCACCAACACCCGTCCGCGCTTGGGGACCCACTTCGCACCGAGGCGCGCCCGACGACGGTAATTCCAAACGGGCCCTGCGAGCGGCTCGAGCCAACGCGCAGGCTCGACGCGTCCGATGCGCGACAGGGATTCAGCGAGCTCTGATTGTTTGGCGGCCAACTGGGCCGCCGGATCGAGATGCTGCAGGGCACAGCCCCCGCAAAAACCGAAGTGCGCACATTTGGGATCGACTCGCGAAGGCGATCGCTCGAGCACGTCGACGAGTACCCCTTCATCGTGCTGACGATGCCGCCGAACCCGCTGGAACACGATGCGCTCACCCGGCAAGGCACCCGGCACGAACGCGGTCTTCGTGCCTTTCAGCACGCCCTCGCCATCATGATTGAGCGCCGCGACACAGCCCTCCTCGGGCGGGCCCGGCGGTTTCGCGCCCCGACTCACGCGCTCTGCGGCGGCCAGGCCGCGAGGAACTCTTTGAAATGCGGCTCGCTCGAGGTCGACAGCAACTCGCGCACTCTCGCCTCTTCGGAGGCGAGCTCCGTGGCATCGATCTGCCCGCGCATCAATTGATAGCGCAGATAGACGAGCCACGTGTTGAGCACATCGGTCTCACAGTAGCGTCGGATGCCGTCGAGGTTACCGTCGGCGTAGGCATCCCAGACCTTGTCGCCCGAGAATCCAAGCTTGCCCGGCAGACCGAGCAGATAGGCCATATCGGAGAGACTCGCCTTCGCCCGCGGCTGGAATCCCGACAGGACGTCCATGAGGTCGGTATGGCGCTCGTGATAGCGGCTGAGGTAATTGTTGAATCGAAAACTTTGATCTTCGCTGCCGTTTTCCCAATAGCGGCGAGCCACGACGCGGTGCTTGAGCGCGCGGTAATGCAGCACGGGCAAGTCGAAGCCGCCTCCGTTCCAGGAGACGAGCGTCGGCGTGTATCGATCGATTCCCTCAAAGAAACGCGTGACGAGTTCACGCTCGTCGGAACCGAGATCACCGAGACTCCAAACCTTGAGCGTGTCACCGCGACGCAGCACGCATGAGATCGCGACGATGCGATGCTGCTCGTACGGCAAAAACTCGCTGCCTCCATGCTGACGCGCATGGGCGAACATCGCCTTGGCGATCTGGCCGTCCGACAAACCCTCGAGACCGAGCACGGCACGGCCGAGCTCGATGTCGGGAACGGTTTCGATGTCGAAGACGAGTACCGTCATGAGCGTGCCGCCAGCATGAGCGCCTTCATGTCGCGCACCGCAGCGGGTAGTCCCGCGAAAATGGCGCGGCCGACGATGGAATGGCCAATATTGAGCTCAACGATTTCCGAAATGGCCGCGACCGGCGTCACGTTGTCGTAGTTGAGACCATGCCCCGCATGCACTTTCAGACCGAAAGTCTTGGCAAGTCGCGCGCCTGCACGCAGCCGTTCGAGCTCACGCGCCTGTTCGTCTCCCGTCGCATCGCAATAACGACCCGTATGCAACTCGATGACGGGCGCCCCCACGCGGACGGTCGCTTCAATTTGCGCGGGCTCTGGGTCGATGAAGAGCGCTACCCGAATACCCGTCGCCGCAAGCAAGGCGCAGCTCTCACGCAGACGACCGATCTGACCTACCACATCGAGCCCGCCTTCGGTCGTGATCTCCGCACGACGCTCCGGCACGAGGCAGCAATCTGCCGGACGAATACGCCTCGCAATCGCGATCATCTCGTCGGTCACAGCCATTTCGAGATTCATGCGCGTCTTGAGCAGAGGACGCAGTGCTTCGACGTCGGCATCCTGGATGTGACGACGGTCTTCGCGCAGATGTAGCGTGATATTGTCGGCGCCCGATTGCTCGGCGATGAGCGCCGCCTCGACGGGGCTCGGTTGACGACCGCGCCGCGCCTGGCGCAGCGTCGCCACGTGATCGATGTTGACGCCGAGTTCGATGGTCCTTGTCATGACGCCTTAGGTCTCCTTGTTGCGACGTCGCCCGATCACCGCTCGCGCCACGTCTCGGGTGCGCAAGTCCCGCCCCTCGAGCGCGTGATCGAGCGCCACACGCAGCACGCTACGCGCCGTCTCGAGCACCGCTGCATCGTCGTATCGGTCTTCAGCGATGCCGAGCAATTCATGACCCCGAAAGACCGTGCCCTGCTGCGCGCCGCCCGACACTTCGGTGAAGCCGAGTTCAGGGTGGAAATGATAATACGCATCATCCTTGAGCGCCTGACCCTCGCGCGCTTCGCTACGGAACTCAACCCCGTAGCCGAGCAGATCGAGCAACTGCCGCTCAAACCGACGCAGCACTGCCGCGATCTCCTCGTCCGCCCGCAAGCGGTTGAGACTCTCGTGATACAGGTCAAACACCAAAGGCTGGGGATCGTGGCGCGTGGTGAGCTTCAACACGAGCTCATTGAGATACCAGGCGCTGAGTAGCGCTGCCGCAGGCAGGGGCTTGAGTGCCTCGTCACCCTCGCGAGCACCGGCTGCCTCCACCTGCGTCAATTGACCCGCATCGCCGCTGCCGCTCCACGAGGCGAGCAACAGCCGGAACGGCTGCAGCAACGAGGCGGAGCGGGACTTCGGTCCGCGCACGCCGCGCGCGAACAGCGTCAGACGCCCGTGATCGCGTGTGAACACATCGAGCATACGGCTCGTGTCGCGCCACGGACGATGATGCAGCACGTACAGCGGCGCGAGATCAACCCGACGACCACCCTTGCCCATGATCGCCCGTTACTCGAGTCCGAGCGTGCGCAGCGCCTGAGCGTTATCGGCCCAGTTCTCGCGCACCTTTACCCAAAGCTCGAGATGGCATCGACGGCCGAGCAGCGCGATGATTTCGCGACGCGAGGTACTGCCCACACGCTTCAAGCGCGCACCGCCCGCCCCGATGACGATGGGTTTTTGACCCTCACGATCCACCCAGATCACAGCGTGGATCACGTCGCGCTTGCTGCCTTGATCGACCTCGCGCTCCATGCGTTCAATCTCGACGGCGATGCCATACGGCACTTCCTGGTTGAGCTCAAGAGTCAGTTTTTCGCGAATGATTTCCGTGATGCGAAAACGCGGATCGCGATCGGTACGATCCGATTCGTCGAAGAGCTGAGGCGACTGCGGCAACTCGCGCCCGATCACTGACACGAGCTCTTCGAGATTTTCTTGACGCGCGGCCGACACCGGTACAATGGCGCGGAACGGGTGACACTCGGCGAGCTGCTGGATGAACGGCAGCAGACTCTCGCGGGGTCGCGCCAAATCCGCCTTGCTCACCACCGCGATGGCCGGACGACCGCTGTCGCGAATACGCTGCATCACCGCTTCGTCTTCTTCGGTCCAACGCAGACCCTCGATGACGAAGACGACGAGATCAGCATCCACCAACGCCGAGGCGGCCGTACGATTCATTGCGCGATTGAGTGCGCGCTTGCCCCCGGCGTGCAAACCCGGCGTATCGACGAAGGCGATCTGCAGCCCCGGTCGATTCACGAGTCCTACGATACGGTGACGCGTAGTCTGTGGCCGCGGCGTGACGATCGAGAGCTTCTCGCCCACGAGCGCGTTGAGCAGCGTCGACTTGCCGACGTTCGGGCGCCCAACGAGCGCGGCGAAGCCCGCTTTGAAGTCTGGGTGGGGCGTCTCGTCCGTCATGTGCTGACCTCGATTGTCTCGAGGATACGTTGCGCGGCCTCCTGTTCGGCCTTACGTCGGCTCGACCCCTCGCCGTGCGTCGACACCGCGAGCGCTGCGACGTCGCAACGCACCGTGAAGTGCTGCGCATGCGGCTCACCCTCGACGTGTTCGACGACGTAGGCAGGCAATCCATGTCCGCGCGATTGCAACCACTCTTGCAGCCGGGTCTTCGGATCTTTGAGCGCGGAGGCCTGAGGTAAGGCCTCGACGAGCGGCATCCACAACCGATGGACGAGCGTGCGAGCGACGTCGAAGCCACCATCGAGATACACCGCTCCGATCGTCGCTTCGAACGCATCGGCAAGTATCGACTGCCGACGGAAGCCCCCGGTCTTGAGCTCGCCCGAGCCGAGCTTGAGCTCCTCGCCGAGACCCATCTGATGTGCAAGACCCGCCAGCGGATCAGCACTCACGAGGCTCGCCCGCAGACGACTGAGATCGCCTTCATCGGCCTCGGGGAAACGCGTGAAAAGCAACTCCGTCACCAGCATGTTGAGCACGGAGTCGCCCAAGAATTCGAGTCGCTCATTGTTGCGACCTGAGGCACTGCGATGCGTGAGCGCAGCCGTGAAGAGCGAAAGATCTTTCGCCTCATAGCCCAAAGATTGCTGTAACCAGCGCGACGGCCAGTCGGGACGCTGTGCGCTCACTCGATTCTCGTGAAGAGTCGGGACCAGTTGGGGCCGCCGCTGCGCTGCAGATCCCAGTTGAACCAGATCGCACTCGCCCGACCGACGAGCAACGACTCATCGACAAAGCCCCAGACGCGACCATCCGAGCTGTTGTCGCGATTGTCACCGACCATGAGGTATTGCCCTTCGGGCACTTTCATCACGCGATCGCCGAGATCGGGGTTGATGCCGGCGGTGGACTCGTTACAGATATACCCCTGCGGAATACTACGATTACACGAGGACAGCGGCGGCACCGCGAGCATGTCGGAGCTCAGGCAATGCAGCACGCCATGACGACGACCGTCGAGCGCCTCTTCGGCGATGCGCATATTTTGATAGCACCCGTCCTCGTATCGCCCCTGCTGGACGAGCGGTACCGGCGTGCCATTGATGATGAGCTGATCGTTACGCACCTCGACGAGATCGCCAGGAAGCCCGACCACGCGCTTGACGTAGTTGACTGCAGGATCTATCGGAAATCTAAATACGGCCAGATCCCCGCGCTCGGGGGTGCCGATCTCGATCACCTTGCGATGCACCACCGGCAGACGCACACCGTAAGCGTACTTATTGACCAGGATGAAATCGCCATCGAGCAAGGTCGGCATCATCGAGTCCGACGGAATACGGTAAGGCTCATAGAAAAACGAACGCAGTACGAGCAGCACGGCCATCACCGGGAAAAAACTGCGTGCATAGTCCACGGTTCCCGGCAGTTGCAGTGACGCGATCTCCCGACCAGCCGCTCGAGCCGCCGCCTGGCGACGCGGCGCGAGCACCCAATGATCGACCGCCCAGGCCATACCCGAGGCCACGGTGATGACGATCAATACGAGGCTGAAATCGGCACGCTGCGCCGACATCAACTGGAAGAACCAGGCGATCACCACGATCGGCAACGCACCATAGAGCACGCGTATGACGAGCGGATCCGGCGTGGGCTGCCCGTCTTTGAGCACGAGTTGCCGGCTCGGGCGGACGAACCAGTCGTCGATCACGCAAAGGATGGCGATAGGCACCGCGAGTAGCGCCAACGTCGAAATCAGCAGTTCGAGCATGTGATTACCTCCGGCCGACCTTGAGCACCGCCAGGAAGGCTTCCTGCGGGATTTCCACCGAACCGACCTGCTTCATGCGCTTCTTGCCCTCTTTCTGTTTCTCGAGCAGCTTGCGCTTACGGCTGATGTCGCCGCCATAGCACTTGGCGAGCACGTTCTTGCGCAGGGCCTTGACGGTGGCGCGAGCGATGACATGAGTGCCGATCGCCGCCTGCACGGCGACCTCGAACATCTGCCTCGGGATCAGTTCCTGCATCTTGTCGACGAGCTCGCGGCCACGCTGATACGCGTTTTCTCGGTGAACGATGATCGAGAGCGCATCGACCTTGTCGCCGTTGATGAGGATGTCGAGCTTAGAGAGCGGCGCAGACTGGAAGTGACTGAACTCGTAATCGAACGAGGCATAACCGCGGCTCGCCGACTTCAGTCGATCGAAGAAGTCGAGCACGACTTCGGCGAGCGGCAGTTCGTATTGCAGCGAGACTTGGTTGGCGAGGTACTGCATTTTCTTTTGCGTACCGCGTTTTTCGGTGCACAACTGCAGCACGCCACCAACGTAATCGGGCGGTACCAAAATATTGGCGATGATGATCGGCTCGCGAACGTCGGACACTTTGTTGGCGGGAGGCAGCTTCGCCGGGTTGTCGATGTATTCGTTGGTCCCGTCGGTCAGCCCCACCTCGTAGACCACGGTCGGCGCGCTCGTGATGAGGTCGAGATCATATTCGCGCTCCAGACGCTCCTGCACGATGTCCATGTGCAGCAAGCCCAAGAATCCGACTCGGAAACCGAAACCGAGCGCGCCGGACACCTCGGGCTCGTAATGCAGCGCCGAGTCGTTGAGGCGAAGCTTAGCAAGCGCATCGCGAAACGCCTCGTAGTCGTCGGCATTCACAGGGAAAAGCCCCGCGAAGACGCGCGGCTGCACCTGCTTGAACCCCGGCAGCTGCGTCACACACGGCTTGTTCTCAAGGGTGATGGTATCGCCCACGGGCGCGCCATCGATTTCCTTGATACCCGCGATGACGAAACCCACCTCACCCGCGGAGAGCTGCGGTGCCGCCATGGACTTCGGCGTGAAGCGGCCGAGCTTGTCGACGAGCCACGCGCGACCCGTCGACATGACGCGTATCTTATCTCCGGCTCGCAGCGCGCCATTGACCACGCGCACCAACGAAACGACACCTACGTAGTTGTCGAACCACGAATCGATGATGAGCGCCTGCAGCGGAGCCTCAGGATCCCCCTTCGGCGCCGGGATATGCGCAATGATCGCCTCGAGGAGTTCCGGCACGTTCTCGCCCGTCTTCGCCGAGACGCGTACGGCATCTTGGGCGTCGATGCCGATGATTTCTTCGATCTCTCGGATCACCTTCGGCGGGTCGGCCGACGGCAGGTCGATTTTATTGATGACTGGCAACACCTCGAGCCCCTGCTCGATCGCGGTATAACAGTTGGCCACGCTCTGCGCCTCGACGCCCTGCGAGGCATCGACCACGAGCAAGGCCCCGTCGCAGGCGGCCAGAGAACGCGAGACTTCGTAGGAGAAGTCGACGTGCCCCGGGGTGTCGATGAGGTTGAGTTGATAACGCTGACCATCGGCCGCGTTGTAATAGAGCGTGACACTTTGCGCCTTGATCGTGATGCCGCGCTCGCGCTCGAGCGCCATCGAATCGAGCACCTGATTCTGCATCTCGCGGGCTTGCAAGCCCCCGCACAGCTGGATGAGGCGGTCGGCCAAGGTCGACTTGCCGTGGTCGACGTGGGCGATGATCGAGAAATTGCGAATGTTCTGCATCGGTTCCGAGGTGATCTCCCGGGACGACCCCGGGACGTTCGAAGGCGGCGAATTATACCGACTGGCGACCGTCGCGTTCGACGAGTTGATCCCCGATCAGCGCGCCTTCAAAAGGCGCTCGATTTCGCCGGGATCGAGGTGAATGATCGCCACCGGCACCCCGTCCCACAACAACACGGGGATCTTGTGACCATACCGGCGTAAAAGCTCAGGGTCGGAGTCGATGTCGAGCGTCTCGACCGGCGGCAGAGGCAGCGTCGTCGAGAGGCGAACGAGGTCTTCGGCGAACTCCTCGCAGAGTCCACAGCCCTCGCGAGTCAGTAGAGTGAGTTTGCCGGGCGGGACATGACCGCCAGTCACGGGCTCGAAGGCTCCGCGGGGCGCTGTGGCTCAGCGGGGCTCTGCGGCTTGCCAGGCTCATCGGGGCTGAGCTCCGAGGCGATGAGCTTCGCGGTTTGCACGGGCACCTCGCCGACCACCACCACATGATGACCGTGGACGAACGTCGAATACGCCGTCGAGGCGCCGATCTGCCGCTCGATCGCGATTTCTTTGGCCGACTTCGGTGGCAGTCGAGCGCCGATGAATACGGACACCGAGGCAAGCCCATCGGAGAGTACGAGGTGCGACACGGGCTCTTCCGCGCCCGGCAATGTATGCCGAGCACGCTGCGTCAGTCGGAAACCGCGTAGTGCCGTCCGCAGATTCCAGATCGACGCACTGTCGCTGACGGTGCGCAAGCGCACGCCCCGATCACTCTCGATACGCCGAAAGCCCTCCGTCGACACCCCCGGCGTGAACGTCGAATCGGGAATATCCCGCGAGACTTGCAGGCTCGCAAACGTGATGCGCTCGAGCACCTGGCCGCGACGATCGTAGAGTTCGGATTTGAGCGGCAGTCTCGTGCGCGCGTCGATCCAAACCCGGAAACCGTAGCGGTAGGGATCGAGGGGCACGAGGGTCACCAATCGAGCGTCACGTCCGTTGGAACGCGCTCGCTGGATGGGCTCAAGTCGATAGAACCGCGCTGTACGGTCGTCGAATCGCGGAAAACTCGGCAACAACCCCCCAATGCGCGGGCGACGCTCGATCAGGATCGTGCGCTGGTCGGGTAGGATGTAGGAGAGCTCATCGCCGAGACGAATGAACTCTCGGCCCGACCCGTCGAGCGCACACAAACGCTCGGCGACCTCACCTTGGCGGATCCGGTGGTGGATGCAGAGTGACTCTGAAACGCCGCCCCGCTCGTAAAAAAAAGTGCCCTCGTAGCTTTTTTCGGCGAGCGCTCGATTCATGCTTTCGAGCCACTCGCGGGCGTCGTCGGCCAAGGCAGCGGCTGGCGTGACCCATGCGATGACGAGGACCGCGCGCCACAGCGGCGCGAGCCGATTCCGTCGCGCCGTCATCACCGAGGCGCCTCGGACATCGGCACCACGGCGACGGCCTGCTGAGGCGTCGCGATCACCGCAGAAATCACCGAATGACGCATCATCGGGGCGGACACCGCGCTATGCGCACCCACATAGCTCGCAAGCTCAAACGCTGGAGCTGCAGAACCCACTCCACCCTCTCGCAGCGGCGGCGTCACATAGCTCTCAGGCTCGACGTTCGAGGACCCCGCAGGCGTCGTCCGGGCGGCATCGGGAGCCGGTAGAACGGCTTTCGGCATGGCCGACGCCCCGACGATCGTGCGGTTTTGCGGCGCCGACGGAATCACGATTTCATTGACGGTGCTGGCCGTCGCGGTCTCGGCCTTGTCAGAGAACGTGTTCATCGAGCCGCCACCCAACCAGAACATGCCGAGCACACCAAGCACCGCAATCGAGGCGGCGAGGCCTGCACTGCCGAGCGGCACCGCCCAACGCGACCAGGCGCTCGCTCCCTGTGCGGCGCGACCCGAGGCGCTCCTGTCGGTCGCCTCGCGACCCGAAATCGCGGCTGCCACCCTCGGCGCCAGCCGATGTCCGGCCAGCTGCTCGCTACGCATCGCTGCGCCGATCAGCGCGAAATTTTCCCAACTTCGCCGCAAGTTCTCGTCGCGAGACAACCGTCTGGCGACAAGCTCGCACTCGGCCTGCGGCAACTCGCCGTCGTACATGGCCGATAGCTGGCTTTCCCATTCCTCGATCTCTTTGCTGCTCATCCGATCACCTCACCCCGTCCAAGCCCGCCGTCGAACACTTCGCGCAAACGGGCGTCTATTGCCTCGCGAGCGCGGAAGATCCTGGAGCGCACGGTGCCCACCGGGCACTCCATGGCAGCCGCAATCTCTTCGTAAGACAGTCCTTCGAGTTCGCGCAACTGGATCGCCGTGCGCAGATCTTCGGGAAGCGCATCAATCGCAGACGTCACGATGGAGCGGATCTCCTCGGTGAGCGCGAGCGCTTCGGGTGTGGCGGTGTCTTTCAAGTTGGCCACCACGTCGTAGTGGTCGTCGTCCGACCGATCGACTTCATACTGGATGGGGCTTCGGCCGCGCGAGGCGAGGACGTTCTTCGCCGTGTTGATGGCGATGCGATAGAGCCAGGTGTAGAAGGCGCTGTCACCGCGAAAACTCGGTAAGGCTCGGTAGGCTTTGATGAAGGCTTCCTGGGCAATGTCCTCTGCCTCGGCAGGGTCTCGTACGTAACGCGAAACCAGCTTCACGACCTTGTGTTGGTAACGACAGACTAAGGCGTCGAAGGCCCCGGAATCCCCGCGTTGGGCAAGTTGCACCAGGCTGAGATCGCTTTGCTCGGTGCTCATGACCGGTGCATCACAGGCTGTTGCAGGGGCCACGAGCATTGCGTCCGATCAGACCGGAGCCATGCATAAAAGTTCGCAAGAGACCCATACGACTCAGTGTACCCCCTTGGCAGATAGGAGGGTTACCCCTCTCGGATGCGCTCGATCACGCTCCGAATGTCGGCCTCGAGGTGAGGTTCGCCCGCAAGTAGGTAGCGAGCGAGCTCGGGGTCCTGCAGGTTGAGCAGCGCCTCGAAGGCGCCGATGGCAGCGGCGTCTGCCGTCGGCCCGTGACGAGCCAGCCAGCGCTCGAGCAGCACGTCGAGTTCCTTCATGCCCCGCCGACAACGCCAGCGCAGCTGACCAATCTCGCTCAAGCGTGCTCGCGCTCGGCCATCATGAGTTTGATCTCGGCGATGGCCTTAGCCGGGTTGAGGTCTTTGGGGCAGGCCTCGGTGCAGTTCATGATGGTGTGGCAGCGATAGAGCCGGAACGGATCTTCCAGCGCATCGAGTCGCTCGCCCGTGGCATCGTCGCGACTGTCGATGATCCAGCGGTAAGCCGCGAGCAACGCAGCCGGGCCGAGATAGCGATCGCCATTCCACCAGTAGCTCGGGCACGAGGTCGAGCAGCAGGCACAAAGAATACAGGCGGACGGCCGGTCGATCTTTTCTTGTTCCTCGGGCGCCTGCAGTCGCTCGCGATCGGGTGGCGCCGGCGTACGCGACTGCAGCCAGGGCTTCACGGAGGCGTATTGGGCATAGAACTGCGTGAGATCGGGCACGAGATCCTTGACCACCGGCATGTGGGGTAACGGGTAGATCTTGACCTCCCCCTTCACGTCACCACAGCTCTTGGTACAGGCGAGCGTGTTCGTGCCGTCGATGTTCATCGCGCAACTGCCGCAGATGCCCTCACGACAGGAGCGTCGGAAGGTCAGCGACGGATCGATCTCGTTTTTGATCTTGATGAGCGCATCGAGGACCATCGGACCACAGCTGTCCATGTCGACCTCGAAGGTGTCGACGCGCGGGTTATCGCCCGCGCTGGGATCGTAGCGATAGACCTTGAACGTACGGACATTGGTCGCACCGGCAGGCGCCTTATGCACCTTTCCGTTACGTTTGATGCGCGAGTTCTCGGGCAGTCGAAGCTGGGCCATGGTCGTAGGATCCTAAGGTGATCAGTAAGTGCGAGCCTTGGGCGGAATCGGCTCGACGTCGCGGGTCAAAGTATTGAGATGTACCGGGCGGTAATCGATTTGGGTGTGACCCTTGTCATCGACCCAGCACAGCGTGTGCTTCATCCAGTGGGCGTCGTCGCGATCTTTGAAGTCTTCGCGCGCGTGGGCGCCGCGGCTTTCCTTGCGGTTCTCCGCCGAACGGACCGTCGCCATCGCCTGACCGAGCAGGTTGTCGAGCTCGAGCGTTTCGATGAGATCGGTATTCCAGATGAGACCCCGGTCGCTCGTGCGCACATCGGCGAACGAGTCGAAGGTCTTCTGCAACTTCTCGCAGCCCTCTTGCAGCGAACTGCCCGTGCGGAACACCGCGGCATCGGACTGCATGATCTTTTGCATCTCGAGACGCACTTGCGCAGTCGGACGACTGCCGTTCGCGTTCAAGAAACGATCGAGGCGCGACAGCGCGAGATCGCCCGAGTCCTTCGGGAGCGGCTTGTGCGACTGGCCCGGCTTGACGATCGAGGCGGCGTGACGCCCCGCTTCGCGACCGAACACGACGAGATCAAGCAGCGAGTTCGAGCCGAGACGATTGGCGCCGTGCACCGACACGCAGGCTGCCTCGCCCACCGCCATGAGACCCGGCACCACGGTGTCGGCGTTGCCATTTTTCATGGTGACGACCTCGCCGTGGTAATTGCAGGGAATTCCGCCCATGTTGTAGTGCACGGTCGGCAATACGGGAATCGGTTCTTTGTTGACGTCGACGCCCGCGAAGATGCGCGCCGTCTCGGCGATGCCCGGAAGACGCTGCTTGATGACGTCCGGCCCGAGATGCTCGAGGTGCAGATGGATGTGATCGGAGTCTTTACCGACGCCGCGACCCTCGCGGATCTCGATCGTCATCGAGCGCGACACGACGTCACGCGAGGCGAGGTCCTTGGCGTTCGGCGCATAGCGCTCCATGAAACGCTCGCCGCGCGAGTTGGTGAGATAACCGCCCTCACCGCGCGATCCCTCAGTGATGAGGCAGCCCGCACCGTAAATACCGGTCGGATGGAACTGCACGAACTCCATGTCTTGCAGCGGCAGCCCGGCACGCAGCGCCATGCCACCGCCATCACCGGTGCAGGTGTGCGCCGACGTGCACGAGAAGTACGCGCGGCCGTAGCCACCGGTCGCCAGAATGACGAGGTGGGCGCGGAAGCGATGCAGCGTGCCCTCGGCGAGATTGAGCGCGATCACACCGCGGCACTCACCGTTTTCCATGATGAGATCGATGGCAAAATATTCGATGAAGAACTCCGCTTCGTTCTTGATCGACTGCTGATAGAGCGTGTGCAACATGGCATGGCCCGTGCGGTCGGCCGCCGCACAGGTGCGCTGTGCGATGCCCTTGCCGTATTGCGTCGTCATACCACCAAAAGGTCGCTGATAGATGCGTCCATCGGGCGTGCGCGAGAACGGCACACCGTAGTGCTCGAGCTCAATGACGGCAGCCGGCGCCTCTTTGCACATGAACTCGATCGCATCCTGATCGCCGAGCCAGTCGGAACCTTTGATGGTGTCGTAGAAGTGATAGCGCCAGTCGTCCTCGCCCATGTTGCCGAGCGCGGCCGAGATGCCGCCTTGGGCCGCCACCGTGTGACTGCGCGTCGGGAATACTTTGGAGAGGCAGGCCGTCGACAGCCCCGCCTCGGCGAGTCCCAGCGTCGCGCGCAAACCCGCGCCGCCGGCGCCGACGACAACGACGTCGTAGGTGTGATCAATGAACGTGTACGAAGCCATCTCGGATCATCCCGCAGAAAAAGTGGTGAACGCGATGCGCAACACGGCATAGCTGCCGGCTACCACAACGACGATATGGAGGAACGTGCTGGCGAGCAGTGCCGAGACCTTCGCAGCCTTGTTAGGGATGTAGTCTTCGATCACCACCTGCACCCCGAGCGAAGAGTGCCACGCGACCGCGCCGATGAAGAGCAGCAACCACACGGGGGTAAACCCAGAGGCGACCCAAGCACGCACTTCGTCGTAATTGGCGGTCGGCAGATGCACGACCTGATACGCGAACCACAACGTCAGAGGAATGAGCGCGATCGAGGTCACGCGCTGCATCCACCAATGACTGACGCCCTGCTTCGCCGACCCGCGGCCGAGTACCTTACCGAGCGGACTGCGCAGGCTCATCGCGGTACCCCTGCGAAAAACGCCGCGTAGATGAAGGCGCCTGCGAGCAGCAAGGTCGCAACGACGACGATCGCTGCGCTATGACGTGCTTCATGTTTTTCGAGACCGCGTCCGAGATCCCAGTTGAGATGTCGCAGCCCGTTGAACAAGTGGTAGCTGAAAGCGACCAACCATCCGGCGAGCAAAAGTTGACCGAAGGCGCCGCCAAGTATCGCGACGGCGATGGCGTAGGCCTCGGGACCGCTTGCTGCGGCGATCAACCACCCCGCGAGTGCGAGCAGACCGACGGAGAGGACGACACCCGTCGCGCGATGCACGATCGAGGTCGCCATGGTGTACGCAAATTTGTACACGCCGATATGGGGAGACAGGGGACGTTGGCGCATCGGTGAAGGGTTCCCGTGTGATCAAAAATCGATGCAGCGGCCGTTCTTCTCCCAATCGCCGAAGCGAGTGGGCTCGGGTCCTTTCGGTCCGCCGATCTCGGCGACTCCCACGGACTCACCCGACCCCGCAGGCGGGCTGTCTGAACCGGAGATTTTGGGCAAGGGTCGGGCCGCGGACGCGGGCCGATCCATCCCCTGAAGATCGTTCTGCATCGAGGCCGAATGATGCCAGAATAGTTGCATCAAGACCACAGGCAAGACCCCGAACTTGATGCACAATTCCCCCTCCAACCGCCGGTCTTTCACAGGTTTTTTAACAGCCCCCGTGGACCACACCCCCGCCCGACCCATCGCCCTCGCCCATCTCGGTGTCATCGCCGTGCGCGGCGTCGAGGCTCGAAAATTCTTGAACGGCCAGCTCTCTCAGGATGTGCTCGGCCTCCCGGCCGATCGCGTTGAGCTCGCGGGTCTGCACAACCCACAAGGCCGCATGGTCGCGCTGCTGCGTCTCGTGCCCTTGGGTGCCAATGATCTGCTCTGCATACTGCCTCGCACCGCACTCACCGATACGCTCGCCACGCTGCGCAAATTTCTCCTTCGTACCAAAGCCACGCTCACCGATGAGTCGGCGAGCTGGATCATCGAAGGGCTTGCCGACGACGCGATCTTGCCCGCCGCGGTGGGGAGCGCGCGAATCGACGGCACCGAGATCTCGTGGCGTCACGCAGTCGATGGTCGGGTGATGCGACTGCGACCGGCGTCCTCAGAGATTGATGCGAGCGGCATCAACACAACTGACGCGAGCGATCACTCCTCGGCGCAGGAGAAGGCGATCGCCGACTGGCAATTCGCCGACATCGCGGCCGGTCTGCCCGAGATCACCGACTCGACGCGCGGGGAATTCGTCGCACAAATGCTGAACCTCGATGTCCTCGGCGGCATTTCGTTTACGAAAGGCTGCTACACCGGACAGGAAGTCATCGCGCGCGCCCATTATCGAGGCCGCGTCAAGCGACGCGCTCAACGATTTCGCATCACCGCGATGCAGCACGTCAGCCCATTGCAACCCGGACAAAAAGTGAAGTTGATCGATGGCGGTTCAGCGCGTACCGCGCAAATCCTGAACGTCGCTCAAGGATCTCAGGGAATCGAATGTCTCGCGGTCACGGGCTTCGGCTCAGCAACGTCCGAGTCCGTCGATAGCCCGAACGACATCCCGACACTCACGGCGGTCGCCCTGCCGATGAGCTACGCCCTACCTGAGTAAGCGCGTTACTCCGGCCGCATCTGCGGGAAGAGCAGCACGTCGCGGATCGACGCCGAGTCCGTCAAGAACATCACGAGCCGATCGATGCCGACGCCGAGTCCCGCCGTCGGGGGCATGCCGTACTCGAGTGCACGAACATAGTCGGCATCGTAAAACATGGCCTCGTCGTCGCCCGATTCCTTGCGCGCCACCTGCGCCTGAAAGCGCGCCGCCTGATCCTCCGCATCGTTGAGCTCGGAGAATCCGTTGGCGAGCTCGCGCCCACCCACGAAGAACTCGAAGCGATCAGTGAGGAAAGGATCTGCATCGTTGGCACGCGAGAGCGGCGACACCTCAGCCGGATAGGCATAGACGAAGGTCGGATCTTGCAGCGTGTGCTCGCCGGTCTTTTCGAAGATTTCGATTTGCAGCTTGCCCGCGCCATCGCCCGGCTTCCAGGCGATACCCAGCTTTTCGCAGGCGGCGCGCAGGTAGGCGACATCGCGCAACTTCCCGCGCTCGAGGCTCGGGTTCTCCCGCAGGATGATGTCCTCGACCGAGATACGCGCGAAGGGCTTCGAGAGATCATAGCGACGCCCTTGCGAATCGAACTCGAGCGCCCCCACCACCGCTTCGGCTGCACCGCGCATCATCCGCTCCACGAGATCCATGAGATCGTGGTAGTCGGCGTACGCCTGATACAGCTCAAGCATCGTGAACTCGGGGTTGTGTCGTGTCGACAGCCCTTCGTTGCGGAAGTTGCGATTGATTTCATAGACGCGCTCGAAGCCACCCACGACGAGTCGCTTGAGATAGAGCTCGGGCGCGATGCGCAGATACATATCGATGTCGAGCGCATTGTGGTGCGTGACGAACGGTCGCGCCGTCGCGCCGCCTGGAATGGGCTGCATCATCGGCGTTTCCACTTCCATGAAGCCGAGCGTGTCGAGCATGTCGCGCAGATAACGCACGAGTCGCGTGCGCTTACGGAACACCCCCCGACTCTCCTCGTTCATGATGAGATCGACGTAGCGCTGGCGATAACGCGCTTCCGTGTCGGCAAGGCCGTGCCACTTGTCAGGCAGCGGCCGCAGCGACTTCACGAGCAGACGCAGTGACTCGACCCGCACCGAGAGCTCACCGGTCTTCGTTCGAAAGAGCGTGCCCTCGGCACCCAGGATGTCGCCGATATCCCAACCCTTGAACGCCTCGTAATGTTCTCCGAGCGAATCGCGCTGCAGGAAAAGCTGAATCTGCCCCGAAGAGTCTTGGATCTTCACGAAGCTCGCCTTGCCCATGATGCGACGGAGCATCATGCGGCCCGCGACGTGCACCCGAATCGCCTGCGCCTCGAGCGCGGCGCCATCCATTTCACCAAAGCCGAGATGCAACTCGGAGGCGAGCGAGTCGCGTCGGTAATCATTGGGGAAAGCCGGCGTGCCGGCCGCGCGTAGCGCCGACAGTTTATGGCGACGCTCTGCAATGAGTTTGTTCTCGTCTTCCGGGGGTGCTGTCGCACCGTCAGGGGCTTGCGTGTCGCTCATCGTCAGGATGCTCCGCGCTACAGGCCCGCCTTCAGCGAGGCCTCGAGAAATTGATCGAGATCACCGTCGAGCACGGCCGTGGTGTTACCCACCTCGACATCCGTGCGTAAATCTTTGATGCGGGACTGGTCGAGCACATATGAGCGGATCTGGTGACCCCAGCTCACATCCGACTTCGAGTCCTCGAGCACCTTGGCCGCAGCATTGCGCTTGTTGACCTCGAGCTCGTAGAGCTTGGCCTTCAGTATCTTCATAGCCGTCGCCCGGTTCTTGTGCTGACTGCGTTCGTTTTGACAGGCTACGACAATCCCTGAGGGCATATGACGGATACGCACCGCCGACTCGGTCTTGTTGACGTGCTGCCCGCCCGCGCCGCTCGAGCGATAGACGTCCATCTCGAGATCAGCCGGGTTGATGTCGATATTGATGTCATCGTCGATTTCGGGCGAGACGAACACCGAGGCAAACGAAGTGTGACGCCGATTACCCGAGTCGAACGGTGACTTGCGCACGAGGCGATGCACACCCGTCTCGGTGCGCAACCAACCATAGGCATGGTCACCCTTGAACTCGATGGTGGCGCTTTTGATGCCCGCCACTTCACCCGCACTCGAGTCGATGACTTCGGCACTGAAGCCGCGCGTGGCGGCCCACTTGAGGTACATGCGCATGATCATCTGCGCCCAGTCTTGCGCCTCGGTACCGCCGGCGCCGGCTTGGATATCGAGATAGGCGTTGTGCGAGTCCATCTCACCGCGGAACATGCGCTTAAGCTCGAGCTTGCGCACCTTAGACTCGGCTGAGGGCAGATCGCGCTCGACTTCGCGCGCCGTCGACTCATCATCTTCGGCTTCGGCGAGTTCGAGCAATTCGATGGAGTCGCGAACGGAATTCGTCGCCGCGTCGATCTGTTCGATTTCGGAGGCGAGCTTGGATCGCTCTCTTCCAAGTTCCTGGGCTTTTTCCGGCTTCTGCCAGACCGCCGGATCTTCGAGTTCGCGGCTGACCTCTTCGAGCCGCTCTTTCTTCAGATCGTACTCAAAGAAACCCCCTTAAGGAGCTGACGCGCTCCTGGAGGTCTGAAAGAGATCGCTTGATGAGTCCGAGTTCGATCATGGACCGTTATTCTAGCAGATGGTCGACCAGCAACTGCAGGCGTCGCTCACCGTTCCACTCGTTCACATCGAGCCGATAGACGAGATGCACGTTCTGCGGCAACACCACCGTACCGCCGGCGCCACGCAGCGCGGGTCGACCTTGCAAGAGGTTGAAGGCGATGGCGTCGAACCGACGCCCAGAGCCCTCGAGCTCCACCCACATTTTCACGTGCGTCTCACCGACGATCCGCGAGCCTTGAACGCGGAAGCGCTGATCAAATGCCGGCTCCGGAAAGGCCTGGCCCCAGGGCCCACCCTCACGCAAGGCTTCGGCGGTGGTGAGCGAAATCTCCTCCGCCCCAAGCTCCCCATCGGTCTCGATGCGATCGGCGAGCGATCCGCCCTGCTGCCAACGCGCGACCTCGGCATCGAACTCTCGTGCAAAGAGATCGAGCTCGCGACGCTCGAGCGTGAGCCCGGCGGCCATCGCATGACCCCCAAACTTCGGTAACAGCCCCGGACGTCGCGTCGAAATAGCTTCGAGCACATCGCGCGCATGAACGCCCGTGACCGAGCGCACCGAGCCTCGCAACTGGCCGTCGCCCGCATCAGCAAACGCAATCACCGGTCGTCGCAACCGATCTTTGATACGACCCGCCACAATGCCCACCACACCCTGATGCCAACTCGGATCGTAGAGACAGAGCCCGTGACGCGCGTTGCTCGCACCGCCCTCAACCCCGACGCCGCGCCGCGCGAGGGCCTCCGGATCTTCGAGATGTCGCACCGCGGCCATGGCTTGTTCCTGCATGGTCGCCTCGATGGTCCGCCGCTCTTTGTTGAGCGTCTCGAGGCGAGCCGCGAGTGCACGCGCTTCGGTCATCGAGTCGGTGAGCAGACAGCGGATACCGAGACTCATGTCATCGAGTCGACCGGCGGCATTGAGCCTCGGCCCGGCGACGAAGCCGAGATCGGTGGCGATCACGTTTGCGAGCGTCTTGTTGCCCACCTCGAGCAAGGCGCGTAGGCCCGCCGTGCATCGACCGGCGCGAATGCGCGCGAGCCCCTGAGACACGAGGATGCGGTTGTTGTCATCGAGCGGCACGATGTCGGCGACCGTACCGAGCGCCACGAGATCGAGCCAAGTTGCCGGCGAGGCCAGCGTCGCATCGGCGAGCGCACGATGGAGCGCCGCCATCACGTAGAACGCCACACCCACCCCCGCGAGGGCGCGCGATCCGAATTGCGCATCGGGGAGATTGGGATTGACGATGACGTTGGCAGCGGGCAGCTCTGCGCCTGCGAGGTGATGATCGGTGACGAGCACGTCGATACCGAACTGCCGCGCTGCCGCGACGCCAGGTAGACTCGAAATACCGTTATCGACCGTGATGATGAGCGCAGGATTTTGTTGAGCTGCGAGCGCCACAATCTCCGGCGTCAGGCCGTATCCGAACTCGAAACGATTCGGCACCAGAAAATCGACGTCGACAAAACCCCAGGCGCGCAGACAACGCACGATGAGCGCCGAGCTCGTCGCACCGTCGGCATCGAAATCGCCAATGACCAAAATTCTTCGGCCGCTGCGTCGATGTGTCACCAATAGCTCGACGGCAGCATCGATCCCCTCGAGCGTCCTGACAGGCAGCAAACGATCGAGTCCGGCTCGCAACCTCGACGGATCATCGATGCCCCGGGCCGCGTAGGCACGCGCCAGCACCGGATTGAGCGAGCTCAAACGCCGAGCGACGCCCTCATCGACGGTACGGCGAGTGATCTTGAGCGTCATGCACCACCATCTGCGACGGCGGTGAACACCGTTCGGTGCGGTCGCCACACTCGATAGCGATCACCCGGATCCACCGACGTCCATCGATCATTGGCTGCGACCGTGAAGCGACCGAGTCGGCCCTCCCGCAACGCGCGCACAGCCGGCGCGACCCACGCCTGATCAAAATAATCGGCAGCTACGCCCAACGTCGGTGCGATCACGAGCAGCGACTCACCAACACTCTCGAGGCTTGCATCACCGAAGATTTCATTGATGGACTCCGGCAACGGCGACACCGGCACACTCGAGAGACGGCCGAGCGCCTGCGCCCAAACATCGTCGGTCACGATGCGTGACCAGCGCGAGGCGCCGCGCGTCGGACTCAATGGGTCGCGGGGCGGCTGTCCCCCGCCCCACAGCCACAAACTGCTGATGCCAGGCTCTCCACGCACTTCGCGCCGACGGTTGAGCGGCATAGCGTGCAGCCACATTTCGATTTCGCTCGCCAGTGCGCGTAACTCCGCACTACCCGCGCCGCTCGGCAGATGGGTCTCGAGCGACTCGCCGATGAGGCGCGCAGGCTCTACGGTGAGCGCACCCACCGCCGCCACGCCGCGCAACACGAAGCCCGCAGCGCCCGCCGGATAAAGCGCGAGGCCCTCCTCGCCGAAGGTCGTCGCAAACGCCGCCGACAGTTCGTTCGCCTCGTCCTCGGAAAGACGCAAGACACCGTTCGCCGGAAAGTGCACCGTCTTGAGTCCCGCCATCAGATGTACGGGTGTCGCGATCCAGACATCGACCCTGTCGCCGTGGCCATCGCGCCCGTCGTCGAGCCGCAACGCCGCATCGATCACACTCGCCTCGTCGATGAGCGCGAGATCATCTCGCCCCACGCCTCGAGCGACCGTCCCGCGCCAACCCCCGCGCATCAAATGCGGCGCAGCAAAACGCAGCGAGGTCAGCGACGCACCGGCCGATGAGGTCGGAGCCGCTCCACGCAGGAAAAGATCAGGGAGGACGAGCACGAGTTCGCGCACATCGCGTATGTTATCGGAGCATGAGACTCACCGTGACGCCGACTGGCCCCGCCCTGCTCATCCGCAGTTACGCGGAGGGTAGCCTCCGCGTCGGCGACGCCACCTGGAAAAGCCCCGTGCTGCTCGCCAGCAGCGGATTACAGCGCGCACTGCGACCCCAATCCCCCGCCGAACTCGAGGAGCGCGACCTCGAACCCGTCTTCACGGAGAAACCCGAGCTCGTCGTGATCGGCTGGGCCGTCGGCCAAACCTTCCTACCCGCCGCACAACGGCGCTGGTTCCTCGAGCGCCAGATCGGACTCGAAATCATGGAACTCGGCGCAGCCTGCCGGACGTACAACGTGTTGATTGGGGATGGGAGGCGAGTCGTCGCACTACTTTTCCCGAATTCAACCCCGGCGCGCACCTGAACCCCGTCCGCGGGGACGCAAGAGCACCTCCGTGTGGGCTCGCGCGCGCCATCCCTGGCGCGCGCCGAGCTCACAGGGATGTGGTTTTGGCGTCCCCTTCGTGCAGGGTTCAACTGGGGCGCCGAATCGACCGTAATCCGAAGATCAACTGGCCGCAATGACTCCTGCTTGAAGCGGCACAAACGACACCACCCCAAGCTTCTCTTTCTCGTACCCCTGCTCACGTCGCGTGATACGCAGGAGTTCCTGTTTACCCTCGCCGCCCACAGGCATGACGAGACGTCCGCCCACAGCGAGCTGTTTGAGCAGCGCATCAGGCACAGTCATTGGTGCTGCAGCGACGAGGATGCCGTCATAAGGCGCGTGCGATTTCCATCCTTCGAACCCATCGCCATGTCGAAACTTCACGTTCTTGATACCGAGTTCTTTGAGCCGTGACTTCGCTCGTGCGAGCAGCGGCTCGATACGCTCGATGGTGTAGAGCTTGGTGACGAGGCTCGAGAGGACAGCGGTTTGATACCCGCATCCCGTGCCCACCTCCAGCACGTTCTCGCGCGGTCCGCCATCGAGCAGGGCCTCGGTCATGCGCGCCACGATGTAGGGCTGCGAAATCGTCTGCCCGAATCCGATCGGCAAGGCGGTATCTTCGTACGCTCGACTCGCGAGCGCCTCGTCGACAAACAAATGTCGCGGCACGTTACGGATGCGCTCCAGCACGGCAGGCAATTTGACGCCCTGCTCCATCAATCGCTGCACCAACCGCTCGCGGGTGCGCGCCGAGGTCATGCCGATACCGCTGATCCGCGAGTCCATCATCAAGCGATGCCCTGCAACCAGTCGTGCACGGTCTCGAGCGCCGGGTGGCGCGTGAGATCGACCTGCAGCGGCGTCACCGAGACATAGCCTTCGGCCACCGCGTTGAAATCGGTGCCGACGCCATCGTCCTGACCTTCACCCGCCATACCGACCCAGTACACCTCACGTCCGCGCGGATCCATGCTCTTGACCGAACGCTCGGCGCGATGACGATGCCCGAGACGCGTCGACTTGAAGCCCTTGAGCTCGCTGAACGGGCGATGCGGTACATTAACGTTGAGGATCATGTTGCGATCGAGCGGATGCGTCAGCAGTCGCTGCACGATGAGCCTTGCGACCTTGGCCGCTGCCGAATAATCCATCTCCCCTGTCTCGGGTCGACGCAACGAGAACGCGACGGTCGGCAAACCGAGGAAACGCCCTTCGATGGCCGCAGCGACCGTACCCGAGTAGAGCACGTCGTCGCCCAGGTTCTCGCCATTGTTGATACCCGAGACGACCATGTCGTGTTCGAAATCGAAGAGTCCGGAGATGGCGAGGTGCACGCAATCGGTGGGCGTGCCCGTCACGAAATGGCAATTTGGCTCGTACTCCGTGACCCGCAAGGGGTGCTCGAGGGTCAGCGCGTTACTGGCACCGCTGTGGTTCCGCTCCGGGGCGACCAAGGTGAGTTCAGAGAGACCTGTGAGCGCCTGACGCAAGGCAATGATGCCCGGCGCCCGATACCCATCATCGTTGCTCACGAGGATTTTCATCGAGCTGTATCTTGGAGACCTGTGGAGTCGGACAATATACTGAAACCCCGGATTCCGAGGTAGCAGGATGCGCAAGCCCTCAGAGGATGACATTCGGGCGTTTCGCGACGCGGTGAAGGGAACTCGACCGCTCAGCGTCACGCCGCGCGTGCGCCCGAAACGCCCCAAACCGAAGCCCCGCGCGCATTTTCGTCGTCTCGGCGAGGCCGAGGTGCTCGAAGACAGTCTGCAGCTGAGCCCGATCGACCTCGAAGTGGAGTTCGGCGAGGAGCTCACCTATCGCCGATCGGGAATTCAGGACGCCGTGATGCGACGACTGCGCCGCGGCTATTACCGCGTCGAATCGGAACTCGATCTGCACGGCCTGACCGTCCCGGAGGCCAAGAGCGCGATGCGCGATTTTCTCGCCCGGGCGATCGCGAGGCAGTATCGCTGCGTGCGCGTGATCCACGGCAAGGGCTTAGGCTCAGGGCCGCGCGGACCCGTGATCAAGCAATCGGTGAACGTGATCTTGCGCCGCACCGACGCGGTCGTCGCCTTTTGCACCGCGCGACCCATCGACGGCGGTACGGGTGCCATCTACGTACTCCTGAAAAGCTGAGCCGCCGCCACCGCGCGATCGCATCAACGGGATGACATCATCGCAGCGACCTCATCGTGGCGAGGTCAACGCGGCGCGAGTAATCTCGCCATGCGCTCGCGTGTTTCGTCGGTCACCCAGCCTTCGGCCATCAGCGACTCGAGTGACTCGGGGGGCGAATCAAATAATCGCCGCAGATCGGCGCGCACTAGATTGCGCGTGCGGGCGTACGTCTTGGGGGGCAAGGCGATGAGTTCGTGGGCGAGCGCAAGGGCGCGCGTGACCACCTGGTCGGGTGAAACCACCTCATCGACGAGCCCCGCCTCGAGCGCTTCGTCGCTGCGCAGCATGACACCCCGCGGCAACAGCGCGGCTGCTCGCCGCGTGCCGACGAGCCGCTCGTACACCCGATAGATGAGTTCACCCGGGTAGAGGCCCACCTGCACTTCGTTGAGCCCGATCCGAAACTCTCCAGCGGGCATGATGCGGTAATCGCAGAGCACCGCGATCACTGCACCGCCTGCGGGACTGTGCCCCGTGATGGCCGCGATGATCGGCAGCGACGACTCGACGAGTCGTCGCTGCAGCGCAGCGAAGGCGAGTACCAAACCCTTGGCGGAGGTCTCGCCTGCCGTCACTTCGCGTACGTCGAGACCCGCGCAAAAGAGACCGGGTGACCCTGAGATCACGATCGCCCGAGGGGCCGAAGCCGCCTGCGCGGGATCGACCGCCGCCGTCATCGCCTCGGCGATTTTTTGATCGAGCGCTTCGATGAGCGCTCGGTTGAGCGCGTTGACGGGCGGTCGAGCCAAGCGCAACTCGCGCACGCGTCCGTGATCTTTGACCTCAATCATGTTCGTCCTCCGAATGACCGGCAGCGTTCTCGACATCGAGCAGTTCGCGCAGTACCGCCGTCGCAAAACTGCCCGGTCGCAGCCTGAAACTCAAGCGCGCCGTGCGCGCAGGCTCGAGCCACTCGAGCGAGAGATCACGTACCGCCACCCGCAGCGGTCTGCGAGCGGGTTCGAGTCGCGCCTCCTGGAGCGGGTCCACGAACTCCGGGAACCGTGCAAGCACCTCGGATTCGAGCGCCGCGATGTCGCCCCCAACTCCGCCCTCACCCGTGCCAAAAAGCGGCCCCGTCGGATGGATGTCGAGCATCGCGAGCCGCGAGTGAATCGTCTCATCCACGGCGTCGACCACGAACGTCGAATTGCGTCCATCGAGGTTCGCGCGCTCGCCGACTTTGAGTTCGACCCAGCTGCCACCCTGAATTCGTTCGGCCAGCACGGCGTTGAACAGCAGTCCGCGCATCGCAGACCACACGAACCCCTGCCCACCGCGACCCGTCTCTGCACGACGCAAGTTCGACAACTCGCGTCCGAAGCGCTGTGGGCCAAAATAATTGGGTACGCCTGTTCGAGCGATTTCATTGACCCGACGGTCGAGCATCGCGGCATCACCTTCGAAATCGCGCAGTAAAATTTTGAAGGTGTTCCCGGCAAGCGCACCGCGCGGCAGCTTGCGGTTGTGCGCATGCGCCTCGATGACCTCGTACCCCTCGCCCTGCACGCCCGCCCAATCGGTCGGTGTGCGGGTCTCGCCCGAACGACCGCGCGCCGGCACGGTGAACCACTGGGTCGTCACGGCATGACGATCTTTGAGACCGGCGTATCCCACATCCAAATCGCGAACCCCGATGCTGCGCGCAAGCTCGCGCGCGACCCAACCGGTATTGGCATTCCGTTTACGCACACGCAGCAAGAGATGTGGGCCCTGTCCGGCCGCTTCGAATCCGAGGTCCTCGATGACCTCGAAATCTTCAGGCTCCAAACGGATACGCGCACGACCCGCAACGGGCTCCACCGCGCGCGGCGGCGCGAGCGCAAGGCGTTCGACGGGCGTCACGCGCGGGTGATCAGAACGACCGCCTCGGCCGCCAGACCTTCGCGGCGACCGAGATAGCCCATCTTCTCGGTGGTGGTCGCCTTGAGGTTGACGGCGTCGGCCGCGACCCCGAGCAGCGTTGCGATGGCGCTGCGAATGGCGTCGCGATGCCCCGAGAGGCGCGGCGCCTCGCAGAGCAGAGTGAGATCGGCGTTGACGATCGAGTAGCCCCGCTCACGCAGCAGCGTGACGGCATGAGTGACGAAGCGATCACTCGACGCGCCTCGCCACTGCGGGTCGCTATCGGGAAAATGTTGGCCGATGTCCCCGAGCCCCGCCGCGCCGAGCAACGCATCGCAGAGCGCATGCAGCAACACGTCGCCATCGGAATGCGCGACGACACCCTGCGAGTGCGGCACACGCACCCCGCCCAGCATCACGTGATCGCCCGGCCCGAAGGCATGCACATCAAAACCTGATCCGACTCGCATCACGCTGATCCTCCAGCCGAACCCGCCCGTGCACGCAGTATGCCCTCAGCGAGCAAAAGATCGGCCATGGTCGTGACTTTGAGATTGGTGGACTCGCCGACGATCATCCGTGGACTCGCGCCGATCCACTCCATCGCCTGCGCCTCGTCCGTCGGCACCCGCCCCGCCGCCGCCGACGCTCGCAAGGCCGAAAGCAGCGCGCCGAGCCGAAACATCTGTGGGGTCAGCGCACGACAGAGTCCGTCACGAGAGACCGTCTCGATACTGACGACGCCCGCGCCCTGCGCACCCCCGCGCTTGAGCGTATCGGCGAGCGGCATCGCGAGCAGTCCGCCCGCTAAAGCCGACGCGGAGGTACTGTCATCCTGGGCGACGCCGTGACGCAGTGCGGTGACTTCCGCCGCCGTCACGCAGGGCCGCGCCGCATCGTGCACGAGCACCCAATCTGAATCACTGGCCCCTCGCGCTCGAAGCGTCTCGAGCGCACCGCGCACCGAATCACTGCGCTCCGCTCCGCCCGGTGCTTCGATCACGGGACACGCGAGTTTTGAACGAATCGCGGGCCAGTGCGCATCGCCCGCAGCCAGCGCAATGACGAGTCCGCGACACGCCGAGTCCGATGCAAAAGGATGCAAGGCCCACTCGATGAGCGTACGGCCCGCGATGGGCAAATACTGTTTGGGCAGATCGGCGCCGAGCCGCTGGCCCCGCCCGGCCGCCGGCATGACGAGCCAGTAGTGCGGGTCGCTCAAGACAAGAGACTCAGCGCTTCGCCGTGCGCGTGGTCAGTGCGTCGCGCGATTCGGCGGGCGCCGTGACGACCTTGGGCACGACCTGATAGAAGGATTCGCCGGTCGCGATCATCCCGAGCTCACTGCGAGCACGCTCTTCAATGGCCGTGAGGCCGCTCTTGAGATCGGCCACCTCAGCGGCCAACTGCTCGTTGCGACGTCGGAGTTCGGAGTTGGTGTCGGCCTGTTGATCGACGGACTGACGCAGTCGGTAGGCTTCGCGGACGCCGTCGTCGGACAACCAGATGCGGTACTGGAGCAGCACCGTCAGGCAAACCAACACGCCGGCGAACCATTTCGTCATTGGCGACGAATGGTAATCCCGCGATGACACAAAAGAAACCCCTTCTCGTTCAGATCTTTACCGGGAAAGCCTCACGCCCCGCGTAACGCACCTTGCCGCCGAGCTGCTCTTCGATGCGCAGCAGCTGGTTGTACTTGGCGATTCGGTCGGAGCGAGACATCGAACCGGTCTTGATCTGCGTGGCCGACGTCGCGACGGCGATATCGGCGATCGTCGTGTCCTCGGTTTCTCCCGATCGGTGTGAAATCACCGCCGAATACCCTGCACCCGTCGCCATCTCGATGGCTTCGAGGGTCTCGGTGAGCGTGCCGATCTGGTTGACCTTGATGAGAATCGAGTTGGCGATCCCCTTGCGGATGCCTTCGGCCAAAATCCGGGTGTTGGTGACGAAGAGATCATCGCCGACGAGCTGGCAACGTTTGCCGAGCGTCCGCGTGAGGCCCGCCCAACCGTCCCAATCGCCCTCGGCCATGCCGTCCTCGATGGTGATGATCGGGTAGCGATCGACGAGCTTGGCGAGGTACTGCGCAAACTGCGCCGCCGAGAACGAGCGACCCTCACCGTGCAGCGCGTAGCGCCCGGCCTTGAAGAACTCCGAGCTCGCCACATCGAGTCCGAGGTAGATGTCGCGCCCGGGCTTGTAGCCCGCCTTCTCGATGGCCTGCAGCATGAGCTTGAGCGCCGCCTCGTTCGAGGCGAGATCGGGCGCGAACCCGCCCTCATCTCCAACCGCCGTCGTGAGTTTCTTCCCCTTGAGGATACCCTTCAGCGTGTGGAACACCTCGGCGCCCATCTGCAACGCCTGGCTGAAGCTGCGCGCCCCGACGGGCAGGATCATGAACTCTTGGATGTCGAGACTGTTATCCGCGTGCGCCCCACCGTTGATGACGTTCATCATCGGTACCGGCATCACGGGCTTGCGACGACCGGCGAGAGAGCGCCACAGCGGAAGCCCTGCATCGGTCGCCGCGGCATGGGCCGTCGCGAGCGACACCGCGAGCAAGGCGTTGGCCCCGAGTCGCGCTTTGTTCTCCGTGCCATCGAGCGCGATCAGTCGAGCGTCGATGTCCTGCTGATCGCGTGCGTCACGCTTGAGCAGCGCCTTACGAATCGGGCCGTTGACGTTACGCACCGCCTTCAGCACGCCCTTTCCGAGGTAACGACGCTTGTCGCCGTCCCGCAGTTCGACGGCCTCACGCGTGCCGGTCGAGGCACCCGAGGGCACGGCCGCACGCCCGAGTACACCGCTCGAGAGAATCACGTCGGCTTCGACGGTGGGATTACCGCGCGAGTCGATGACTTCGCGGGCGTGGATCTCGGCAATTCGACTCATGTTCGATCTTCCTCAAAGGGATTTTTTTTGACGGCGCGATCGAGCTCGACGAGCGTCGACAGCAAAGATTCCATGCGCGGCAGCGGCCAAGCGTTGGGACCATCCGAAAGCGCCTTCGCCGGATCGGGATGCGTTTCCATGAACAGGCCGGCGATCCCCGCGGCGACCGCAGCGCGTGAGAGCACGGGGACGAACTCGCGTTGTCCGCCCGAGGCGTTACCCTGCCCACCGGGTAACTGCACCGAATGCGTGGCATCAAAGACCACCGGGCATCCGGTCTGACGCATGATGGCGAGCGAACGCATATCCGAGACGAGGTTGTTGTAGCCGAAACTGAACCCGCGCTCGCACACCATGATGGCGTCGTTACCCGTCGAGCGAGCTTTGTCGACTACGTTTTGCATTTCCCAGGGCGACAAAAACTGCCCCTTCTTGATATTGACAGGCTTGCCCTGCGAGGCAGCGGCGACGATGAAGTTGGTCTGGCGACAAAGAAACGCGGGTGTCTGCAGCACATCGACGACCGAAGCCACTTCGGCAAGCGGCGTGTCTTCGTGTACGTCCGTCAGCACGGGCAAGCCGAACTTCGAACGGATGCCTTCAAGTACTTTGAGCCCTGCTTCGAGTCCGGGACCCCGAAAACTCGATCGCGATGAACGATTGGCTTTATCGAACGAGGCTTTGAATACGTAGGGTACGCCGAGTCGCGTCGTGATCTCGCGCATACGCCCAGCCACCTCTTCGCAGAGTGCTGCGCTTTCGATGACACAGGGTCCTGCAAACAAAAAAAACGGCGATCGGGCTCCGACTTCGTACTGAGCGAGCTTCATGTCTTGCGTCCCCCGTGCTGCGTGCGCGCCGCAGCGATGAACCCTGTGAAGAGCGGATGACCGTCGCGCGGGTTGGAGGTGAACTCAGGGTGGAACTGCGTGGCGACGAACCACGGGTGATCGGCGAGCTCGACGATTTCGACGAGTTCATCCGGCGACATCCCCGAGAACGAGAACCCTGCCGCCCGATACCGATCGAGATAGGTGTTGTTGAACTCGTAACGATGACGGTGACGCTCGCGGATCACGGGCTTACCGTAGATCGTGCGCGCACGAGAACCCTCGGCGAGTTTCACGTCTTGCCCACCGAGGCGCATGGTGCCGCCGAGGTTCGATGTGTCGCTGCGCGCCTGAGCGCCGTGCAGCGCGTCTTGCCACTCGGTGATGAGCGCGATCACCGGATGCGGCGTCTCGCGATTGAATTCCGTGCTGTTGGCCCCCGTGAGCCCGAGCACATGGCGGCCATACTCGATGACGGCGATCTGCATGCCGAGACAAATGCCGAGGTACGGAATCTTGCGCTCGCGCGCGTAGCGCACCGCCGCGATCTTGCCTTCGACACCGCGCTCGCCAAAGCCGCCCGGCACCAGAATCGCATCCATCTTCTCGAGCACGGCAGCGCCGTGCGCTTCGATGTCCGTCGACTCGATGAAATGAATATTCACACGCGTGCGGTTCTGGACACCCGCATGCGTGAGCGCTTCGTTGAGCGAAATATACGAGTCGCGGTTCTGTACGTATTTGCCGACCATCGCGATGTCGACTTCGGCCTCAGGGCTAGCCTTGGTGTCGACCACCCGCTTCCAAGACGAGAGATCCGCGGGTTTAGTGTGCGACTCGAGTCGGAGCTTTTCGACGACGATGTCGTCGAGCCCCTGCTCGTGCAGCAACAGCGGAATCTCGTAGATGTCGCGGGCATCGACGGCCGAGATGACCGCGCGATGCTCAACATTGGTGAAGAGCGCAATCTTCCGCCGGTGCTCGGCGGGCAGCGGATCACGCGCGCGACAAAGCAGGATGTCTGGTTGAATACCAATGCTGCGTAATTCTTTGACCGAATGCTGCGTCGGCTTCGTCTTGATTTCGCTGCCACCTCCCACGACGGGCACCAGCGTCAGATGCATGAAGATCGCCTGAGTGCGGCCGAGCTCCACACCGATCTGACGTATCGCCTCGAGGAAGGGCAGCGATTCGATGTCACCCACCGTACCGCCGATCTCAACCATGCAGACGTCCGAGTCGCCCGCGCCGAGCATGATGCTCGCCTTGATCTCATCGGTGATATGCGGGATCACCTGCACCGTCGCACCGAGGTAATCGCCGCGACGCTCTTTGGCGATCACGCGCTCGTAGATACGCCCAGTGGTGAAGTTGCTGTGACGGCCGGTCACCGTGCGCACGAATCGCTCGTAGTGACCGAGGTCGAGGTCCGTCTCGGTGCCGTCGTCGGTGACGAACACCTCGCCGTGTTGGAATGGACTCATCGTGCCCGGATCGACGTTGATGTAGGGGTCGAGCTTGACCATCGCGATCTTGAGACCGCGTGCCTCGAGGATGGCCGCCAACGAAGCGGAGGCGATGCCCTTCCCCAACGAGGAAACGACACCGCCTGTGACAAAGACGAAACGAGGCATGGGGACCGCCGCAAAAAAAGCGCCGAGAAGACCCCGGCACGACGGAAAATCAGGTTAACAAAATCGGCCTTCCCACACCAGCCGTAAACGCCCCTTTGCGCGCTTCGAGCTGACCGTTGGGCGGCCCGTTGCGCGGAATGCCGCAGCCACGAGCAGATCGGCGACGGCCACCACCGCCGCGGCGCGTGTTTCACCATCGAACAGGATCGGCAACACCTCGCGTTCCCAGGGCGGCAGCGTGGCGACTCTGAGCAGTTCCTTCAGCGAATGACGCGGTCCACCCACCTCGAGCGCCAGCTTTTCGCCCCCCTCACGCACGCCGACCCAAAGTACCGCAGGAAGAGATTTGGCAGTCAGGGGCCCATGAGGATCGGCTACGAGTCGCAGCAGGCCCCGACCCCCACCCAGCTCGAAGTGACGCGCCCCCCGCCACCGCCACGCCTGGCGATCGCGCGGCACCTTCGATTTCGAGGTGGTCTCTCGCATGGCGTAGAGTCGACCTCGAAACCGTCTCACCTCACCGCCGGTCCAGCGCACGAACGGCGTCGCGTCGGGTCGAGCGGCGGCCAACTCGACCCGGATCCGCTCGAGGTGCACGGCATCGGGCATCGCAAGACCGCGGGTCTGCAACCAATAGCGCAGCACATTGCGCTGCCGCGCCGCATCGAATTTGGCGAGCCTCGCCAGGTCGACGAGTCCGCCCTCGACGCTCACCCTCGCGAGATCTTCCACCGCAAGCGCCTCGAGCAGGGCCCGTGCTTCGCCAAGATGCGACGCACTTCGCGAGGCGACGCGCGAGGCGGCAGGCCAGCGTTCACGCAACACGGGCAAGACGCGTCGTCTCAAAAAATTCCGATCGAAGCGCTCATCGACGTTGCTGTCGTCCTCGACCCACGACAACCCACGCCCACGAGCGAACGATTCAAGCGCGGCTCGTGACTCGTGAAGCACGGGGCGCACCAAACGCCCTGCGCCAAAGACCGCATCTCGCGGCATCGCAGCCAGGCCCGCCACGCCCGCGCCCCGCATGAGCTGCAGTAACAGCGTCTCGAGCTGGTCATCTTCGTGATGCGCCGTGAGTAACCACTCGTTTCGGCGCAAGCCTTGGGTGAGCGCCTCGTAGCGCACGCGCCGCGCCTCGGCCTCGAGCGACGACCCGCGCGTTCGTGGCACGGCGACACGCCGCACCGACAGCGGAACACGCAGGCCTCGACACAGAGCGCGGCAATGGGAGGCCCATGCATCGGCTTCCGGGCGCAGACCATGATGCACATGCACTGCACGCAGGGGGACACGACGCCCACGCGATGAACGAGGAAGCTCGGAGAGCGCGACGAGCAAGGCGACCGAATCCGCCCCACCACTCAGTGCGACGCACCAACCTGAAGGCGCGGCATCGCCCGCGAGTGACTCGAGTTCGCGCGTGAGGCGCTCGAGCAGCAGATCGTGAGACGCGCTCAGCTCGCCTCCTCAGTGAAGGCACCAAAGCCCGCGAGTCGACGCGAACGCTCAGCAAGCAACGTCTCGCGGGGCTTCGATTGCAACTCGCGCAAGTGACGCAGAATCGCGTCCTTGACCGACGAGGCCGTCACGGCCGGATCGCGATGCGCGCCCCCGAGCGGCTCGGCGATCACCTCGTCGACAAGCCCGAGCGAGCGCAGTCGATCGGCCGTGAGGCCCATGGCCTCGGCAGCCGTTTCTTTTTTATCTGCGCTTTTCCAAAGAATCGATGCGCAGCCCTCGGGCGAGATCACCGAATAGGTGCTGAACTGCAGCATCAACAAGCGATCGCATACACCGATCGCAAGCGCTCCACCCGAACCCCCCTCGCCGATGACGACACTCACCACCGGAACTCGAAGTTTTGCCATCTCAAAAAGATTTCGCGCGATCGCTTCACTCTGCCCGCGCTCTTCTGAATCGAGACCGGGGTACGCCCCCGGCGTATCGATAAACGTGATGAGCGGCAACCCAAACCGATCGGCTAAGTGCATGAGCCGTAGCGCCTTACGATAGCCCTCGGGCTTCGGCATGCCATAGTTGCGACGCACCCGCTCTTTGGTGTCGCGACCCTTCTGATGACCGATGACCATGACCGCTTCGCCCTCGAGACGCGCGAGCCCACCGACGAGGGCTTGGTCGTCACCGAACATGCGATCGCCGTGCAACTCTTCAAAGCCTGAGAACGCCTGCGAGAGATAATCGAAGGTGTAGGGGCGATGAGGATGGCGCGCGAGCTGCGTCACCTGCCACGGACTCAACTTCGAAAAAATGCTGCGCGTGAGTTGATCGCTCTTCGACTGCAAGCGCGCGATCTCATCCTGCACGTTGACGCCGGCACCCGCCGTGACGTGACGCAATTCTTCGATCTTCGCCTCGAGCTCGGCGATCGGTTGTTCGAAATCGAGAAAGTTGAGAGCCATCGGGGCGGAGGTTACGGGGCCGACCCCGTGCTTTCAACCGTCAAGGTTACGTCAGCCGCACGCCGAGGTCGTGGTGCCGGGCGGCGGGCCGTACACCACGCGCACACCGTTCGGGCCCACGAGCTGCTCGAGCGACTCGATGAGTTCGGGGCTTGCCCTCACCTTCCACTCAGGCCCGAGCTCGAGCGCCGCACTCGCCTGCTCGCCGGCATACCGCACCCCCACGGCACAGGGGCCGGGACGATGAGACGACAGCGTCTCGGCGAGCCGCTGCAACATCAAGCCTTGATCTGTGCCGTTCGCGCGCGGCCAGATCAACACGATACGATGCGCCTGCTGCTCGCGGGCACGATCGAGTTCGGTGACCTTGCGTGCCGCCATCCGCCAAGTGTCACCCTGCTCATCGAAGCGCAGCTGCCCCTCGATGAGCACGAGCGCATCTTTGACAATGAGCTCACGATAACGCTGCATCACTTCGTCAAAGAATGTGACCTCCATGCGCCCCGTTCGATCGTCGAGCACGATGGAGGTACGGTTCCCGCGTTTACGGATTTCATGGATGTAGCCCGCGATCGACGCGGTGCGCCCACCGAAATAACCGCGCTCTGGCGCGCCCTGCGACGGACGATCGCTCAAGAGATCGGCGATGCGACCGCTCACGAATCGCGCAAGGTCCTTCTCGTGACGCGTGATGGGATGCCCCGTGAGGTAAAGCCCAAGCGTGTCGCGCTCACCGGCAAGACGCATCGACTCGCTCCACTCCGCCTGCGGCGGCACGGCGGCGGCGCTCGCGTCGACCTCACTCTCGGACGGCTGCGAGAGCCCGAAGAGATCGACCTGTCCCGCTTCGACGGCGCGCGTCGCTTGCTCGCTCATTTGCATCGCCGCCGGTAATCGCGCCATTTGCGTCGCGCGATTGACGCCGAGCGAGTCGAGACTACCTGAGCGGATGAGCGCCTCGAAGACGCGGCGGTTCACTCGATTGAGATCGAGCCTTCGACACAGATCCTCGAGACTGCGATACGGGCCCTGAGCGTGGCGCTCCTCGGTGATCGCCTCGACCGCCGACTGACCCACGCCCTTGATCGCGCCAAGCCCATAACGTACTTCCCGCGGGCCCGCGACGACGAACGCATACTCCGACGCATTGACGTCGGGTGCCAACACGGTGATGCCCATGCGATCGCACTCGTCCTTGATGGTCACGACCTTGTCGGTGTGGTCCATATCCGCCGACAACACCGCCGCCATGAAGGCCTCGGGGTGATGCGCTTTGAGCCACGCCGTTTGATAAGACAGCAAGGCATACGCCGCCGAGTGCGACTTGTTGAAGCCGTACCCCGCGAACTTTTCCATCAAATCGAAAATGTGCGCCGCCTGCGACTCGGGCACGCCGCGCGCTACCGACCCTTCGACGAAGGTGCTGCGCTGCTTGGCCATCTCCTCGGGCTTTTTCTTGCCCATGGCGCGACGTAGCAAATCGGCGCCGCCCAAACTGTAGCCCGCGAGCACCTGCGCGATCTGCATCACCTGCTCTTGATACAAGATCACGCCGTACGTCGGCTTCAAGATGGGCTCGAGGCTCGGGTGCAGGTAATCGATGGGACCCTCGATGCGACCGTGCTTGCGCGCGATGAAGTCATCGACCATGCCCGACTGTAACGGGCCCGGACGGAACAACGCGACCAGCGCGACGATATCTTCGAAGCGATCCGGCTGCAGACGCCGCACGAGATCCTTCATGCCGCGCGATTCGAGCTGGAAGACCGCTGTCGTCTGACAATTTTTGAGCAGTTGATAAGCCGCCGCATCGTCCATCGGCAACAGCGCGATATCGATCGGCGGCTCGCCCTGGGCGCGCGCCGCATTGATGGTGCGTACCGCGTGCTCGATGATGGTGAGCGTCCGCAACCCGAGGAAGTCGAACTTCACAAGGCCCGCCGCCTCGACATCGTCCTTGTCGAACTGCGTGACGACGCTACCTCCCCCCTCTTCACAATAGAGCGGCGCAAAATCCTCGAGTACCGAGGGCGCGATCACCACACCCCCCGCGTGCTTGCCGGCGTTTCGGGTGAGCCCTTCCAAAGATTTGGCAAGATCGATGAGGCTGCGGACGTCCTCGTCTTGCTTGTAGAGCTTCTTGAGCTCCGGCTCTTTCTCGATCGCCGAGTCGAGCGTGATGTCGAGCTCGAAGGGGATCAGCTTCGCAATACGATCGACCTGTCCGTATCCGAACCCGAGCACGCGACCGACGTCACGCACCACCGCCTTCGCCGCCATGGTGCCGTAGGTGATGATCTGCGAGACGCGCTTGCGCCCGTACTTGTCGGCGACGTACTCGATCACCCGATCGCGGCCGTCCATGCAGAAGTCGACGTCGAAGTCGGGCATCGACACGCGCTCGGGGTTCAAGAAGCGCTCGAACAGTAGGTCGTACTGCAGCGGGTCGATGTCCGTGATGCCGAGCGAGTACGCGACGAGCGAGCCGGCGCCCGAACCACGGCCCGGCCCCACCGGCACGCCATTGCCCTTCGCCCAACGAATGAAATCCGCGACGATCAAAAAATAACCGGCAAAACCCATTGAGCAGATGACGTCGAGTTCGCTCTGGAGGCGCGCCTCGTAGGTTGTTCGATCGGCCTGCGGCAATCGCGTCAGGCGCTCTTTGAGCCCCCGCGCCGATTCGCTACGTAAAAAGCCCTCGGTCGTCTGCCCCTTGGGCACCGGGTATTCGGGTAATCGGCTCTCGCCAAGTTGCAGCATGAGACTGCAGCGCCGCGCGATCTGGACCGAGTTGTCGAGTGCCTCGGGCAGGTCAGCGAACAGCTCAGTCATCTCCTCGGCGCTGCGCAGATACTGCTGTGGCGTGTACCGTCGCGGCCGACTGGCATCGCCGAGCTGCGAGCCTTCGTGAATGCACACGCGCGCCTCGTGCGACTCGAAGTCGTCCGCCGACAGGAACCGTACGTCGTTCGTCGCCACGAGCGGCACGCCTTCGGCAAGCGCGAGCTCGACCGTCGCACCCACGAGCGCCTCCTCGCCTTCACGACCGAGGCGGCTCACCTCGAGGTAATAGCGATCGCCCAAAAGATCACGCCAAAACGTCAGGTGCTTGCGCGCCTCGCCGGCGCGATTCGAGGCGAGCGCGCGACCGACATCACCCTCGGCGCCACACGACAGCGCGATCAGTCCGGCGGTCGTTCGCGTCTCGAGCCACGAGCGCTCGATGCGCGGGATGCCGCGCTGTTGACCCTCGAGGTAGGCGCGACTCACGAGCCGCGTGAGATTCAGATACCCCGCTTCGTTCTGGCACAACAAAGAAATTCGGGTCGGCGCGACGCGCTCGCCGGGCTCGGCGACGAGAAGATCGACGCCGATCACGGGCTTGAGCCCCTTGGCCATCGCCGCCCGATAAAACTTTACCATCGCGAACAGGTTGTTCTGATCGGTGACGGCGACAGCAGGCATACCGAGCTCGGCCACGCGCGCCACGAGATCGTCGATGCGCACCACGCTATCGACCAGCGAGTACTCGGTATGTAGGCGGAGGTGGACGAAGGCGCTCATCGCAACCGTGATCTTACCGGCGCGTAGCTCCTGCGGTGCACGGGAGAGGGTCCGTGAGCGTCGAGCGCAGCCAGGTGGGCCTTGACCGGATAGCCCTTGTGGATCGCGAAACCGTATTCAGGATATCGCGTATCCAATTGTTCCATAACGTGATCCCGCACCGTCTTGGCGAGGATCGAGGCCGCGCTGATGGCCGCGACCTTGCTGTCGCCCTTCACGATGGCGACCGCGGTCCGCACCCCGACCAGCCCTTCGATCGAGGGGAGCCGGTTGCCATCGACCTCGAGGTGCGCCGGGCGCACCGCGAGCGCGACGACCGCCCGACGCATCGCAAGCAAGGTCGCCTGCAAAATATTAATCGCATCGATTTCTTCGGGACTCGCAAGCCCGACGCCCCAAGCGATCGACTGTTCACGAATGATCGGCGCCAGCGCCTCTCGCGCAGACGGACTCAGCGCCTTCGAGTCGGCGAGTCCTGCGATGGGTCGCTCGGGATCGAGTATGACCGCCGCCGCCACGACCGGCCCTGCGAGGGGCCCTCGCCCCGCTTCATCGACGCCCGCGGTCCATCCTGGTTTCACCGCGCCATTCATGCCAACGCTCACTGCGAACGCGTGAGGTCGACGAGTTCGAGTACGGCCTCGGCCGCGAGCGCGGCGCCCCCACGACGCAAGTCGCGGTGCACGAGTCCGAACGCCTCACGCAATTCGCCGAGACGCTGCGGCTGCTCAAGCCATTGCAGGACTGCTGCACCGAGCGCCTCGGGTGTTGCCGCCTCTTGGAAGAACTCGGGGACGATCTCGCGCCCCACGAGCAAGTTCGGCTGCGAGAAATGCCGCACCTTCACGAGCCCCAGGCGTCGCAACAAAAACGCTGTGAGCGGCGCGAGTTGATACGCGACCACCATGGGTCGCTGCGAGAGTAAGGTCTCGAGTGTCGCCGTGCCCGAGGCCGTGAGCACGACATCGGCCGCTGCGAGGGCGAGTCGCGACTGACCGTCGAGCAACTTGATCGATAGACCCAATGCTCCCGCGCGCGACGCTACATCGCCCGACACCGCCGACGCTTCACCGAGCGCCGCCTCGAAACACGCGCGCGTCGAGGCGCTCGTGAGCGGCACCACGAACGTCACGCCCGGTCGCTGCGCTGCAATTCTTTGCGCCGCGCCGACGAAGGGCGCTGCGAGTCGCGACACTTCGCCCATTCGGCTGCCCGGTAACAAGGCGATCACCTCTTCGTCTCTCGACAACCCGAGCGCGGCACGCGCCCCCGCGCGATCAGCTTCGAGCGGAAATTGATCGGCGAGCGGATGTCCCACGAAGCGCGCCGTCACGCCGTGCTCGGCATAGAACGCGGGTTCGAAGGGCAAGAGACAAAGAATTCGATCGCAGGACTCGGCGATGCCGCGCACACGCCCCTGCCGCCACGCCCACACCTGCGGACTCACGTATTGCACCGTGGGCAAGCCACCCGCCTTCAAGCGCTTGGCGAGTCCGAGGTTGAACTCCGGTGCATCGATCCCGACGAACACCGCCGGTCGACGCGCGAGCAATTCACGCACGAGACGACGCCGCAAGCCGATGAGACGCGGCAAATGACGCAGGATTTCGGCGAGTCCCATGAGCGCGAGTTCGTCGCTCGCAGCGAGCGCCTCGCACCCCGCCTCGCGCATACGTGGGCCGGGCACGCCGACGAATCGGGCATTCGGAACACGTTCGCGTATCGCCGCGATGAGCGCGGCACCCAGGTTGTCGCCGGAAGCTTCCCCGGCGACGAGCGCGATCAAAGGTCCGTCAGTTCGCTCGGCGACGCTCAACGGATGAGGCTGCGGTTCGACCGCGGGAAGAAATCGACGAAGGCCTGCAGTTCTGGCTGACTCTTCGCGGCCTCGGTGATCTGTTCGATCGCCTGCTCGAGTGGCAGATCGGAGCGATAGAGCGTCTTGTAGGCGTTCTTGATGTTACGTACCTGCTCGGCCGTGAACCCGCGCCGGGCGATCCCCGTGCCATTGATCGAATGCGGCTCAGCCGGATGTCCCACCGCCATCACATAGGGCGGTACGTCACGCGTCACCGCTGTGTTGTTGGCGATGAAGGCATGCGCGCCGATCTTGCAGAACTGATGCACCCCTGTGAACCCCGCGAGGATCACCCAGTCATCGATCTCGACATGCCCGGCGAGCGTCGCGAGGTTGGCAAACACGCAATGGCTGCCGACGATGCAGTCGTGCGCCACATGCGAGGACGCCATGAAGAGGTTGTCATCCCCAATCGTCGTGACTCCCTTATCTTTGGCCGTACCACGATTGACCGTCACATATTCTCGAAACGTATTGCCGCTGCCGATCACGACGCGCGTCGGTTCGCCCGCGTATTTTTTGTCCTGCGGCGCATCACCGATCGAGGCGAACTGAAACACCCTGTTGTTCGCGCCGAGCACCGTATGTCCCGTGATCACCACATGGGGTCCGATGATGCAGCCCGCTCCGATCTCGACGTCGGGACCGATGATCGAATACGCACCGATCTCGACGCCCTCGCCGATCTTGGCCGTCGGCGCGACGACGGCGCGCGGGTCGATCGTCGCACTCACGATGAGCTTCCCGGAGCCACCATCAGTTCGCAGGCGGCGGCCTCGACATCCCCCACCATCGCCGTGGTTTCGAATTTCCAAATTCCGCGCATCTGACGCTGCAGCGTGGCATTGAGGATCAACTGATCCCCGGGCTCGACCGGACGACGGAAGCGCGCTTTGTCGATTCCCACAAAATAAAACTGCGTGTTCTCATCGGGAAATACTTTGGCCGTGCGGAACGCCAAAATACCCGCCGCTTGAGCGAGCGCCTCGATGATGATGACGCCTGGCATCACCGGACGACCCGGGAAATGCCCAGGGAAAAACGGCTCGTTGAACGTGACGTTCTTGATCGCCCGAATACTCTTGCCCTCGTGGCACTCGAGCACGCGGTCGACGAGCAAGAAAGGATAGCGATGCGGCAACTGCTTCAAGATGCCGTTGATGTCCAAAGTAATGTCGCTCACGAACGTTCCTCGTCTGATGCGTGTTCTTTCGTTCCCACTTGTCGCTCAAGATCGCTGACTCGACGGTTGAGACCGTCGATGCGTTTGAGTCGACCCACGATACGTCGCCAATCGGCCGCCGACTCGATTGGAATGGAGCCGCCGGCATACATCCCCGGTTCGCGGATATCCGTCGTCACAAAACTCGTGGCCATGAGCGTGACGTCATCGCAAATGGTCAGATGCCCCGCCACCCCGACGCCGCCGCCGAGACGACAACGCGCACCGATGTGCGAACTGCCAGCAAGACCAATGCATCCGGCGAGCGCCGTATGCGCACCGATCGTGCAGTTGTGACCGATCTGCACGAGGTTGTCGATCTTCACGCCATCCCCGATAACCGTGTCATCGAGCGCACCGCGATCGATGGTGCTGTTCGCACCGACCTCGACGTCTTCGCCAATACGTACTGAGCCCACCTGCGGCACGTGGATCCAGCGATCGCCCTCAGGCGCATAACCGAACCCTTCCGAACCCACCACCGATCCCGGGTGCAAAATCGAGCGGGCGCCGATCCGCACGCCTTCGAGCACCGTCACGCGCGCAAGGAGCCGAACGTCATCGCCAAGCGTGACATCTTCTCCGACCACACAGCCCGGGCCGATGTAGGCGCGAGCGCCGATGCGGCTACGCGCCCCCACGACCGCAAGCGGCCCGATGTGCGCAGAGGGATGAATGACGGCATCGGCTGCGACGACCGCGCTCGGATGAGCGCCGGCAGGTCCCGCGAGCGGCGGATGCAACTCGGTCGCGATGCGCGCGAAACTCGCGTGCGGATTACTCGCGAGCAAACAATCGAGAGGCGTCGCCTCCTGCATCTTGGGATGCAGCACGATCGCCCCGGCCTGAGCCGCGGCGAGCTGGTCGATCAGCTTGGGGTTGGAGAAGAAGGCGAGGCCGCGAGGCCCCGCCCCCGAGAGCGTACCGACATGGTCGATTGGGCGATCGGGGTCGCCTCGGAGCGTGAGCCCGAAACGAACCGCGAGCTCGCCGAGGGTGACTGCCATCGCGTCCCCCGCGCGACCGCTGCCGACTTAGCGCGTCGCGGGCTTCGCCGGCGCTGCCGCGCCCGTGCGCGACTGCATGCCTGCAAGCACGCCCGGGGTGATATCGAGGGCTGGCGTCGCGTAGATCACACCGTCGGTGACCACGAGGTCGAAGTTTTGCGACTTCGAGTAGTTACGCACTTCTTCGATGAGCGTGCGCTGCAACTTGCCCATTTCTTCGTTGCGACGCGCGTTGAAGTCGTCGTTGACTTCCGACTGGCGACGCGCGAGATCACGCTCCCCGTCACGCACGTCTTTTTCGGCGCGGGAGATTTGATCCGGCGTCATCGTCGCGCGATCTTTGGCGAGCTTGTCGCGCTTGGTCTGCAACGACGCCGCGGCCGTCTGCAGTTCGCGCTGCTTCGCAGCCGCTTCGGACCGCAGCGACTCGATGAGCGCCTTGCCCTGCGGGCTCTCGTCCATCAGTCGCCCGAAGTCGAGAAAGCCAATTTTGATCTCGGCCATCGCCGGAGCAGCCATGAGCGCCGCCACTGCCACCATCGCCGGAACCATCGTTTTGAAAGAACTACGCATCGTCGGGTCAACCTCTAAATAAAGCGATCGAATCAGAACGCCTGACCGATCGTGAACTGAAACCGCTCTTCCTCATCAGCAAATTGAACGCCGTCGCCCCGGAAGGGATTGAGCGGCAGCGCATAGCTAAACCGGAACACGCCGAGGGGAGCGAGCCATTGGACCGCAACACCCGTCGACTGTCTCAAATTATCATACTTGAACTTGTAATCGACCGGGGTGACCCCGTCGATCCCCGTGAACTCGTAGAACCCGCGGGTCGAGAACACGTTGCCGATATCGAAGAAGACCGTGGCCCGCGCCGAGGTCGCCCACTTCTCAGGGGTCGGAATGATGAGCTCCGCTCGGGCCGTGACTTTGAGGTTTCCACCGTAGGGGTTGCCGAAGCTGTCCTTCGGGCCGAGACGACTCTCGCGATACCCACGCACCGTATCGGGGCCACCGGCGAAGAAGTTGCGAAATGGCGGCGGTGCCGTGGTGTCACCCAGCTCTTGGCTGTAGCCAAGCTCAGCGGCGAGCGCGAGCGTCCAGCGCCCGATAATCGGAACGAGCTGCAGATAGTCGTAGTTGACCGTCGCGTACTGAACGTCGCTGAACGGCAACGCATAACTCAACGCGAGCGAGTGACGCATCCCACGATCGGCGAAGAGCGCACGGTTACGACTGTCGTAGCTCCAGCCCACCGTGAGATCAAAGGAATCGAACTGGGTCGTGTCGAGTGCGGTACCCGGAATCACGAAGCCGCCGCCGAAATCCTGCTCCGGCACGATCTGAATGCGGTAGTCACCGTTGGTGCGCACCCAGGAGCGCGCTTGCTCCGCACTTCCCTCGCCCGTGATGAGCGAGGACCGCTGCGCCGAAAGACCCACGCGTAAACCCTGAAACTCGGTGATCGGATAACCATAGTCGACCGACACCGCGAACGACTCGGACGAGAAATCCGAGGAGGCCGACACGAACTGCGTTACATCACGATAGGTCAGCGACAACGTGCGCGCCACACCGTCGATGTTGGTGTAGGGGTTGGTGTGCGAGACGCCATACACCTTCGAGAAGCGGCCTGAGTTGAGATCGACCGAGATACGCTCGCCCGAACCCAGGAAATTGCTGTCGGCGTAGTTGCCGTTGAGGATGAACGACTGCGACTCGGAGTAGCCAATGCCGCCACCGAGCTGCGCCGAGGGCCCTTCCTTGATCTCGAACTCAATGTCGACGAGATCCGCCGTGCCCGGCACCGGCGTCGTCTCGGACTCGACCTTCTCGATGAACGGCAGTCGCTGAATACGCTGCTTCGAACGCTCGACGAGCAAGTTCGACAACCACGCCCCCTCGAGTTGACGCATTTCGCGACGCAGCACGTCGTCGTTGATCTTGGTCACACCGTTGAAGAGGATGTGGCGGACGTAAACACGATTACCTGGGTCGATGAAAAACGTGATGCCGACTTCCTTCTTGCCCTCTTCGGGCGTCGGTACCGGATCGACCTTCGCAAAGGCGTAACCCTCGAGCCCCAGACGATTCTGGATGATCTCCTGCGTCGCGGTAATCGCCTTCTTCGAGTAGGTGTCGCCCGCTTTGACGAAGAGGAAATTTTTGAGCTCCGACTCGAGAACAACGAACGTACCGGCGAGCTTCACGTTGCTGACCTTGAAGACCTCGCCCTCGTTCACGTTGACCGTGATGAAGATGTCGTCCCTCTCCGGCGCAATCGCTACCTGAGTCGACTCGATCTCGAAGTTCGCATAGCCGCGGTCCATGTAGTACGAACGCAGTTTTTCGAGATCGCCCTGCAGCGACTCGCGCGAATAGCGATCGTCTTGCCGATACCAAGACAGCCAGTTCGGCGTCTTGAGCTCAAACTCTTCGAGGATCGCCTCTTCTTCGAAGGTGGTGTTCCCCACGAGATTGATCTGACGAATCTTCGCGCGTTTGCCTTCCTTGATCTCGATCCTCACGCGCACGCGATTGTCCGGCACCTCTTCGACCTGCGCATCGATGCGCACGGCGTATTTTCCGCGGCTGAAATACTGGTCGGTGAGATATTGCTTCACGTCCTCGAGCACCGAGCGATCGAAGGTCTTGCCCGTCGCCAGGCCCACGTTGCGCAAGCTCTTGCTGAGATCTTCGGTCTTGATGTCCTTGTTGCCCGTGATCTCGAAACTCTCGATCGAGGGACGCTCGAGTACGGCTACGACGAGCGTCCCCTCCTCCCATCGCAACTCGACGTCTCGGAAGAACCCCGTGTCGTAGAGCGCTCGGATCGCCTCGCGCACGCGCTGCGGTGACAACCGATCTCCGATGTTCACCGGCAAATAGTTGTAGACCGTGCCTTCCGATACACGCTGCAAGCCCTCAACGCGGATGTTGTCAACCCGCAGCGACGGGGGCCCTCCGGCCGACTGAGCCGCAAGCGGAGGAGCGATCAGAGTGAAGGCAGCGAGCAGGCTCGCCATCAAAGAAAGACGAAGGGACATCATCAGCCGAGCTGCCTCGCAAAATCATTGAAAAGGGCGACGCTCATGAGCATGAGCAACAATACGATACCGACTTGCTGCCCGAGCGCCTGCACACGCTCGGAGAGCGGCGCGCCACGCGCCCACTCGGCGAGCTGGTAAATGATCTGGCCACCATCGAGGATCGGAATCGGCAACAGGTTCAGGAACCCGAGGCTGAGCGAGATCACGATGAGGAACCCCAAAAATTCGGTCAGACCACTCTGCGCCGACTCACCGGCGAACTCCGCGATGGTCAGCGGACCCGAGAGATTTTTGAGCGAGACCTGACCGACGAGCATGCGCGCGAACATCTTCGCCTGAAGCACCGTCATGTCCCAAGCACGAACGGTCGCGAGCGAGAGCGATTCGATCGGACCATAGCTGCGCTGCGTGACCATCGACTCCGGCCACGGCGGCGGGGGCGGCGTCTGCACGCGAATTCGACCGATCTCGCGACCATCGACGATATCGGCGGCTGTGCGCATCGTCAGCTGCGAGGCACTGCCCTCGCGCCGATAGTCGATGACGACTTCGCGATTAGGGCGCGAGGATATCGCCTCGACCAACGCGCGAAAATCATTGATCGGTTCACCATCGACGGCGGTGATGAGATCGCCGGCGCGAAGACCTGCGACATCCGCAGGACCGCCTGCCTCGACCTTGCCAATTTCGGCGGGCACCGGCGGCACCCAGAAGCGCATGCCGATGCCCGGCAACAAACCCTGCGGCTCGGTCAAGGCGCGACGTACGTCGGCGTCCTCAACGCGCAACTCGAGCACACGCACACCCGAACCCGGACGACGGACTTCGATATCGACTTTGCCGTCGTCGCTGATGGCTTCCATGAAACCGAGCATCACGTCGGAGTGCGTGGCGACGGTGCGCCCTTCGATGCGCTGGAATTCATCGTTGGTGCGCAGGTCGGCACGCGCGGCGAGCGAGTCGGCCACGACTGTGCCGACGACGGGCTTCACCTGCGGCTCACCACTCACCCAGAGCACGGCCCAGAGCACGAGAATGGCAAACGCGATGTTGAAGGCCGGTCCTGCGAGCAACACGAGAATGCGCTGCCACGGATGCTTGCGCGTGAACGAGCGCTCGAGATCGGCGGGCGGCACGGGGCCCTCGCGCTCATCGAGCAACTTGACGTAGCCGCCGAGCGGCAACGCCGCAATGACGTATTCGGTGCGATCGCCGCCCGCGACGCGCGTCCAGAGCGCGGGACCAAAACCCACCGAGAAGCGCAGGACCTTGAAACCGAGTTTGCGCGCGACCCAGTAGTGTCCGTACTCGTGAACGGTCACGAGCAGGCTCACGGCCACGATGAACCCGACGATGGTCCAGAGCCAATCCATCAGTGCCCTCTCGGGGCGTGACGCCCCTCGGCAATCCGACGCAGCGCCGCCCCCCGCGCGGCGGTATCGGCCGCGAGCACGCTCTCTAGGTCCTTGGCCTCGCCAGCCGGCACGGCATTCATCACGGAGTCAATGACCGTTGGGATCCCGCTGAAGTTCAAATGGCCCTCCAGGAACGCCGCTACGGCGACCTCATTGGCCGCATTGAGGATGGCAGGCGCCAGACCCCCTGCAGCGGCCGCCTGACGCGCAAGCGCCAGACAGGGGAATCGACCCGTATCCGGGGGCTCAAATTGCAGGACGCCGGCCCGGGCGAGGTCGAGGAATTGTACACCGGAGTCGATCCGGTCCGGCCATGCGAGGGCATGGGCGATCGGGGTGCGCATATCGGGCGATCCGAGCTGCGCGAGCATCGAGCCATCGACATATTCGACGAGCGAGTGCACCAGACTCTGCCGATGTACGACCACCTCGACCTGTTCGAGCGGCAAACCGAACAACATGCGGGCCTCGATCACCTCGAGACCCTTGTTCATGAGCGTTGCAGAATCCACGGAGATTTTGCGTCCCATCACCCATCGGGGATGACGACACGCCTGCTCGGGCGTCGCCGCCGCGATCTGCTCGGCACTCCAATCGACGAACGGGCCGCCTGAGGCGGTGAGCAGAATTCGGCGTACCCCTTTCGGCGCACGACCCGTCTCGGCCCCCGAGGGCCAGCACTGGAAGATCGCGTTGTGTTCGCTGTCGATCGGCAACAACGTTGCCCTACCCTCGCGCGCCGCCTCGATGAGCATGGGGCCCGCCATCACGAGCGGCTCCTTGTTGGCGATCATGAGTCGCTTGCCCGCCCGCGCGGCCGCGAGTGAGGACGAGAGCCCCGCCGCGCCCACGATGCCCGCCATGACGAAGGGTGCCGACGGCATGGCCGCGATCTCATCGAGCGCCGCCTCGCCCGCGAGCACGCGGGTCTTCGACCCGGCCTGGCGCAGGGCGTGCTCGAGTTCGCGCGCGGCCTCGGGCTCGACGAGGGCCGCACACTCGGGTTGGAATTTCAGACACTGCGCCAACAACTTTTCGTGATCGCGTCGCGCACCGAGGGCGACGATCTTGAATCGATCGGGATGACGCGCCACCACATCGAGCGTGCTGTCGCCGATGCTGCCCGTCGAGCCGAGCACGGCGATGCCAACCGGCGTGCTCACGCGAGCGCTCCCACTTTGATGAGCCCCAAAACGAAAATGGGGATACCCGCCGACAGACTGTCGAATCGATCGAGCACGCCCCCGTGGCCCGGGAACAAGTGACCACTATCTTTGAGCCCCGTGTGGCGCTTCATGAGACTCTCGGTGAGATCCCCTACCACCGAAAACGCCGCTGCGCCCGCTGCGAGCCACATCACGGGTACGGTCGGCCAGTTGAGCAGACTCGCCCCGATCGCCGCCACGATGAGCGAGGCGATCACGCCGCCGATGACGCCTTCCCAGCTTTTGCCCGGTGAGACTTTCGGGGCGAGTTTGGTGCGCCCGAAGCGATGACCTGCGAAATACGCCCCCACATCCGCCGCCATCACCACGATCAAAGAAAAGAGCACGAGCACGGCCCCGTTATCTTCGAGTCGTAGACGAATGAGCGCCACGCCCGCAGGTACCAGTACGAGCACCCCTGCGATCGCCGAGACCGCCGAGCCGCCGCGCGTCGGCGCAAACATCACCCACCCGAGTGCGACGATCCACCATACCGCTGCCAGCGCCAGCAGCCACGTGAAGGCCTCGGTGCCGCTCGTGTATTGCCACGCGACGTAAAGCCCAAGCGCGACGAGCACGACGTACGCCAGACGCAGCCGGCGACGCTCAGGATGCAGGAACGCCGACCACTCCCACGCACCGCCCAACACGACGAGCACGATGAGGAACGTGGTGACGACCGCCGGCAACACGAAGAGCACGACGAGCAGAAACGCCGCGAGCACCACGGCGGTGAGCACTCGCTGGCGCAACTCGCTCATTTCTTTGGATCTGTGAGCCCGAATCGACGCTCACGGCCAGCGAAATCTTCGAGCGCGAGCTTGAACTCCGCCTCGTCGAAATCGGGCCAGAGCACATCGGTGAAGAAGAGCTCGGCGTAAGCGATATTCCAAAGCAAAAAATTGCTCACGCGATGATCGCCCCCGGTACGAATGAACAGATCGGGGTCGGGCAGATCGGAGAGCTGCAGCTCAGCCGAGAACATCTCTTCGTCGATGTCGTTCGCACGGATCTCACCGCTCGCGGCGCGAGCCGCCAGGCGTTTGGCGGCCTCGAGCACGTCCCAGCGTCCGCCGTAACTCACGGCGACCTGCAGCTTGAGTCCATCGTTATTGGCCGTGAGCGCCTCCGCCTCGGCGATACGCTGCTGCAAGCGCACCGACAATCGCTGTCGATTGCCGATGATGCGCACTCGCACGCGGTTGGCATGGAGCTCGGCGACCTCGCGATCGAGCGCTTCCATGAAGAGTCCCATGATCGCGGCGACCTCGGTCTCGGGTCGACGCCAGTTCTCGCTCGAGAATGCGAACAGCGTCAGCGCCTCGATGCCGAGATTGGCGCACTCGCGAATGATCTTGCGCACGGGCTCGATGCCCGCGCGATGTCCGACCGGTCGCGGCTCACCCCGGGCCTCGGCCCAGCGGCCGTTCCCGTCCATCACGATAGCGATGTGGTGTGGCAGTGCCAAAATCGCAGGGACCTGTCGGCCTCAAACCTGCATGATTTCTTTTTCTTTGGCCGCAAGCGCTGCGTCGATCTCGGCCACGTGCTTGTCCGTGAGCTTCTGGATCTCTTCCTGCGCTTTCTTTTCCTCATCCTGGCTGATGAGCTTTTCTTTGAGGGCCTCTTTCACATCCTGTAGCACGTCACGGCGCACGTTGCGCACCGCCACACGGGCGTTCTCGGCATCGCCACGTACCACTTTGGTGATGTCCCGACGGCGCTCTTCGGTGAGTGGCGGCAGCGGCACGCGGATCACCGAGCCTGCGGTGTTCGGCGTGAGGCCGAGGTCCGACTTGTAGATCGCCTTCTCGACCGACTGGATCGCACTCTTGTCCCACGGCGTGATCACGAGCGTCCGCGCATCTTCGACGCTGATGTTCGCCAGCTGCGAGAGCGGCGACTCGGTGCCGTAGTAATCGACCTTCAGGTTCTCGACGAGGCTCGGGCTCGCGCGCCCCGTACGCAGCTTCTTGAGATCGAGTGCAAACTGTTGCACGCACTTGGCCATGCGCGTCGTAGCATCTTTCTTGAAATCTTCGATCATCGTCTTCTACCTCAATCGTTCGTGACGACCGTGCCCACGTCCTCGCCTCGGGCGATGCGCAGCAGGTCGCCGGCGTTGTTCATGTTGTACACCTGCAGCGGGATCTTATTATCGCGGCACATCACGATCGACGTGGCGTCCATCACATTGAGCCGCTCATCGAGCACCCGGTCGAAGGTGAGTCGAGGATAACGCACCGCCTTCGGATCTTTCATCGGATCGGCCGAGTAGATGCCGTTGACTTTGGTCGCCTTGACCAAGATATCCGCATTGATCTCGATCGCACGGAGCGAGGCCGCCGTGTCGGTGGTAAAGAACGGGTTACCCGTGCCCGCGGCAAAGAGCACCACCCGCCCCTTCTCGAGGTGGCGGATCGCGCGGCGGCGGATATAATCCTCGCACACCTCGTTGATGCGGATCGCCGACATCACCCGGGCATGACTGCCGACCGACTCGAGCGCGTCTTGCATCGCCAGACAGTTCATCACCGTCGCGAGCATGCCCATGTGATCGCCCGTGACGCGGTCCATCCCCGAGCGTGCGAGGCCCTCGCCGCGGAAGATGTTGCCGCCACCGATGACCACCGCCACCTGCGCGCCGAGATCGAGCAATTCTTTGATCTCGAGCGCAATGCGCTTGATGACGATCGGATCAACGCCGTAATCGGCGTGACCCATCAGCGCCTCGCCCGAAAGTTTGACGAGGATGCGCTGGTACCGAATACCTGTTTCAGCCATGAACCGTCTCCTTTTGAAGAAAACCCCGCCGGGGCGGGGTTTTCGTGGGTCTGGAGCGTCGGCTTACTTGCCGCTGCTCGCCTTCACCTGAGCCATGACCTCGCCTACGAAGTCATCCTGCTTCTTTTCGATGCCGGCGCCAACTTCGAACCGTCGGAACGCCTTCACCTCGGCCTTGGCGGCCTTCAGTAGCTTCTCGATGGTCTGGTCCGGGTCTTTGACGAACGCCTGACCGAGCAACGCCCGCTCGTTGAACGTCTTGCGCAGGCGTCCCTCGATCATCTTTGCGACGATCTCGGCCGGCTTGCCCTCGGCGAGCGCCTTCTCGGTCTCGATCTCGCGCTCTTTGGCGAATACATCGGCCGGAACATCCGACGCCGACAGATAGTCGGGGTTCGCAGCGGCCACGTGCATGGCCAGGTCGTGCGCGAGTTCGGCCGAGCCGCCCTCGATCGCGACGAGCGCACCGATGCGCGTGCCGTGACGATAGGCGCCCAAGAAACCGCCCGACTTGAGCGACACCTGACGACGCACCGAGATGTTCTCGCCGATCTTCGCGACGAGCGCACGACGGCGCTCATCGACGCTCTCGCCCGAAGCAAGTTTGAGGGCAGCGAGCGCCTCGACGTCGGCCGGGTTGCCCGAGAGGGCGAGCTTGGCGACTTCGGTCGAGAAGCCCTGGAAATCCGCTTCGCGCGCGACGAAGTCGGTTTCGCAGTTGACCTCAACCATGGCCGCCGACTTGCCGTCGGCCGATTTTTCGAGCGCGATCACGCCTTCGGCGGCAACACGCGCCGCTTTTTTATCCGCCTTCGCCAGACCCTGCTTACGCATGAGTTCGGCCGCGGCATCGAGATCGCCATTCGTTTCGACGAGTGCTTTCTTGCACTCCATCATGCCCGCGCCCGTGCGCTCGCGGAGCTGTTTGACGGCTTCAGCAGTAATGCTCATGCGCAGTCCTCAGTCTCAACCGCGACGGCGCGGAGCGCCCGGATTGGTGGCCTTGCGACGGGGCGCCGACGCGCTCGTCGCCGGAGCAACTTCACCATCGGCGGCCTCAGGAACGTCGACACCATCGGCCTCCTCGCCCTCGACCGGCGCAGGCGCCGCCACGGACGGCTGCGGCTTACGACGGGCCGGTGCGGCGGCGGCCGCAGGACGACGGGCACGCACCGTAACTTCACGACGCGGCTTGCCACGCGCGGCCTTCGGCTTCGGATTGCCCTGCTCGTCGAGCTCCACGAATTCGTCTTCGCTCACGGCGAGCGCCGGCGCCGTCGCCCGACCCTCAAGCACCGCATCGGCGATGCCCGCCGCGTAGAGCTGGATGGCGCGCATGGCGTCATCGTTACCCGGCACGACGTAGTCGACGCCATCGGGCGCGCAGTTCGTATCGACGATGGCGACCACCGGAATACCGAGCTTGTTGGCTTCATGGATCGCAATGTTCTCGTGACCCACGTCGACCACGAAGATCGCGTCCGGGAGAGACTCCATATTTTTAATGCCGCCGAGCGAGCGCTCGAGCTTCTCGAGCTCGCGACGCAGCATCGTGCCTTCTTTCTTGCCGCGCTTGTCGAGCGAACCGTTCGCCTTCATCTCGGTAAGATCGGCAAGGCGCTTGATCGACTGACGTACGGTCTTGAAGTTCGTGAGCATGCCGCCGAGCCAACGCTGGTTGACGAAGGGCATCCCGGCGCGAACCGCTTCTTTCTGGATGGGCTCGCGCGCCGAGCGCTTGGTGCCGACGAAGAGCACCGTGCCGCCATCCGAGGCGACCCCGTGAATGAACTTGGCAGCCTCCGCGAACATCGGCTGCGTCTTCTCGAGGTTGATAATGTGGATTTTGTTGCGTTCGCCGAAAATGAATTCTTCCATTTTCGGGTTCCAGAAACGGGTTTGGTGTCCGAAGTGGACGCCCGCTTCCAGCATCTGTCGCATGGACACGCTGGCCATATAGCACTCCTTGTCGGGTTAAGCCTCCGCATATCTCGGTTGCCATCCCTTGACCCCGAAGGACCTTGGGACACCCAGCAACCGATGTATCGATATGCGTGTGGGGTTGTTTACATTGCCAAAAAAGGCCGCACTTTATACCATGCACCTCCCGTAAAAACAACGTCTTACGGGCCCCCTTCCACCCCCTCGTCCGAGCCCATGTCCGTCACCCTCAAGTCCCCGCAGGAACAGCAAAAAATGCGCGAGGCTGGCCGCCTCGCCGCCGAAGTCCTCGACCTCATCGGCGAGTACGTCAAACCCGGCGTGACCACCGACGAGCTCGACCGCATCTGCCACGAGCACATCACCCGCGTGCAGCAGGCGACCCCGGCCAACCTCAACTACCGCGGGTTTCCGAAGACCATCTGCGCCTCGGTAAACCACGTGGTCTGCCACGGCATCCCGGGCGACAAGAAGGTCAAGGACGGCGACATCCTCAACATCGACGTCACGGTCATCCGCGACGGTTTTCACGGCGACACGAGCCGCATGTATTTCGTGGGCAAACCCGCCCCGCATGCGCAGCGCCTGGTCGAGGTCACCTTTGAAGCCATGTGGCTCGGCATTCGGCAGGTGCGTCCGGGCGCGACGCTCGGCGATGTGGGTCATGCCATTCAAAAGCATGTGGAGGCGCAGGGCTTTTCGGTGGTGCGCGAATACTGTGGTCACGGCATCGGGCGCATCTACCACGAAGACCCGCAGGTGCTGCATTACGGTCTGCCGAACACGGGCCTCAAACTTCAGGCCGGCATGACCTTCACCATCGAGCCGATGGTCAATGCCGGTAAGCGTCACGTCAAACTATTGCCCGACGGCTGGACCGTCGTCACCAAAGATCACTCGCTCTCGGCGCAGTGGGAGCACACCGTGCTCGTCACCGACTCGGGCTACGAAGTGCTCACCATGGGCCAACTCTCGCGCGAGCCCGGCCTGCTCGAAGGCGCAGCCTGATGCCGATGCGTGCTCTGCTTGAGGCGCTCCCGGCGCGGGTCGCCGCGGCAGGGCACAGCGCCGAGGCCTACGCGCAACTGCTGCGCGAGGGGCAAACCGAACTGCGACGCCGGTTCGAAGCGGAGGAACCCGTCGAAACCCTCGTGCTGGCCCGCGCGAAGCTGCTCGATGGCGTGCTGCACGAAGCCTGGCGTACGCGTCTGCCCAACTTCGATGCCGAATGGTCGCTGGTGGCTGTCGGAGGCTATGGACGCGGCGAGCTGCACCCCTGCTCCGACGTCGACATCCTCATCCTCGTGCCACGAACCCTCGATGACGCCGGTCGCGCCGCCGTCGAACACTTCGTGACGTTTCTGTGGGATATCGGCATCGAGATCGGTCACAGCGTCCGTACCGTCGACGAATGCCGCAGCGAAGCGGCGGCCGATGTCAGCATCATGACGACGCTGATCGAGGCGCGTCGCCTCGCAGGCTCCACCACTCTCGTCGAGTCCATGCTCAAGGCGCTCTCGCCCGATCACCTCTGGCCCGTCAAAGATTTCTTCGAAGCCAAGGTGCATGAGCAGGCCGATCGCCACCTCAAGGCCAACGACACCGCCTACAACCTCGAGCCCAACGTCAAAACCGGCCCCGGCGGTCTGCGCGACATCCAGACCATCGCTTGGGTCGCCAAGCGCCACTTCGGTGTGAACTCACTCGAGGAGCTCGCGAAGAAAGGCTTTTTGACGCAAGCCGAGGCGCGACGGCTGCAAGCCGCGCAGTCATTCTTGTGGCGCGTGCGCTTTGCGTTGCACACCCTCACCGGGCGACGCGAAGACCGTCTGCTCTTCGACCATCAAATGAAACTCGCCGGCCTCTTCGGCTACGAGGACGCCACGTTCACGCTCGCCGTCGAGCAGTTGATGCAACGCTATTACCGCACCGTGCTCGATGTGAGCTTGCTCAACGAACTGCTGCTGCAACTCTTTCGCGAAGCCATCCTCGATGAGAGCGCCGACCCCGTGCCGCTCAACCCGCGCTTCCAAGTCACGAATGGCTATCTCGAGGCGATGCACGACGACGTCTTCGTACGCCAACCCTCGACGCTCCTCGAAGTCTTCGCGCTGCTGCAGCAGAACCCCGACATCCGCGGCGTTCGCGCGCACACCATCCGAGCCATCGAGCAAAATCTTTGGCTGATCGACGAAGAGTTCCGCCAGAACCCGCGCAACCATCGCCTCTTTCTCGAAATCCTGCGTGCTGCGGCGGGCGTCACCAACGAACTGCGTCGCATGAACACCTACGGCGTACTCGGACGTTACATTCCTTCGTTCGGTCGCATCGTCGGCCGCATGCAGTACGACCTCTTCCACGCTTACACGGTCGATGCCCACACGCTTTTCGTGGTGAGCAACCTGCGCCGCCTCGCGCTGCCGCGGTTCAACCACGAGCTGCCCAATCTCTCGCAGATCATGCAGTCACTGCCGCGCCCGGAAGTCGCGTATCTCGCCGCGCTCTTTCACGACATCGCCAAGGGTCGTGGTGGTGATCACTCCGAACTCGGCGCGGTCGATGCCGAGGCCTTCTGCCTCGAGCAAGGTCTCTCGCGCTACGACGCGCGCCTTGTCGCTTGGCTCGTGCGCAACCACCTGCAACTGTCGCTCACGGCCCAAAAGCAAGACATCGCCGACCCCAAGGTCATCAATGAATTCGCACGCTTCGTGGGCGATGAGACCCACCTCGATCATCTTTACGTGCTGACGGCGGCCGACGTGCGCGCCACCAACCCGCGCCTCTGGAACTCCTGGAAGGCCTCGCTCTTCAGCGAATTCCATGACCGCGTCAAACGCGCCCTGCGGCGCGGCCTCGAAACGCCGATCGATCAGGACGAGCTCAAGCAAGAGAATCAGTCACAGGCTCGTGAGCTGCTCGCGGCCACGGGCGTCGCGAGCACCGCGGTCGAGAGCGTCTGGGCCATGTTCTCTGAGGCCTACTTCTCGCGGCATACGCCCCAAGAGATCGCCTGGCATACGCGCGTGCTCGCCGCGCGCGAGCCCGGGAGCGATGATCCGGTGGTGTCGGTGCAGGCCGAGAGCGAGCGCGGGACTACCTCTATCATGACCTACGCACCCCATCGCCAGCATGGCTTTGCGCGTACGACGGCCGTACTCGATCAGCTCGGGCTCAACATCGTCGATGCGCGCATCACGCCGACCGGTGATGGCAACAGCATCGATCTTTATCACGTGCTCGAAGAAGACGGCACGCCCATCGCCGATGTCGAGCGCCACACCGAGATCGAATACGCCCTCACCCGCTCACTCGCCGCGCCACGCGATACCGTGCTCGCAGTCTCGCGCCGCGCGCCGCGTCAGGCGCGACTCTTCAACACGCGCACGCAAATCAGCGTGACGGCGGACGATCGCAACCAGCGCTCCGTCCTCGAAATCATCGCCGCAGACCGCCCCGGCCTGCTCTGCGACATCGGCAAAGTCATGATGGAAGAGCGCATCGATTTGCTCGGCGCCAAGGTCATGACCGTGGGCGAGCGCGCCGAGGACGTGTTTTACGTGAGCGATACCGGTCGCGGTCCGCTCGCCGATGAGCGCGCGCAGCAACTCGTTGCACGCATCACCGAAGCGCTGGAACGACGCCGCGCCGCATGAACCCGGATCTCAAAAAAACCCAGCCCTATCCCTTCGAACGTCTCGCCACCCTCAAGGCGGGCGTCACGCCGCCGAAGCACCTCGCGCACATTGCACTCTCGATCGGCGAGCCGAAGCACGCGCCGCCACCCTTCGTGCTCGAGGTGATCAAGCACTCGCTCGCAGGCTTCAGCGCCTACCCCACCACCGCCGGGAGTGATGAACTGCGCGACACCTGCGCACGCTGGCTCGAGCGCAGGTTCCGTCTCGGCGCCGACGCCGTACGCCGCGAGAACGTGCTGCCCGTGTCGGGCACGCGCGAAGCGCTCTTTGCGTTTGCGCAGGCGGCCATCGACCGCAGCGCGATCGGCTCGCGCGGTGCGCCCCTCGTCGCCATGCCTAACCCGTTTTATCAAATCTACGAAGGCGCAGCGCTGCTCGCCGGGGCCGAGCAGTATTTCATTGAGACACCGGCCTCGAACAACTTTTTGCCTGATCTCGAGGCCGTCCCTGCTTCGGTCTGGGATCGCGTGCAGCTGCTTTATCTCTGCAGCCCCGGTAACCCGGGCGGCGCCGTGATGAGCGTCGAGGCGTGGCGTCGCGTCCTCGCGCTCGCCGAGCGTCATGATTTTCTTGTGGCCTCCGATGAGTGCTACACCGAGCTCTACCCCGACGAGTCGAATCCGCCGCCCTCGCTGCTCTCTGCGGCGATCGCTGACGGTCGCACTGGGTTCGAGCGCTGCGTGGTGTTCCATAGCCTCTCGAAGCGCTCGAGCTTGCCCGGCCTGCGCTCAGGCTTCGTCGCCGGCGACGCCTCGCTGCTCGAGAGCTTCCTGCGCTATCGCACCTACCACGGCTGCTCGCTGCCGCTACCCACGCAGGCCGCGAGCATCGCCGCCTGGCGCGACGAATCGCACGTCATCGAAAACCGCAGGCTTTATCGCGAGAAGTTCGCGAAGGTCATGCCCCTCCTCGCGCCTCACCTCGATTTCACGGCGCCCGGGGGCGGGTTTTATCTTTGGGCCGACACCCGAGGCGACGACGAGGTCTTCGTACGCGAGCTCTTCGCCCGCGAGAACGTTACCGTCGTCCCGGGCAGCTACCTCGCACGCACCGTCCATGGCCGCAACCCCGGCGCCGGTCGCCTGCGTATTTCTTTGGTCGCGAGTATCGACGAATGCGTCGAAGCGGCGACCCGCATCGCGAGATTTGCCGCGAGTCGCTAGAACTTTAACCCGATCTTTGGAAACCCGACCATGAGCACCGACCACACCGCCCTGCGCACCCTCATCGAAGCCGCATTCGAACAGCGCGCCGAGATCAACCCGAAGAGCATCTCGCGCGAACTGAAGGTGGCGCTCGATGAAGCCCTCGATCTGCTCGACTCGGGCAAGGCGCGCGTCGCCGAGAAGCGCGACGGCCGCTGGCAAGTGAACGACTGGCTCAAGAAAGCCGTGCTGCTTTACTTTCGGGCCTACGACAATCGCGTCATCGAGGGCGGCTACACCCGTTTCTTCGACAAAGTACCCCTCAAGTACGCCGCGATGGACGAAGCCTCGATCCGCGCGAGCGGCGCGCGCGTCGTACCCGATGCCGTGGTACGCAAAGGCGCCTATGTGGGCCCCAACGTCGTGCTCATGCCCTCGTTCGTGAATATCGGCGCCTTCGTCGACTCGGGCACCATGGTCGACACCTGGGCCACGGTCGGCTCCTGCGCGCAGATCGGCAAGAACGTGCATCTTTCGGGGGGCGTGGGCATCGGCGGCGTGCTCGAGCCGCTGCAGGCGGCGCCCACCATCATCGAGGACAACTGCTTCATCGGCGCGCGATCCGAGGTCGTCGAAGGCGTCATCGTCGAAGAAGGCGCCGTCCTCTCGATGGGCGTCTACATTGGTCAGAGCACGCGCATCTACGATCGCGAGACGGGCCAGATCACCCAGGGCCGAGTCCCGGCGGGTGCCGTCGTCGTACCGGGAAGTCTGCCGTCCAAGGACGGCTCACACTCGCTCTATGCGGCCGTCATCGTGAAGAAGGTCGACGCGCAGACTCGCGCGAAGACCTCCATCAACGAATTACTGCGCTCGACGGACTGAACGCAGCGCCGATTAGAAGCGCGTCGAGACCGCGAACGAGAACTTCGTACCAGCGTCGTGCCGATTGAAGAACACGCGGTTGCCGCCACGCTCCTGAAACTCTCGGTACTCGCGGCGCAACAGGTTGCGAGCTTCGAACTTGAACTCGACCTCTTTCCCGAAGAGCTCAAGACCCTGGCGAGCTACAAAATCGACGTTGACGCCCGGTGACTCGATGACATCGGGCAGTCCCGCCGCACCGCGTCCGGTCACGCGATCGCTCGCGTACGAGATCAGCAGCGTCTGCTGAGACAGCGAGGCAGAGTCTTCGAAACCCAGCTGTATGTTCGCGAGGTGCGACGATTGTCCGTTGAGCGGCGCGTCTTTACGGAAGAAATTGGCGGCCGACTGCGGAATCGTACCGAAGACCTCCACGAGATCGGTCGCATCAAACTGGATTTTCGACTCCGACCAGGTGTAGTTGCCGATCACCACCGCCCGACGATTCGCAAAAAATGCTGAGTCAGAGAAACGATCCAAGTCGAGATACAACTGTGACTCGAACTCCACGCCATAAAGAGTCGCCGCGGGCGCATTCGCGAAACTCGTCAGCGGATTGTTGTCGCTGAAGCTCGCGAATGCCTCGATCGGCCGATCAATATCCTTCCAGAAGCCGGCGACCGAGACCCGCTGATTTCCCGGGAGATACCACTCCCAACGCGCCTCGGCATTGAGGAACTCACTGTCGACGAGCAGCGGGTTACCAATGAAGGCGCGATTGCTCTCAGGATCGTAGTACGCCTGCAGCATCAACTCCCGGAACTGCGGCCGAGCAACGGTCTTCGACACATTGAAGCGCGCCTGCATGTCATCGGCGAACTTCCAGGTCAGCGTGGCGGCAGGCAGCGCATACGAATTGTCGAGTGCCGTGCTCGCCCCGGAGTTGCTCGGCGTCGAAAACACCTGCAGTGGTTGAACGTTCTGTTTGCCTTGCTCGTGACGCACGCCCGCGTTGATCTCGAGGCCCTCGACGATCTCAGCCTGGACCTGCAAATAAGCGCCGCTCGTCTTCAGCTCCGCTGTGAACGCCGGATCGGACTCGGTCGATTCGACCAAGCCGATACGGTAATACTCGATGATCGCACCGCCCAGAAGCAGATCTGGGCGCAGCATGCCGACCGCCGACTCGAAATCGGACGGCGCGATAAACAGAAACTCGCGGCGCTCCGAATCCCGCTCCGTCTGGCTACTTTCAAAACCGGCGGTCACCACAAACTGCGGCGAGAACGCGTATGACAGATCCACGCCCCCCGAGACCAATGACTCGTCGAGATCCGAGAACGCGATCTCCGCGAAACCCGTCTGCCCGTTGTCGAGCCGGTTGATGAAGTAGGCCCCGAAAGGGCTCGCCGCGATGTTCGATCGTGAATACCCGACGCCGAGTTCGAACGGCGCTTCGCGACGGGAGTTCGCCACTGCCACGCGCGCATCGATCTTGAAAGGATCGAAATTCAGACCGCCGCTAAGCTGCGAGCTCCATACCTCACGCTCGTACCAACCCGTATTCTGCTCAAGGAAATCGAAGCCGGTTTTCTGACTGCGCTGAACCCCTTCGGCAAGTGAGGTTCGCTTGATCGTGTCGCGAACAATGAGGTTGGTCCAACGAACGCGATTGCCGTCGCCAAACTCGTACCCAAGACCGAGCAGGCCATTGACCACGATCCGATTCTCGGTCGATACCTCACGGTAATCTTTGTCGATCACCGCCAAGGCGGCGTCCGCCGCGGTTTGCTCGGTGTTGTCCTTGGTGCTCCAAGCGTTGCTGTATCCAGCAGTCGCCACGATACCGAGTTCGCCATCACCGATGATGCGCGATGTACCACCCGTCGCCGACGCCGAGGCGTTGATCGGCATCTTGTCGTTGAACTGAATGACGCCGGTGCGTCGATTCAGGAATTGCTTGGCGATTTCGCCGGTGTCGATCTTGCCGGAGCTCAGCTTGTCACCGCTCGCGATGAAGGCGGCCATCGCTGGCGGGATCTTGCGGATGCCGCGATCCATGCCCAGATAATCGTACTTGCTGCCAAAGTGCGTGTAGCCGATGTGCCCACTCGTCTCAGTATCCCCGCTGATGCCCACGCCGAACTTCAGGAAAGGCGCCTTGGGGACCGCCAACGTCGTCAGGTTGATCAAACCGCCACCGAATTCTCCCGGCAGATTCGCTGAGTAGCTCTTCTGCACAAGTGACGATGAGATCACATCGGTCGGAAAGATATCGAGCGGCACTGCGCGACGCAGCGGCTCCGGGCTCGGCAACGGCGAGCCATTCAACAACGCTTGCGAGTATCGATCGCCAAGACCACGGACATAGACGAACCCATTATTGCCCACGCTCAGTCCCGTCACGCGAGAGAGCGCACCGGCCACATCGCCCTCACCTGTGCGCGCGATGTCTTCCGCTGATAGTACGGTCAGGACGACGTTGGTGGCTTGCTGGAGATTACGATCGCGCCGACCGACGATGACGATCTCACCGATGGTATCGACGTCGACCACTTCCTCCACCGTCTCCGCAGGCGCCGGCTCTGCGGGAGCCGCCTCAGCCGCGGGCGGTGTCTGCTCGACATTACTTTGAGGGGTTTGACCGAGCGCCGCGACCGGCAGAATCGCGGCAGCGAGCATCAGCAAAGAGCGGGATCCCGCGACTGATTTGTCCATTCCTCGTCCTCTGAATCCGCAATCTTTGGCGGGGGGACGAATCGCGACGCTGACTGCGGCGCGACTCGCCCCGACTATCCGCGGTGGAGTCTTACAGGGTGATGCGCGGCAGCGTGGTGCATGCCGTGCCCGAGGTGCCGAAGTTCGCGGTCGCCGAGTTGCAGGTCCAACCCGCATACCAGGTATCGGTGGCACCGCTGACCGCCCCCACATAGGTGGTGGTGTCGAAGCCCGCATCGACCGTCTTCGGATCGGTGGCCGTACGGCCGGTCTCGTTTGCGCCGTTGATGAATCCACCAGTGAGCGAAGCCGTGAACGTTGTCGTGCTGTTGTTGCCGGTCACGTTGAAGGTATCGGCCACCTGCTGCGCGGTGAGGCCGCTTGAACCGACGAAGGGCGTCGCTCCGCACTGCATCGCCACGGATCGGAAGGTCGGCGGGCCCACTTTGCCGATGGCCGCATTGGCCGGGAGCATGTTCGCACCACTGAGGCGCAGGCAGGCCGTCGACGTGGTCATGACTCCGTTGACCAACGCTGCGTCCGCGCCACCGCGGAACAACATCGCAGCCTGGTTACCGGCCGCCGCGTTGCGGTGGATAAACGTGAAGTTAGCAAGCTTGAGGAACGTACGAGGCTGTTGATCCTCCAGCGCGTTGGCCGAGTCCAACTCGATCATCGAGTCGGCAGCGCCTGAGGTCTTTTGCACGGCGATGACGTGCTGGATCAAACCACGGTAACCGACGTCCACGTCGACACTGTCATCATCAGCACCGGTGATCACTAAGCGCGTGGCGTTGTGAGTGCCACCAAAGAATTCGAGGCCGTCATCCGAACTGTTGTGCAGATGCACGAAGCTGATCGAGGTACCGCTGCCGACGCCACCCGTCGTGAGCGCCTGCAGCTCGGAGTTGCCCGAGAGCACGAAACCCGAGTACCGAATCTGCACATAGCGCAGCGTTCCGCTGTTGTCGTTGGCGATGCTGCCGCCATAGCGAGCCAGGTCGACAGCCCCCTCGACTTGCTTGTCACACGCGTCGGTTCCCGGGGGCGCGGTGGACACGAAGCAGTCCGTGATCGGCGCACGACCCGAGATCACCACACCCCCCCACTGGCCCTGCGAGTCATCGGTCGTGAGGCCAAGTACGTTGTCGCGGCTCGTGAAGACGACCGGCGCCGTCGCCGTGCCAATCGCGCTGATGCGGTTGCCACGATTGACGTGCAGCCAGGAGGTACCGGTCGAGCCAAAGATAATGACACCAGGCTCGATCGACAGAGTGACTCGGCAATCGACCACGGTCGCGGAAGTGGAACCCTCACAAGAGCGAGCGGTCGCGCCACCGTCAGTGCCCACGTCGACACGTCCACCGAGCGAGTACACCACGCCCGCCGCGCGGGGCAGCGTCATGCTTCGGGTAATTCGCGCGGGCAGTTCACAGTTGCGGTACGTGCCCGTCGAGCCCGTGATCGTCCCGAGGTCACGCAGGCCAGCCGGATCGTTCACCGTCGGGCAGCCCCCAGCAGGCGTCACGAGCGTCGACACGGGCGGCGGCGGGGGCGGCGGCGGAGGCGGCGTCGTAATGTTGACGGTCACGTTGCCACCGCTGCCCGGGGAGGCGATCTCTTCCGAGCCGCAACCAGCGAGCACCGCCACAGAGGCGGCGAGGAACAACAGATTTCGGTGCTTTTCCAGGGTTTGCATGATGAAGACGCTCCGTACGGGCCGATCGACGCCGATTTGAATTGGGGGTTGATGAAATCGAACGGCGGATGCCGGCCGACCTCGGGCGTCAAAGTTAAGCGCCCGATGTGACAGCGCAGTGACGCTTATGTGACAGCGAGGTGGCGCCGCTCGTGGGGCCTGACGCCCCGCCGAAATCTCGGGAAAAGCACAGGGTTATAATTGGCCCATGGCTACGACGTTCCACGGCTCCCCTGAGCTTCGGCACTGGATCATCCAGCAGACGGAGGCCGGTCATTCGCCCCAAGCACTTCTGACAGAACTGATCCGCAACGGCTACGAGGAAGACCAAGCCATCACGTTCATGACGGCAGCTTTGGAATCCCGCGTCACCGAGCTTGTGTCGTCAAAGATTGCCGCAGAGAAACCCCAAGATTCCCTACCGCCGCCGATCCGGGTGCCGCAACCCATCGGCACTGCGTGGCCCTCCGTCGTCCACGCACTCGATCGCGAGGTCAACGTTTTATTCAGCCTCACGCTGCCGAGGGTGGTGCTTTTCGGCGGATTACTGAGCGATGACGAATGCGACGAACTCATCGCCCTCTCGCGAGCGCACGTCACGCCATCAAACGTCGTCGATATGGAAGCCGGCGGTGAAAAACCGCATCAGGCACGCACCAGCAGCGGCGCTGCCCTCGCGCGCGGCGGCACGCCCCTCATTGCACGTATAGAGGAACGTATCGCAGCGCTACTCCATTGGCCGGTCGATCATGGTGAAGCCCTGCAGATCCTGCGCTACGAAGTGGGCCAGGAATACAAACCGCACTACGACTACGTCGACCCCGCTCAACCGGGTGCTGCGCCCTTTTTGGCCCGCGGCGGACAGCGTGTCGGTTCGCTCGTGATGTACCTCAACACGCCCGAAGACGGCGGCGCGACGAACTTTCCGGATATCGGCCTCGAGGTCGCGGCGGTCAAAGGAAACGCGGTGTTCTTCAGCTACGACCGCCCTCACCCCTCGACCAAGACGCTACACGGCGGCATGCCCGTGCGCGCAGGCGAGAAATGGGTGGCGACGAAGTGGCTGCGGGAACGCCCGCACGACTAGATGCGATCGATCAGCCGAATCGACCGGTGATATAGTCTTCGGTCAGTTTCGCCTGGGGATTCGTGAAGATCTTGTTGGTCTCACCCACTTCGATGAGATCACCCAGGTGGAAGTACGCCGTGCGCTGCGACACGCGCGCGGCCTGCTGCATCGAGTGCGTGACGATGCAGATCGCATAACTCTCGCGTAGCTCATCGATCAAATCTTCGATGCGAGCCGTCGCGATCGGATCGAGCGCCGAACACGGCTCGTCCATCAAGATCACTTCTGGGTTCACGGCGATCGCACGCGCGATGCACAGACGCTGCTGCTGACCACCCGAGAGGCTGGTGCCGGGTTGGTTCAGGCGGTCCTTGACCTCCTCCCACAACCCCGCACGGCGCAAGCTCACGTTCACGATTTCATCGAGCTCCGCACGATCGGCGGCGAGACCGTGGATACGCGGCCCGTAGGCGACGTTTTCATAGATCGACTTCGGAAACGGGTTCGGCTTCTGGAACACCATGCCGACGCGAGCACGCAGCTGGACGACGTCTTGGCGCTTTTCATGAATATCCTGTCCGTCGAGCTCGATCATCCCCTCGACTCGCGCGCCGACGATGGTGTCGTTCATGCGGTTGAGGCAGCGCAGGAACGTCGACTTGCCACAACCCGAGGGGCCGATCATCGCGAGCACCTGCTTGCGACCGATGTCGATATTGACCTTCTTGATCGCGTGCTTGTCACCGTAGTACACGTCGACATCTCGACAGGAGAACACGGGCTCCGGCACGGTGACATCGCCGATGGTCTTCGTGCCTTCTGGCACCGGTCTGATTTTTGACGACTGGTTCATGTCCGTTACCAACGTTTCTCGAATTTGTTACGCAGGATGACCGCGGTCGCGTTCATCACGATCAAAAAAAGCAGCAGCACGATGATCGCACCGGAGGTGCGTTCGACGAAACCGCGCTCCGGCAGATCCGACCACAAGAAGACCTGCACCGGCAATGCGGTCGCCGGATCGACGAAGCCTGAGGGCACATCGACGATGAACGCCACCATGCCAATCATCAGGAGCGGCGCCGACTCACCGAGCGCACGGGCCATACCAATGATGGCGCCGGTCAACATACCCGGGATCGCCAGCGGCATCACGTGGTGCATCACCATCTGCAAGCGTGAGGCGCCCATGCCGAGTGCCGCCTCCCGAATCGAGGGCGGCACGGCTTTGAGCGCCGCACGCGAGGCGATGATGATGGTCGGTAGCGTCAGGAGCGACAGCACGAGCCCCCCGACGAGCGGTGCCGATCGCGGCAAACCGAAGAGCGCGATGAACATCGCGAGCCCCAGCAAACCGAACACGATCGAGGGCACGGCGGCGAGGTTGTTGATGTTGACCTCGATGATGTCGGTCATGCGGTTACGCGGCGCGAATTCTTCGAGATAGATCGCCGCACCCACCCCGATGGGGAACGACAACAAAAGTGTGATGAGCAGTGTGAGCGCCGAACCGATGAGCGCTCCTCGCACGCCTGCCTGCTCCGGGTCACGCGAGTCACCGTTCGACAAGAATGCGGCGTTGAACCGCAATTTAAGCGAATCGTCTGCTGCGAGCGCATCGATCCAGCCGATCTGCTGATCAGACAGGCGCCGCTCGTCTTCAGGCGCCGAGCGACTGACTTTGTCTTTGAGCAACATGTCGACCGTGTCATCGGCGAGCACCCAGAGCGTCTCGCGCGACCCGATGATCGACGGATCGGCCACCACGCGCTGCTGTAACTCGAGCGATGCCGCACTTGAGACCACACCATACAACTCGCGCAGATTCGGGCGCCCTTCCACCTGCGGGAAACGCTCGCGCAAGGCCGCCCGAATGATCGACTGATAATCAGCTGTCACGAGCTCATCAGGGTTGCGCGCGCCCGAGGGGTCGATGACCTCCGGGTCGTAGGTCACCGTGAGCTGCACGTAGGACTGCCGAAACACCGAGGCACCCTGCGAGAAAATCGTACCGAACAAAAAAATCACGAAGCCGATGCCCGCCAGCACCGCAGCTGCGCCATACGCCCGGAAGCGTTTCTCGGCGCGATAGCGCCGCGCAAGACTCTTGCGCACAAGCGCCTGCGTCTCGTCGGCCGACTTCACCGGTAAATCATTCGTACTGTTCACGGTACTTCCTGACGACGTAGAGGGCGATGACGTTGAGCAGCAAAGTGACGAGGAAGAGCACGAGACCGAGCGCGAACGCGGCCAAGGTCTTGGGGCTGTCGAACTCCTGGTCGCCGACGAGCAGCGTGACGATCTGCACCGTCACGGTAGTCACGGCCTCGAGCGGGTTGGCCGTGAGGTTCGCGGAGAGCCCCGCGGCCATCACGACGATCATGGTCTCGCCGATCGCGCGCGAAATCGCGAGCAGTACGCCACCCACGATACCGGGCAGCGCGGCGCGCAGCACCACCTGACGAATCGTCTCCGAGCGCGTCGCACCGAGCGCATACGCGCCATCACGCAGGCTCTGCGGGACCGCCGTGATCATGTCGTCCGAAAGCGACGATACGAACGGAATGATCATGATGCCCATCACGAGGCCCGCCGCCAGCGCGCTCTCGCCGGCCACGGGCAGCCCCATCGCTTCACCGGCCACGCGTAGCGCAGGCCCCACCGTGGTGACCGCAAAGAATCCGTAGACCACCGTCGGCACGCCTGCGAGCACTTCGAGCAGCGGCTTCACGTACTTGCGGACTTTGATGGGCGCGTACTCGGCCAAATAAATCGCCGAGAAAAGACCGATGGGGACCGCGACGATCATCGCGATGAACGAGATGAGCAGGGTTCCGGCAAACAGCGGGACCGCACCGAACGCGCCCGAAGAGCCCACCTGATCGGCGCGGATCGCCATCTGCGGACTCCAGTTCGTCCCGAACACGAACTCGGTCACCGGCACGATGCTGAAGAACCGGAACGCCTCGAAGACGATGGAGAGTACGATGCCGAGCGTCGTAAACACCGCCACCGCCGAGCAGGCGAAGAGCAGAACCTCGATCACCCGCTCATAAGAATTGCGCGCCCGCAGATCCGGACGGATCTTCGCCCGCACCCACAGCATACCGACGATACCGATCGAGACGACGATTGCAGCGAGCGCAAGCTCGGCGATATCGCGCAACTGCACGTACTGTGCCGCAGCGATGCGCGTTTCGGGTGCCACCATCTCAGGCGACACATTGCCCGCGACGACATTGCGCAAATCATTGAGCAGCAGGCCGAGCTGCGCCTCGGGCAAGGCTTGAGACGCGGCTGGTAACTGCGCGATCACCAAGCGGGTGATGACCGCATCTTGCAGCAGCACCCAAGCGAGGAAGACGAGGAGTGCCGGCAGTCCGCACCAAATGGCCGTGAGTAGCCCGTAGTGCCCCGGCAAAGAATGCAGATCCCGAATGCGGCGCTGACCGCCGACCACCGCGATGGCGCGCGTCTTGCCGAGCTGGAAGGCCAGCACCGACAGCGCGATGATCAGGACGAGGAGAATCGACGGGCTCATGAAGACGACAGAACCTTCGATGGGGACGCGGTCCCCGGAAGGGCGGAGATTTTACCCACTCCGGCCTCCCGAGGTAGACCCGTCATCTAAATTTAATCAACCCGTGGGTCAGTCGCTGCAGGTCAGTAGGTCCAATTGAAGTCCACTTGCAGACGCTTGTAATCGCGATCGAACAGGTTTCGGGCCGCGGGCAGGGTCACCGCCGCTGCGACGTCCTGATTGGTGTCGTTGAGCATATAGGTCACGTTAAAGCGCCAATTACGCGAGACCTGGTAGGCCCCTCGGATCGCACTGCCCCCACCGTCGGTGTTGCCCGCGGCAAAGTCCGAGTCGATCCATTGCGCAAAGAGCGCGTCCTTCTCCACGATTTGATAGAGGTACCCGACTTCCCAAGTCCCCGGAATCGCCGCGTTGGCCCGACCGTAGTTGAACCCGACCGCATAGGCCGTATCGAGTCCCTTCGGAATCGTCGTCGCCGTGCTCGCGGTGGTGATCGAGTAGTCGGCCGCCGTGTTCTGGGCGACGTTGGCATAGAGCAGCAACGGTTGCTCACCGATGTTGAACTGATACTCGCCGAGCACCTCGATGACGTTGTAGTCATTGGCGAGGCACACCCCACCCGTCGCGACGGCCTTGCGACAGATCGTCGCACTCGTCGTCGTCGAGTTGCCGTAGCTGCCGAGCCCAGCGGAACTCGCGCTGGCACCTTGAAACGGGTTGTACCCACGCACCGCCGCATGATCGTAGTAGGCGCCCGCGATCAACACGCGACTGCCATCCGTGCGCGCCCAACGCCAGCCGAACTGGGCACCGACCATCCCCGAGTCGGCAGCGGTCGCACGCTCGGAAAACTGCGTCGCGAAAACACTACCAAAGAAACCATTCGCCGCCTGCTGCCACTGCACGCCTGCGCCTTCCGGGTTGATGTCGTTATCAAAGAAAAAGCTCGATGTCCGCACCCACGGATAACGCATCTTGCCGACGCTGAGCTTCCACTGATCGTTGGGCGACCATTCGACATACGCCGTATCGAGATCGAGCGCCTTGCGCGAGTTCGCGTCCGTGAACGACTGGTTCGACGATCGCGCATCTGCGCCCTCGGTCGTCGCAAACTGCACCTCGACGCGCGTGGTGTCATTCACCCGAGCGAAAGCACCGACGCGCAGACGAACGCGGTTACGGTTACGCTCGGTGACGGTGGCTTCCTGATCGATGGTCTCGTTGCGCGCACGAAGGTCACCCTTCCACACCCAGCGACCCATCCAACCGGAGCTCGCGCCCTCGCCCACGGCGCGCGCCAGGTTGTCGGACGTTCGATCGATCGAGTCCTGCAAATCCGTATTGACCACCGCCTGCTCGGCGACCTGCGTCTCGGTCTGCTCCGCCTGCGACTTTTGGGCGGCCTCGAGTTGCGCGAGGCGCTCTTGCAGCAGCGCGAGCTGCGCTTTCAGCGCCTCGAGCTCAGTCTGCACGGCCTTCGACTCTGTCTTCGCGCTGGCGCCTTGCGCATTCGCGAGGCAAGCCGCCCCCGAAGCCGCCGCGATGACCGCGGCGGCGGCAAACGATCGAATCGTCATGGAAGTCCCTCTGGTTGGTTCGCGCCTGTTACGGTGCGAAATTCTTGAGCGTCCTCACGTCGGCCCGCGTCTTGGCAAGATCGGTCTTCGGCTGCGGCACGAGACCGCGATCGGCGAGATAGCCTTCCTCACCAAGCGCCTTCTCGCTCACGTATTCATTGACGAACTCTTGCAGTCCCGGAATCACGCCGATGTGCGCCTTCTTCACGTAAATGAAGAGCGGACGCGAGGCGGGATACTTACCTGAGGAAATCGTGTCGAAGGTGGGCTCGACGCCTTCGATCTTCGAGCCGCGCAGCTTGTCGAGGTTCTCTTCGAGGAAGCTGAAACCGAAAATACCGACGGCATTCGGGTTCGCCTCGAGCTTCTGCACGATCAGGTTGTCGTTCTCACCGGCCTCGATGAACGCGCCGTCTTCACGCACCGTGTGGCAGACGCGCTTGAAGCGCTTTTCGTCTTGACTGCGCAGCGTGTTGATCCACGGGTATGTGCGGCACCCGGTTTCCATGTAGAGCTCGTGGAACGAGTCACGCGTGCCCGAGGTCGGCGGCGGACCGAGCACTTCGATCTTGATGTTCGGCAGCGACTTGTCGATCTCGCTCCACCGCTTGTACGGGTTCGCGATCAGCACGGTCGGGTTGGCCGGATCCGGCACTTGTTTGGCGAGCGCGAGGTAGACTTGCTTGCGCGTGAGGTCGAGTTTCGGGCCACGCTTGTTTTCGGAGATCGTCAGACCGTCATACCCCACGCGGACTTCGACGATGCCAGTGACGCCATTCTTTTTACAGCTATCGAACTCCGAGGCGTTCATACGGCGCGAAGCGTTGACCACATCGGGGTGCTGGGGCCCGACGCCATTGCAGAAAAGCTTGATGCCGCCACCCGTGCCGGTGCTCTCGACCTTCGGGGTCTTGAAGCGGCCTTGACGACCGAACTGCTCAGCCACCGTGGTGGTGAAGGGGTAGACCGTCGAGGAGCCGACGACGTTGATGAAATCGCGAGCGGCCTGGGCCGGGGCGATCGGGGCCAAACTGGCGGCAACCGTGGCCGCGGCGGCCAAAATCAGGGTCTTTTTCATCTGTTTGCAATCTCCGTTGAGCATGTTGGGAACAATATGACAGTCATGTTTCAGAAATATTTCATACGCCACGGGCGGCTCCGGGTCGGTGCGCTCGCTTGCATCCCCGGTTTCTCGCCTCTATAAGGTCGCCCATGTCCGCGACCCTCGAACTCACCCAAGACCTCATGGCCCGCAATTCCGTCACGCCGACGGATGCCGGCTGCCAAGAGGTCATGGGACAACGCCTGCAGGCACTGGGTTTCACCGTCGAGAACCTGCGTTACGGCAACGTGGACAATCTTTGGGCCAAACGCCGTGGCGATGGACACACCGGCGGGGACGACCCCTCGCCCGTCGTCTGCTTCGCCGGGCACACCGATGTGGTGCCGACCGGCCCGCTCGAAGAGTGGCGCAGCAACCCCTTCGTGCCGACCATTCGTGATGGCGTGCTCTATGGCCGTGGTGCGGCCGACATGAAGAGCGGGCTCGCTGCCATGATCACCGCCACCGAAGAATTCGTGCGCGCGCACCCGACTCATCGCGGCACCCTCGCCTTTTTGATCACGAGCGACGAGGAAGGCCCCTCGGTCGACGGTACCAAGCGCGTCGTCGAAACTTTGAACGCGCGGGGCGAGCGCATCGACTACTGCATCGTCGGCGAACCCTCGAGCGAGCAGGCGGTCGGCGATACCATCAAGATCGGTCGTCGCGGTTCGCTCTCGGGTCGCCTCACCGTGCACGGCGTGCAGGGCCACGTGGCCTACCCGCACCAAGCCGAGAACCCCGTCCATACGCTCGCGCCCGCACTCGCCGAGCTCACCTCGCGCACCTGGGATGCTGGAAACGAGTTCTTCCAGCCGACGACGTTCCAGATCTCGAATCTGAACGCGGGCACCGGTGCGCCCAATGTGATCCCCGGTGAACTCAAGGCGCGCTTCAACTTGCGCTACTCGCCCGTGCAAACGGTCGAGGCGCTCAAAAAAACCGTCGAAGATATTTTGACCCAGCACGGCGTGCGCTACACGCTCGAGTGGTATGTGTCGGGCGAGCCGTTCTACACGGCACCGGGCGCGCTCTCGGCGGCTGCTATCGAGTCGGTCAAAGCCTTGACCGGCAAGACGCCCAAGCTCTCCACGGGCGGCGGCACCTCGGATGGTCGGTTCATTGCGCCGATGGGCGCTCAGGTCATCGAGCTTGGTGTGACCAACACCACGATCCATAAGGTCAACGAAGGCATCTGCGTCGAAGAAATCGACCTGCTTCACAAGCTATACGCCAGCATTCTCGGCCGGCTACTCACCTGATCAAAAAAAGACGGCTTGGCTCGCTGCGGCGATGAGCGCGCCGAGCACAGCGCCCGCGAGCACATCCGTCGGATAATGCAGGCCGAGCACCACACGTGAGGCCGCCACCAACAAGGCAAAGGGTACCAATACCGCCGCGAGCACCGGCACGTGATGGATCGCGATCGCCGTGAAGAGCACGGCGTGCAGCGTGTGGCCTGAAGGAAAACTGTAGCGATCGAGCGGCGGCAGGGCGCACTCAATCCCGATGAGGCCGATGTAGGGTCGCTCGCGCACGAGTTTTTTCTTGAGCAATTTGTAGAGCAGCAGGCCGAACGCGCCCGCCGCGAGCATTTGCGCCGAGACGCGTAGCCCCTCCCCGAGTCGATCGAACCCCATGATGAGCGGCATGACCGCCATCAGCACGTACCAGACCACTCCGTCTCCAAGGCGGCTCACCGTCCGAAAGAGCGCCCTCACCGCCCGTCGCCGACAGGCGGAGGTGGCGATTTCGCAGATTCGGCGCTCGGCATGATCGACTCGTACGAACATCGTCACGACGTCACGACCTCCGTCAGCGGCTCATCCGATTCGACGACACGTTCAAAGATTTTGAGCATGCGCTCGGCCATCGCCTTCGAGGCCCAGCGGGCCGCATCCTCGCGAGCATGGATCGAGAGCTCCGCACGCCGCTCGGGATCGCGCAGCACACTCGCCACACCTTCAGCAAAGGCATCAATTTCTTCGGGCACCACCACCGCACCCTTCACGCCGCGCAGGACATCGGCCGTGCCCATCACCGCGGTCGAGACGACCGGCGTGCCCTGAGCCAAGGCTTCGAGAAGCACGAGACCCTGCGTCTCCGTGCGCGAGGCAAAGACAAAGGCATCCGCCGCGCGATAGCAGTCGAGCAGCGTCGTCGCACGGTGCAGATATCCCACGAAATGAACGTTGGCCGAGAGACCCATCTCTTCGACCCTCTTGCGTAGAGGCGCCTCGGCAGGCCCCTCGCCTGCAATCACGAGCAGCACGTCGGGCACCTTCTCGCGCAGTCGCGGCAGCATCCGGATCAAAAAATCGATGTTCTTTTCGTGCGCCACGCGACCGACAAAGAGCGCCATCGGTCGATGCGGCGCGATGCCTTGGGCTTCGCGGAACCGCACCCCGTTCCCGGGCGCGAAACAACTCGCCGGTAGCCCGGTCGGCAACACTTCGATCGGCGTACGCACGCCATAGGCACGCAGCGCCTCGGCCATCTGCGGCGAGGGTGAGATCACCGCCTGCACCTGATGACACTGCGACACCGTAAATCGGCGCGCGATCGCCTTGGTGATCGAGGCGGGTACCGCGGGCAGATAGTGATGCAGGTAATGCTCGAAATACGTGTGATAGGTCTCGACCACCGGCACACCGAGACGGCGCGCGAGACGCAGACCGAGGTAGTGCGCGAAGAACGGCGTCTGCACGAGGATCACGTCCACGTCTTCGGGTCGAATCGTCGCGGCCCAACGGTTGGCGTCAGCCCAAGACATGCCGCGATCTTCCGGATCGAAGGGCATCGCCCAAGACTTGATGCGCACGATGTCTGCATCGTCGGGCTGAGAAGGCGATTGGGGATACTGCGGCGCGAGCAACGTGACTTTTGCACCCAGCGCCATCAAATCAGAACGAAAAGTTTGAATCGACGTCGAGACCCCGTTGACTCGGGGGAAGTAGACGTCCGAGAGCATGAGGATCCGCATGCCGGTCAAGATAAGGTCGGTCTGTTACAAGTAGATTGCATAGAAGACGTCTCACCCGAAACATTGACGGCCCTCACACGCAACACACCGTCCAAAGATTTCGGTTTCGTGACATCTCCAAGCTGGGGCAACAGGCGACCTGTCATCGATCGCAGTACGCCTGAGTCATCGAAGACGAGTTTGGTGTTCGGCACGAAGGCGCGCATCAAGAGAGAGGCGGCCTCGACCCGGACCCGAGACTCCGCAGAGCGCGCGCCGCCCTCGAGTGTGGCGCGCAGGCGCAACACCATCCCATGATCGGGCACGAGATAGTCGAACTCCACCGACTTGCCCGCACGCAGTCGCGGCAGCTTTTCGGCGAGGTGATCGACCAGCAGGGGTCCCGCAAGAACAGTTTGGGTCGTCGCGAGCGTGATCTGTTTACGCGACTCACCATTGCGGATCACGAGGCGGAGCGTGTCGCCCTCGCGAGTCGCCACGACATCCTGGGCGATGGTGGATCGCTGGAGCCGATAGCGTACCCATCGCTCACCCTCGAATGCCAACTCTTCTTCGGCCACCACCCGTCCATCACCGCTGCGCCAGCGACTGTGAACCTCGCTCTGGCAGCGCCACGCATCGAACCGAAATCGAGACTCCTCGCCCGTCCCGGCGGCGACTTGGGCATCTCCGCTGAGCACGAACGCGAATGCCAGGAGGGGCAGTCCACTCACGCCGCCTCCCGGGCTGCGAGAGGCAGATCGACCGTTTCGTTCTGCGCCCAATTCCAGATCGATAGCCGACCGTTGCGATCTTCGACGAGCGCCGTACAGCTCTCGACCCAGTCACCGTCGTTGCAATAGAGCACACCGTCTATGTGGCGGATCTCGGCACGGTGGATGTGCCCGCAGACCACGCCGTCGACGCCCCGGCGACGCACTTCGTGCGCCACCGCCTGCTCGAAGCTCGAGATGTAGTTCACGGCATTTTTGACCTTGTGCTTGAGATAGCTCGCCAGCGACCAGTAGTCGTAGCCAAAGAACCGACGGATGCGATTGAAATGCCGATTCATCTCGATCGAGAAATCGTAGGCCTGCGAACCGAGCGCCGCGAGCCAGCGGCTGCACTTGACCACGCTGTCGAACTCATCGCCGTGCAGTACGAGCAAGCGCTCACCGAGCGCTGTCGTGTGGATGCAGTCGCGTTCGATGACGAGATTGCCGAACATCGACCCCACGAACTCCCGGAAATCCTCGTCGTGATTGCCCGGCACATACACGACCCGCGTTCCATGCTTGGCCTTACCCAAGATCGTCCGCAGCACGTTGTTGTGCTCCTGCGGCCAATAAAACGACTTGCGCAGACTCCAGAGGTCCACGACATCGCCAACGAGGTACAGATTTTCCGCATGGACGTCGCGGAGGAACGAGAGGAGCGCGGTGGCATTGCATCCGCGCGAGCCGAGGTGGATATCAGAGATGAAGACGCTGCGAACCCAATGACGAGGATTGTGTGCGGGGCTCAAGGTGTCCTGATCCTGCGTGGCTGACGCTGCGCGCAGGCTGCGCGTCGCGTGTTGCGACGCGATGACTAATTAATGAACTTATTGCGACGCGTGTTGCGACGCGCGCAAATTCACGAGTGCCGCCCAACACGCCAGAGCAATCACGCTGATGAGCACCCACGCCGGCATCGAGAGGCCGAGGAACGACCAATCGATCACCTGACACTCGCCCGCGCCGAAGAGCACCTTGCGCAGCACGGTCATGAACGGAAACACGTCCATCATGTAATCGAGGCTCGCGCCGCACGCGGGCACCGAACCAAACGGCAAGCTCTGGATGTACACATGCCGACCGGCCACGTACCCCGGAAACGCCGACACCCAAAGCAGCAGCACGCCGTACACCCGCGCCCCGCGCACACTCGCGGGGTTGTGCAGTGCCGCGATCAAAAACGTGGTACCGAGGGCGATGACGCCGACACGCTGGAAAATGCAGAGCGGACAGGGCTCGAAGCCGAGCACGTATTCGGCGAAGAGCGCGTAAGCCATGAGGCCTGCGCAGGCGAGAAGCCCCGCAAGATTACCGAGCCGTCGATCGTGAAGCAGCCGCCCGAACGCGCGCGCCGCGAAAGACCCCTCGGTCAATTTTTGGTCCCGCGCTGAGCGAGCTCCGCCTCGACGTCTTCGAGACGCACGTGGCGGATGTCCTTGCCGTGCACCATGAAGATCACGTACTCGCAGATATTTTTGGCGTGATCGCCGATGCGCTCGATGGCGCGAACGACCCACATGACATCGAGCGCGCGACGGATGTTGCGCGGGTCTTCCATCATGAACGTGATCGACTGACGCTGGATGGCCTCGTACTCCTCATCGACGAGGCGATCTTGGCGGGCGACCCGGAGCGCGGCCTCGGCATCCATGCGCGCGAACGCATCGAGCGAGTCGTGCACCATGTTCTGCACCACGCGACCCAGATGCTTGATCTCGCGATATTTATTGACCGGACGCTCCTGGGTGGCCAGGCGCGAGGCGATGTAGCCGATTTTTTCGCACTCATCGCCCATGCGCTCGAGGTCGGTAATCGCCTTGAGGATGGCGACGATGAGCCGCAGGTCACTCGCCGCCGGAGCGCGCGTGGCGAGGATGCGCGAGCACTCCTCATCGATGGACACTTCCATGCGGTTCACTTCAAAGTCGTCGCGCGCCACGGTCTCACCGAGCGTGCTGTCGCCCTCGACGAGCGCCGACACCGCCTTGGCGAGCTGCTGTTCGACGAACCCGCCCATGTTGAGCACCTGCGACCGGACGCGCTCGAGGTCCTCGTTGAACCGGCGCGAGATGTGCTGGGAAAGTTCGGCGGTATCCACAGTGTTCTACCCCTTGGGCGTGACGCCCTCCAAAAACCTATCACTTGTCGTTCGTCGGAGAATAGCCGCTGTCGCCCGTCATTGCGATGGGTTCGCGTACCAAGCGTGTCCGCGGAAAGTGGCAGGCAAACGCACTGCCCCGACCCTCCTCGCTCTCGATCTTGAGCTCGGCACCATGGCGCTGAAGTACGTGACGCACGATCGCAAGCCCGAGGCCCGAACCGCCCGTGTCACGCGCGCGACCCGGATCCACCCGGTAAAAACGCTCCGTGAGCCGCGGCAAATGCTCGGGAGAAATGCCGGGCCCCGTATCCGTGACCGCAAAATGCCCGCCGAGTTCATCGACCCACCAGCGCAGCGTGATCTTGCCGCCCGCCGGGGTGTACTTGGCCGCGTTGTCCGCGAGGTTCCAAAACGCCGAGTGAATCAGCCCCGTGTCGCCCATGAGGCCATCGGGTGCCTCGATCGACACCGATACCTCGTGCTTGCCCGCATCGCGCGCCACCAAATCTTTGCGCAGCACCGCAAGCAAGGCCGCTACATCGATCGGCTGCCCGACCACCTGCTCATCGCTCGCCTCGAGCCGCGAGAGCTCAAGGAGGTCCGAGACGATCGCCGTCATGCGCTCGGACTGTCGCCGCATCTCTTGGATGGGGCCGCGAAGGTCTTCGGGCAACTCCTCGCCGAGCGAGAGCGTCTCGAGATAGCCCGCGATCACCGTGAGCGGTGAGCGCAACTCATGAGAGGCATTAGCCACGAAATCTTTGCGCATGGTCTCAAGCTGCGCCTGGCGAGTGACATCGCGCACGAGCAAAAAGAGCTGACCCTCGCCATAGGGCGCCCCCTGAAATTCTAGACACGTGGGCTCGCCGATACGTGGCTTGATGCGTAGGCTGCTGCTGAACTCGCCTTTCTCAAGATAACGCGCAAACTCCGGCACACGCAGCAGGCTCGCCAGATTAATACCGAAGTCCGTCTTGCGACGCAGCCCCAAAAGCTCGGCCGCCTTGCGATTGAACCAAAGAATTTCCCGATCGGCGTTGAGCGCGACGACGCCATCGGGCATCGAGGCCGTCGAGCGCCGAAGCTCACGAAAGAGCCTCAAGATCCGCTGCTTGTGAAACTGTTTGCGTCGATGCAGCCGCGAGACGAGCGAGACGGCATCGCCCCAGCGTCCACCGGCATCCGGGGGATCACGCTGATTGCGGTGGCGCAGCCAATCGAGGAAATCATTGAGGTTCGCAAGCTGCCGCGCGAGTTCGATCGCGAGCGCTCCGGCGATCCCCCACCACAAATGACCGACAAAAAGCCCCACGAGGGCCCCGATACCGGCCACGAGCAAGACACGCCAGAGGGCGAACCCCCAGTCCTCGAACGGATTCCTGAGCAACGTCACTCCGAGTGGGTCGAAAAGCGGTAACCCGCACCCCTCACCGTCTGAACCATGCGATCGTACCCGAATTCCTCGAGTGCCTTGCGCAGGCGACGGATATGCACGTCGATGGTCCGTTCCTCGACGTAGACGTTGCCACCCCAGATGCGATCGAGCAGTTGCTCGCGCGAGTACACCCGATCGGGGTGACTCATGAAGAACTCGAGCATGCGGTACTCGGTCGGCCCAAGCGTCACCGGCCGGCTATCGGCCGTCACACGATGCGCGACGGGGTCGAGACTCAAGCCCTCGAAGGTGATGACCGAGCCCTCGACCTGCGGATCCACCCGGCGCAGCACCGCGTTGATACGCGCCACGAGTTCACGCGGCGAGAAGGGCTTCGTCACATAGTCATCCGCCCCGCCCTCAAGGCCAGCCACTTTGTCCGACTCCTCGGCGCGGGCCGTGAGCATGATGATCGGTAGATCTCGAAGCTCCGGGTCACGCTTGATCTGCCGCGTGAACTCGAGCCCGCTCATGTCGGGCAGCATCCAATCGACCAGCATGAGATCGGGCCGACGATCGGCAACCTGCGCCCGCGCGGCACGCGTGTCCATGGCCTCGCGAACCTCGAAGCCGGCGCGACGCAGACCAAAGCTGATCATGTCCCGGATGGGTTTTTCGTCCTCGACGACGAGGATTTGTTTTGCGGCCATGAGCGGGAGCCGTGAAGTCCTTGTTTCAGACATATTTCACGCGACTCGTGTTTCAGCCCGATGACAACGACCCGGGAATCTTCGCCACCTGGTCCCGGACATAAATCGGTAATGCAGCGGTGGCCGGCAACACCCGCCCCGCCGCGACCTCGGGCCGGGCGATGGCGAGCAGGTCCTCTGCTCGCGGCAACATCATCTCGTGCACCGCGGCGAGCGGTCCACCCTGCTCCGCACGGAGCGACGACAACGCCGGGTAAGCCGGGAAGCCCCGCCCCGCGCCGATCCAGCGCGCGGGCGCTTGAGCGCCCGCGCCATTACTCATCGCCGCGCCCTCCACCGAAGGCACGACCACCTTGTCCGGCGGCTGCACGGTCTCGGCGACTAGCGCCACCGGCACGGCGCCGTCCGCACCCGACCCGCGCGCGAACGCGCCCACATAGACTTCATCCATGCGCGCGTCGTTGCACACGAGTACGTGCGTCGCCCTCGGCGCGCCGCGCTCGTCTTCCAGCGCGAATGCGTGATACGCGACCGCTTGCAGCGTCGACACCGGCACCACACCCACTCCCGAACCATACGCCAAGCCTTGCACCACGCTCGAGGCGAGACGCACACCCGTGAAGCTGCCGGGCCCACGACCAAAGGCGATGGCGTCTAAATCTTTGAGCGTGAGGCCCGCTTCGGCGAGCAACGCATCGACCATCGGGAGGATCAACTCCGCATGACCGCGCGGGGCTTCTTGGTAACGCGCGAGAACGCGACCCCCCGACGCATTGGAAGCCGCCCCCACGCAGAGCGCGGCAGAGCAAGCTTCGGTCGAGGTGTCGAGGGCGAGGATGTTCATCGGAGTTTGCGCAAGAACCGCAGCGCCTCGTCACGATCTTGGGTCACCGGCATCGGCGGCAGGCTCGCACGAAACGTGCGACCGTACCCCTTCGTGAGCAAGCGCGGATCGGCGATCACGATCATGCCACGATCCGTCTCGCTGCGGATGAGCCGCCCCACCCCCTGCTTGAGCGCGAGCACCGCCTCGGGCAGCTGATAATCCTTGAACGCGTTCTCGCCCTTGCGCTGCAGGTGTGCGATGCGCGCCTTGGTGAGCGGGTCGTCGGGCGAGGCGAAGGGGAGCTTCTCAATGATGACGAGCCGCAGCGCCTCACCCTTCACATCCACCCCTTCCCAAAAACTCGCCGTACCGAGCAGCACCGCATTGCCGTGCTCTCTAAAATCTCGCAGTAGTTTTTCGCGAGGGCCCTCGCCCTGCACCAAAATCGGCGTCTCCGCCGCACCATCCCAACGCGCACGCAGCGCCGCCGCGCCTTGCGCAAGCGCCCGATGACTCGTGAAGAGCACGAACGCGCCACCGCCCGAGGCATCGAGCAGCGGCAAGCAGGTCTCGATCACCGCCTCGACGTAACCCGGTGCCGTGGGCTCAGGCATGCCCGCAGGCAGATACAACATCGCCTGAGATTCATAGTCGAAGGGACTCGCGATGCGCAGCGACTCGGCATCAATTAACCCTAAGCGCGACGCAAAGTGACTGAAGTCATCGCCCTGCGAGGCGCTCGCGACCGACAGCGTCGCCGAGGTGAACACCCAGACCGCCGGACGCGCTTCGATCAAACTCCTAAACCGCTCGGAGATGTCGAACGGCAACAGCCCCAAAGAAAAACTCCGACCATTGGTCTCGCTCGTGCGCGCGCCTTCATCGTCGGTGCAGAGCGCGATGCGCTCGAGCGAGGCCGCCAGCTCCACCGCGCGTTTGGCCACCTGCTCGACCGAGGCCTCACGAGCGGCATCCGCCAAGCGCGAGGCGTAATCGCGCAGTGCACCCACGAGCGCAAGCGTCGCCGACTCGAGATCGGCCTTCGAAGCGAGCGACGCGAGCACGGCGCTAATCGCCGCCTCGACGCCGCGCGCGGCCGTCCCAATCTCCGCCAATGAACCACCCGAGCGCAGGAGCGAGGCCCGCCCATCGATGAGCACGTTCTCGATCTGGCGGCTCCCCACCTGCACACCAAAGAATTGCGTCGCGAGATCGGGAAGCTGGTGCGCCTCGTCCAAAATCACCGCATCGGCGCTACCTAAAAGATCGCCGAATCCATCTTCTTTGAGCGAGAGGTCGGCGAGCAGTAGATGGTGGTTCACGATCACGAGGTCTGCGGCCTGCGCCTCACGACGCGCTGCCACCACATGACAATTGGCAAACTCCGCGCAGCGCGTGCCGAGACAGTTGTCGCGCGTCGAGGTCACCTTGGGCCACAGCGCATGGCTTTCGTTGAAGCCCGGCACCTCGGCGAGATCCCCCGTTTTAGTGATGAGCGACCAAGACTCGAGCCGCGACATCAGCGCATCGCGCGGCGCCACGCTCTCGAACGTACCCTGTGCCACCTCACGCTTCAATCGATAGGTACAAAGATAATTGGAGCGCCCTTTGAGGAGGGCCACCTTCGCCGGCGTCCCGATCGCCCCCGCGACGAGCGGCACGTCTTTGGAGAAGAGCTGATCCTGCAGCGTCCGCGTGCCCGTCGAGATCAGCACCCGAAGCCCCGCAAACAGGGCCGGCACCAGATACGCGAAGGTTTTTCCCGTACCCGTCCCCGCCTCGACGAGCAGCGGCCGCCGCGCCTCGAGGGCCGCGGCCACCGCCGCCGCCATGCGCCGCTGCGACTTGCGCGGCACGAACCCCGGCAAGTGCCGGGCGAGCGGGCCACCCGGGCCGAATATGTCCTCGATGGCCTGCATGCGGCGCGCACGCTACGCCCGTAGCCAGTCCTATACAAGACCCTCATCTCGGGACGGCCCCGCTATAATTTCGCCCCTCTTTCGAAAAGAACTAAAGGGACACGCTTGATGGTCACTGCTGCTTCGACCCTGTCGCCCTTGTCGGGACTCTCCCAAGCCGTCGCCGAGTGGGTGACCTCCGTGCGCGAACTCACGACGCCGGATGCCGTGCACTGGGTCGAAGGGTCGGAGGCCGAGTACCAGCGCTTCATCGATCAACTCCAAAAAAGCGGCGAGCTTCAGAAGCTCAACGAGCAGCACTACCCCAACTGTTTCCTCGCCCGGTCGCACCCGTCGGACGTGGCGCGCGTCGAGCACCTCACCTTCGTGTGCACCACGAACCAGGACGACGCCGGCCCCAACAACAACTGGATGCCCCCCGCCGAAGCGCACGCCAAGATGCGTGAGCTCTTCAAAGGCTGCATGAAGGGCCGCACGCTCTACGTCGTGCCCTACTGCATGGGTCCCATCGACTCGCCCTACTCGCGCTGCGGCGTCGAAATCACCGACAGTGCATACGTTGTCATCAACATGATGCTGATGACCCGCGCCGGTCGCCCCGCGCTTGAGCGCATCGCCCGCGAAGGCAGCTTCGTGAAGGGCCTGCACTCCACAGGCGAACTCGATCCGAACCGTCGGTTCATCATGCACTTCCCCGAAGAGCTCTCGATTCAAAGTTTTGGCAGCGGCTATGGCGGCAATGCGCTGCTTGGCAAGAAGTGCCATGCGCTGCGCATCGCGAGCTACCAGGCGCGTCACGAAGGCTGGCTCGCCGAGCACATGCTCATCGTCGGCCTCACGAGCCCGCAAGGTGAAACGCATTACGTCGCTGCGGCTTTTCCTTCCGCTTGCGGCAAGACTAACCTCGCGATGCTCATTCCGCCCGACTCCATGCCGGGCTGGACGGTCACGACCGTGGGCGATGACATCGCCTGGCTGCACCCCGGCCCCGATGGTCGCCTCTATGCGATCAACCCCGAGGCCGGTTACTTCGGTGTCGTGCCCGGCACCAACGCCAAGACCAACCGCAACGCCTTCGAGATGATCCAGCGCGACACGCTCTTCACGAACGTCGCGCTCACCGCCGACAACCAGCCGTGGTGGGAAGGTCTCGAGAGCGGCAAGCCCGTGATCGACTGGCAGGGTCGCCCCTACGACCCCGCGAACGGCCCCGCTGCGCAACCGAACTCACGCTTTACGGTATCGGCGAAGCGCAACCCGCGCTATGCGCCCGAGGCGGATAGCCCGCGTGGCGTACCGATCTCGGCGATTATCTTTGGTGGACGTCGTCGTGGCGTCGCTCCGCTTGTTTACGAAGCGCGCGACTGGAACCATGGCGTGCTCGTCGGCGCCTCGGTCGCTTCAGAGACGACCGCCGCGGCCATCGGCCAAGCGGGCGTGCTGCGTCGCGACCCGATGGCCATGAAGCCCTTCGCCGGCTACAACTACGGCGATTACTGGGCGCATTGGTTTGCGATGGGCCAGAAGCTCAAGCACCCGCCCAAGATTTATCACGTGAACTGGTTCCGTCGCGATGCCGACGGCAAGTTCCTGTGGCCGGGCTTCGGCGACAACCTGCGCGTGCTCGATTGGATCTTGAAGCGCTGCACCGGTAAGGCCGAGGCGCAAGAGACGCCGATCGGTAATCTGCCGCGCCCCACCGACCTCAACCTCAAGGGTCTCGCCATCGCGCAGCCTGCGCTCGATGAGTTGCTCTCGGTGAAGACCGAAGAGTGGCGCGCCGAAGCCGCCGAGATGGACACCTACCTCGATGAGTTCGGTGCCCGCACGCCTGCGGCGCTGCGCGCCGAGGTCAAAGCCCTTCAAAAGCGCCTCGGCTGAGGACCCTATGACGATCCACCTTCCTGTACGAGGCCGTCTCGGCCTCGCCTTCGCGGCTGCCTGTATCGCAAGCCTCTCACTCTCCGACACCACGTTCGCGCAGACCCCTGCTGCGCAAACGGCAGCGCCCAGCACCACCGCGGTCCCGGCACCGCCCGCCCCGCCTCCGCCCGTGCTGCTCTCACGTGAAGCGCTCGCCGGCGCCATCGGCGTGCGCGAGCAAGCGCTCAAGAGCGATGAGAGCTATCAGCTGCTCGAGTCGCTCACGACGGAAGTCGGTCAAAGATTTGCAGGCACAGCGGGTGATAAGGCCGGCGTCGAGTGGGCCGTCAAAACCCTACGCGACCTCGGATTCACGAACGTACACACCCAGGAAGTGATCGTGCCGCGGTGGATTCGGGGCGAAGCGAGCTTCGACGTGCTCGCGCCCTACCCGATGTCGATGGTGACGACCGCGATCGGTGGCAGCATCGGCACCCCCGACGAAGGGCTCGATGCGCCGATCGTGATGGTGCAAGACATCGCTGCGCTACAGGCGCTGCCCGAGGGCACCGCGCGCGGCAAAATCGTGTTCTTCAACGGCCGTATGGAACGCACGCGCGACGGCAGCGGCTATGGCAAGGCCGTACGAGCTCGAACCGAAGGCCCGAGCATCGCCGGAAGCCTGGGAGCAGTTGGGGTCGTCATTCGGTCGGTGGGCACCAGCAAGAACCGCATCGCCCACACCGGCACGCTCTCCTACAACGTCTCGTCGCCGCGCATTCCGGCGGTGTCGATCTCGAACCCCGATGCGGACCTGCTCGAGCGACAAGTGGCGCAGACGCGTCCCGAGGGTAAGGCGGCAGGGCAAGCCGTGAAGGTTCGTATGCGTGTCACGGCACGCGATCTGCCGCAAGTGCGCTCGGCGAACGTCATCGGCGATCTGCCGGGCACTGATCTCGCCAATGAAATCGTGCTCATCGGCGGTCACCTCGATTCGTGGGACACGGGTCATGGTGTGCAGGACGATGGCGCGGGCGTCGCCATCGCCATCGCCGCCGCGCGTCTGGCCGCAAGCGCCAACCCCAAGCCGCGACGCACGATTCGCGTGGTGCTCTTTGCGAACGAGGAGTTCGGGCTTTCAGGTGCCGGTCGCTACCCCGTCGCCATCGGCGATGAGGGCGTCGCGAACCACGCGTTTGCCATGGAAGCCGATCTGGGTGACGGCCCCGTGTGGAAACTCTCGGCGCGCGTCCCACAGCAATACTGGCCGACGATCGAGCAGGTGCACCGCGTGGTGCGATCGCTCGAAGTAGAGCTTGGTGACAACACCTCGAACGGCGGTGCGGATCTCGGCCCGCTGCGTCGTCTCGGCGTGCCCATCTTGTCGCCGCAGCTCGATGCGACGACGTACTTCGACATCCATCACACCGTCAACGACACGCTCGATCAGGTCGACCCCGCGCACCTGCGCCAGTCGACCACCGTGTTTGCGGTGACGGCGTATGCCGTAGCCATCGTCGATGGGCCCGTACCGCGTTACGAGGAGCCGCAGGCGGCGCCGACTACGCCTCGCGCACCGCCTGAGCGCTGAAGGTAACTTGTAGTCTTCCCCTGATAGTCCCCACCGTGACCGAAGGACGTTCCATCGAGAAATTGCGGTTTTTTATTTATCGCCTGTTCACGGTCGAGCCGTTTGACTCGCCCGCGCGCGCATGGATGACGGCACCACCTCAAAGGCTGCGGGGGATTACAGCCGACTGTGCCGTCAATGGAGGCACGCTGCGGCAGCGCCTCATCCCTCTCCTGTGCACCCACAGGTGGCGGCATCGAGCAGCCGCTTCTCAAAGCGATGGTCGTCAAGAGACTGACCACCTCGGGAAGGGCAGTCGGCAATCGAACCTCATTATTCAACTTTCTACGGTCTTCTTATATGAAGATTTAGAAAGTCATAACTCCGCCGACGAGCGAAGTTCAAAATCAGACCGATACATGCGATGCGGCGCGACGCAGCAGTTCCGGACCCACATCGCGTTCGCGTGCGCCCTCTGAGAGCAGACGACGGTACTCACGTGAGCCTGGGGTATGACTTAAAAGCCCGAGCATGTGGCGAGTGATTGCGTGCAGGCGCTCGCCCTTCGAGAGTTCTCGCTCGGCGTACTCGGCCATACGCGCAAGGTGATCCTCAACGCTCGGGGCGCGATAGCCGCTATCCCCTTCGAGAGCGGCGAAGATTTCGCCAAGCATCATGGGTCGGTGGTAGGCCTCGCGACCGAGCATCACGCCATCGGCCCACTCCAGTGCTTCGGTCGATTGTCCAACAGTCTTGATGCCACCATTGAGCAGCACCGGCATGTCGGGAAAGTCTTCCTTCAAGCGCCGAACTACATCGTACCGCAGCGGCGGAATCTCCCGATTCTCAGCGGGCGTCCAGTTACCGAGCACCGCCTTGCGCGCGTGCACGATCACACAGTCGGCCCCGGCTGCACGCACGGCCACCAAAAAGTCGGCGAGCTTGTCGTAGTCTTCTTCATCGAAGCGCTGCACGGCGTCATCGAGATTGCGCGCACTCGATCGCACGGTGCCGATGCGCATTTTCACCGTCACGGGTAGATCGACGGCCTCGCACATGGACGAGACACAGTCGGCGACGAGACGCGGCTCGTTCATGAGACAAGCGCCAAAGGCGCCCTTCTGAACTTTATCGGAGGGGCAGCCGCAGTTAAGGTTGATCTCGTCGTATCCCCACTCCTCGCCGTAACGCGCGGCCGCCGCGAGATAATCGGGCTCGCAGCCCCCAAGCTGTAGCGCAACGGGATGTTCTTCGGAGGAATATTCGAGTAGCTTCTCGCGATCACCGCGCAAGATCGCCGAGGCCGTCACCATCTCGGTGTAAAGCAGTAAATCTTTGTGAAAGCCGCGCAGGAAGTACCGACAATGCCGATCGGTCCAGTCCATCATTGGCGCCACGCAGACTCGGCGGTCGAGGGACAGGCTCACGGCGTCGCTTCGTTCGTAGCTCGCGGTGACTGCGTCCGCAGCAGCGCGCGCAGCCGGTAATACCCGCGACCTAAGGCTTCGCGGATAACGATGTCCGATTTTTCGAGAGCGTCGGGTTTCGGTAGCCAATCGTTGAGCGGGCTCCGCGTCACTGGCGCACGAAAATCCACCGGATGCGCAATCACCTCAAACCCTTCCGTCTCGAACGTGATCACCGCCCGCGGACTATGAAACGCTGAGGTGACCAGAATGATCTTCGGACTCGCCGAGCTGAACATCTTCCGAATCGCTTCAGCCTCTTGCTCCGTGTTGAGCGCCTGGGGCGACACCTCAACGCGATCGGCGGGTAAACCAAGTTCGAGCGCGAGTTGCCGCGCCACCGCACCCTCGGAAGGTAATCCTTCCTGACCGATCCAGCTTCCGCCCGAGAAGATCAATCGGGGTGCTCGCTCGTCACGTGCGAGTGCAATACCCCCAAACACCCGATCGATCGCATCACCCCACTCGACAATCGGCACCCCGGAGGGGCGAACATAGCCCATGGCACCGCCCAACACGACAATCGCTTCCGCGACCGACCTCGCCTGCGGGGCACCGGTGAGCGTCCGGTCAACGACTTCTGACTGCGACCACGCAAAGAGTCGATCAGCGACCACCGGCAGGCTGCAGACCAGCAAAAACACCGCGCCCGCGATCGACCAGCGTCGTTGGCGCCGCACAGCGCCCACCAGCACCGCCAGACACACGAGGACGATGGGAGAGAAAAAGATCGGTAGGAGCTTATTCAGCACAGGATCGACACTATTGCTGGCGTTGGTCGCGGAACTTACGCCAAATCAGGGGAATACGACGAAGATTGGAGGCGAGGTAAGCATCCGAAGCCCGATCGAAGTTAAAAACTGTCCCGTCGAGGGATAAGGGAACCGGCGCAAACTGACCATATTCTCGTAATAAATCATTCGAGGGATTTTTCACGACGCTTTCGACGCCATAGAAAAATCGATCGTTGCCGTTCACTCGTAGCCAGCGGCTTGAGAAGCCTTTTCGGGGTGCGAGAGGGAAGGAAAACTCGAGCCCTGCGAACCGTCTCTCCGGTAGAGCGGGAACGATTTGATAACCAAAGACTCGGTACGGGAAGAACG
>VGUJ01000003.1 GCA_016874235.1 Gammaproteobacteria bacterium
CTTCATCAAAACTACCGCGCGGGCGTTCGTCGATCGTAGTTTCATCATGGTGGTTGGCGGATCATCGCTATCGGCGCTTCGAGAGTTTTATGCGCTGCGGCTCGGAATGACCGTCACCGACTCATTCTCCTCGCGGGTGTCGGTACTCAACCACGCTTTATCGCTGCCAGCCGACCATCGCATCGCATTAGCGCTGGTCCCGCTGTCGCCGAGTTTTGTACTGGAGCTCGACGAGTATCCCTCAAGCACGTCTCCTCGACCCTGTCGACGCGGCGATCTGCCTCCGGGCATTGCCATGGTGAGTTTTCAGACCGATCGATGGGTCGACGACCTGCCCTGGCGTCAGGCTCCGCGAGAGTTCTCTGGAATACCCTACGGGGGTCGCCGCGCAGGCGTCATCGCCGGCGTGGCCGGTGAGTGGATCGAGCTGATCGCAGAGACGAGCTAGAGCGTCGACGTCACGATGAACAGCGGCTTATCGGCCATGCTTTGAAACGTAGCGGCGACTTTTTGCATGGTCTCTGTCGAGACGTCTTTCCCGAGCTGATCGAGACTGTTGACGTCGATGATCTCGACATAGGCATAGGGCGATGCGCCTCCGCCCAACAGTCCCTCGGACTTCAAGATCTCGAATCGATCTACCGAGGGCAGCGCGTTGACGATAGGTAGGTCGGTATGACGCGCGAACGCCTCGTAGTCGGCGACGCTCACGCCAGGCTTGAGATTGAAGAGAACAATGATCTTTGCCATCTGACGAACACTCCTCGAGTCTAAGTTTATTTGTATTTGGACCCGACCTTCGGCGACAGGTCATAATTCGGACCATGACCATAATCCGAAGTTCGATCCCCGATTTTGAGTTCTCCGTCCCCGTTGTCATCGTCGGTGCCGGCGCCTGCGGCCTGACCGCCGCCCTCGCCGCTCGCGACCAGGGTGTTGAGGCCATCGTTTTGGAGCGCGACAAACGACCCTGGGGCAGTACCTCGATGTCGCTTGGAGCAATTTGCGCAGTCAACACCCACAGCCAACGCGAGAACGGGATTCAAGATAGCGTCGAAATTTTCGTCGCGGACGTCATGGCGAAAACCGAGGGCGAAGCCGACGAGGCGCTTGCGCGACGAATCGGCGAACGCTCGGGTCCCACCGTCGACTGGCTCAGCTCTACCCATGGCGTGCCCTTGAAAGTGGATTTTAAGTGGACGGGGCTCGGTCACTCAAAGCCTCGCCTGCATTTACCTCCCGGTCGTACCGGCGAAGAATTAGAGTCCCTGCTTCTCAATGCCTGCGCGAGAGCGGGGGTTGAAGTGATGACCGAGGCCGAGGTGACTGCGGTCTACGCAAATAATGAAGATCGCGTTCTCGGAGTGCGAATTCAACGGCCGGGTGGAGTCGTCGAGCACCTCAGCTGCGATTACTTGATCCTCGCGACGTGCGGATACGGCGGTAATCGCGAGATGCTCGCCCGCCATATTCCCGACATGGCGGGTGCGCGTTATTTTGGCCACGAAGGCAACCGTGGCGATGGAATTCTTTGGGGACAGGCACTCGGCGCTGCAGTCCGCGAAATGTCGGCTTATCAGGGTCTCGGTACGCTCGCTGAGCCCCAGCAAATCGTCGTTCCACATCCGCTCATGATCGAAGGAGGTTTTCTCGTCAATATCGAGGGATACCGCTTCACTCACGAGCTCGCCAACATCTCCGGAATGTGTGTCCCGGTCTTGGCCCAACCCCAAGGCATCGCCTGGGTGGTATTCGACGAAAATCAGCATATAGCGTGCCTCGAGCACTCCAACGACCAACGCCAACTTCAAGAAGTCGGTGCAATTCGACGAGGTGACAGCTGGGATGCGCTCGAGCGGACCTGCAATCTGCCTGCCGGCTCTCTGGCCAAAGAAAACGCCGTCATCGAGATGCTCCGCGCGAGCGGCAAGCCGGACCGATTTGGCCGACACTTCGATCAGCGAACCCGACCTCTGCAAGCACCCTTTTGCGCCGTACGCGTCACGGGCGCACTGTTTCATACTCAGGGCGGCCTTCTCATCGATGAAAACGCGAGAGTTTTACGTGAAGACGGGCGAGCATTACCCAACCTTTACGCAGGCGGTGGCGCGGCCCGTAGCATCTCGGGATCGCGAGTGACCGGTTACCTGCCCGCCGTCGGTCTATGCATGGCGGTCACCTTGGGCGCTCTCGCCGGGGCCGATGCGGCTCGATCGAGTTCGAACTCCGCGACGACCCCTCGGTAATCAGCGCACTCGCGCGATCACTGAGTGGCCACTTTCAAGGCAGCCACGATCTGACGGCGCTCTTCCGCATCGGTGATGGGCTTGTAGCGCATACGATGACGGCCATCCAAAAACTTTTCTGGGTCGGCGATAAGCGTGTTGATGGTGTCTTCATCCCACACCAGCCCGCTCTCACCGGCTTCGACGAACGCCTGTGAGTAATAGAACCCCGGCGCACTCGCCGCGCGCCGACCAAACACACGATGAAGATTCGGACCGACGGCATGCGGGCCGCTTTGCTCAAAACTGTGGCAGAAGCGACACCACATGAAATCTTGCTGTGACTGAGTACTCAGCTCTGGTGCGACGCCCACATTCAGATAGGGATCGACCGCAGGCGGCGGCCCCGACGCCACGAGTTGTTTGGAGGTCGTGAACGGTACGACACCGAAGATTTGATAAGGCGTATACGCAGAGACCGCGAGGATGACCGCTAAAGACGCCGCATGGGCGACCCGCCAACCCACCGGTGTTTTGGCGAGATCGACGGCGCCCGATCCACCCCAGCTCATCGCCGGAAGCATTCGCCAAGGTCCGATTCGGTATCGCAACGCTTGCCACAAGGCAACCAACACCGAGGCGACGAAGAGATAGATCACCAGAAACCCGAGGGCGCTATGAAGATATCCGAAGGTGACGGAGAGTCGATAACTCTCAGGCAACAATGAAGGCGCCGTGAGCGCCCCGAACCACGACGTTGAATGCCCTTCGGTCCAAGCGAACATCGGTCCTGTGATGCAGAAACCCGCGAGCGTCAGATAAAGCGCCAAGCTGCAGCCGCGCGCGAGGTCATCGGCCGCTGGCGGCACTCGCGTGGGGCGCGGCGGCCGCGGTAACTTGGCCCATAGCCACAGCCTCGGAATCAGCAATGCCAAGATGGTAAGGCCGTTGGAAATGTGTAGATGCTGCAGCGCCTCGCGGGCCGCAGTCCCGCGCGGTGTCACCCCCACCTTGGTGGACTGATACATCTGAAAAAGAACCAGTCCAAAGATTGCCAGAGACAGCGCTCGCTCCAGCCAATGAAGTCGTCGATTCACTGAGTTACTCCCATAGACACTGCGCGGATCAATGCATTGGGAATGATCGCGTCATCCCACGAGGTCGTCGATTTACCCGTTCGTACGATGACGAGTTCGAGCGACGGCACGATGTACACTCGCTGTCCGCCAAACCCGTCGATGTAAATGATGTCTTTCGCGGCGAACGGCTCAGAGTGATAGGCCTTTACCGTGTAATCGTTGTATCGACGTTCGGTACTGGGGGGCGAGCCCAACCAGATCTGGTATCCGAAGTTAGAATTCTTTGGCGCCGGGATGACGGTGTCCGCGATCCACTCGATCGGGATCACCTGATCGTCACCCACTCGACCTCCGTCCAAGAACAAGCGCCCCACGCGCAACCAATCGCGTGCCGTCGCGAACAAGCAGCAAAAGCCTCGAGGTAATCCGCCCTCACGGTCCATCCACAACGAGGCATCATCGGCCCCGAGGCGCTGCCAAAGCCGACTCGATAGGTAGGACGAATAACGCTGACCGGTCGCCCGCTCGAGCAGGATCAGAAGCAATTGTGAATTGGCGTTGCTGTACTGGTATTCGCTCCCGCTTGGATTCACGCTGGGTAAACCGAGCACACCCGCAGCAAGATTAGAGCCAAACAAAATTTTGGCGGATTTCCAAGTGCCGAAGATCGGTACCTCCAACCCACTCGACATCTGCAGCAAATCGCGCACCGTAATGGTTCGACGAGCGTCGCCCTGCCACTCCGTGATCCACTTGGAGGCCGGATCATCGACAGAGTCGATAAACCCGTCATCGACCGCTGCGCCCACCATCAACCCGAGCACTGGCTTATGCATCGAGTTGGGATTGGTGCGGGTCGTTCGATCGAATCCCGGCCAATACTTTTCGTATCGTAGAGCGCCTTGATGGTAAATCAGCAAGGCGACCGAACCCGTCTCCTCGGCGTAGCGCTCGGCCTCGGCGATACCTCGGGAGTCGGCCCAGTTGGCCGCGCCTACCACGATGTTGTCTTGCGGATTTCCCACGACCGCCTCTTGGGGCTGAGATTTCTCGATACCGCTCGGATCCGTGGGTGACTGCCCGAATACGATATTGCGCAGTACGGTCGGATCGGCCACCCAGATCATCAGCATCAGTGAGATCACGAGGCCGAAGAGCGCCGCGAAAAGACTGCCGATTCCTTTCAACATACAACGCAACGCTTTTTCATGCGAGAGACCTCCGACGTTCGGCGAGCGCCGAGCGAATCTCAGCGTGACGCGCACCGTCGATCGGGTAGCGCCACATCATCCACACCGGCAGCAACAGCATCAACGCGGGAAGCCACGAAGCGCCGAGACGAACGCCCTGCTCGACTCCGGCATCGAGGGTTTGACTGAGATCGACATAACCGAAAAGCGAGACGAACTGTATTCCCACGAATAGCCCCAGACCCATCCCAAACTTGAAGACCGACGCCAGGAACGCCATGTGTCCGCCCATCTGGGCGACACCCGTCTGCAGTTCGTCGGAGTCGACAGCGTCCGCGGTCATCGCGGGCGGCGTAATCATCGTGCCGCCATTCCCGAACGCCATCACTACATTGGCCAGCAGCACTGGAATGATCGCTCCATCAGGTATGAAAAAGAGCGACGCGTAACCGATCGCCGTGATGACATTGGCGACGCAGTACGCACGATGCTTGCCGAGTTTATTCGCCAGCGGAATCCAAGTCGGCGCCAACAGGACTGCAGCGATCGTATTGACGATCGCCACCGTGAGCACATGCTGCTGCATACCGAGCGCTTGCGAAATCAAGATGGGCTGTACACCGAAGTAAACGCCGAGCGCCAACCGATCGATGAAATAAGCACTGACTAGACGACGGAACGGCGCATTACGCGAAAGAATGCCGAGCAACTCACCCCAACCCGGAGTCTGTTCGGCATGTGCCGCTGTCGCCGGCACTCTCGAGAAACACCAAAGAATTCCGATCGGTAGAGCGACAGCAAAAAAGACACCGACCGATTGCACGATTTGGGCGTAGCTCGGAAACGCGACCCCTTTGAACCATATCCAATAAAAGATGCCCACTGCGCTCGCACAGAGGTAGCCGAAAAACGCGCCGCTTTCGCGAAAGCCCGCGATGCGCGTCCGCTCAGAATAATCGTCTGATAACTCTCCGCCCCAGGTTTGATGTGGCACGTACACCATCGTCCAACCGGCGTAGAAGAGCACCAGCCAACCGGCGAGATAAAAAACAGACGCCCCCTCGGGCGGCAGCAACAAGAACCACGCCGACACCAAGGCAATCGGCGTTCCGGCGATCATCCACACTCGACGCCGACCCCATCGACTCTTCGTCCGATCCGACAACGCGCCGACCAGCGGGTCGATCAGGGCTTCCCAGAATCGGCCCAAGGCGAACACCGTGGCCACGGTGAGCGCCACGATCCCGACGTCCGCCGAGTAGTAAACGGGCGGTAGGAAGTTATAGAGCGGAACCAGCATGGCCTGCAGCGCGACGGTGGGCGCGGCGTAGGCGAGCAATTGCCCTGTTCTGAGCTTCATCAAGACCCCCTCGTACCGCGGCTCATCGCGGCAACGTCCCGATTATGGTCTTAGCCCCGACGGAACCGATCATCGACCGGTAGTCTGCGGTCTGTCGACCGCTGAGTGGACAAACACTGGAGGGCTCTTCTACACTCGGTTTCAGACTCTGAAATACCGGGGTAATCATCATGGAGTCCACTCGTCCGATCCGCGCCCTGATTCGCGGCCTCGATGCGTTGACCGTCCTCAACCTGCGCAATGGCGCCACCGTCTCAGAGGTGGCACAGGACATTCGCCTTCCGCGCACCACCACCTATCGCATCCTCGAAACGCTGAGCCATGCAGGCTTCGTCTACCGAGATGCGACCGACGATCGTTACCGTTTGACCATCATGGTCCGCGGCCTGTCCGATGGTTACGACGACGAAGCCTGGGTGACCCAGATCGCCCGTCCCTACATCCATGAGCTCGGGAAAGAAATCGTGTGGCCGGTCGCCATCGCCTCGCTGTCGGGTACCTCGATGATGGTCCGCGAATCGACCGACCATCGAAGTCCACTCGCCGTCGAGCGCTATTCGGCAGGATTCCGCGTTCCGTTGCTGACGTCTTCATCGGGTCGCGTGTATCTCGCCTTTTCGTCGCCCACTCAGCGCGAGTCACTGCTCGAAATTCTTGCCAGATCGAATCGCGAGGAAGACGCGCTCGCCAAAAATCGCGCCGACCTGATGAAGATCCTGAACGATGCGCGCATGCAAGGCTATGCCTCGGCGGTGCGCGCCCGACGTGTGTCGGATGAAATCAGCATGGCTGTCCCCATCATGATCGACGATCGCGTTTTGGCCGCCGTGACCATCCGCTTCAGCGGAACGGCCGTCCCGCTGAAGCTCGCCGTCGAGCGGTTCCTGCCAAAGCTTCGCGATACGGCGCAAAAAATTCGCCAAACCTTTTCCGAGCAGCAGCGCGACCCGCCGCATCAACAAACGCCGCGTCTCGTCTCGGGCTCACGCTGAAGGACTGATGCCTCATGAACGCTGAACTTCAAGACAAATCACTTTCTTTGATCAGCCGTCTCGAGTCTTTGCTTGGTCGCGACCATGTCCTGACTGATCCGGTCGAGCGCAGCTTTTATTCCACCGATATCTACAAATCGGGCGCCTTACCCGCTGCCGTCGTCAGGCCGACGAATTCGGCGGACGTCGCTCAAATCGTGCAGTTGGCCGTCGAGTCCGGCGTGGCGGTGGTTCCCCGGGGCGGCGGCGCCTCCTACACCGACGGTTATACGCCGAGTGAAGCGGGCTCGATCAGCATCGACACCTCTCGCATGAACCAGATCCTAGAGATCAACGAGCGAGACATGTACGTGGTCGTCCAAGTGGGGGTGACCTGGGCGGCACTCAACGAGGCGCTCGCGGCCAAAGGTTTGCGGACACCCTTCTTCGGCCCCTTCTCCGGGCTCGCGGCAACGGTCGGCGGATCACTCTCGCAGGGTAGCGTCACCTGGGGTACAGGCGTGTTCGGCGTGTCAGGCGAAACGACGCTCGGCGTCGAAGTCGTGCTTGGCTCGGGGCAGATCGTGCGTACGGGTTCTTGGGGAGCGGCTAATTCGGCACCCTTCTTCCGCTCATACGGACCCGACCTTACCGGGCTTTTCATGGGTGATTGCGGCGCACTCGGCATCAAAACCGCGGTTGCGCTTCGCCTGATGAAGCGCAACTCGCATGTGATGGGACTCTCCTTTGGGTTCAAAGATTTTCCGAGTCTCGCTGCGGGCATGGAGGCCGCCGCCAAGCTCGGCCTCAATCTGACGAACTTCGGGCTCGATCCCGCCTTGCAGCAAGGGCAACTGGGCAAAGCAGACGCGGCGACTGCGATGCAATCGGCGTTGGCGGTTTGGAAGACCTCGCGGGGTCCGATGGACGGACTGGTCAACCTCGCGAAGATGGCCTTTGCGGGTCGCGGCTTTTTGAAAGGCGCGGTGTTCTCAGGGCACTGGATCGTGGACGGCATCGACGATGCCGCGTGTCGCGCGGCCGTCGCCAAATTGCGCGCGGCGCTTCAGCCGCACGGCGCGGAGGTCCCCGCGACCGTGCCGACGGTCGCCAACGCCATGCCCTTCATGCCGCTCTACAACGTACGTAGCCCTCGAGGCGAACGCTGGGTACCGATCCATGGCATTTTGCCGTTCTCACGAGTGGATGCGTTCCGCGCCGAGATCAGTCGCTATTACGAATCGCACGAGGCCGACATGAAGCGCCTGCGCATTCGTTACGGCGCGATGTTCATGACAGTGGCAACCAACGCTTTCCTTTACGAGCCGGTGTTTTATTGGGAGGACGGCTACAACATCGCCCAAGAGCGATTGCTGCCGGCGGGCTATCAAGAGACCCTGCCGAAGTTTGCCGACAACCCGGAAGGACGGGCTCTCGTGGACAAGATGAAGCATGGCATCGCGGATATCTTCCAGCGCCACGGCGCCATCCATCTGCAAATCGGCAAGTTCTATCCGTACATGCGGGGACGCGATCCGCAGACGGCCGAACTCATCCGCGGCCTCAAGCAGCTCATCGACCCGCAGCGACGCCTTAACCCGGGCGCGCTGGGACTGTAGAATCCGCGCTTCGGCCTCAGGGCCAACCCCGTGTCGAGGAGTCTGACGTTTCATGAATCGTATTTTGGTTTCGATCAAGCGAGTGGTGGATTACAACGTCCGCATCCGAGTCAAGCCGGACGGCACGGGCGTCATCACCGACGGCGTCAAGATGAGTGTTAATCCGTTCGATGAGATCGCACTCGAAGAGGCCCTCCGCATCAAAGAGAAAGGCCTCGCCGAAGAAATCGTCGCTGTTTCGATCGGTCCTGCCGACTGCCAGCAGCAGTTGCGCACGGCACTCGCCATGGGCGCCGACCGAGCCGTACACGTTCAAACCGACGCCGTAGTCGAACCGGGTTCAGCAGCCAAGTTAATGCTCAAAATCGTTGAGCGTGAGCAGCCGATGCTCGCGATTCTCGGAAAGCAGGCCATCGACGACGACTGTAATCAGACGGGCCAGATGCTGGCTGCGCTCTGGGGAAGACCGCAGGCCACGTTCGCGTCAAAGGTCGAGATCAGCGGGGACACGGCTCAAGTTACTCGCGAGGTCGACGCGGGCCTCGAGGTGCTCGAGGTCGATCTGCCTGCCGTAATCACGACCGACCTGCGGCTCAACGAGCCGCGGTACGTCAAACTCCCCGACATCATGAAGGCCAAGAAAAAACCACTCGAAACCATCGATCCGTCGGCGCTGGGCGTCTCAACGGTCGAGCGTCTGAAAGCTGTCAAATTTGATCCGCCCTCGCAGCGAAGCAAGGGCGTCATGGTCAAGGATGTCGGCGAACTCTTCACGGCGCTGCGCGGCAAGGGCCTCGTTTAAGCATCACGACACCGTATTACAGAGACTTTCCATGAGCAAAATTTTGATCGTTGCCGAACATCAGGGCGGCAAGTTGAACGCCGCGACGGCCAAGTGCGTCCATTGCGCGAGCCAGATCGCCGGCGCTGACATTCACGTCGCCGTGTTTGCGTCGGATCCCGCATCCGTCGCCTCCGACGCGGCTCGAATTACCGGAGTGTCCAAGGTGATCACGGTGGCTCATGCCGCTCACGCCAATCCGATGGCCGCCACCATCGCACCCCAACTCGCCGAACTCGCTCAGGGTTACAGCCACGTGTTCGGTCCGTCCACGACTTTCGGAAAAGATCTGATGCCGCGCGTGGCGGCTCTGCTCGATGCGCCGCAGGCCTCGGACATCATGGCCGTCGAGAGCGCAACTCGTTTTCGTCGACCGATCTACGCGGGTAACGCCATTATCACCGTTGAAGTCGTGGCGGGCACGCAGTTAGTCGCGACGGTTCGAACGGCCTCGTTCGATGCGGCTCAATCGTCCACGTCTGCAGCGGCCATCGAGAGCGCCCATCCTTCGGCTACCCTACCCCAACACACTCGGTTCGTATCGGTCAGCGCGGCGCGAAGCGATCGCCCTGATATGCAGACTGCCAAGAAGGTCGTCTCAGGCGGACGCGCACTGGCCAGCGCCGATAATTTCAAAATCCTCTACCAATTGGCCGATCGAATGGGCGCGGCGGTAGGCGCCTCGCGAGCGGCCGTCGATGCCGGCTACGCACCGAACGACATGCAGGTCGGTCAGACCGGGAAAATCATCGCACCCGAGCTCTACTTGGCCTTCGGAATCTCGGGGGCGATCCAGCATCTCACGGGCATCAAAGATGCGCGAACGATTGTCGCGGTCAACAAAGACCCTGAGGCGCCAATTTTCGAGGTGGCGGATTACGGGCTGGTCGGCGACCTTTTCCAGATCGTTCCGGAACTCGACAAGCTCATTGCCAGTAGCAACTGAGCGAGCGCTTAACTCTGCGGCGCAGCACCGATCTGCACCAAAGATTTACCGAAATTCTGGCCACGCATGAGGCGGCAAAAGGCCTCCGGAGCCCGGTCGAGCCCTTCAGAGATGTCTTCTTTCCACCGGAAGCTTCCCTCGTGGATCCAGCGAGCGATCACGCGCGTCATCTCGGGAAGACGATTCATATGGTCGTACACCACGAGTCCCTTCATGGTGGCGCGCGCGCCGACGAGGGGACCGAGCCAAGGCCCAGGCGGCGGGGTGTCCATGCTGTAGGCCTCGATCATGCCGCACAGCACGATTCGTGCGCCCATCGCAAGATTCAGCGTAACCGCCTCGAGCGTCGCGCCGCCCACGTTGTCGAAATAGGCATCGATGCCATTCGGGCAGGCTGCTTTGAGCTGCGCGCGCAAATCCCCCTCGCGATAATCGACGCAGGCGTCGAATCCGAGCTCACGGACGGCGTAGTCACATTTTTCTTTGGAACCGGCGATGCCCACGACGCGAGCACCCATATGTCGAGCCACCTGACCCGCCGTGCATCCGACCGGACCCGTGCAGGCCGACACGACGAACGTCTGTCCCGGCAGAGGCTGAGCGAGAAAAACCGTACCGGCGTAGCCCGTGAGACCCGGCATACCGAGCACACCCAGCGCCGTGGAGACCGACGCCAGCGTAGGGTCGATCTTGCGGACGCCCTGACCATCGCTCGTCGCGTACTGCTGCCAGCCGTTTCGCACCGCCACGACATCGCCGTTTTTGAACTCGGGATGGCGAGACTCGACGATCTCCGCCACGGTCTCCCCCACCATCACATCGCCCGGCGCCAGTCGATCTGCGTAGATCTGACTGTTCTTCATCACGTTGCGATAGTAAGGATCGAGCGATAAATAAATCGTACGCGAGAGAAACTGACCCGCCCCGGGTGTGGGGATGTCGACCTCGGCGGCACCGAAGTCCTCGGGGACCGGAAGTCCCCGAGGACTACGCAGAAACGTAATCTGCTGGTTTCCGCCGCTCACGGGACGGCTGATCGGAGCTGACCTAGAACGTATTCGGCCGCCGACACCTCGAACTTTCCGGGCGCCTCGATATTGACCTGCGTCGCCACACCATCCTTGACGATGATCGCGAATCGCTGACCACGCATGCCGAGTCCAAATCCGCGCGCATCCAACTCGAGGCCGAGCGCACGCGAGTAGTCACCGTTGCCATCGGCCAACATCATGACTTTATCGCCCACGTTGCTGGCTTTACCCCAGGCATTCATGACGAACATATCGTTCACAGCGACGCAGGCAATCGTATCGACGCCCTTCGCTTTGAACGCATCGGCGTGCTGCACGAACCCCGGCAGGTGACGCGCATCGCACGTCGGGGTAAACGCCCCCGGAACAGAAAAAAGAACGACAGACTTGCCGCTGAACAAGCCGTCGGTGGAAATTTCTTTGGGGCCCTCGGCGCTCAAGAACTTGAACGCGCCCGCGGGCATTTTATCTCCGGCCTTGATGGTCATTGAATCACTCCTTGATGTGGGTCAGGCGGCGAGTGTAGCCGATCGGAGGACCCGACAATTACCGATAAGGACGATGGAGGTACTGCCCACCCGGTTGGCCGACCGCCTGTCCGTTGTCGTAGATCAGCCGCCCACGCAGGAAAGTACTCGTAACCGAGGCCGACATTTCCATGCCTTCGAATACGGAGTAGCCCTGTTGTGATTCAGAGCCGTCGCCGCTCGCCACGAAACTCTTGTTCGGATCGACCAGAACGATATCGGCATCGAACCCTGGCGCAAGGTCGCCTTTACTCTTGAGACCAAACCGGCGCGCCGCATTCCAGGATGTCAACTCAGTCATTTTGTTGAGTGACATTCCACGTCTCTTACCCTCAGTGATAAGCGCGGGCAGCATGAACTCGGTCCCGCCGAATCCGGACTTGGCTAGAAAGACGTTCTGCTGATCTTCCTTCCCGAGTTTCATTTCGAACTTGCAGCATGCGTGATCGGAGCACACCCAATCGAGTTTGCCGTCGAGTAATGATTCCCACAGGAACTCGACGTCAGCGCGAGAGCGAATGGGCGGATTGACCTTGGCCAGATTCCCCACTTTTGAATCGTAGTCGAGACACAAATGGGCAATCGTCACTTCACGTCGAAAATCGACGTGCGGAAAAGCCTTAGCCATTTTTAGCGCCGCTTCCACTGCTTTTCTGGACGTCAGATGGAGCAGATTGATGTTGAGGCAGTTGGTCTCGTGCGCAAGATATGACGCAATAGTGATCGCAAGGCCCTCTGAGTGTGGCGGTCTCGCGGCGCTATAGGCTCGAAGTCCGGTCAGCGGCGCGCAATCGATGCACTCAGGATCATAAGTTTCGCCGGTCAGGTAGGTGTCGAGGTCGGTGACCTTCGCACCACCCTCAACCATCTTGGTGTAGGCGCTCAGAATATCGGCGAGCTCACAGTGTAAACCCAGCGAAATCGAATCTTTGATAGAGGGATTACGCAGCATGGCGCGGTGAACGCCACGCATGACGAACTCGAAGTGCGCGATGTCGTACTTCTCGTTCTCACCGATCTTCAAGAACTCGCGCTGCGACGCCGACGCACCATGCAGACCATAGCCGCCGTAGAACATAAAGATCTTGAACGACGTGACACCGTACTTGCTGATCAGCATGTCGATCTCGCCGATGTGGGTGCGATCGAGAGGTGCCAAGTGATACGCGTAGTCGACCCAGAAGTTGTCCTTGGAGGCGGCGAGAATGTCGGGGTACACCTCGGCGTAGGGCCCGCCGCGATCCATGTAGTAGCCACCGGTACGGATGTAGTTGAGGCTGGAGGTCACACCGCCCTGCGCCGCCGCGAGACTCTCGCTGCGCGCATCTTGCGCGAGCGGTCCGTAGATACCGGTGTGCATGTGCGGGTCGACGAGACCGGGAAACGCAAGCCTGCCGCGACCGTCGACGACCTCTTTCGCCTCGGAAACATCGATTCCTCCGGCGACTTTCTTGATCTTTCCGCCCCGGATGGCGATATCGCATTCATCGACCGTGTTCTTGCGTGGACGCACCACGCGGACGTTCTTGATCAAAAGGTCGTAGGACTTCCGGTTATCGGCCATGGGGCACCTGTTTCGAACAACCGGCGGATTATGCAAAACGCGGGGAGTCCTGAGGGTGACTGCCCACTCGGCCGTCTACGCTACGGCCGACCCCAGTCAGTCGATGACGACGCCGCCGGAGATATTCATCACCGTGCCCGTGACGAAAGCCCCTGCCGGGCTCGTCAGATAGTCGATGGCGTGCGCGATATGCTCGGGCTCACCTAACGTCCCCAGGGGCACAGACGCTTGAAGCGACTGCACCATATCGGGCGTGAAACGCCCGGTGACCATCGGCGTCTTAATCGGTCCCGGCGCCAGGCAGTTCACTCGAATTCCTTCAGCCGCCCACTCTTTGGCCAAATAGCGCGCCAAGTTGATCAAGCCTGCTTTAGCTACGGCATAGGCAGGGCCAGAGAGCGCGCTTCCACCATTCAATCCGTTGGTCGACGATGCAAATGTCAAGGTGCCACGCGACCCGCGAAGCGATTCGTGAGAGGCCTTCGCGAGAAGAAATGCGGACGACAAATTGATGTCGAGCAAGCGGTTCCAGTCTTTGAGAGTGACTGAATCGAGCGGGCCGTGCCCTGCGGCACCCGCTAGGTGAACGACGTGATCGAGTCGGCCGTACTCCGTCTGGATGCGATCGATCACCGACACGATCGCCGCCTCGTCGGTCACATCAAGACTCGCAACGCTCATCGGTGCGCCGCAGGGAATCTCGGCCAACGCGAGATCGGTTGCCACCACGTGCATGCCTCGCTCGCGCAATCGAGCCACGGCGGCTCGACCCAATCCGCCTGCCGCTCCGGTAATCAGTGCCACAGGCGCCCTGCTCGTAGCCATGTTCAACCAGACTCCTGCCGCTGATCGGCCAGCCCAATATATGATGCTCGTACTATGATGACACGCCACATGGCGGTGTGCCCGGTATGACACTTACCCTGACTCGCTCCTTCCCCGTCTCCCCGCTCGTAACCAGTCTGATCGACGGCGAGCCCGTCGTTACGAAGCCTAAGGGCGTCGACATCGAGGTCGTCAACCCGACGACTGAACAACCGATCAGTCGTCTTCGGGAAGCTGATGCCGAGGAGGTCGCTGCGGCAGTTCGGTCCGCTCGAAAAGCGTTCGATTCCGGGCCATGGTCACGGATGGATATCAATCAGCGAAAAGATATCCTCTATTCGATCCGTGACCACCTTCGAAGAAACGCAGAGGAACTCGCCTATCTCGAGTGCCTCAATAGCGGTCTCACGCTGCAGAGCGTCCGAGTTCACGTAGAGCGAACAGCTCGGAACTTCGAATTCTTTGCGGAGGTCGCGAGTAATGTTCACGGTGAAACCTACACCCAAACGGCCGGCTATCTCACCTATGTCACGCGCGAACCCAAGGGCGTCGCCGGTTGCATTTCGCCGTGGAACGCCCCACTCACGCTCTCCTCGATGCGAGTGGCCAGCTGTATTGCTTGGGGCAACACCTGTGTATTGAAACCGTCCGAGTTCACACCGCTCTCAGTTCGTCGCATGGTCGAGATTTTCTACGAAGCCGGATTACCCCCTGGTGTGGTCAACCTCGTCAACGGACGCGGATCCATCACGGGCCAGGCCCTCATCTCTCATCCTGATATCGATCTGGTCGGTTTCACCGGCGGAACGGCGACAGGACGGGCCATCGCCGAGAGCGCGGGCCGACAACTGAAGCCAGTTGCCCTCGAGCTCGGCGGCAAGTCCGCCAACATCATCTTTGATACGGCCGATGTCGAACGCGCGTTGGATGGCGCTCTGGCCGGAATCTTTGCCAACAATGGTCAGCAGTGTCTCGCCGGATCTCGCATCCTCGTCCAACGCGGTATCGCCGACGCACTCATCGAGCGATTCGTGGCAAGGGCTCGGAAGATTCGTATCGGTGACCCGATGTTGGCAACTACAGAAATCGGTCCTCTTGCCTTTCGCGCGCATTTAGAGCGAGTGCTGTCCTATGTCGAGGTGGCGCAATCGGACGGCGCGACGCTTCTGACGGGCGGCAAACGCGTAACGGCACCCGACAAAGGTTGGTTCATGGAACCGACCGCTGTCATGGCGCCCTCGAACGACGCACGAGTCTGTCAAGAAGAAATTTTTGGCCCCTTCGCGACCTTCCTGACGTTCGATACGCTCGATGACGCCATTCGGATGGCCAATGATTCCAAGTTTGGTCTCGTGAATTACGTGTGGTCCGAAGATCTTCACACCGTGATGCGCTGCTCGCGCGATATCCGCGCCGGAACGGTCTGGGTCAATACGCCCATGATGCGCGAACTACGCGCACCGTTTGGCGGCTACAAAGAATCGGGGATCGGACGCGACGGACCCCAAGCGAGTCTCGAGTTCTTCACCGAACTCAAGTCGACCATCATCCCGATCGATCCTATCAAGATGCACCGCTTCGGCGTTTCCTGACGTGAGACCTGCCCGTGATTGATCTGCACACCGTTCCTACTGCCAATGGCTACAAGGCCTCAATCATGCTCGAGGAAGTCAGCCTCCCCTACCGTGTGACCGCCTACGATTTACTGAAGGGAGAAAATCTCAAGCCGGAGTTACTCGCCTTGAGTCGCGTCGGCCGGCTCCCTCTGATCGTCGACCATGATGTCGAAGGCGGATCGCTGACGGTGTATGGATCGGCTGCCATCCTTCAATATCTCGCCGAGAAAACCGGTCGATTCCTTCCGAAAGACCGCCGTGAACGAGCCAAAGTGATTGAGTGGATGGGAATCATCTCGAGCGACATCTCGCCGGCGTACAGCGGTCAATTCGTCTTCAACGTCGTCGCGCAGGATAAACAGCCGTGGGCGGTTTCATTTTATGATCGCCTGTGCCGTCGCATGGTCAAGATCATGGACGATCAGCTTGCGACAACCCCATTTTTAACCGGCGCCGAATACACCATCGCCGACATGCTGGCCTACCCGGTCGCTGCCGTGTCGATGAAGCGCTTCCCTGGAAACCTCGACGAACACCCGCATATCGCTCGCTGGGCCGCTGAGATCAGCGCTCGGCCGGCCGTGCAGCGCGGTATGACCGTACCCGCCTAAGCTCACCCCCCCCTGGAAATACCATCATGCCGATCGCTCGCATCAATCATCACGACATGTATTACGAGGTTCTCGGTCAGGGAGAGCCCATTCTTTGCATGGGCGGATGGGGCACGTTCTGCCACGATAATCATCACCACCTCGCGCGCGGCCTGACGGATCGCTATCAAGTGATCATTTTCGATTATCGCGGGATCGGTGATTCGACGGACGATCTGACTGTGCCCTCGACCATGGCACTGCACGCTGAGGATGCGATCGGCCTCCTCGATCATCTCGGTCTCAAGAAGGTTCATTTGGTCGGTTTGGTCGGAATGGGCGCCTGCGTCGCGCAAGAGATCGCTATTCGTCGCCCGGATATCGCCCGCAGCATGCTCAACACCGGGGCGTGGTGCGAGGTCGACCTCTTCCTGCGAGGCCAACTCGAAATGTTCCGCGATATTCATCGCGACGCCGGATTCGCCGCCTTCCAGAAACTCGTCACGCTGATGTCGTTCACGCCCGAGTACTACATCGAAAACCACGACAAGCTTCTCGGACCGCAAGGCGGCTGGAAAGAGCTCAATGGGCGATACACCGCCCATGCAAGACTCGTCGAAGCCTGCTTGAGTTTCGAATCAAAAACTCGCCTGCATCAGGTGAAGTGCCCGACGCTTGTGATTCATGCCGCCCTCGACCTCGTGACGAGCCCGCGGACGACGATCCCCATCGAACAGGCCATCCCGGGTGCCATTGGCGAGACTTGGGACGATCTCGCACACGTCGTCGCCGGAAAAACGCAGAAAATACGATTCTGTCATCGACTATTCGACTGGCTGGATCACCACTGATGTCGAGGCTGGAGCCTGCAATCCGACTTCTACTGATCGTCAACCTGGCGGTGTTCGGGCTGCAGTGGTGGATGCCCTCGCTCATCGATCAGTTTGCGTTATGGCCACTCGCCAGCAACTTCCAACCCTGGCAACTCGTGACCTATGCATTCCTGCATGGCGGGTTCGCGCACATCGCATTCAACATGATTGGACTCGTGACCTTCGGCAATGAACTTGAACAGTATTGGGGTACGCGACGACTGTTGACGTTTTACTTCGCGAGCGTCCTGGCGGCGGGGCTGATGCAACTTGCCGTCACGTCATCAATCGGAGAGATCGCGCCCACCGTCGGCGCTTCAGGCGGAATCTACGGCATGTTACTCGGTTTCGCGATGATGTTTCCTCACCGAAAAATCGTACCGCTGATTCCGCCGATCCCGATGCCGGCTTGGTTATTCGCCGTACTCTTTGCCGGTCTCGAACTTTATCTCGGGGTCACTGGCACCGCTGCCGGTATCGCCCACTTCGCACACCTGGGCGGCATGGTGGGCGGCTGGATCATGATCCAACGTTGGCGCCGCGGGACCCCCAGATATTGATCTGCTGCCAGCGCCCGCTCCGCCAGCGCCAATACATGAGGGTGCCAAGCAACATCGCGTAGCTCATGAGGGCGAGCCATCCACCGAGCGCGCCGAGTCCGAGTTGAGGTAGACCGTCGACCCACGCGCCGCTCGAATCAAAGATCAGCACGTGTGAGAGCGGAACAAAAATCACCCACGACAACACGATCGCGACGCCCGCGGGGACGCTCGTATCCCCCGCTGCACGAAGTGCAAAACTCGATCCGAAATAAAGACCATCAAACATCTGGTAGCACGCTGCAGGCAACAAAAGGATGAGCGCCGTCGAGACGACCGCCGTAGCGTTGATATCCGCAGGATTGATGAAGAGCGGCATCAACCACGGACCGATGACAAGAAGAAGCAACGCGACGGAGAGCATCAGGGCCGAACAAGAGCGAGCAACGAACGTACCAAGTCGCATCGCCCATTCTCGATCGCCCGCACCGATGGCCTGACCGACAACCGTCGTGCCGGCGGCCGCAAGCCCCAAAGCGGGCATGTAGGCGATGGAGGTCAGCATGATGACGATCTGGGTCGCGGCCGCTCCGACTTTTCCGACCTGAGTCACCATGAGCTGCATGATGGCCACACCGAGTACGTCAGCGCCGTACATGATGCCGACCGGCAAGCCCACCGCCAATTGACGTCGGATCATCGAGAGCCGCGGCCGCCATGTCGCGAGCGTCTTGTAACGCCGAGCAAGATCTCCGCGCAGGAGAAACATGATGCCGACCACAAGCCCGATGAACTGGGCCAAGTTCGTCCCCCAGGCCGCCCCCGCCATACCCATCTCGAGTTCGAACATGAAGAACTGATTGGCCGGAACATTCGCGAGTGTCGTGACGACGGCAACGATGAACGTCAACTTGGTGGCGCCGATTCCGTTGAAGAAGCTCACCAAGCCCCAACTCATGGCGCCGAGGAACGCGCCTGCCAATCGAGGCTCCCAATACTCCTCCGCCATACCACGAATTCCTGGCTCCAGATTGAACAGCGCGAGAATCGGACCTCCCGCCCAGGCTGCAATCAGGAACAGAGGCAACGCCGCGATGGACGCCCACAGCGTGTTCCAGAGGCACTGAGAGGCACGAGCGCGGCGACCCGCCCCATCGGCCTGCGATACGAACGACTGAGTCGCCAGTCCCACGCCGCCCAAAATTAAAATTGCGCAGGACATCAACCAGTAGATGGCGCCCATCGCGGCCACGGCGTCGGTCGACAATCGACCGATGAACCAGGTGTCTGTCAGGTTGAGAAGCGCCTGGATGGCATTGGTCACCATCAGTGGTGCCGCAATTTTGAGCAGCGCCCTCTTATCGACACGCAGCCGACCCTGTCCGTCACGGAGTGCGACGGGCAATCGCGAGACATCGTCCGTCATTGATCCGTTGCTCGCGTCTCGCTTCGGGCGAAGACCGTCCCGAGCCATAGTGCGACGATAAGCATCACGGCGCTCACGCCAGCGAGCACCCATGAGACGCCGGCGAGCCCGAGCCCCGCGACTAAGGGATAGGTGAGCTGGCTGACACTGTCCCCGCCCCGCTGAAGCAAGGTGTCGATTAAACTTTTACTTTTGAACTTGCTCTCGGGGTCGAGAACGGTGAAGAGCATTTCGCGTGATGGCTTGAAAAGCCCGTAGTCGACGGCGCGACGAATGACCTGCGTGACGATCAAGACGATACCGACCGGCATGAGCGCAAGCAGCACCAGTGAGCCGATCAAAATCACGGGAACGAGCCCGAGCGCCGCACGAAGCCCACCCCTCGAGGCCACCCAACCCACGACCAGAGTCTGAAAGATCAGGGCTAATACACTGACCGACAGATCGATCCGCGCGAACAAGGCCGCCCGCTCGGTCAAGGTCGCATACGCCGCCTCGACATACTCGGCCTGCTCCTGATACATGAAACCGCCCAATATCTGACCGCCGACGATGAGCCCTGCGATTGCGATCAGAAAAGGAGACGTCACGAGCCGCTTGAGATCGTCGACTGCCCGGCCACCCACCGGAAGCGCCAATCGCTCGTTGGGGTCGATGCCCGAACCCTCGCTACGCGCCTCGAAAAACTGCGCCTGCCGGCCAAGCACGGTTGCAAGAAGGATGACGGCACAGGCGACCAGAATCGTCGTGGTCGGACCCAGTCGCTCGACGAACAGCGCATTGAATGCAGGGCCTGCGATCGCGCCCGCGCTCCCTCCCGCAGCGATGTAACCGAAGAGTCGTTTGGCAGAGGCCGAGCGCCACGCATCGACCATCACACTCCAGAATACCGACACGATGAAGAGATTGAGTGAGGTCACCAACACGAAGTACGCGGCCGGCAACCACTTGTTATCCGGACTCGCGGCCATTCCAATCGCTAACGCAGAGAACAGCGCAACGACGAAGGCGTAGATCGCCGGAAACAACCACCTTCGCGGCAGGCGGGCGACCACGAACCAATAAAGCGGCAGGATCGCCATCATCACAAAGAAGGTGACGTAGAACAGATTGGCGATCTGTGAGCGTCCGACCTCGAGCGCAAACGCTTCGCGCAGACTGCGAAGCATGTAGTAACCGCCGAGCAACAAAAAATACGCACCGGCCGCCGCGAACAACGCACGCCCCTCTCCCGGCGCAATCAACCAACGCAATCGCAGCGGTGGTCGACTCGCGACCTCGCTCACGGAGTCAGTCCGTCGATGACGACCGCTTTCTTGAAATCGCGACCGACGATATAGCGCGTACTGCCGATCGGATCACCACTGCGCGGCGTTGCAATCCCGTCGCTAGAAACCTTCGCTGACACTTCAACCGTATCGTTCGGAGCGAATGTAAGGCCCTCGACCATGCTGTCGGCCTCAGTGAGCTCAATCGAAACCGGAAACACCGCCGGCAGCCGCTTCACGGCAAGCGGCGGACCCGGTCGCCCAGGCGCTCGCACAAAGACAAACAACGTCGAACCGGGGGCAACCGATTGAGCGAGAGAAGGCTTGATCGATACCGCGACGATCACTCGCGGCTTCTCCGGTGGAGCCGTCGACGAAGACGCACTGGCACTCCGGACGCCCGAGGACGGACCCCCGAGCTCCGGGTCGGTCGCCCCGCTCCGCAGACGCACAATCTGCTCCTGCAGAATCACACGAATGTTCTCGGGCGGACTCAGCGTCAACATTCTTTCGAATCGCTCGATGGCGAGCGGATATTCGCCCCGGCGTTGAGCCGCGACCGCTGAGAAAAACAGCGCCTTCTCGGAGTCGGGTTCGAGGATGAGCGCCTGCTCAAAGATTCGGCCTGATCGATCATCGACCGCCCCATCAGCTTGCAAGACCATCGACTCACCCAACCCGATCAAGGCCTCGGCGTTTCGTCCGTTTTCGAGTCGATCGGCACGGCGATAGGCCCGCTGTGCGAGCGGGTACTGACCGAGCGCAGCATGCGAGCGTCCGAGCATGAGCCATCCCTGCACGTCGTCGGGCTCACGCTCAAGTCGGCGCGCTAACCGACTCACTATCGCGGCGGGATTCTCAGCGACGATCTCCTCATCAGGCCAGGTCCATACACTCGCATAGCGATACAGCCCGATCGCCGATCCCGCTAAAACCACCACTACGACACCGGCGACCCAACGCTGAGAGCGATCCCGCCAAAGCGGTCGCAACATCCAAAGAAAGCCCGCCGCCGACAGAGCGATCGCAGTAGCCAGAAACACCATGAAGGCACTCGTATTCATCGATCTCGCATCCCCTCATGTCCCGAATCGTCGGGATTGGACCCATCGGTGGGCGCCAACGTCACGCGCTGACGAATGATACGTATCGCGACGAATAGGCCGATCAAAAGAAACAAAATCGGTGTTATCCATAACCACGCGTTACGCGGTGAAAACTCAGGGCGAAACAGAATGAAATCGCCGTAGCGATCTTTCATGTGCTGTCGAATCTCCCGATCGGTCTTGCCCTCTTCGAGCAATTGACGCACTTCACGCCGAAGATCACCGGCGAGACCGACGGGCGAGTCGGCGATCGATTGGTTCTGGCACTGCATGCAACGTAATTCGTGAGAGAGATTCCGATAACGCTCCTGCAGTGCCGGATTAGACATCTCGATCGGGTCGATTGCGAACGTCGGCGATATCCAGCACATGCTCAGCAGCAGCGGGAGGAACCGTCTCACGAGCTACTCCGCTCAGTCGGCAATCGCGACAGAAACTGCTTCTGCCAAACCTCTCGATTGAGAGGCCCGACATGCTTGTAGATCACGATCCCGGCCGGATCGACGAGGAACGTTTCGGGAGCGCCATAGACCCCCCAATCGATGGCCACTTCTCCGTCGCGATCCACCGCGACGACGTCGTAGGGATCGCCGAGCTGTGACAACCAGGACATCGCCGCTGAGTCTTCGTCCTTCCAGTTGAGACCAACCATCGGAAGGGTATCCGAGCGGGCGATCTCGAGCAGCATGTCATGTTCGTTTAGACATTCCGGACACCAGGTGCCCCAAACGTTGAGCAAATACCAGCGACCTCGCATCGCAGACTCTGAGAACTCGCCGGGCGATCCGAGTACGGGCAAGGTGAAGGCAGGCGCCGGCTTGCCGATGAGCGCAGACGGAATCACTGCCTTCTGAGGCGCCCGCTGAACACCGACGTACAGAACTGCCACCAGAAGAGCGAAGAAGAACGCCGGCAACAGGAAGCGCTTCACTCGCCGGTCTCCTCTCGCCGACGATAGCGGCGATCAGTCGCCGCGACGACACCACCGATAGCCATCAGAAGCGCTGCAAACCAAACATAGTTGATCAATGGGCGAACCTGCGCCCGCACGCTCCAGCGTCCCGCACCCAGATCCTCACCGAGCGCCGCAAAGATATCGCGGCTCCACTGCATGTCGATGCCGGCCTCGGTCATCATCTGGCGCTGCACCCAGTAGTTTCTTTTTTCGGGATAAAGAATTCCGATCGGCTCTCCGTGCTCGAAGACCTGGATCTCCCCGCGAAGCGCGTCGTAGTTCGGGCCCTCGGCGGTCTCGAGACTGAGCAGGCGATACTCGAACTCCCCCACCGTTCCCGACTCGCCCACCGCGAGTGCGAGATCGCGCTCACGGGTGTAGGACTCGACGGCTGTCACCGAGACAACGAATAAACCGAGAGCGGCGTGGGCGATCGCCATGCCGATGACGCCCCGGCTCCAAGACAGCCCACGACGCCAACGATCGATTGGATCCACCAGCGCAGAGAAGAACAGCCACAACCCCACCCCAAAACCGAGGGGCGTCAAGATTTTTGCGCCCTCCCACACCCCAAGCACGAGCACGAGCGTAATCAACACTCCGACGGCCAACGAAATGAGAATCGCGGCTCGACGATCACTGACGCGACCTTTCTTCCAGCTTGAATGGATGCCCACGGCAGCAAGCGCGAGTAACGGCAGGGTCGGCAGCAAAAATACCGGATCAAAATACTGTCGCCCGACAGATAGGGTGCCGAGCCCCAAGGCATCAGAGATGAGCGGCGCCATCGTGCCCGCAAACACCGCTCCCGCCGCGACGATAAGCAAAATATTGTTAAACAACAGGAACGATTCTCGCGCCGTGAACTCGAAACCCGCCTCACTGCGAAGCAGCGGCGCGCGCCATGCGTAAAGTGTCAGCGCTCCACCGATGATGATGACGAGGAATGCAAGGATGAACATGCCCCGGGCGGGATCCGCTGCGAACGAGTGAACGGATACCAACACGCCGGAGCGAACGAGAAAAGTACCGAGTAGCGACAACGAAAATCCAAGGATCGCGAGCAGTAACGTCCAGCTCTTGAAGAGCCCCCGCTTCTCCGTCACCGCAAGCGAGTGGATGAGTGCCGTCGCCACGAGCCACGGCATAAACGACGCATTTTCGACGGGATCCCAGAACCAGTAGCCGCCCCAGCCGAGCTCGTAGTACGCCCACCAGCTTCCAAGCGCGATACCGACAGTGAGAAACGCCCAGGCGATCGTCGTCCAGGGTCGTGTCCAGCGCGCCCAGGCCTGATCGAGACGCCCCTCGATCATCGCCGCGCAAGCGAAGGCAAACGCCACGGCAAGCCCCACGTAACCCGCGTACAGCATCGGCGGATGTGCCGCGAGCGCAGGGTCTTGCAGAAGAGGATTGAGATCACGCCCGTCGGGCGCCGCCGGCTCGAGTCGCATGAACGGGTTTGAAGTAAAGAGCGTGAAGGCCAGAAACCCCAAGCTCACGAGCCCGAGAACGCCGAGAACTCGCGCAGCGAACGATGACGGCAAGCTCTTTGACAGCAAGGCGACGGCTAATGTCCAGGCGACGAGGATCCACGCCCACAGCAGCAGCGACCCTTCATGAGCGCCCCACACGGCCGCAACGCGATACCCCACTGGCAACGCCGAATTTGAATTGGCGGCAACGTACTTAACAGAGAAGTCGTTCTGTACGAAGGCGGCGATCAGCACTGCCAACGACAGCGTGGTAGTCCAGAACTGAACCGTGACGGCGGGCCGAACGGCTGCGGTCCAGGAGTCGCGACCGAGCCAAGGTCCCGCAATTCCGAAGACAGATTGAGCCATCGCCGCCAGTAGCGCCAACACCATCGCGAACAGTCCGATCTCTGCGAGCATGTCAGGTTCCAGTTTGAGGTGCGGCGCGGATATCCGGGTTCACCGGCATTACGCCACCGTGTTTTTCTTTGATGGCTTTGGCCACTTCGGGCGGCATGTAGTTTTCGTCGTGCTTGGCCAAGATTTCATCCGCGACGAACACACCGTTTGATCCCAGACGACCATGGGCGACAACACCCTGGTTTTCTCTGAAGAGATCCGGAACGACGCCCGTGTAGACCACACGCACATCATGCTTGAAATCGGTCACGACAAAGCTCATGTCGAGACTGCCTGCCTCGCGATCGACCGTGCCGGGGCGAACCATGCCGCCGAGACGGAACCGCTTTTCGATGGGCGCATCTCCCGCCGCCACCTGCGACGGATCGAAAAAAAACATCACGTTCTCGCGAAACGCATTCAAGGCCAGAACGCCGGCGAGCGATACGCCCGCGAGGATTCCAACAACCAGCGTGATTCGACGTTGACGCGGCGTCATGTCGTACTCCCCTCATCTTCGAGATCGAAACGGCGACGGGCCTCCTGCTTCGCCCCATCGTGGGCACGGCGGGCAATCAGGACATTCGCGACGATGGCGATCAGAGTGACGAGATAGGCAGGCCACAAGAAGACGGCGTACCCGCCCATGGCAAAAAACTCGGTCATCGAAGTACCTCTCGAATCCAACTCGCCGTTCGCTCACGACGCAGGATCTCGGCGCGCAGACGAACGAGCATCACCGCGGCGAAATAAAGCGTGAAACCGAGCAGCATCATGAGCAAGGGTGCGAGCATATCGAAGGGCATCGAGGGTCGATCCATTTTCATGACCGACGGCGCTTGATGGATGGAATTCCACCACTCCACGGAGTAGCGGATGATCGGGATGTTGACGACACCGACGATCGCGAGCACGGCGCTCGCCTTGTCGGCGCGGCCGAGATCGTCGATTCCGGCGCGCAGACCCATGTAGCCCAAATAGAGGAACAGCAGGATCAGTTGGGCGGTCAGGCGCGGATCCCACACCCAATACGTACCCCACATCGGTTTGCCCCAGAGCATGCCGGTCAGCAGAGACACCGCGGTGAACCACGCACCCACCCCCGCGCAGCTGGCGGCCACGGCATGGGCCACTTTCATGCGCCAGATGAGTCCGACGGCCGCCGCCGACGCCATCACGCCATAAATCATGACCGCCAACCAAGCCGACGGCGCATGCACATAAAGAATTCGGAATCCCTCACCCTGCTGGTAATCGGGGGGCGCGAGTACCAGTCCGCCGTAGAGCGCCGCCGCAATGAGCAACCCCGCCGGCCACGCAAACCACGGCGTTAAAGTTCCGGCGATACGGTAGATGTGAGGGGGAGAGCCGAGCCGATGGAACCAGGTCCAGTTCATTTCATTTCCTTTTATTCGAGCCCGATCCGCACCGCCGCGGCCGCCGCGAGCGGCGCCAGCGTGATACCGAGAACCGCGAGCGCGCTCAACAAATAGAGCGGACCAATCTGACTTTCACCGAGGATCGCAAGTTCCGTCGCCCGAGCGCCGAAAATCAATACCGGCACTGCAAGGGGAAGCGTCAGCAAAGACAGTAGGACTCCGCCCCGCCGGACCCCCAAGGTCAGCCCGGCGCCCACGGCGCCGATCAGACTGAGGGTGATCGTGCCGAGCATCAGGGCGACGAGTATGCCGGGCATTGCGACAACTGGCACCCCGAGGGCGATCCCCAAGAGGGGCGCCATCAAGGTCAGCGGCAAACCGGTCAACAACCAGTGTGCAAGCGTCTTGGCCGCCATAAGTCCCACCAAAGGCTGGCCCGACACCACGAACTGCTCCAGCGTGCCATCGGCGGCATCTTCGCGAAACAACGATTCCAGCGCGAGCATGGACGCCAGCAACGCGGCCACCCACAACACGCCGGGCGCGATCGCACGCAGTTTGCCGAGCTCAGGCGTATATCCAAGCGGAAACAAGAGCGTGACCACCGCAAAAAACACGAGCGGCTGAATCAGCTGCGCGGGGCGTCTCACCGCCAAGCGCAGATCTCGCTCCAGGACAAGCCACGCTGCAGCGATCGTGGAGGTTCGAATGGCCGTCACGCGCTCACCCCTCGCGCGCCGATCTCTAGCGTCGCGCATTGGTTCGGCGGAAGACCCAAGTCTTGATGAGTCGCCGCCATGACGAGGCCGCCGTCCGCCAAATGCTCTTGGATCAAGGATGCGACCAGTCCCTGCCCCGCCACATCGAGATTCGTCGCAGGCTCATCGAGCAGCCAAAGAGAAGCACCGGTCAGCCAAAGTGACGCCAGCGCGACGCGACGTCGTTGACCGGCCGACAATGCGCGCACGGGTCGATCCGAAAACTTCGCTGCGCCGACTCGAATAAGCGCTGACTGGACGTCTTCGGAAGCGACGCGCCGACGAAGACCGACGTTGAATGACACATTCTCGGCAGACGTGAAATCAGATTTCAGCGCTGGGTCGTGACCTAGGTAGGACAGGTTCGCGTGATAGTCGGGATCTCTCGGTGGAATGCGCTGACCGCGAAAGGTCAACTCGAGCGACTCAGGCTCGAGCAAACCCGCCAAGACTCGCAGCAACGTTGTCTTACCCGTCCCGTTGGCCCCGACGACCTGAAGGCAGCAGCCGGCCGGCACCTCGAAACCGAGACCCCTGAGAAGGTGGCGCTCACCCCGGAAGACATGAAGATTTTTTACCGACAGCTCAGACATTTAGACGACTATCTTAAGAAGGACTCGCAACAGCCGCGGTCCCGCCCATCCCTGCCATCGGCACCGACCGCGTAAGCCTAGCACAGGCCTCCCCTACGAAGGTCGGCGCTAGCCTAAACTTGCCGCTCGCGTGGCCCCGGTGGCGAAACCCGGTAGACGCAGCAGACTTAAAATCTGCTGGCCGTAAGGCCGTGCCGGTTCAAATCCGGCCCGGGGCACCACGCATCGATCCGTCGAGGGAAGTGACGTATGACTCAAAAGCTCCGAATTCTTGTCGCGTTGGTCATATCGCTGACCCTGTTGGCGTGCACCTCACGTCCCTCAAACTTCATCGCGCCGACCGCGGACCCTCTCTCTTCGCGGGCGCTCGCGAACGGCGAGGTCATCGGTTTCGAAAATGCCGCCGGCGGACATAGTTGGTTGGGCATTCCGTTCGCCGCGGCCCCGATGGGTGATCTGCGTTGGCGCGCCCCACGCCCCCACCCTCGCTGGACAGGTCGGCGCGAAACGCTGCAGCCCGGTAGTCCATGTATTCAGTACGGCTCACCCCTCGGTGGCGTCGGCGAGGCAGGTTCACGCCAAGGCAGTGAGGATTGCCTTTTCCTGAGCGTTTACGCGCCGAAGTTAACGACGTCCGAGGCTGCCGCGCAGCGTCTGCCTGTGATGCTCTGGATCCACGGCGGCGGCAACACGGTCGGCCACGCCGCATTTTATGACGGTCAAGTGCTCGCCCAGCGAGAACGTGTGATCGTCGTGATGACCAACTATCGACTCGGTCCCTTCGGTTGGTTCGTGCCGCCGGAAAATATTTCTTTGAGCGCGGACTCTCAGGATCCCGATCTCTCGGGTAACTACGGCAACCTGGACGTCGTCGCCGCGCTGCGCTGGGTACGCGATAACGCGGCTGCTTTCGGCGGCGACTCAGGCAATGTCACCGTACTCGGGGAATCCGCGGGCGCGACCAACGCGCTTGCTTTACTCGTGACACCCTCAGCGGAGGGGCTATTCCACCGTCTGATTGTGCAAAGCCTCGGCTTTGGTTTCGCTCGTACGCCGAGCATCGACTCCTCCTCAGGGACCGCCCAGGTACTTCGTCGTTCCCTGATCGCATCGGGCAGAGCCAAAGATTCGACCGAGGCCGATCAGCTGGCGACGAAGATGACGACGACGGAGCAGTCCGCATTCCTTCGATCTCTCGATCCGTGGACGATCTACGGCACCTACCGTCGCGATGGCGATTACGATCGTGTCCCGACGGTTTTCCAAGACGGGACCGTGATCCGCCGAGGCGATCTGCGAGCCTTGCTGGCAGACCCGACGACGCATATCGACGTGCCCGTCATGTTGGGCACGAACCGTGACGAGCCGAAGATCTTCATGGCCTTCGACCGCACTCATGTTCGCACGGTCGCGGGACTCCCGTTCGCCCTGCGCGACCCCAAAGCCTACGATCTCGAAGCGCGATACCGCTCGCTCGTCTGGAAGGCCGACGGCGTCGATTCGATCGCCGATCTCTTGGCGCGTCACGGAGCACCGGCGTGGGCCTATCGATGGGACTGGGACGAGCAAGGACAGCTCTACGGTCTCGTCGATCTCTCGCGCATCGTCGGCGCGGCGCATGGCCTCGAGATTCCGTTCGTCTTTGGATTCTTTGACGTCGGTCCTCAGGGCAAGATGCTTTTTCATGAGGACAACGCAGCGGCCCGCGTCGCCCTCAGCGAGCGCATGATGGCCTACTGGGCGGGATTCGCGCGAGACGGCAAGCCCGGTCGCGGCAGCGACGGACTCGGGCTCGAGTGGGTACCCTGGACGACCGATGCCGAGACTCCCCGCATGATCGTATTCGACACACCCGCGGACGGCGGCATTCGGATGGCTCCATCCAATGTCTCACGAGAATCGGTCCTCGCGGAGATGGAGAAGGAGTCTCTGCCCATCACCCAGCGTTGTACGCTGTTTCAGGCGACGTTCCGCAATCGCGTGGACGACTGGGCCGACGGCGCCTGGCGCCGGTTCGTCGACGGGGCGTGCGAAGGTCAGCGGCTCGGTTCGCGTGCGGGCTCATAACGCACGCGATAGACCACCCCGGCGTAATCGTCCGACACATAGATCGAACCGTCGGGGCCCTCGGCCACATCGACGGGGCGACCAATGAGACCGGTCTCCCCGCGAAATCCATCGAGGAACGGGCGCTCTTCGATGACGCCGGTTTCTCCAAAGTGCAGAGAGACCACTTTATAGCCGTCTGGCTCGGTTCGATTCCAAGAACCGTGCAGCGCGACCAGCGCGGCGCGCTGAAACTCAGCGGGCCGATTGGGATATCTCAAAAATCGGATGCCGAGAGGCGCGTTGTGCGCGCGAAACTCGTGTGCAGGCGCGATCGCTTCGGCGATGCGCGCCGCGTTGCCTGACCCAAATTGCGGATCGATCACCCTGCGCCCGTGCACGACAGGCCAGCCGTAAAAACCACCTTCGACGATACGATTGAGCTCATCGGCCGGAATGTCATCACCCAGTAAGTCACGACTGTTTTCCGTGGCATAAAGGGCCGCATCCCACGGCGTCCAGTCGAATCCATAGGGATTACGTACCCCCGTCGCGATGATCGCTCCGTTCGCACCCTCGAGATCGAACCGCATCACGGTGGCGCGCCTGGGATCTTTTTCGATGCAAACATTACATGTCGAGCCCTGCCCGAGGTAGAGCTTGCCATCCGGCCCCACTCTTGCGGTTTTTCGCCAATGATTTCCATCCGCGGTGAGCCCCGTGATGAGCGGCTCGAGCGCGCCCTGAGTCGACGCCGTCTCGGCATCGAATCGCACGCGCGATACGGTCGTCGCCTCGGCGATGTACAGCCAACCATCGTGCAGATCGACACCGTTGGGACGATCGAGCGCTTCGAACAAATTTTTTCGACCATCCGAACGACCGTCGCCATCCCGATCCGCACGTAACAGCACCACGAACCCACCCCGAGGTTGACTCAAGATGAGATCGCCCGTCGGCGTTGGCACCATCAATCGCGCACTCGGAAGGTCGGTGGCCCAGAGACTGATCGAAAATCCCTGGGGCGCCACCAGCTGTCGAGCGACCACGTCGGCGGGTGGTGGATCGATTCCGCCGTCGCGCAGCATCCGCCAGATCATCGTCCGATCCGAGAGCGCAACGCCCCCGAGGAAAAAAAGCCAGATAAAACCGGCGACCGCGGCCACCGAGAGCGCGATCCCGATGCCGATCAACCATCGCAACCCTCGTGATAATCCCTGCGCCATCGGTCGACCCTCGAATTCGGAAAGACTCGCGAAATAATGCCCCGAGTATCTCGCAAAGTCCGCGCGCGCCGTTAGAATTACGTCATGAAACACTCCCTCGCCGCCCTCGCGCTTGTCGCCCTCCTGCCGCTCTCCGTCCATGCTTCCAACGCCGACAAGGCCGTCAAGGGCATGCCGGGGGATCCCGACAAACTTTTTGCGCAACTCGACACGCTTCTGCCCACCCCAGGCGTGACGCGGGCCGCGTCGGGTGCGCCGGGCGCACAGTACTGGCAACAACGCGCGGACTACCGTATTCAGGTCACGCTCGACGAAAAGCGTCACCGCCTCTCGGCGAAGCAGTCGATCACCTACATGAACCGCTCGCCGGATACCCTCAACTACATCTGGTTGCAGCTCGATCAAAATATTTTCCGTGACGACTCCCTCGCGAGACGCTCAGAAGTGGCTGCCAATGCGGGGACGCGGCGAGATACCGTTGGCAGTGGCGATAGCCTGAGCTTTGCCGCGATGCGGCGTCACCAAGCCTTCGAGGACCGCGAGTACGGGTATGAGATGGGGCCGGTACGCGACGCCTCGGGACGCACGCTGCGTACCACAGTCAATGACACCATGATACGCATCGATTTACCGACGCCGCTGCGCCCGGGAACGAGTATCGAAATCAACTTCGAATGGCAGTCCAATATCGTCGACGAAGCGGCCATCGGCGCCCGCGGTGGATACGAGTACTTTTCGAAGAACGATACGTACCAGTACTTCCTCGCGCAGTGGTTCCCGCGTCTCGTCGCCTACACCGACTACACCGGCTGGCAGCACAAGCAGTTTCTGGGTCGTGGCGAATTCACGCTCGAGTTCGGCGATTACGACGTCGAGATCACGGTTCCGGCCGACCACATCGTGGCCTCGACGGGCGTATTGCAAAACCCCGATGCCGTGTTGACCTCGGAGCAGCGCGCGCGACTGAAGCGCGCCGAAACAGCGAAGAAGCCGATCTTCATCGTGACCCCGGAAGAAGCCTTGGCCAACGAAAAAGAGGGCACAAACCGCACCCGGACCTGGCGATTCAAGGGTGAGAACGTTCGCGACTTCGCGTGGGCGAGCTCACGCAAATATATCTGGGATGCCATGGGTTACCGCCAGAGCGATTCAAAGCGACCCTTCGTCATGGCGATGTCTTTCTATCCGAATGAAGGCGAGCCGATTTGGTCAAAGTATTCAACCCATGCCGTGATCCACACCATGGAGGTGTACTCGCGGTTCTCATTCCCCTATCCCTACCCCGTCGCGATCTCGGTCAACTCCTGGGAACGCGGGGGCATGGAATACCCCATGATCACCTTCAACGGATATCGTCCGACCGCTGACGAAAAAACCGGGAAGGTCACCTACTCGCGAAGCGCCAAGTACGGCCTCATCGGCGTGATCATCCACGAAGTCGGTCATATTTATTTCCCGATGATCGTCAACTCCGACGAACGCCAGTGGACGTGGATGGACGAGGGTCTCAACACCTTCCTTGAGTACATCGCGGAACTCGAATGGGAAGAAAACTTCCCGACGTTCGGTGACAAGACCAACGTTCTCGACTTCATCACCGCCTACATGCAGTCGACAGATCAAGTTCCGATCATGACCAACTCCGACACAATCGTGCAGTTCGGACCGAACGCCTACTCCAAGCCCGCAGCTGCCCTGGCCGTACTTCGCGAAGCCGTCATGGGTCGCGAGCTTTTCGATCATGCTTTCCGTGAGTATTCGAATCGCTGGAAATTCAAGAGACCGACTCCCGCCGATTTCTTCCGCACGATGGAAGACGCCTCGGGCGTCGATCTCGATTGGTTCTGGCGCGGCTGGTTCTACGGCACCGACCATGTCGATGTGGCCGTTGGCGACATCCGTGAATATCAGGTCTCCACCCAAGATCCGGATGCCGAGTTCCCGTTGAAGCGTCAAGAGTTCGCGGCGAACTGGCCGGAGTCCTACTCGCAGCGACAGAACCGCACCGAGGGCCTCAAGACCCGCGTCGATCGCTATCCGGAACTCAAAGACTTCTACAACGAAAACGATCAGTTTGCAGTCACCAACAAAGACCGCAACGAGTTCAAAGATTTTCGTGAGAAGCTCAGAGACTGGGAGCGCACCGTCCTCGATCGCGCGATCAAAGCGGGTGAGTACGTGTACTTCGTCGACTTCAAGAACATCGGCGGTCTCGTCACGCCGTTGCCGCTCACCCTCACCTATGCGGACGGCAGCACCGAGGAATACCCGGTCCCGGCCGAGGTATGGCGCTACAACGCGCTCGAGGTCACTAAGCTTTTCGTTCGCAACAAGCGACTTGTCAGCGTGGAGCTCGATCGTAACCACTTGATCGCCGATTCAGACAAATCCAACAACATCACGCCGCGTCGTATCGAGCAAAGCCGCATCGAACTCTTCCGCGGGCGCGATCGCGAGCGCAACCAGATGCTCGACGCGCTCGCTGAGCTCAAAGGAGAGCCCAAAGCCGAGAAGTCGGCCGGTGCGGCGGGCGGCCAAGACGTGCCGCTGCAACCCGTCGCCAAGTGATCGATCGCCCCATTGCGCGACGGCGGGGGCTGCGAACGCTCGCAGCCCTTGCCGTCGCCCTGATGTTCGGAGCGATTCCGCGGGCGGAAGCCCATCGCTCGCACGTCACCCTTACGCGAATCGCCATCAACGAGCGGAGCGGACAGTGGGAAATCGTCCACGCGATCCACTACCACGATGCGCTTCGTTTGCTCGCGAAGCTCGGCATTCGCGACAACATTCAACCGAGCTCGATCGAGGGTCGCGCACAAATCGCGCTCGAGGTCGAAAAGGCCTTTCGCTGGTCCACCTCAAACGGACGGGTGTTGACTCCGACCACGGTCGGCGCCGAACTCGAGGGCGATAATCTGCTCGTCTATCAGGAGATGCCGGCGCCGGCGGCCGACGCGCGGATCGTGGTCGAGTCGTCTTTCATGCACGACGTGTTCGCCGATCAGGTGAATCAAGTCTTGCTCGAGTACACCGAGCCGAGGGTGACACTCAGGCTGTCGAGATCATCACGGCGCGCCGAATTCGGCGGACCATCGGCCGCAAAACGTGGAGGCTAGGGTCGGAATCGAACCGGCGTAGACGGCTTTGCAGGCCGCTGCATGACCACTCTGCCACCTAGCCGTGCCGACAAGGATGAGAAAAATGGAGCGGGAAACGAGACTCGAACTCGCGACCCCGACCTTGGCAAGGTCGTGCTCTACCAACTGAGCTATTCCCGCCCGGGCACAGAGGGCGGAGATTGTAGTGGCGACCCCCGTTAAGTCAAGTTTGGGGGCCTAAACGCTCACTGGGCCTTGAGGTCGGGCCAGGCCGCGCGGAGGTAGTCGACGGCTGAGACCAGGGTCAGAACGGCCGCGATGACGGTGAGTACGAGACCGACCTGATAGGTGGGGAGAATCCAGACGTCCCAGCGAATCAACATCATCGATAGCCCGACGATCTGCACGATGGTTTTGATCTTGCCAAGTGGAGAGACCGCGACCTTGGTGCGTTGACCGATCTCGGCCATCCACTCTCGAAGCGCAGAGATGGCGATCTCGCGGCCGATAATGACGATCGCCGGCAACACGACGATGAGTCGAGTGTCTTTGCTGACGAGCAACACTAACGCCACCACAACGATCAATTTGTCAGCGACTGGATCGAGGAAGGCGCCGAGCCTCGAAGTCTGCCCGTACTTGCGCGCGAAGTACCCGTCGAGGCTGTCGGTGATGCCCGCCAAAGCGAACAACGCACCCGCCGCAGGGTCTGACCACGGGAACGGCATGTAAAAGAGCACCACCACGACGGGGATCGAGAAAATCCGCATCCAGGTGAGCACATTCGGGACGGTCAGCAGCATGGGGCGTGTGGGGGCATCGTTTGGCGATCAGCCGCCGGGGTGCAGCGCATCATAAAGGTTTTGTGCGAGTGCTGGGCCGATGCCCGGCGCACGCTCGAGATCCATTCGCCCGGCCTTCAACACACCCTGCAGACCGCCAAAGTGCTGAAGCAAGGCGCGCCGCTTCGCCGGACCGAGCCCTGGCACGGTTTCGAGGATCGATTCGTTGAACCGTTTTGCACGCCGACGCCGATGACCGGTGATCGCGAACCGATGGGCCTCGTCACGAATACGCTGGATCGCCTTGAGGGCGGCGGACTGCGGCCCGGGGATGAGCGGCGGCCGCGACTCACCCGGGAAATGGATACGCTCCTGCCCTGCCCGACGATCGGGGCCCTTGGAAATGCCAATGACCTCTTGGTCGGCAAAACCCGCCGCTGCCAGAACGTCGACCACGCCGGCGATCTGGGCAGGACCCCCATCGATCACGAGCAGATCAGGCTGTGGAATCTCCCCTGCGACGATCCGCGCGAAGCGACGCGCGATCGCCTCGCGCAACGCACCGTAATCATCGCCGGGCGCCACGCCCTCGATATTGAAGCGCCGATAATCTTTCTTGAGAGGCCCTTCGCGACCGAACACCACACAGGAGGCGACGGTGCCCTCGCCCTGCGTATGACTGATATCGAAGCACTCCATTCGCTCGGGTACGGCAGGCAACGCCAGCTCCTCGACAAGCGAGGCGAGCAAGGCCTCGTACCCCTCGCGACGGGCGAGTCGCATTCGCAGCGCATTGGCTGCGTTGTCCTGGGTCATCTCGACCCATCTCGCCACAAGTCCCCGTTGGGCCCGCCGTACTCGAACCGCATGCCCCGCAATCGATGCGAGCGCCTCGGCGATCGACTCGGAATCCTCGAGCACGATATTCGTGTAGATCTCCGGGGGCGGTGACTGCTCCCCGTAGTACTGCATGATGAACGAGGACAGCGCCTCGAGAGGTTCGGCGAAAACGGCTTTCGGAAAAAATCCGCTGGTTCCGAGGCTCCGCCCTCCCCGAACCGGCATCACGCTGATCGCATAGCCGCCCGGATCTCCGGTAATGGCAAAGATATCGGCGTCGCGTTCATCGTCGGCGGCGACGACTTGCTGTGCCTGTAATTCTTTGATGGCGGCAATTTGATCGCGTAGTGCAGCCGCCCGCTCGAACTCGAGCCGCTCGGAGGCCTCCTCCATTCTCACCGCAAGCTGCTTCTGGACCTCGTCGTTTCGACCTTCGAGCACCTGCACCGCTGCCTCGACGTCGCGCGCATAGTCGGACTTGGAGATGAGTTCGACGCAGGGCGCCGAACATCGTCCGATCTGGTATTGCAAACACGGACGACTACGATGGGCAAAATAGCTGTCGCGGCAGTTTCGGAGCCGGAAAATCTTCTGCAGATAATGCAGCGACTCGCTCACCGCCCCCGCGTTTGGGTAGGGACCGAAAAATCGACCGGGTATGTTGCGCGATCCTCGATACACCGACAGACGCGGAAACTCGTGGTCTGCGGAAAGCCATAGATAGGGGAAGCTCTTGTCGTCCCTCATGACGACGTTGTACTTCGGATGCAGCGCCTTGATGAGATTGTGTTCGAGTAGCAAGGCCTCGGTCTCGGATCGCGTGACCGTCACCTCCATCGAGGTGATCTGCGCGACCAGCGCCTGAACTTTGGGCATGACGTTCGAGGGAACGAAATAACTACCGACTCGGTCGCGAAGGTTCTTGGCCTTGCCGACATAGAGCAGGGAGCCATCCCCAGCGAACATTCGATAGACGCCGGGCCGCTTCGGCAAGCTGGCGACGAACTCCTTGGAGTCGAATGTCACGCTCACACGCCCTATCCCGACGACTGTCCGGCGAGAGTTTGGGCGCGCGCAAGCACCTTACGAAACATGTCTGCCGTGAGGCGTCTCGTCTGCGTGTTGTATCGACTGCAGTGGTACGAATCGACGAGCCATCGGCCATCGGCGAGCCGATGCTCTGCCGCGTGCCCAAAGCGATACGCACCTCGACTCTCGCCCGCCGCATCAAGGATGGCATCGTGCGCGATTCGTCCGAGCGCCACGAGCACTCGCAAACTTCCATGGGCCGAGAGCTCCGCGCGAAGAAAACCGTTACAGGTGCGCGCCTCGGCAGGCGTCGGCTTGTTCTCGGGCGGAAGACACTTCACGGCGTTCGTGATGCGCACTCCGAAGAGCGCGAGCCCGTCGTCGACCGACTCGGACTGCGCAGCCGACGACACACCGAGCTCATGCAGCGTTTGATAAAGCATGACGCCGGCGTGGTCACCCGTGAAGGGTCGACCCGTTCGGTTGGCTCCGTGCATCCCGGGAGCCAGGCCCACGATCAGCCAACGAGGATCGACATCCCCGAAAGCCGGCACCGGCGCGGCATGGTAACCAGGGTGACGGCGACCCGACTCCGCGCGAAACTCCGCGAGCCTGGGGCAGCGCCGACACGCCGGATCGAAAAGCATGGAGGACATCCGCGACCCTCTGACGAAGGCCGCGGATTGTACCCGAGCCGCGTCAGCCGACGGCGAACTGCTCTTCTTCGGTCGAACCCTTCATGGCCGTCACGGAGGACTGCCCGGCGGTCACGGTTTGGGTGACATCGTCGAAGTAACCCGCTCCGACTTCGCGCTGGTGCTTGGTTGCGGTGTAGCCGTCCTTCTCGGAGCCGAACTCCGCCTGCTGCAGCGCCACATAGGCCGTCATCTGCGACTCGCGATACCCCTTTGCGAGGGTGAACATCGAGTAGTTGAGCGCGTGGAAACCCGCGAGCGTGATGAACTGGAACTTGTAGCCCATTACGCCGAGCTCACGCTGAAACTTCGCGATCGTCGCGTCGTCGAGCTTTTTCTTCCAGTTGAACGAGGGTGAGCAGTTGTACGCAAGCAGCTTTCCAGGAAACTTTTTGTGGATCGCCTCTGCGAAATGCTTGGCCTCTTCGAGATCCGGCGTGCCGGTCTCGCACCACAACAAGTCGGCATACGGTGCGTAGGCAAGTCCACGCGCGATGGCCTGCTCCAGCCCCGCCCGAACAAAAAAGAATCCTTCCGAGGTGCGGCCCTTTGAGGTATCGATGAACGGACGGTCACGCTCGTCCACGTCAGCCGTCAATAAATTCGCGCTCTCGGCATCCGTACGCGCGACAAGAATCGTGGGCACATCGCTCACGTCCGCCGCCAAGCGCGCCGCGACGAGCTTGTTCACGGCTTCCTGCGTCGGAACGAGCACCTTGCCGCCCATATGGCCGCACTTCTTGGCCGAGGACAGTTGATCCTCGAAGTGCACGCCCGCGGCACCGGCCTCGATCATGCCCTTCATGAGCTCGAACGCGTTGAGTACGCCACCAAAGCCCGCTTCGGCGTCCGCCACGATCGGCTGCAGCCAATCGATGGAATCATTGCCCTCGGCGTGATGCAGCTGATCCGCACGCAGCAAGGTGCTGTTGATACGACGGACGACCTGCGGAACCGAGTTGGCCGGATAGAGCGACTGATCCGGGTACATTTCACCGGCGAGGTTGGCATCGCCTGCCACCTGCCATCCTGAGAGATAAATCGCCTTGAGGCCCGCACGAACTTGCTGCATGGCCTGATTGCCCGTCAACGCACCCAGCGCGTTGACGAACGGCATGGCGCTCATATGGCGCCACAGCTTCTCGGCGCCAAGTCGTGCAAGCGAATGCTCGACGTGAACGGTCCCGCGAAGGCGAACGACATCCTCCGCCTTGTAACCGCGCGACACGCCGCGCCATCGGGGGTTTTCCTGCCACTCTCGGGTGAGTTGTTCGGCGGTCTTCATTTGCATGACTAAAGTCCTCGGAAAAACTGAAGGTTCAAGGGCTGATTTTGTGTAAAAAGGATCACTCAAGCTCACGGTACGCGGCCAGCGTCAGGAACGTCGCAAACTCGGGCGCAGTCGTGATCTCATCGAGCAAGCGCGCCGCGCCATCGAAGCGTCCCGCGGAATACGCGGTCTCACCCAGACGGGCTCGAAGAGTTTTGCACTCCGTCGCAAGCACCTCACGAAACAGCTCTGCCGTGATCTTGCGTCCATCGTCGAGCACGCCCCCGGCATGACGAATCCACTGCCAAATTTGCGCACGCGAGATCTCGGCGGTCGCTGCATCTTCCATCAAGTTGTTGATGGGCACGCACCCGTTGCCGCACAGCCACGCGGCCATGTACTGCAGCGATACGCTGACGTTCTCCCGCAAGCCCTCTCCGGTGATACGGCCTTCCGGAATCTTGAGTAAATCTGCCGCGGTCACTGAGACATCCTCGCGAAGCCGCTGACGCTGGTTCGGCGTCGGCATCAGACGATCGAAGACCTCCATTGCAATCGGCACCAAGCCCGGGTGAGCGACCCAAGTGCCATCGTGACCGTCACCGGCCTCACGTTCCTTATCCGCACGTACTTTGGCGATCGCCGCATCATTGGCGATCGGATCATTCTTGATCGGGATCTGCGCCGCCATGCCACCCATCGCGAAGGCACCGCGACGATGACAGGTCTTGATACAAAGGAGAGAGTAAGAACGCATGAAATGCGTGGTCATCGTGATGAGACGTCGCTCCGGCAACAAGAAGTCAGCGCGTCTTGCAAATTTTTTGATGAAACTGAAGATGTAGTCCCAGCGACCACAATTGAGACCCACGATGTAGTCGCGCAACTCGAAAAGGATCTCATCCATCTCGAATGCCGCGAGAATCGTCTCGATCAGCACCGTACATTTGATGGTGCCATGCTCGATCCCGAGTCGGCGCTCTGCAAAATCGAAGACCTCGGCCCACAGCCGTGCCTCGCGATGACTCTCCATCTTGGGCAAATAGAAATAGGGACCCGTGCCGCGCGAACGCAGCTCGCCGTGGTTATGAAAAAGATAAAGACCGAAATCGACGAGCGCGCCAGGGATCGGCTGACCACCCTGCAACAGGTGCTTTTCGTAGAGATGCCAGCCGCGAGGTCGGACGATCAAGACTGCCGTCTTGTCCGCCAGTCGATACGCCTTACCCTCGGGACTCGTGAAATCGATTTGTCTGCGCACGGCATCGCGAAGATTCGCTTGCCCGCCAACCACGTTCTCCCATGAGGGCGCGAGGGAGTCCTCACAGTCGGCCATGAACACGCGCGCCCCGGAGTTCAGCGCGTTGATGATCATCTTGCGGTCGGTAGGCCCCGTGATCTCGACCCGACGGTCTTGCAGATCTGTCGGAATCGGCGCCACCGTCCAAACGCCGTCTCGGATCGCACGGGTCTCTGGCAGGAAGTCCGGCAAGTCGCCGGCATCGAGGCGTTGCTGGCGCTGCTCACGAGCCTTGAGCAACTGCTCCACACGCGGGGCGAACCGTTCTGCGAGCTCCCCGAGAAAAGCGAGCGCCTCTACGGTCAGGATGCCTTCACCCTGAGGCCTCGCTGGCGTCCTTGCTGCGATATCGATGCTGGCCATCCTTGAACTCCTGATCCCCGGGGCTCCACGGCTGTTGAACTTTAAGGCGCGTAGTGAGAGGATTTACACAATAGAAATTTCACAATGTGAATTTCACTCGCAGCAGCGAGGCATCGCCGATGACCGGATTACTGCGTCAAGGACACTTTTTAGGCTCGAAGCTGCGCACCCTGCGCAAGCGGAACGGCCTCACCCTGGAAGAGTTATCCAGCCGGTGCGTACAGCTCAGTGCCGATCATGCGCCCTCCGTGAGCTATCTCAGCATGGTAGAGACCGGTAAACGCATGCCCTCCGCTGAGATGCTTGCCGTACTTGCCTCGGTGTTTGGTAAGGAATCCAGTTGGTTCCTCGACCGAACCGAGTCGGTTGCCCCCGAGATCTCGAAGGGTCCGAGAACGAGCGCGGCGGATCCCATGCCGCTCGAACCTGCCTTTTTATTCTCTCGCGATCTCCTGCAGCTCGCCTTACCGGAGCTGCTCGCGCAGACGGGCACCAGTGGACGGCAGTTTGCGCGTCTGCTCGTCCGGGTTTGGCAAGAATCCCGTCAAAACGAGTTTCCCGATATCGAACGCGCCGCGGAGTCGGTGGGACGACGTCGAATGCCTCTCTCGCTCGATGACGTACTGAAAATCGTCAAAGACACAGGGCTCGCCATCCGCTGGGTCGACGAGGACCGACCCACTAAATCGGCGCCGGTGCTTCGAGCTCGTTTCGAATCACCCGAGACCATCGTGATCAATAAAAACCTTCGCTCACACGAGGCAAGACTCAAGTACACGCTCGCCTTCTTCATTGGTCATCGAATCCTCCATAACGGAGATGGCGTCGTCCCTCCGCACAGCGCTGCAGGTCTCGGTTACGAGGAGCCCGGGGCGCTCGGCCCGGTCGGCGGCATGGCGCCACGAGACGTGTTGCTCGCTTGGCGCGACTTTGAATGCAGCGCGTTTGCCGGAGCACTGCTTTGCCCCAAGCAACCTTTCAGACAGTTCCTTGTTAGAGAGCGTCACGAACTCGCGGCTGTCGAAAAGCTCGGGATTACCGAAGCGGTGATGATGAGACGAATGACCAGCGTCTCCCCTTATCGCCATTGGCATTTCTTTGACGGCTATGCGCCGGGATATCTTCGGGCTGTCTATCGCGGTAATGGCATTGCCTTGCCCTGGGGCAACATGAGCCTTGTTCCTGATCCGTGCCCGAATTGGGCGGTATTCAGATTACTTCGAGATGATACGTCGTCCTCCAGTGAGCCCTTCGCCCCGGTGTCGCAGATTTCGATCATGCGCGATGGCGGCACACCTCAACTCTACTGCTGTCACTCTCTCCGGACGCGAGACGCGGCAGACGTGTCGCATGTGCTGTCGGTCGGCATCGACCTCGCCCCCGCGCTCGATGCGCAGGGCTTCGATTCGAGAACCCTCATCGATCTCATTGATGATCACTGCGGTCGCGGCGGCGGGATTAGCCAAGTACCGACTGAAGCGGCCGACGCGATCCGAACAGTCAGCCATGTGTTGAACATTGCTTGGGTATCTCGATCGCTGGATGCGCCGGCAAGCATCATCTGCCCACGCAGCCGATCATGCCCACGCAACACGCCCTGCGGCACCCAATAAAGACCGTCGGTCTTTATTCGCCCCGTCTCGGCGCCCGCAGCCGTTCGGACAACATTAGCGACAGCTCGAGCGACTGCTCGTAATTGAGGCGAGGGTCGACGCTCGATTTGTATGCCCGCTGAAGATCGAGGTCAGCCAAGCCTCGCGCACCGCCCGTGCATTCGGTGACGTCCTCACCGGTCAGCTCCACATGCACGCCGCCGAGATGCGAGCCGAGCGACTGATGGATGGAACTGGCGAATTCGAGCTCGCGAAGAATGTTCTCGAAGCGTCGGGTCTTGAGGCCGCTTTGGCTCGTCTCAGTGTTCCCGTGCATCGGATCGCAGATCCAGAGTACGGAATGCCCAGTGGCTCTCACGGCCTGAATAGCCTTCGGCAATGCGCTCTCGATATCTTTTGCGCCATATCGGTGGATGAACGCCAATTTGCCGGGAATATTTTGAGGGTTCAGCGTGGTGACAAGCCGCTGTAGCCACGCGGCGTCCATCGCTGCTCCGATTTTCACGCCGACCGGGTTCGCGATACCACGGCAATACTCGACGTGCGCCCCGTCGAGCTGTGCCGTCCGCATGCCAATCCACGGCATATGCGTCGACAGGTTGTACCAGCGATTTTGACGCGGGATGAAACGAGTCTGGGCTTGCTCGTAGTGCAGTACCAAGGCCTCGTGACTCGCATAGAACTCAGCGCGCAATGCCTGATGGACTTCCTTCGCGCTGATCGTCTCGAAAAACTCCAGGCCATCGGCAACGGATGCGACGATTCGTTCGTACTTCGCCTTGAAGGGCGAGTGTCCGACGAAACCAAGATCCCAGTACTCCGGGTGGTGCAGGTCCGCGAACCCGCCATCGATGAGCGCGCGAACGAAGTTGATGGTGAGCGCCGCGCGTTCGTAGCCTCTCAGCAACAGTTGCGGATCGGGTTCGCGCGCCTCTGGCGTGAACTCACCGCGATTGACGATGTCGCCGCGGTAGGACGGCAGCGTGACCCCATCGCGCGTTTCGGTATCGGCAGATCTTGGTTTGGCGTACTGCCCACCCATGCGCCCAACACGAATCACAGGCTTTTTGAGTCCGTGGGTGAGCACCAGACTCATCTGTAGCAAAATTTTGAGGCGCTTGGTGATCGTGCCCGACTCGCAGTCATCAAAACTTTCGGCACAATCTCCGCCTTGAAGAAGGAATCGCTCGCCTCGCTGTGCCGCCGCAAGCTCTTCGCGCAATCTCTCCACTTCCCACGACACCACGATCGGGGGCAGTCTCGAGAGCTTGGCCACCGCATCGGCCAGCGCCACCGAGTCGCGATAAACCGGCTGCTGCTGCGCAGGTCGGGTCTGCCAACTGGTGGGATTCCAAGTCTGGTGGTCGGGGGTCTTCATCTGGCAGCATTCTAACGCCACAGACCAACGAATCGGCCGAAAAACCGTTATTTAGACCGGCGACGATCGCTCCGCGGCCTTGGCCTGCTGCCACAGACGCTCCCAAGCATCGAGATCGAGCTCAAGGAGTGGTGTCCCAGCCGCCGCCGCCAAGCGCTCCATCTCCGCAAAACGACGTTCGAATTTTTGATTTGATCCGCGCAAGGCGGCTTCGGGATCGAGCCGAAGATGTCGGGCCCAGTTAGCGATCACGAACAGCAGATCGCCGAGTTCCTCGTGCTGCCTATCCACGCTCTCGCGACCCACCAAGGTTGTCTCGAACTCAGCGAGCTCTTCGTCGAGCTTCATACGCATGCCCGAGGCATCGGGCCAGTCGAAGTTGACGCGGGCTGCGCGCTTGCCGAGCTTCACGGCACGGGTCAGCGCCGGTAGAGCTCGCGCAACCCCATCGAGAACGCCCTGGTCGCCGGACGCGGCGCGCTCTTGCGCCTTGAATGACTCCCACGCCCGAGTCTGCTCGTCTGCACTCAGGCCCGCTCGCTCGGCGAAGACATGCGGATGACGCCGAATCAACTTCTCGGAAATCCCTCGCGCGACATCGTCGAAGGTGAACAGCCCTCGCTCTTCGGCGATACGAGAGAGAAACACCACCTGAAAAAGCAGATCACCGAGCTCATCACGAATTCGGTCGGCGTCTGCACTACCGATGGCCTCGGCGACCTCATACGCCTCTTCGAGCGTGTGCGGCACGATACTTTCAAACGTTTGCTCTCGATCCCACGCGCAACCCGATGTGGGATCACGCAGCGCACGCATGATCTCAAGGAGCTGATGGATGGACTGGCCCATGCGGCGGCGAGGCTCAGCCCGGCTCACCGCGAAGCGTGCGGCACAACGTCATGAGCATCCCCGCGGTCGCACCCCAAATGGTGTGCCGTCCAAAAGAAAAATCAATGAAATGCACGTCCTCCCCTTCGAAGCGTCGCACGGCAGGAATATGGTTTCGCTCATCGAGGACGAATGACAACGGCATCTCGAACACCTCGAAGACCTCAGTCGGGTCGGGCACTACCGTGAAACCAGGATGCACGAAGCCGACGACGGGCGTCACACGGTATCCAGTGATCACGAGGTGATCGGGCAGATAACCGGCGACCTCGATTCGATCAGCGTTGAGACCGATCTCTTCCTCCGTCTCACGCAAGGCAGCGCTGAGCGGATTGCAGTCGATGGCCTCGATGCGCCCCCCTGGGAAACTAATTTGCCCGGCATGATGTTTGAGCTCCGACGAGCGGACCGTCAGAAGCACGCCCAGATCGTCACCTCGATCGACGAGCGGTATCAACACCGCTGCGGGGGTCGGGTGTTCCGGGGAAAACTGGCGGAGCCGTCGCTTGCGAGACTCTGAAACATCTCCCAGGCGCCAGTCATTGACAGGCGCATGACAGGGGCTCGGCAGCAGCCGCGAGCGAAGGGTCGTCTTCAGATCGGGAAAACGGGCGAAAACGGGGGCAGAGTCGGGCATGGGGTATGATTCGCATCCTAACATTTTCAGCGTACCGAGCTCTGCATGGCGCTTGACCCTCTCGACGCCCTGTCCCCGATTGATGGCCGCTATGCGAGTGGCGCGGCAGCTCTTCGCGCTCACCTGTCCGAATCCGCGCTGATCCGAGAACGCATCCGCATCGAAGCCGAGTGGCTGCTCGCGCTGCATCGAGAGAAACCGGCAGGCCTCGAGGCCGCCGCGACCCTTTCGGAGAACGTGCTGGCCGTCGCACGCGATCTGGCCTCGAACCCGCCTAACGAAGCGGCTCAGGCGGTCAAGAAGATCGAGCAACGCACCAACCATGACGTCAAGGCAGTCGAGTATTACGTGCGCGACCGACTCGCCGTCGCGGGAGCCTCCGCCGCCGCGCTGGAGCTCGTGCATTTCGGCTGCACGTCGGAGGACATCAATAACCTCGCGTACGCACGCATGCTTCAGTCTGCCCGCACGGCGATGTTGGCGGAGTGGTCACCCGCCCTCGCGACCCTGCGCGATCTCGCAGTCCGTCACGCCGAACTGCCGATGCTCTCGCGAACGCACGGACAGACCGCCAGCCCGACGACGCTCGGCAAAGAATTTGCCAACGTCGTGGCTCGACTCGATCGAGCCGTCGATCGATGGCGTAAGGTGTCCATCCTCGGCAAATGGAATGGCGCCGTCGGAAACTTCAACGCCCACGTGGCGGCTCTGCCCTCAGCAGATTGGGAAGGTGTTTCTGATCGCTTCATCCGATCGTTGGGTCTCGAGGTCAATTCGCTTACCACGCAAATCGAACCGCACGACTGGATCGCCGAGTATTGCGATGCCGTGGCAGCTACCAATGTCATCGTGATCGACCTCTGTCGCGATACCTGGGGATACATCAGCCTGGGTTACCTCAGGCAGCGCGCGGTCGCCGGTGAAGTCGGCTCCTCCACCATGCCGCACAAGGTCAACCCCATCGACTTTGAGAACGCCGAGGGTAACCTCGGGATCGCCAACGCCTTGCTTCGTCATTTTTCCGAAAAGCTCCCGATCTCCCGCTGGCAGCGCGATCTCACGGACTCGACCGTCCTCCGCAATCTCGGAGTCGCACTCGGGCATGTGCTCATCGCCTGGAAAGCACTGCAGCGTGGGCTCGGCAAAATCGACGCCGATCCTGCACGGATCAATGCAGATCTCGAACAGGCGTGGGAGGTGCTCGGCGAGGCGGTCCAAACCGCGCTGCGCGCCGCTGGTGTGCCAAACGGCTATGAGCTTCTCAAAGATTTCACGCGGGGTCGCAAGATCGACGGTCCGGCTTATCTCGATTTCGTCGCGAAGCTGCCGTTGCCTGCGAGCGAGAAAACGCGCCTCGCCGCCCTGCGACCCGAAGCCTATGTTGGTCTGGCGTCAACACTGGTCGGTGACCTCAAAGACTCCTCCCTCCATGAGACTCAGCCTCGCGACTGAGTCGCGATCGCCGGAAGAAGGGAGCGCGAGGTGATCGTCGTCGGACTCTCTGGCGGTGTCGATTCGGCCGTCGCGGCCTTGCGGTTGCGAGAACAAGGGCTCGAGATCGAAGGCCTGTTCATGGCCAATTGGGAAGAGGACGATGCCTACTGCACGATCTCATCCGACTACCAAGACGCGCTGGCCGTCTGTCGTGAGCTGCGAATTCCGCTTCATAGAGTCGACTTTGCGGCAGAGTACCGTCAACGGGTATTCGATTATTTTTTGACGGAGTACCGGGCCGGTCGAACTCCAAACCCCGACGTACTCTGTAACCGAGAGATTAAGTTTGGAGTATGTCTCGAGCATGTTCGTCGCCTCGGTGGGACGCGTTTTGCGACGGGCCACTATGCGCGCCGTATCGAGGGGCCCAAGGGTGTCGAGCTTCACAAGGCCTTGGACAGCACCAAAGATCAGTCCTATTTTCTTCATTCGCTCGAACAATCACAGCTCGAGGCGGCCCTGTTCCCCCTCGGTGAGCTGACGAAACTCGAGGTACGTGAGCGGGCTCGGTCCGCGGGCCTTCCCGTTCACGACAAACCCGACAGCACCGGAATTTGTTTCATTGGCGAGCGCCCTTTCCGCGAGTTCCTTAATCAATACATCGCCGACACCCCGGGCCCGATCCTCACCCCTGACGGTGAGCGGCTGGGTACTCACCACGGGCTCGCCTTCTATACGCTCGGCCAACGTGGCGGACTCGAGATTGGTGGCCGAGCGGGGTACGCCGAAGCGGCGTGGTATGTGGCCCACAAGGATGTCAAAAGAAACACGCTGATCGTGGTCCAGGGACATGATCATCCGCTATTGCTGTCGAAAACCGTCACGACCGGTCCGGCTTACTGGCTCATCGATACACCGATAGAGCCCTTCGAAGCCAGCGTGAAACTGCGCTACCGACAATCGGATCAGCGTTGCCGGGTTTCGCCCCTCGACCAAGAACGACTGCAGATCGAGTGCCATGACCCGCAGCGCGCCGTAACACCTGGGCAATTCGCGGTGTTGTACTCGGACACGCGCTGCCTGGGCGGCGCTGTGATCGATACTGCCGCCGCTTAGTCTGCGGCGCTCAGGGCCGAAGCAAACCTCCACGCGGGCGGCTATAATTCGCGCCCGTTTTACGGCCTGATCACGGTTTTCGGCCGGGGGTTCTCATGACCGACAGTTACAAGAGTCGTACTACGCTTAACGTGGGCTCGAAGTCCTACGACATCTGGAGCCTCGCAGCCCTCCCGAAGGATAAGGTGTCTCGACTTCCCTACTCGCTCAAGATCCTCCTCGAGAACCTCTTGCGTTTCGAAGATGGCGTCAACGTCACGCGACGCGATATCGATGCTTTACTCGACTGGAATGCCAAAGCGACGCCCGACCACGAAATCTCGTTCACGCCCGCGCGCGTGATCATGCAGGACTTCACGGGTGTGCCCTGCGTCGTCGATCTCGCCGCGATGCGCGAGGCCATCAAAAAACTCGGCGGAGATCCGCAGCGCGTCAACCCGCTTGCGCCCGCAGAACTTGTCATCGACCACTCGGTGCAGGTCGATCATTACGGCACAGACGACGCCCTGGCCAAAAACACCAAGATCGAGTTTGAACGAAACGGCGAGCGCTACTCGTTCCTGCGCTGGGGGCAAACCGCGTTCCGCAACTTCAAAGTGGTCCCGCCGAACACAGGCATCGTCCACCAGGTCAATCTCGAGTACTTAGGTCGGGTCGTGTTCGAGAACGCCGACGGCATCCGTCCGCAGGCCTATCCCGACACACTCGTCGGGACCGATTCCCACACCACGATGATCAACGGCCTCGGCGTACTCGGCTGGGGCGTGGGTGGTATCGAGGCCGAGGCCGCGATGCTCGGCCAACCCGTCACGATGCTCATCCCGCAAGTCGTCGGATTCAAACTCACCGGCCAGTTACAGCCGGGTGCGACGGCGACCGACCTCGTGCTGACGGTCACCGAGATGCTTCGCAAGAAAGGCGTCGTGGAAAAATTCGTCGAATACTTTGGCGACGGTCTCGCCAACCTACCGCTCGCCGATCGCGCCACCATTGCCAACATGGCGCCGGAATACGGCAGCACCTGCGGCATCTTCCCCATCGACGAAGAGACGCTGCGTTATCTCGAACTTTCAGGTCGACCGAAGGCGCAGATCGACCTCGTGGAGGCCTATGCCAAGGCACAAGGCCTGTGGCGCTACAACGGCGCGCCTCAAGCCGATTACACCGACGTGCTCGAGCTCGACCTCAGCACTGTCGAGCCCTCCCTCGCGGGCCCCAAGCGCCCGCAGGATCGCGTGCCGGTTCGAACACTCAAGCAGGTCTATCAAAAGACCCACGCGCAGATGTCCGAAGAGCGCGCCAAGAAGAACCCTTCGGCGTCGGGTGTCGGCACCGTCAACGACGGCGTCTCCTACGAGGTGCGTGACGGCGCAGTGCTCATCGCCGCCATCACAAGCTGCACGAACACCTCCAACCCCTCGGTCATGCTGGGCGCGGCCCTGCTGGCGCGTAACGCCGCTCAAAAAGGCCTCAATGCCAAGCCTTGGGTCAAGACCAGTCTTTCGCCGGGCTCGAAGGTGGTAACCGACTACCTCACGAAGGCGCAACTTCTCGATGACTACGCCGCCGTCGGCTTCCACGTCACGGGTTATGGCTGCATGACTTGCATCGGTAACTCAGGCCCCCTGAAGCCCGAGATTTCGGCCGCCGTCAAATCGGGCGATGTCATCGCGACCTCAGTGCTCTCGGGTAACCGAAACTTCGAAGGACGGGTGCATCCGGAAGTGAAGATGAACTTCCTCGCCTCCCCGCCGCTCGTGGTCGCCTACGCCCTAGCCGGCACGACGAACATCGACCTCAACTCCGAACCGCTCGGCACCGGATCAGACGGTAAGCCGGTATTCCTCAAAGACATCTGGCCGAGTCCCAAGGAAGTCGCCGACACCGTTCGTGCCTCCATCGATTCGAACATGTTCCGCGGAAGCTACGGCGATGTGTTCGCAGGCGATGCGAATTGGCAGGCGATCAAAGTCCCCGCCGGTAACCTCTACGCGTGGGACGACAAATCGACTTACGTCCGTAACCCTCCCTACTTCGAGGGCATGAGCATGCAGCCGGAGGCGGTGAAGCCCATCCAAGGTGCTCGCGCGCTCGCGCTGCTCGGCGACTCGGTCACCACGGACCACATCTCCCCTGCGGGCGACATCGCCAAGGGAAGCCCGGCCGCGAAGTACCTCGAGTCGCATGGCGTTCAAAAGGCCGACTTCAATTCCTACGGCGCACGACGAGGCAATCACGAAGTCATGATGCGCGGCACCTTCGCCAACATCCGCCTCAGAAATCTGCTGGTTCCCGGAACGGAAGGTGGCGTCACGCTGCACATTCCGTCGGGCGAGCAAATGTCGATCTACGACGCCTCAATGAAGTATCAGGCGGCCGGCACTGGGCTCGTGGTGCTCGCAGGCAAGGAATACGGGACCGGCTCCTCGCGCGACTGGGCGGCCAAGGGCACCATGCTGCTCGGCGTCAAAGCGGTCATCGCCGAGAGCTTCGAACGCATCCACCGCTCCAACCTGATCGGCATGGGCGTACTCCCGTGCCAGTTCACGAATGGACAGAACGCCCAGAGCCTCGGCCTCACCGGTCTCGAAACCTTCGACTTCGGCGACCTGCAAAACGCAGAGGCTCGAACGGTGTCGGTGACCGCCACCCCGAAGGACGGCGGCAAGCCGATCGTATTCGAGGTCAGAGTCCGTATCGACACGCCAAAGGAGCGCGATTACTACCGTCACGGCGGCATCCTGCAGTACGTACTCCGCCAGCTCGCGCAGGGGCGCGGCCAGTAAAGCAGGGGTTCGCGTGGACGATCTCGAACATCCACGCGAGCCTTCTCCCCGGCTTGTTTTCTTTGATCTCGACGGCACGATTTCACGTCGAGACACCCTCTTCGGCTATGTTGCAGGCTTCGCACGACGACACCCCGCGCGTGTCCCGAAATTTCTCGCAGTGTTGCCTGCCCTCGTCGGCTATGCGCTCGGCATTCACGACCGAGGCTATCTCAAAGGCGCCCTGCTGCACGCCGTGATGGGTGGCGCCCTTCGGGACGAGATACAAGCCTGGACCGACGAGTACGTTCCGAAGCTCATCGCCCAGGGTGTGTTCGAAGACGCGCTTGGCGCCATCCGCAAACATCGAGACGCGGGAGATCATCTCGTTCTGATGACTGCGACGGTCGACCTTTACGTCCCGGAACTCGCTATGGCTCTGGGTTTTGACGCCTACCTTTGCAGCCGAGTGTCTTGGAGAGAAGACCGCCTCGAAGGCTGGCTTGCGAGCCCGAATATGCGCGATGAAGAGAAGGCCTCGGCTTTGCGACGGACCGTCGCGAGGTTTCCGGGTCGCTGGCTCATCGGTTACGGCAACTCGGCGCCGGACCTACCGCACCTCAAGCTCGTGGATCACGCCGTCCTCATCAATGCTGGAAAATCTTTGCGAAAAGCCGCAGCGGGACTTCCTGTAGAGTTCCAGTACTGGCTGTAAGCGTCGACCTTCAAGGAAGAAGTCATGAATCGATATCACGATCCCTCGATTCTGCCGTCCGAGATTCCCTCGGAATCCGAATACTTTGATCGACGACGCGTCCTCGCCGCACTCGCCGCCTCCGCCGCCATGATCGGCGACGGAATGGACGCCGCTGCGCAGGCGGGCCGTCCGGCCACGCCCTCGCTACCGCCCCCGCGTTACTCACGCAACCCCCGGTTTTCGACCAGCGAACCCCCCAACACCTGGGAAGACATCACCACCTACAACAACTTCTACGAGTTCGGTTTCGAAAAAGAAGATCCTTACCAGAGCGCCCAGAACTTTCGAAGTCGTCCCTGGAACGTCGAAATCGATGGCGAAGCAGAGGTTCGCGGACGATTCACGCTCGAAGATATCTTGAAGCCACACGCCCTCGAGGAGCGCATCTATCGGTTCCGCTGCGTCGAAGCGTGGTCACGCATCGTGCCGTGGATGGGTTTCCCTCTCGCCGACCTCATTCGTCGATTCAAACCCACCTCGCGTGCAAAGTTTGTGGAGTTCACGACGCTGCTCGACCCCAAGCAAATGCCAGGGCAACGCACGGGTGTTCTCGACTGGCCTTACCGCGAAGGCCTGCGGATAGACGAAGCGACGAATCCACTGACCTTACTCGTCGTCGGCGTCCACGGAAAATGGTTGCCCAACCAGAACGGCGCCCCGCTGCGACTGATCGTGCCGTGGAAGTACGGCTTCAAGAGTATCAAGTCGATCGTTCGTATTCGCTTCACCGAGCGACAACCCGCCACGAGTTGGAACCTTTCGGCTCCCGACGAATACGGATTTTTCGCCAATGTGAATCCTGCGGTGGATCATCCGCGCTGGAGTCAGGCCAAGGAAAGGCGAATCGGCGGAAACTTCCTCACCTCTCGAATCGACACGTTGCCGTTCAATGGCTATGCCGCAGAAGTCGCCGCGCTCTATCGCGGCATGGACCTAAGGCGCTTCTACTAACCGATGACCGCGCGCACCCTACCGGCGCGCCCCAGGGCGGAGCGCGCGCTCAAGGCCCTGGTCTTCGTCGGCGCATCGATCCCGATCGTGCTGCTGATTGCGGGCATCGCCGGCGTGGCCGGCCAATCTCTGGGTCCCAATCCGATCCGCGAGATGCTGCATATCACCGGCAAGACCGCACTGAACCTCCTCATGATCACGCTGATGGTGACCCCAGTTCGAGTTGCATCAGGCTGGGTCGTTGTACAGAGCGTTCGGCGCACACTGGGGCTTTTTGTGTTCGCCTATGCATTACTGCATTTTTTGATCTATGCCGTACTCGAGCTCGATCTCGATTTCAGCGACCTCGGACGAGAGATTGTCGGCCGTCCATTCATCATCGTGGGAATGGTCGCGCTGCTGGCGCTCATTCCCTTGGCTGTCACCTCGACGAACCGGATGATGCGTAAACTGGGGCGTCGCTGGCAGACCCTGCATCAGCTCATCTACCCCATCGCGATTTTAGGTGTTTGGCACTACTACTGGCAGGTCAAAGCGGATGTTCGCGAGCCGCTGATTTATGCAGGCTTACTCGCTGCATTAATGGGGTATCGCATTTGGCTCAGACGCCGGCGTTCCTCGCCCTGACCCTCAGGCGAATACCCAGCTCGGCACGCGCTTCCATCCCTGAGTGAGTTCGCGATCGAGACGCCTCCAATCGGGGCAGTGCTCGGCGACCGCTGCCCAATACGCGGCGGAATGGTTCATGTGACGCGTATGCACGAGTTCGTGTACGAGCAGATAATCGAGCACGGCCGGCTCTTGGAACACCGCGCAGATGTTGAGGCTAATTACGCCACGACTCGAACACGAGCCCCAACGCGTGCGCTGCCGTCGCAGTTGTAGGCTGCGATATCGAAAATCACCGCGTGACGCAGCCGCTCGTAATCGATCTTCGAGTTCAGTGCGCGCGTGATCCGTCAGCCATGAGAGCAACGCCCGCCGGGCCGCAGCCGGTGTTGCCGCGTCCCACGCGCCCCGGAGTGATAACACGCCGCCGCGTACCGACGCTCGCAGTCGTCCTCGTCCTCCGGCCAGATGTAGGCGATAAGTCTCACCAAACGCGGGGAGCGACACGTGCGTGGGCGGGAACGGCTCGACGGCTACTCGCGCAGGTCGTACCGCCAGCTTTTGACTGACCCAGTCGCGATGCCGCGCAATGAAAGCCTCGACCGTAGACATCGAGACCCCGCGTGGCACGACGACCTCTACCCGCCCATCGAGATGAACGCGCAGTGCTAGTCGCCTCGCCCTGACGCTTCGGCGCAGGATGAGCTCAGGACGGGACGAGCCCTTCGACTCACCATCGAGGGGTAGTGCAATTTGGTCGAGCACCCGCCGATGATGCCATGCCGATCCGTCGCCGGTTGGAGTACGATTCGCGCCCCATGGCGAGATACTTCAAAAGTGACAACACGGCTCCGGCGGCCCCGGAAATCCTCGAGGCGATCGCCGCGGTCAACCACGGCTATGCCAGAGGCTACGGCGACGATGAGTGGTCGGCGCGCCTCGACGAACGATTCTCCGTACTGTTTGAAAGACCCGTCCGCGTGTTCCCGGTCGCGACCGGCACGGCGGCGAATACCTTGGCGCTTGCGACTTTGGTACCACCCTACGGCGCCATCCTGACCCACGAAGAAGGTCATATCGTTCGCGACGAATGCGGCGCCCCTGAGTTCATGACCGGGGGCGCTCGCCTGATTTTGATGTCAGGCACTGGAGCCAAGGTCACCCCTTACGCCATCGAGAACGCGATCGTCGCCAATCCGTCGTCCGTCCATACCGTTCAACCGAGAGCCTTATCGATCACCCAGGCCACGGAACTCGGTACGGTGTATACCCCGGGTGAGGTTCAACATTTATCTGCTATCGCTCAGGCCCGAGGGCTCATCGTCCATATGGACGGCGCTCGGTTCGCCAACGCCGTCGCCTCACTCGGATGCTCACCCGCCGAGATCACCTGGCGAGCGGGAGTCGATGTGCTGTCGTTCGGGGCGACCAAGAATGGCGCGTTGACGGCCGAAGCCGTCGTATTCTTTGACTCAGAGAAAGTAGCCGACTTCGAGTTTCGACGTAAGCGCGCGGGACACCTGCTCTCCAAGATGCGTTTCGTGTCGGCCCAGCTCCTCGCCTACCTCGAAAACGATCTATGGCTTCGTCTCGCCTCTCGTGCGAACTCGCTCGCGAAGCGACTGGGCAACGCCGCAGGCTCGGTGTTGATACATCCCGTCGAGGCCAATGAAGTATTCGTACGGATCGGCGATCGCGGTGCCGCGAGGCTGCGAGAACAAGGGTTCGAATTCTACGACTGGGGCGCGGTGGGCTCCGGAGAGGTCCGCCTCGTCGTGTCCTGGGATCAACCCGAAGAGGACGTCGCGGTCCTGTGTGCAGCGCTCGCTGACTTGCAACGCAAAGGTTGAGCGGTATGAGCGTTGAGCTGATCGACATCGGGATCAACCTGACCCACGACAGCTACGACGCCGATCGAGAGCAGGTTCTACGTCGGGCCTTGGATGCAGGGGTCGTCCAGTTCGTCGTCACCGGCGCCTCGCTGGAGGGCAGCCAAGCCGCTCTCGCTCTCAGTCGCTCTGCGCCCCGCATCTTGAGGGCAACCGCCGGCTGCCATCCGCATCATGCGGTCGATCTGGACGATGCCGCCTTTGAAGCGCTATCGGTCGTGGCAGAGGACCCCATGGTCGCTGCGGTGGGCGAGACCGGACTCGACTACCACCGAAACTTCTCAGCACCGCGCGAACAACGGCTCGCCTTTGAGCGCCAGCTCGAGCTAGCCATTCGGCTTGGAAAACCGCTCTTCCTACACGAGCGCGATGCCCACCTCGACTTCATCGCCATCCTGCGCTCGCACCAAAAAGAACTGCCTCCTGCGGTCCTACACTGCTTCACGGGCAACGGCGAGGCGCTCGAAGCCTGTCTAGACTTCGGGCTATTCATTGGCATCACCGGATGGATCTGCGACGAGCGCCGCGGACTGCATTTACGTGAACTCGTCAGTCGGATTCCGGCCGGACGCCTAATGGTAGAGACCGATGGCCCCTATCTGTTGCCGAGAGATCTCGTACCGAAACCCGAGTCGCGACGCAACGAGCCGAAGTACCTGCCTCACATTGCGGAGGTGATTGCCACGGCTCGCGGTGAGACGGTGACGACACTCGCCCTGCATACGACAGCGACCGCGAGACGCTTCTTCGGACTTCCGCCCCTCGCGTAGCAGTCAGCTACGCGCTCCGAATTCGCTTTGCGCTAAGGTCTCGCGCAGCCGCTGCCAGTCCGACTTCCAAACCTCGACCAGCTGCTCGGCTTGTGCTCGATCGCCTAACGGAAACTCCGCCTCGAGCGATTCCTCGCGTAACGTGAGGCGTGGCAGGCCTTTTGGAAACGATGACCCACCTCCGAACATCACTCTCCCCTCGATTGGGAGATCCCCAACAATCGTTTTGATCGCCGCGATCCGGTCGTACAGCGGGCCCTGCGGGTTGGGAAAGGTCTGTCGCCGTCCCGCATGCATGACCGTCCACTCAACCATCGGATCGGAGCCGAATACATTGCCGACGACATCGCGAATATCGAGGAGGAGTACTCCGCGTATTGTCAGCAAGACATAATCGATATGCAGCACTCCACCGCTACCATCGGGCACCGCGACGTTGCGCAAGTGATCGATGGACACAGCTTCGATACGGCGCTTGCGGCGTATGCGCTCGCGTCGCCGAACATACCATCGCCAAGAAAGTGTGGAACCGACCCCAATCAGGATGCCAAGCGCTACCGCAGCGATGACCTCGGCCCACTGCTCTGGTTGAAGATTTCCCATCATCGTGACTTCAATCCTACTTTCAGCATCTCGAGAGAGGCATCGATCTCCTCAAAGACCGAGGGGCGATCGAATAATCGCGCTAAGGTCTCCGGGACCGACACTCGACCCTCGATCAAGGGCTCGACCACTTCCGGAAACTTCGCCGGCGATGCCGTCGAGACCAGACACCATGCCTCCGCTCGTCGACGCTCCGCGGACATCGTCGCCCACACTTCGGCGGCCACTGCGGTATGCGGACACCAGACTTCTCCAAAGCGAGCCCGATCTTCTCGGATGCGATGTCGGATCGCCGAATCTTCAACGCTGATCGCGCTCACGACATCACACAACCGAACATGATCCGGAAATAGATCACGCATGCGCTCCATGTTGGATGGATTACCGACGTCCATGGCCGACGCGAGCGTGGCAATACTCGCGCGCGGGAGCCACTCGCCTTGAGAGAGAAAATCCGGAACGGTGCGATTGGCATTATGGGCGAGAACCACGTGACCAATGGGCAACCCCAGCTGTCTCGCCCACAGACAGGCGACCGCGTTACCGAGATTTCCGCTCGGAATGATGAACGAGAGCGGACGGTCTCGTTTTCGGTACCAAGCAAGACTGGTCGCAGCGTAATACACAGCCTGTGGCAGCAGACGACCCAAGTTGATGCTGTTGGCCGACGAGAGCTGCTGATGTTGCCGAAGCGCTGCATCACCGAACGCCTCTTTAACCAAACGCTGGCACTCATCGAACGTTCCGCGCACGGCGAACGCACGGACGTTATCGCCCCAGCAGGTCAGCTGATGTTGCTGCGTCGGTGAAACCAATCCCTTCGGGAAGAGAACGGTGACGGCCATGCCCGATCTTCCGTGGAAAGCCGCGGCGACTGCACCCCCGGTATCACCCGAGGTCGCCACCAAAATATTGACAGGAGCCGCATCGGGCTTTCGAATTCTTTGAAAGCACGCGGCGAGAAATCGGGCACCAAAATCTTTGAATGCCGCGGTGGGCCCGTTCGAGAGCTCTAGAGCGGTCAGGATCTCGTCGTCTGCGGTACCGCGCACCTGTCGAAGCGGCGCCGAAAAGTTGAACGCCTCGCGAACGATTGCCCCAATCTGCGTAGCGAGAGGATCACCCTCGACGAATGGCGCAAGGAGTCGCTCGCCCACCTCCGCAAGCGACTCCGCGCCATCGAAGTCGCTGACGGAAAAAAGAGGCCATGTTTCGGGAACATACAATCCGCCATCTTCGGCGAGACCGCGCCATAGCGCCTCCGAAAATCCGAGACGCTGCTGACTGCCGCGAGTGCTGCGAAACCTCATCGGATTACCCGTCAAAGGACGATCCCTCAAGCGACGACGCGGGCGCCATCGGACTCAACCGGAACGACCCAGTGATCGGTCGCGACCCCGTTTCGCGCAAACTCGACGACCATCTGATCTCGAACCGCCTGCGCATTACTTGCGAGTGCCCAAGCGAACATCGTCGGTCCAGCACCCGAAATCGAACAGCCGAGCGCACCCGCCGCCAGCGCGGCGGAGCGAACGGCCGCAAACCCCGGGATCAACTGGCGACGCTGAGGTTCGATGACCACGTCATTGAGACCCTCGCGAATGAGTTCGAGGTCGTTGGTGTAACAACCTGAGATAAATCCGGCGAGATTGGCCGTTTGCCAGACGAAATCCGCCATCGCCACATCACGCTTCAAAATAGCGCGCGCCTGACGAGTCGAGAGAAACATATGCGGATGCGCGATGACCGCCGTAATGCCGGGTGGAACCGGAATACGCTTGACCCGCGGGTTGTCGATACCCACCGTCAAGACAAGCCCGCCGAAAAGCGACGGCGCAATATTATCGACGTGCAAGGAACCGCTCGCGACGGCCTCACCCTGCATTGCGAACTTCAACAATGCGAGTCGATCAAACGGCTCATCGAGCAGTGCATTGGCGGCGACCACCGCACCGACAGCCGATGCAGCCGAGCCGCCCAAGCCCGAACCGAGGGGGATTCCCTTCTCGATGTGCATCTCGAAACCGAAAGCCGGCTTGGCCGCAACCTTGAGCGCCATCAATGCACGCCCAGCCGTATTTTTCTCCGGCTCGAGCGGCAAGTCGGTGGCAACACCCGAACAACCCGTGATGAGGATCCCGGGGCGGTCGCTTCGCGACACCGTGATTCGATCGCCGATCGCATCGACGGCAAACCCCAAGATGTCGAACCCGATGCCCACATTGCCCACCGACGCCGGCGCAAAGGCCGTCGCGCGAGTCAATCCTTTCGGCTCGGCATGAGCGCTCACAACCGCGCTCCGAGATAGGCAGATAAACGAAGCAGATCGGCAAAGATTCCGCCCGCAGTGACCTCCGGTCCCGCACCCGGCCCCTGAACGATGAGCGGATTCGAGTTGTAGCGAGCCGTCGCAAAGCGAACCACGTTGTCGGTGAGCGCGATATTGGCAAACGCATGTTTGGCATCGAGTTCGACGACACCCACGGTGGCGTCGCCGGCAGCCGTGAGACGACCGACGTATCGCAGCACTTTGCCACGCGACCGCGCGGACTCGAACCGCGCTTTCATGGCAGCATCGTGCTGGGGCAATCTCGTCAAAAACTCGTCGATAGAACCCTGCTCGAGACCGGCAGGAACGAGGCTCTCGACTTTGACGTCGGACATCTGAAGCGTCAGCCCCATTTCACGACCGAGAATGATGAGCTTGCGCGCGACATCCATGCCGGAGAGATCATCACGCGGATCAGGTTCGGTATACCCACGCTGTTTCGCATCCACCACGATCTCACTGAATTCCCGCGAACCATCGTAAACATTGAAGAGGTACGCCAACGTGCCCGAGAAGATACCCTCGATACTCGTCACGTCATCACCCGTCTCGCGCAGATCGCGCAGCGTTTGAATCACCGGAAGACCCGCACCGACGGTGGCCTCATAGAGATAGTGAGTGCCGCCCGACCTTCGCGCCTCGCGCAATGTCCGATAGAACTCCATCGGTGCGCTGTTGGCTTTCTTGTTCGGCGTGACGACGTGGATACCGGATGCCAACCACTTCGGATAGTGCTGCGCCACCTCGCCACTGGCCGTGCAATCGATGATCACGCGATTCGGCAAATAGTCGACGCCCACATGCGCAGCAAAGGCCTCAAGATCCGGTGCGGCACTCGAGGCTGAAAAATCTTTCTGCCACCGACTCAGTGACACGCCCATGTCCGACAGCAGCATCCGCTTGGACGACAATAAACCGCGAACACGCAAATCGAGTTTGAAGTCGCGGTGTAAACGCTCGCTCTGGGATGCCATCTGCTCAAGAAGCACACGCCCCACCGTTCCCGGACCGATCACACCCACCGAGACGGTGTGCGCCGAGAGATAAAAACTCGAATGCACGGTGCGCAGCGCACGGGTCGCCGCCTTCGCCGGAACGACGACGGAGATGTTTCGCTCCGAGGCGCCTTGAGCGATGGCGCGAACGTTGACCCCTGCCGCACCCAGCGCACCAAATACTTTGGCCGAGATGCCCGGGATGCCGGCCATGCCGTCGCCGACCACCGCCAGGATCGCAAGCTCGCGATCGACCTCGACAGATTGAATCTGTCCGTCGTTGAGCTCGGTTGAAAATGCGGCACGCACGGTCGCCACCGCACGATCTGCCTGATCGCGAGGCACGGCACAACAGATCGAGTGCTCCGAACTACCCTGCGAGATGAGCACAACGGAAATACCCTCTTCGCGCAACGCCCCGAAGAGGCGCGAAGCGGTGCCCGGCACGCCGATCATGCCGGCTCCCTCGAGGTTGAGCAGCGCGATGTTTTCGATCGTCGTGATGCCCTTCACCGCGAGCGCGGACTGCGGTCGCGCACAAATCAAGGTCGCCGGGTGCTCGGGCGCAAAGGTATTGCGAATCCAGATGGGAATCTCGCGACCGACGGCAGGTGCCATGGTCTGGGGATGAATCACCTTCGCACCGAAGTACGCGAGCTCCATCGCTTCGTTGTATGACAAGGAGTCGATGCCCTGCGCATCGGGCACGCGTCGCGGATCGGCCGACAGCACGCCGTCCACATCGGTCCAGATATGAATTTCCGCCGCGTCGAGCAACGACCCGAAAATCGAGGCCGAGAAATCACTTCCGTTACGACCGAGGGTCGTCTGTATGCCGCTCACGTCGGTTGCGATGAACCCCGTGATCACGAGTGTGCCCGCGAAATCGGCGGAGACCTGACTCGCGAGTCGACGCCTCGACTCGTCCCATTTGACGAGCGGACCCAGCGGTCCCCACTCCACCACAACGATTTGCCGAGCATCAAGCCAACGGACGACCCCCGGCCGATGAACTGTTGTCTCACGTCGACTCTCGTAGAAATCTCGGAAGAGTCGTGTCGACCAGATCTCGCCGTATCCGGAGATCAGATCGGTGATGTGCCGACCCGCCGAACGTGTCAGTCGGACGGCTTGAAGAATTCCTTCGATATCCTGTCGATCACGATCGAAGCCATCGAGGTACCGCGTCGCGACCTCGGGAGCGAGCAACTCCCCGGCGATTCGGGTATGACGCTCGCGGATCGTGTCGAGACCTGATTGGAAACCGAGATCCTGACGCTCCGCTTGGCCAACGAGCGTCAGCAGCGAGTCCGTCACCCCCTTGCACGCGGACAGCACGACCCCGAGGCGATTCGTCGACTGTTGGTCGAGGATGGCTGCAACGCGGCGGAAACAGTCCGCGTCGGCCACGCTGGAGCCGCCAAATTTGTGTACCGCCCAAGGGGAACCCGTCATGGGTGTCAATCCGTGTTGATCAAACTAGTAACTCTATCGGCGCCCACCCTTTGAACGCAAGGAAGGCCATTTGATGGCGGGGCTCCCCTAAACTGCCGCCTCCATGGATCTCGTCTCCGACCCACTCTCGATCGCCCTACTCGTTGCTCTGTTGGCCACGACCGGTCTCGTTGCAGGCCTGATTGCAGGGCTCCTTGGCGTCGGGGGCGGCATCGTGCTGGTCCCCGTGCTCGAGTACGCCTTACGCTTTGCCGGCTTTCCGAAAGAATGGTGTATGCATGTGGCGGTTGCGACATCGCTCGCCACCATCATTCCGACGGCCATCGCCTCCTCCCGAGCTCACAATCTTCGCGGCGGGATCGACTGGGAAATCGTCAAGGCTTGGGCGCCTGGCATGATTTTCGGAGGCCTCGTCGGGAGCGTGCTAGCCGCCCAGGCGAGCGATGTCGTGTTGACCGGCGTATTCGGTTTTGTCGCGGCACTCGTGGCAGCGAAAATGTTTCTGCCTCTCGATCACGTGCGCCTCGCGCCGCAGGTTCCGCGAGGATTACCTGGCAATCTCCTCGCCGCCTCGATCGGCGGGGTATCTTCGATGATGGGAATCGGTGGCGGTACGCTCTCCGTTCCCGCCATGACTCTCACTGGAGGACCGATCCACTCGGCGGTCGGGACTGCAGCATTTTTTGGTCTCTTACTCGCGATCCCCGGAACGATCGGTTACCTGCTTGCAACTCCCGATGTCGTCCTGCCAGGACTGACCGTGGGGTTCGTGAGCTTCGCCGCTCTCGCCGTGATCGCCCCCATGTCGATGATGACAGCTCCGTTCGGCGCAAGGCTGGCGCATTCTCTCGAGCGCAGGACACTATCGAGAATCTTTGGCGCATTTCTTTGTATCGTTGCGCTTCGCATGCTGATCAGGACATTCCAATGAAGGTCGCCGGTCCCTACTTCGAAGACTTCCATCACGGTCTAGAGTTCGACGCGCCAGCGGTGACGCTGACGGAAGGTCATGCCGCCCTGCACCAAGCCTTGTTCGGGGATCGCTTGCGCTTACCGCTCGATCACGCTACCTCTGCACGAATCACCCATTCATCCGCGCCGTTTTGCCATCCGCTTCTCGCGATCAACATCGCAATCGGGCAATCCACGTGGGCCTCGCAGCGGGTCAAAGCCAACCTTTTCTACCGCGGTCTTGTCTTACGAAGGCCGGTGTTTCTCGGCGACACCCTGTACACGCGCACCCGAGTCGTGGGGCTCCGACAGAACAAGCCTCAAGCCGGTCGCGCCGCAACAGGCATCGTCGCGCTCGACATGACGACGACCAACCAGCACGGCGAAACCGTTCTGCACTTCTGGCGCTGCCCCATGGTCCCCTGTCGCGATCCGGAAGCTCGAACGGGTCACGCTGATGATCTCGAAGCCATCGGTCGCGCCGTCGCTCTCGAGGATGTGCGTGCGGCTGTGCCGACTGGGTGGGACACGGCCCCTACCTCCGCCTGGCTCGGAACGCGCGGCACGAGCATCACGCCGGGTCAGCGAATCGTCATCGAAGCCCGTGACACCATCACGTCAGCGCCCGAACTTGTGCGCCTCTCGCTCAACATGGCGATGGCCCACACCGATTCAAAACTCTCCTACCTTGGCGAACGACTCGTCTTCGGTGGTCACACGATCTTCTTGGGGTTTGCGCAGATCACCCGCGGGTTACCGAACTTGCTCACGGTCTTGGCATGGGAGAGCTGCGATCACGTAGCACCCGTCGTCGAGGGCGATCGCTTGCGCACCGAGTTCACGGTGACGGATATCGAATCCGTCGGCGCCTCGGGCGCGTCGCTGCTGCGCATTGACGCCGAGTGCTACTCGGCTCGAGGCCACCCCGAAGAGGAAACGCGCGTACTCGACTGGAAGTTTTGGGCACTCGGCGTTTGAACGCTCTTCAGCGCACGTCGTCTTGACGATCGCTTCGACTACTTCCCCGATTTTCCCTGCAAGGTATCGAGTTCCTGCTGCAAGATGCGCAACAGTCGCGCGATGTATTCGATCTGCCACCGCCCGCGCTCTTCGGCGGCTGTCGCATCGGGACGATAGGCATCGATGTTCGCTCGGTCGAGCAACTGCCTCTCAGATAGCAATCGCTCGACCGTATCGAGACGCTCTCTCGTGACGGCCAGCTCTCCGGCCATCGCCCATACTATGGCAAGCAATCGATCGACATCGTGATCAGCAAAGAAATGAGGGCGCTTACCGCTCGCGGCCGCATTGATCAGTTTTTGCAGCTCGAGCTCGTTCATGAATCGTACCCACAGGCATACCACATCCCGCCGCGACCATAATCTTCGACCTCGGTCGATACTTTGGGCATTTCGTCTTCGACCAGGGCATGGATCTCCGTCTCGAAAACGCGATCTCTCGCGACACCCAACTCCACCATTAGATCGGGCAGTCGCGTGTCGTGCAACGCGCTCCAGAATGGCTCGTTGTTGTACTGGCAATCCCAATCGCGGAGGAATTGCTCGAACGCACCCATTCCACGATAAGGCGGTTGCTCGAGGTGGACCTGAACACCGCCGGGCGCCAGCAATCGCTTCGCTTCTCCCAAGATATTGCGAAGTGCCGAGTGTGAGGTCTCATGCAAGAACATGGTGCTGAAAATGAAATCGAAGCACCCGTCCTCAAAAGGAAGCGACTCCGCATTCGCCTGCTGAAAGGTCACGTTCTGGATACCCATACCGAGCGCACGCGCATGTCCGTAGCGCAACATGGGCGCCGAAAGATCGACCGCGATGATCTCGGCCTCCGGAAACGCCTGTGCGATCGGGAGCGAATTGTGACCAAGCCCGGCGCCCAGATCGAGAATCCGTGTTGGCGTCCAACCCGGTCTCCGTCGACGCAGCCACTCTGCAGTACCCCGACCCGCGCCATCGAGGAATCGTCCGAAGAGCCCCGTCGTGGTCGCGAACATTCCGGCGTCGTAGTTGGCCGCAGCCGTCACGTCGCCCTCAAGGTACTCGGCGTAATAGCTACCCGGCATACAGTGGTTATCGAGTTCGCTCTGATAGCGCGGGACCGAAACCGTGGGATCGAGTCGCAGCGTTTCCGGATGCGCTGCCGTGAGCGCCCGCGCCCGGTCGCGAAGGGCTGCCATCTGGCGCAGCACCAGCGTACGGCCGGCTTGTTGTCGCATTTCCATCCCCGAGCGGCGTAGAGAGCTCCACATTCGGTAATAGGGATCCTCACGCATCGTCTCTCGAATCTCGCGTCGGGTCTCAGGCGGCGCTCCGTGCGACGCGTGCCACTGCGGCGCCGCGCGCTCTTTGAAGGCGATTGCGTTCCCGGTGACCACGACGCTGGCCATGAACTTGTTGAAGTTCGCAAGGAAATTGAATCGAGCGATGTCGTCGTGCGTGGCCACGGGCGACATCGCGTGCTGCCCGGCCTCGGTCCAGGGCGGCGCACATCCGAGCCGTGTGGCGTCTGTCATGCTCAAAATTGTAGCATCGGGTCTCAGATGAACTCGTACAACAACATCACTCACCGCCTCGTGGAACGCTCGGTCTCGGCGCGTTTCTCGACCCTCTCACCGAACGCCGTTGCGTCTGCCAAGACCTTCATTCTCGACTCCATCGGCGTTGGGCTCTCAGGATCCCGCGTGCCACTCGTCAAAGACCTTGAGGCGCTCGCCGAGAACTGGGGTACGGGCGCCGCGGCGCGTATATGGGGTTCGGGGCGCCGCGTCCCGGCGAGCACTGCCGCCTTCATCAATAGTTACCAGATCCATAATCAGGAGTGGGACTGCCTGCATGAACCCGCCTTGGTTCATCCCATGGCCGTGATTCTCGGCTCGCTCACGGCGTGGTGCGATGCCCGCGGGGGCGTCCACGGCTCACAATTGATCGAGGGGTGCTCAGTGGCCGTCGATGTCGCCACCGCCATCGGACGCTCCGCCAAAAATAAACTCCGATTTTTTAGGCCGGCGATGTGCGGCGCGCTGGGCGCGACGGCGGGTATTGCGCGAATCGAAGGGCTCGATGCTGCCACGACGCGTAGCGCGCTTGGTCTGACCTACAGCCAACTCTCGGGAACCATGCAGGCCCACGTTGAGGGGTCACCCATGTTGCCGATGCAGATCGGATTCAACGCTCGCGTCGCGCTCGATTCGATCAACATGGCCTTTCGGGGAATTTCTGGTCCAATGAATTTCTTGGAGGGACCTTTCGGCTACTTCACACTCATCGACCCGGAATGCGATTCGTCGGCTTTCGACGACTTTGAAGATCGTGAAGCGATCACCGAACTTTCGCATAAGCCATTTCCGAGTGGCCGCGCTACGCATGGCGGCGTCGATGGCGTACTCAGCTTGCGCGAGCAACATGGCTTTAGTCTGGAGGCAATCCGTGAGATTCGCGTTCTCGCACCGCCGCTCATCATTCAGCTCGTCGATCGTCCGCCCTCGCCCACGATGGCTGCGTCCTACGCTCGACTCTGCCTTCCCTACGTCGCCGCCACGGCCTTACTGCACGGCGATGTCCAGGTAACCGATTTCGATCCGGGGGCGCTGACGGATCCCGCACGACACGCCTTGGCCGCGCGTATCCGTATCGCGAAGGACGACAACTCTGCCGTGAACGTCCTCGCGCCTCAGCGCGTCGAGATCAGTCTTCACGACGGCACTGACCTCGCGATTGACCTGCCCGCAGTGCTGGGCGCTCCGACAAGACCCCTCGGACGAGCGCGACACCTCGCAAAGTTCCGCCGCGCTGCCTCCTCCGGCCTGCGGCCGATGAACTCGGCGAACGTGGAACGACTCATCAACCTCGTCGATCATCTGGAGCAACTCGACGACGTGCGTACGCTCGTCGATGCGTTTCAATTCGACGAAGGAACGACATGAGCTTTCCGCATTACTTCGAATCGTTCGACTATGCGCAGATGTTGCGCGACTTTCCGATAGGCGACGCGTTCACTCAAGACTTCGCTCGTCGATCGCGGGCCGACATTCGCGCCCATCAGGATCGATTGTTTCGTCGCTGCGTGGCCCGGGCATGGGAAATCCCGTTCTACCAAAGGCTGTGGACAGGTCATGGCATCAAGCACACCGACGTGAACGGTCTCGATGACATCACCCGATTGCCGATCTTCGACAAGAGCGATCTCATGAAGAGTTTGGCGGAGTATCCGCCGTACGGTGACTATCACGGTTTTGATAAATGGCCGTTGACCGAGCGGCCCATCACCGTTCTCCACACGACGAGCGGTACCACCGGACGCCCTCAAGTGGTCCTCTTCAGTGCTAAATCGCGAGAGGTTCAGGCCTTGCTCGTGGCGCGCATCTGGCGCATGCAGGGCTTGCGACCCGATGATGTGATTCACTCCGTGTACGGGCACGGCATGATCAACGGCGGGCACTTCGTTCGCGAAGCCGCCTTGCATTACACCAACTGCCTTTTTCTCTCCGCGGGAACCGGCAAGGAAACGCGCTCGGTCGCACAGATCGAACTCATGCGCGACATGCGCGTCACGGTCATCGTCGGTTTCGTCGACTACATTCGCCAGCTGGCCGAAACCGCGCGCGGAATGGGCCTCGAACCCGGTCGCGATCTACCCGTTCGCGCCATCTTCGGCCATGTGGGTCGGGAATCCCGCACGGTACTTTCCAAAGCCTGGGGCGGTACCGAAATCTTTGATTGGTACGGTGTCGCCGATACCGGCCCTATCGCCGCCGAGGGGCCGGATCGAGACGGTATGTACGTCATGGAAGACGCGCAGTACCTCGAGCTCGTAGATAGTGCGAGTGGCATGATTATCGGCGACGACACGCCGGGCGATATGGTCGTGACCTCACTCTACCGCGACGACGTCTACCCGCTTATCCGTTTCAATACCCACGACCTCTCCGCCTGGAGACTTGATTCGTCTGCGTCGAGCCTCTCACTCAAACGAACGGTCGGCGTACTCGGGCGAAGCGACAACATGGTCAAGTTACGCGGTATCAACGTGTACCCACTCGCGCTCGCTGCCATCCTCAACGAGCGATCGGAGTTTGCTGGCGAGTACATCTGTCGAGCAACGCGTGACGCCTCCGGGCGAGACGAACTCACCGTCATCATCGAGACCCGAACCAATACGGCGCTACCGAATACCGCGCTTGAGCGAGATTTTTCCGATCTGCTCGCACAGCGTATAGGTGTCGAGATCGGTGTCACGCTCGTGCCGGTGGGAGGCACGGCACCGCTGACGCAGATCGAAAGCCGGCAAAAACCCATTCGCTTGATCGACGAGCGACCCAAGATCGGCGCATGAACTCATCCCGCGCCCGGACGCTCGAACGCGCTCTAGAAAAGATTCGCGACGATGAGGCTCTCAACGCCTGGTCTCACCTCGCGATCGACGAGGCCCGCTCGGCCGCGATCGAAAGCGACGCCCGACTCGCCTCGGGCGCGCCGCGTAGCGCGATCGAGGGTCGACTCGTGGCACTCAAAGGAAACATCGCTGTCCGCGGATGGCCCTACGAGGGGGGCTTACTCAATCGACGCGGAATCGTGGCGGAACACGACGCGGCGCTAGTGCGTCGTTTACGCGAAGCGGGCGCGGTGCTCCTTGGGCAAACACGCATGGACGCGGGGGCGCTCGGCGCGGAGGGCCGCTCCATCGATGGCCCGATTCGTAATCCTCGCCGGCCGACCCATTCGGTCGGTGGCTCGAGCGGCGGCTCAGCCGCCGCTCTTGCAGCCGGTCACATCGATTTGGCCGTGGGTACCGATACGATCGGCTCGGTACGGATCCCCGCCTCGTACTGCGGTATCGCCAGTCTCAAACCCTCGCCCGATCTCATTGCGCTCGAAGGTATTCTTCCCGTGCATCCCGATTTCGATCATGCGGGCCCGATGACCTCTCGCGCGGAACTTCTTCGACCGCTGCTCTGCGTACTCGCGGGACTCACGCACTCCACGTCGAGCCCCGTGTACCCAAACGTCGATCAACTCCTCGGCTCGAGATCCATCGGCTTCATGGTTGATGTCGAGCGGCTCGGCGGCACGCCGAACGTGATACAACATTACCGACGCGGGCTCGATCGGCTGAGATCCCTCGGGGCGACCTTGGTGCCCATCGATCTCACGCCGCTCGATCCTGTGAAAACTCGTCGAGCGGTGTTCTCGCTGTGTGAGCACGCCATGGCCGAGCAACATCGTGACGAGCTCGCGCGCAAGCCAGAGCACTACTCATCTGAACTTCGCGCAATGCTCGACTATGGCGCCTCGCTGACGCCCGTTAAACTCGATGAGTATCGTTCGAGGGTGCGCCACTTCGCCCATGCCGTGCACCGCCTCATGCTGCCGCTCGCTGCGCTCGTGCTGCCCACGACGCCCGGACAGGCGTTCGATTACGATGGCCCAACGCCCACCGACCTTGCGGATCTCACGGTCATTGCAACGGCTGCGGGTTTACCGGCGGCCTCAGTACCACTCTCAACGGGCAATAATCTTCCAGTCGGACTGCAAATCGTCACCGCCCGAGGGGAAGACTTGCTGGCCTGCGATCTGGCATCGCAATTCGAATCCGCCGCGCACTCAGCCTAACAACCCCCCGGCGAAATGGGCGGCGATGTCGCATCGCCTCGCGATCCACACCTTTTGACCCGCGCGGTCACGAACGTGATTTAGGAATGTCTCAAGCGCCCCGATTCTTCCCGGTCGCCCGATGATCCGCAAATGCACACCGAGGGACATCATCCGCGGTCTCGATTCTGATTCTTTGAGCAGCCAGTCGAACGTATCGACGGCGTACTCGCACCAGGCCCGCGGCGTCAGCGAGGGTGCATTCCACATTTTCATGTCGTTGGAGTCGAGCGCGTAGGGCACGACGACCATCGGCTTGCTCAACGATCGATCAAGGAACGGCTCATCGCGACTGTAATCATCCATGTGATAAAGGTAGCCCTCCTCCGACAGCAAGCGTCGCGTCTCGCTCGTGTGCAAATAACGCGACAGCCAACCGACGGGCCGAACGCCCGTGCTGCGTTCGATGCTCGTCGTCGCTTTTCGAATGAACTCGCGCTCTTGCTCTTCGCTCATGCCGAGCTGATGAGCCCAGCGATACCCATGGGCGCACACTTCGTGGCCGCCCTGCATGATGGCCGAGGCCACCTGGGGCGCTCGCTCGAGCGCTACGGCGGCTGCGGTGAAGGTCGCCGAAAGGCCATGCCGAGCGAGCAGACCTAGAACTCGAGGTGCGCCTTCGTTGATGCCGTAAGCGTAGTTGCTTTCATTACCGAAATTACGCACCGGTTTTTTGAGTGTGATGCCCAGCTCGTCTACGGGCTCCGGCCCCCGATCGCCATCGACGATATTGAACTCGGCACCTTCCTCGACGTTGACGACCAGCGACAACGCCAATCGCGCGCCCGACGGCCATGCTTCACCCATCAGTGATACTCCTCGCCGCCCGAAACGTTCATTGCCTCGCCGGTGATGTACGTCGCTTGATCGGAGGCCAAAAACGCGCAGGCCTTGGCGATGTCTTCCTGCAGACCCGGCCGCCGGAGCGGAATTCGCGCTTTCATGTCGGCGAGATATTTCTCGTGACTCCGACCCGTCGCGGCACTGAAGAACTGGTTCTGCCATGCGCCGAGCCCAGTCGTGACATGGTTCGGACAGATCGTATTGACGGTGATTCCTGCGGAACCAAACTCGACGGCGGCGCTGCGCGTGAGGCCCACGAGTCCATGTTTCGAGGCCGTGTACGCCGACGCGAAAGGAAAGCCGGACTTCGACGCCTGGCTACCGATGTTGATGATTCGACCACCTTGATTTTGTTTCAGCATCTGGATTGCGGCGTGTTTGATGCCGAAGAACACGCCGCGCAGATTGACGCCGAGTACGGCATCCCACTCCGCCTGGCTCATCTCGACGATTCGCTTCATGAGATAACCGATACCGGCGTTGTTCACCATGATGTCGAGGCGTCCATAGTGCTCGACCGTACGAGTGACCAAACTCTCGACCTCCGCCTCCACCAGGACGTTGCAGGTAAGGCCGATGGCCTCGCCCCCGGCCTCACGAATATCGGCGACGATCTTTTCCATCTCGGACGTCGAACCGATGGCCGAGGCGGGCATGGCTTCGCCCTGCGGCGCACCCAGATCGCTCACCACGACCTTGCAGCCCTCAGCCGCGAGTCGTTTCACCATCGCCTCACCGAGGCCCTTAGGCCGCCCAGAGCCCGTCACAATCGCTACCTTGCCTCGTAAATCGGAGTACGTGCCCATTGATCTTGATCCCCCTTTTGGTGTCGTTTTGGCCGACTGTTAACATGATGGCATGACTGAGCTTTTGACGGACATCCACCCACCGGTTGCGCGTATCACGATTAACCGGCCCGACCGCCGCAACGCCATCTCGAGCCAGATGTGGCAAGGCTTACTCGAGATCGCGGCGCGACTCGCCTCCGCACCGTCGATCAAGGTGGCCCTCATCACCGGCGCCGGCGGTGCGGCCTTCAGCGCTGGCGCCGACATCGCCGAAATGCGGGATGGCCTCACGAACCCGTCGGCCATGAAACGGATGCAACAAGCGGTACTCGACGCCCAGGCCGCCTGGGAACGGCTTCCCATCCCGACCCTCGCCGTCATTCGAGGGGCATGTACGGGAGGCGGCTGCGGTCTCGCGCTCGCCTGCGACTTGCGGCTCGCGACCCTCGACGCGTTTTTCGCTATTCCGCCAGCGAAACTCGGCCTCGCCTATAGCCTCGCCGATACCAAACGTCTGTATGACCTCGTCGGCCCGTCACGCGCCAAAGAAATTCTGTTCACAGGTCGACGAGTCAACGCCGAAGAAGCCCTCGGGCTCGGGATGATCAATGAAATCGTTCCTTCCGATACGCTCGAGGACCGAGCCCTCTCCCTCGCCAGAGAAATCGCCGGCAATGCCGGCAACTCAGTGCGAGCCGCCAAAGCGGTGATCAACATGATCTCGGATGGCGTTCACGCCGAAACCCCGGAGTCGAAGCGCTACTACGACGAGAGCTTCTCATCACCGGAATTCCTCGAAGGCGCGCAAGCGTTTCTAGAAAAACGCCCGCCTCGGTTTTGACGGACACCCAAGCGACGCCCGTGCGCTGATTAGTTTGTCGTCACCACCGGCGTCGACACGTCATCGAGATAGCGACGGATCAACTGCGAACTAGCCTCGGGCGCCTCTTGTACGAGCATGTGACCAATCCCCGGCAAGACTTCGAGTCGCACCTCGGGTGAGTTAACAAGCAGCTCTTTGGTCTCGTACGCAAGTCCAAGGGGAACCCGCTTGTTCTTTTCGCCCCAGATCAGCAGCACCGGCACGCTCACAGCACGAATCTTGTCTTCCACGCCGCCTGAGACGTACTGCCGAAGCAGGTTGAGCATCGCGAGGCGATTCCCCTCGCGCATCCACATTTCATACCACTCATCCACGACCGCCTCGGTCACACGCTCGGGATCACCATAGTCGTTAGTCAGCATGAACCGCGTAAAAGATTTCGGCAGGATGTACCCGAGAAGATCTGCGGCCTTGGGGACGTTGGCCGGAGTCGTCCGACCCCTGACACGCGGCTCGAGCGACCCCGGGCTAATCAAGACCAATCGCTCGATTCGATCGGGATGGTCCGCTGTATATCGCATGGCGACTGTTCCGCCGATCGACGTTCCGACCACGGTGAAACGCCCCAGGTCCTTTTCGTCGACGAATTTCTCGAAGAGCTGCTGGATGCGCTCGAGGGTGTAGTTGCCGCTCGGTTCCGGTCCGGTCAGGCCATGAGCCGGCAAGTCGAGACGAATGACCCGGTAGCGATCTCGGAGCGCCGCGACCCAAGGCTCCCACATGAAGAGACTCGAGTAGTTGGCGTGCAATAGGACGACGGCCGGCCCCTCACCCTCATCCCGATAGTGCATACGAACGCCGTCGATCTCGACGAATTGCGACGGGGGCGTCGCCCATTTCGACTCCACCTCAGGCGCGGGGGTATCTCGATAGACCATAACTCCTATGGCAAGCAGCACGACGGTCACCGTGACCAACCCCAAAAGCCCCTTCACGATCCATCTGAGCCACCGCATGAACACCCCCTCCGACGCCGACGCACCGCGCCACACCCGGCAGATATACTCCGGCGCGGAGATCTTTCAAACAGGCGGCCAACAGCTTGACCACTTCGAGCGCACCCGGAGTCGCACCCGGCAACCGAACTCCATTCCAACCCCTCTACGCGTGGTTTGTGGTCGGTGTCCTCGCCCTCGCCAACTGCGTCTCGTTCATCGACCGGTTGATCCTGTCCCTGCTGGTGCAACCCATCAAAGCAGATCTCGGAATCTCGGATACGGCCTTTGCCTTGCTCGCAGGCGCAGCCTTCGCGATTTTCTATTGCGGCATGGGCCTCGTCATCGCGCGCTGGGCCGATCGATACAGCCGAAAGTGGATCATCACCTCCGGCATCACGCTCTGGTGTCTCATGACCTCGCTGGCCGGTACGGCGCGCTCGTACGCGCAGCTATTCTTTTACCGGGTAGGTGTGGGCGTAGGTGAGGCGACCCTGTCTCCCTCGGCCTATTCAATGCTGGCCGGATATTTTCCGCCACAGCGACTCGCGCTCGCGATCGGCATCTTCAGCGCAGGCGTCACCGCAGGCACGGGGATGGCGTTCCTGCTTGGGGGTGCCATGATCGGCTGGGTCTTTGCTCAAGGTCCGATCACGCTACCCGTGCTCGGTGAACTCGGCGGTTGGCGACTCGTTATGGTGCTCGTCGGTGCGATCGGACTACCGGTCGCCGTGTTGATGCTGTTTGTCAAAGAGCCCCCTCGTCCCGCCGGCTTTACTCGCTCATCCGTTGCAGAGGTCTGGGCCCACTTTCGTCAAAACCTGCCCCGCTACGGGTATGTCTTTGCGGGGTACGGCACCACCTCCGTCACCGCTTTCGCCGTCATGACATGGACTCCCGCGCTCTACCAACGCCAGTACGGAGCAACCATTCCCGAAGCCGCCATCGTCATCGGTACCGTTGCGCTGGTTGGCGGGCTGCTTGGCGCTTTCTCGGGAGGATGGCTCTCCGATCACCTTGAGTCTCGCGGCGACGCACACGCGAAGCTACGCGTGCTCTTCGGTTGCGGCATCGGGCTCGTGTTGCCAGGCATCATCGCGCCCTTGATGCCGACTATGCTGTCGCATGCCGCCCTGATCTTCCTGATGTTTTTCTTTGGCTCCGCAGCAACAGGCCCTGCCGGCGCTTACGTTCAATCGATCACGCCCGAAGCCATGCGCGCGCAGTTCGGTGCGATGTATCAGTTTTCTTTGGTACTCGTCGGCGCTACGCTCGGGCCCTTTCTGGTCGGTTTCACCACCGACTATGTCTTCGCGGATGAACAAAAGGTCGGCTGGTCACTTTCCTTGACGTCGCTGATCGCCAACCCGATCGCCGCTTGGCTCCTCTGGCGAGCGTTCAAGGGAACACGTGGACAGTCTTGACCTGCGAGTAACTGAATAACTCCTCGAGGCACTCTTCGCCTCCGAGTCCGCTGTCTTTCCAGCCGCCGAAGGGCGTTCCGACGAAGTGCTGACCCGCCGTGTTGATCCAGACCGTGCCCGCTTGCACCGCACGAACCATCCGTAACGCGAGCGGAAGATCTCGCGTCCACACGGCCGCTGTCAGACCGAAGTCCGTGCCGTTGGCGATCGCCACCGCTTCCTCTTCCGAGCGAAATCGCTGCGTGCATACGACCGGACCAAACACTTCTTCTTGAGCGATCCGCATGGCCGGCGTCACGTCGGCAAACAAAGTTGGCTCTACCCAATAGCCTCGGGCGAATGAGTCGCCCCGAGGACGACCGCCGCCCGTCACTAATCTCGCACCCTCGGCGCGCGCCGAGTCGATGAGCGCCATGATGCGGTCTCGATGCCGCGCTGAGTTGACGGGACCCATCTCCGACGTCGGATCGAGCGGACTCCCGAGCTTCAGCGCTGCGAACCGAGCCGCGACACGTTCGACGACGACGTCGTGAATCGATTCGTGCAGGACGAGTCGACTCGTCGAACCGCAGGATTGCCCTGCCCAGGAGAAATTCATTCCCGCAACCGCCATCTCAACGATGCGATCGAGATCCGCATCGGGAAACACGATGAACGGATTTTTGCCGCCCAGCTCCAGCGTGACGTGTTTGACGCCACTCTCGGCTGCGGCGCGCTGGATGGCGAGCCCGGTCGCGACGGACCCCGTGAACCCGATACGCCGAACGAGCGGATGGCGCACCAACGCATCGCCCGCGGGCATGCCATGACCATGAAGAATATTCACGAGCCCCGCCGGCAGAACCGCCTGACAAAGCTCGCCCAACATCGAACCCGTCAGAGGACTCGTTTCTGGAGTTTTGACGACGACCGCGTTTCCGGCCATCAGCGGCGCTGCGAGATGCGCTGCCGCAAACATGAACGGATGATTGAACGGTACGATCCGAGCGACGACACCGTAGGGCTCGCGCAGCGTGAGATGCAGGCCCTTAGCCGTCGCTGGAATCGTCTCACCCTTCAGCTCGGACGCGAGTCCTGCAAAATACTCGAGATAGCCCGCCGCGATTTGGACATCGGCCTGTAGTTTGCCGATGGTGTTCCCGGTATCGCGAGCCTCGAGGTTCAAGATCTCGGGGCCTCGCGCGCGAATGGCCGAAGCCAGCGCCCTGAGCGCCGCCGCGCGCTCCCAGACCGAGCGAGCCGCCCACTCGATCTGCGCCTTCGCCGCCGCACGAACCGCCCGGTCAACGTCGTGGGCGGTCGCCGCAGGCACTCGACCAATCGGCTCCAAGGTCGCAGGATCATGCGAATCGATCCAGAGACCTGCTGCCCCACCCTTACCGAGCGTCATCTCGCCGTCGATCAGCATCTGACCTTGAATCACGAGGCGGGCTCCACGATCACGTGAGTGCGCTTGATGGCTGGGCCTTCGATCACCTGCTTCGTCCCCGAGGGCCAGAGGATCTCCACTCGATCGACAGACTTTCGAGCGCCGAGACCGAAGGTGAGCGTCGGATCATTCGTTGAGTTGTAGCCGTGCGCACTCTGCACCTCGTGGTATTGCTCGAGATCACCCGATACCAGCTTGATGCGCGCCCCGAACGCATCCCGATTACTACGGGTGCCCTGCAATCGCAGCTTGATCCAAGCGTTCCCGTTGCCGCGATTGATGAAGAGGCGATTTTGACCGGCCACTGGGCTCACCTGCTTACCCATGGCGTAGTAAGTTCGGTTCGTGACGAAAAGATCGACGAACCCGTCGTCGTTGAGGTCGGCGGCACCCACACCCGACCCGATGCCGAGACCTTCCGCACCCGAACCGCGGGTGACCTCCTCGAAGCTGCCGTCACCCCGATTGCGCAGCAAGGTGTTCTCCGCTGGCTCCCAGGCGATATAGAACGTCACGAACGGCGGAAAGTCGGCGATCACGTCATTGATCAGCACGTTCGACGGTCCACCGTTGTTGAGATAGAGATCAACGTGGCCGTCGTTATCAAAGTCGGCCGCCACACAGCCGCGAGTGCCACGAATGACTCCAGCGCCCGACTTCGTCGTCACATCCTGAAAAGACAGCGTGCCGGTTTCTTTGAGTCGATTGGCGATCATCCGTCCTGCCTGATCGGCCGTCGGTAGGAAAACGTCCATGTCGCCATCATGATCAAAATCGGCGATACAGGCGCCCTGCGCGTAACCCGGATTCAGAAACGGCAACGCGTTCGGCGGCCTGCGAGCGCGCGTGACATCCTCGAACCGACCGTTACCGAGATTACGTAGCAGCACTTTGATCTCTCGCTCGTGGGTCACGAGTAAGTCGATCCAGCCGTCCTGATCGAAATCGATCCAGTTGGGCGAGCCCTGCGCATTGGAATCTTTGAGCTTCGATTGCAAAGCCACCCCAGCGCTCACGGTGACATCCGTGAACTTCCATCCGCCCTCGTTCCTGAACAGCGCGTTATCGACGTCTCCATCCGCGTTCTTGATGAATAGATCGAGATCACCGTCACGATCGTAATCGGCGCAACCGCCGCCGCCGCCCGTATCGCCGATGCCCCCGATCTTTTGATCGTTCTCGTTCCCGGCGCGCATGAGACCGGCCGATCGCGTCACATCCGTGAAGCGCGCTTCCCCTGTTTCTCGCAGCTCGTTTTTGTACAACGTCGTCGGCACGTGCCGCTGACGAGCCTGCCCGGGCGGCATATTCACCGACAGCAGGTCGAGATCGCCGTCGTTGTCGAGATCACAGAACACGGCGCCACGGCTGTAGCTGCCCAGATTCTGCACGCCCTTCGCAGCCGCAACATCCTTGAAGATACCGCGTCCGTCGTTCTCGAAGAGCCGGTCGGCCAACCCGGAGGCAAGATCCTCGACCGGCACGAAGATATCGAGGTCACCATCCCCGTCGTAGTCCCCGAACGTCGGGCCCGTCGAATTGACGGCGAGATCGGTCACACCGCGCGCGGCCGTCTCATCCTTGAACCGAATCGGCGTCTTCCCCGACGCGGATGCGGTGACTGCCACAGCCGTACCGAGAATGACCGAAACCAGCGCGGCACTCATCGTGGACCCTTTCATCTGAACCCCCTAAAAAAAATCATCGTGGCTTGGCCGTCATGCGTTCGGGATACTCCCGCTCGGCTCGCTCTCGATACTCGCGCGGCAATTCGTCGAGGCTGCGTAACTTCGCCCCGGAGGCATGCCAGATCACATGACCCGGTTCGCCTGTCATGTTCATCCATTTGAGCCAACCCATGAATACCGTCGACGAGAACGTCGTCGGAAGCGCAGACAGTCGTGAGTCGAGAAAGTCCTGCCGTCGTGCGAACAAACTTTGTCGCTGACCATGCATGGGCGGCATGCCGGGCGGATAGATCGTCTGGTGCTGCAACCAAACGTGATCTCCGATCGAGTGCCATTGCAACTTCAGAGGCGCCCGACGCGGTTCGCTTATGGGCGTCCCATCGAGACGGACCGGCCAAATACCTTCTTTGCTGTAACTGAAGCCAAGGTTGCCGCCCTGTACCGCAGGCTTCACTTCATCGAGCCGACCCGTCCAAGGGTTTCGAAACTCGCGCAGGTATTCGTTCGTCTCGATATCTCTGAAGAACGTAACCGTATGACCGCCGAGTTGGTATCCGTTCGGTCGATGCGTGAACCAATAAATCTCCATACCCTCGAAGCGCACGAGCGGACGCGGGGTTTCGTTGTCACCTCGGACCGCGAAGATCATGCCCGTAAACCACCAGGGTACGTCCTGCTCGAGCAGGCTGCCTTGCATGCGAACGATGTTCCTGAGACTGACCTCAGGATCTGCAAGATCCGGCAAGTCCCGACGGGTCGCCGTATCGGCCTCCGGGAGCGACAGAGATGATCCTGCCGCGACGACGCCCAAGGCCAGCGATCCCAGCCATTGCCGACGAGACACCGCAGCATTACCCGTATCGATCATTCGTGATCCTCGCCACCGATTAACGCCTCGCTGCACGATAGACGGCGAGAGGGGAGCTCTCAAAAAGGAACGGGGCTGCCCACCGTGTGATGGGCGGCCCCGCTTGAGGTTGAACGCGAGTGCGTCCTGCCGTGGCTTAGAACTTGTACGCCATACGCAGGCCAATCACGCGCGGGCTCGGAAGGTTCGCGAATACCGTCGTCGGGATGCTCGGCGCGGGAACCAATCGTGTGCCCGTCGGCGCAGGTGAGCCCGGCGGGAAATAATTGAAGAACCCGAATCGGAAGTCGGACGCATAGATCGCCGGGCCAGAGCCTGCCGATCGAACCGTACGATCATCCGCCACGTTGTCGACGAACAGCACCGCGGACCACTTGTCGGCATCAACGCCCACGCGCAAGTTCGCAAGCCAGTAGCTGTCGAGCCACTGCTTGTTGTCGTCCTCGATGAATCGCTCGCCTTCCCAGTTGGCATCGAGGTCGACGACGAGATCCATGCCCGAGTCGCCCATCGGTCGGCGATAACCGATCGACATCGCCATCGCGAGCTCCGGCGTATCTTCGATGAACTTACCCGTACGATCGAGCTGACAGGTCAGCGAGCGGAACGCCGTCGTGCTGCCCGCCGCAAAGGGTACGGTGTTGTTCGTCAACGGGACGAAATTCGAACCATCTAGATAGCCCACCACGCAATTGCCGACGCGCGCGATTTCACCCGCACCCGTCGAGGTCGTCTTGTAGTTGGTGTACTTGTAGGTCGAGAAGTACGTGAGACCGGCTGCCACCAACCAGTTCTCGCTCGGACGCCACTGCATACCGAGCTCGACACCCTCGAGCAGCGCCTTGCCGGCGTTGGTGACGCGGTTGCTGATGGTGTTACCCACCAGGATCTGCGTACCCACCTGCTTGTCGGTGAAGTCGGTACGGAACGCCGATGCCTCGACGCGGACGTTGCCCGAGGGCGAACGCCACTTCGCACCGATTTCATAGACCTTCAGTTTTTCTGCCGCGAAGTACACATCGTCGCCGCTGGCCGGCGCGCCCGTGCCCGAGAGCGTGACCGTCGAGTAACCACCGGGCTTACGTGCCTGCGCGTACGACGCATAGATATTGACGTCATCACTCGGCGTCCACTGGAGCGTGCCCTTCGGCGTGATGTAGTCCTCTTTGAGGGTCGGATACACGATCTGACGCGTGACATCCGGCGGGTTGAATCCGCGCGCGGCGACCACCGGCGGGAAGCCGGGCGACGGTACGCCAGCGCCATCACGGCACGGACCATTCGAACCGCAAAGCACGATGGTGCCCGGGCCGTTGGAACCGTCCGTGAAGCCCGAGGACACGTCGTTCACTTCCTCGACCCAGCGGGCCTCACCGATCAAACGCAACGAATCGGTGATGTCCCATTCGACGTCGACGTAAAACGACTTGTGATCGATATCGCGCGTGGTCAACGTCGGCTCGCGGGCCCCGTAAACCGACGCCATGTACGGCGACACGTCCACCGAGGTGAAGCCACCCGTCGGGCTGGTGCAACTGTTCAAAGGAATATTGAGCGATACACCAGGACCGAGTGATACCGGGCCGGGCGGCGTCTGGATCGTCGCCGTGCCCACCGTGACGCCGGGACCCGCAGCCGGGTTGGGCGGATCGAATGCAAAGCAGAGCGTGCCCTCGCCAATCACCGTGAGGTTACGCTCTCTCTGCTCGACGCTCTCGGTCCAAAACTGCACACCCGCAAAGAAATTCAGCGGGCCTTCGAAATCCGAAGTAAAGCGAACTTCTTGACTGAACTGGCGCGTGCTCGTGTAGGTCTCGAGCGTCTGCTGAATGGGCAGGAAGCTCGTCTTGTCGATATCGAACAACACGTCGACGTCAGAGTTGGTGTAACCCGTCAACGAACTGAAACGACCCACCGACGTGTCGAAGTGCTGAACCAACGAAACACGACGAACCGATCGATCACTGCCCGGGAAATCCGGAGCCGTGCTACCTGCGACGGCACGGGTCGAGTTTCGGTTAAACGAGGGCTGCAAGCCCTTCGCACTACCGATGGACCCCGTGAAAGCCGGGATCGTCATGTCGTCGAAGACACCCCGGTTACCCGTGAGCCTCTCGAGATCGCGGAAAGCGTTAAGTCCGAGCGCAAATTGGCTCGCGACCAAACCGGTGGGCGCCGGACCCGGCGCGCCCGTCTGGTTGGCGGCGCAGCTCGCATCGATGACGAAGCCGACCGGCGCCAAGCCGCCCGCGGCATTGGTACCCACGTTACAGATCGAGGCATTGCCCGGAACCGCGTTACGAGAATTGAACGCAAGCGCAGCCTGAGACGATGGATCGAACTCGTCGTTAGTGAATTCGGCGCGGAACTTGGCGCCGTAATTGTCGCTGGGTTCCCATTTCAGGGAGAGCGCCGCACCGCGACCCTCTCCACCACCGGTCGACTGCTGCGTCACGCGGTTGAAGTAATAACCGTCGTCCGTGAAGGCATAAACGCCGAGCCGATAACCGAGCGTATCGGTTAATGGACCGGACATCCCGCCTTTGACTTCGTATTGCCCCTCACTGCTGAGGTCCATCGAGACATTGCGAGTCGGCTCGCTCGTGGGATCTTGCGTGGTGTAGGAGATAGCACCCGCGAACGCGCTGCGCCCGAAGAGCGCGCTCTGCGGACCCTTAACGATTTCCACCTGAGCGATATCGAGCAGTCGGGGGCTGATGAGCAGCGAGCCGCCGGCGACACCGATGGATTCGCTCGACACGTCGACACCGTCGACGAGGGTCGCCACGTTTGGACGACCGCGCGTCGGCGAGAGGCCGCGGATCACGATTCGGGTGTCGTACGGAACGAGGCCCGTGTCAAAACTCAAACTCGGGTCTCGATCGATGAGACCGGTGACATCCTTCACACCCTGACGCTCGAGCTGAGCGGCAGTCACGGCGGTGATGGCCAGAGGAACGACGAGGAGATTTTCCTCGCGCTTACGCGCGGTCACCACGATTTCTTCGAGCGCAACCGCCTCATCCGGTGCGGGCGCCTGCGCGTGCGCAGAAGCACCGACTCCCATCGACAACGGAATAGCCCAAAGGCTGTGAAGAACCTTCTTCAGATGTTTCATTTCGACCCCCGAGGACGACTTCTTAGCCGGATCGCCCGTTGCGCTAACGCCACAACAAACTCCCGGACCCTGCGGCGTGTTTCCGCCGCTAAGACTAGTATCTACCACTACGCGGAAAATTTTTGGATCGCTCCCGCCTAACCCACTCCACCTAGCGGACAAAATGACCATCATTTAATCAAGCGTACGGTCACCTTATTCCAGGCATCGATATCCGAGACCTCGAATCGAACACCCAACTCTTGGGCATAACCCATGAGCCTCGGTCGCAACCAAATGTCGTGTACCTCGGCATCCGTCATATCGAACTGACCGATCTTCCGAGAGATGGCGAGGACCGTCGAAAACGGGAACGTGAATCGACGCAGCCCGGGAGATTCCTCGAGGTCGAGACACAGCTGATAGAACGCGCTGGTGCGGTCAAACACGCCAGACAGTGCGAGCTCGGGATCGCCCTTCGCCGCCATTTCCGCGCGAATCCGCCGCAGCGTTGGCGTCATACACCGCACGTCGTGCTCGACGTACTGTTGGCTCAGACCGGCGTTCTTGGCGAACTGCACCGAGTTCAGATGCATCTTCACGAGTGCATCATTCATCTCGTGCTGATACGGCATCGCATCTTTGAGGGTCCGGATGGCTAAGCCAATGGCCTTACCCAGCTCCTCTTCGCGACCCTCGAACGGTCGACGCGCGGGCAGACTCGTGGTTTCAGTCGTAACAGCCTCGGACATGACGAACTCCCTCTCCAACTCGTTCGTGGTAGCCCGAAACATACACCGCGCCGGCCCTCCCCGGTACCCATCCAACCAGTGGACGCTTCGGACTTCCCGTACTACGCTCCGTCCCTGGACTATCGTACAAGGGCGCGGATTTCAGCGTTCCTGGTTGGCAGGGAGGTCAATTCGATGTTCATCAATTTTTGGTATCCCGTCGTTCGCGCCGAAGACCTCGGCACCACGCCGCAAAAGGTTCGCATTCTTTCGCACGATTTCGTGGTGTTCCGCGACGGCGACGGCAAGCCGGCGGTTCTTGCCGACACCTGCATTCATCGGGGCGCCTCGCTCTCGGGCGGAAAGTGCAAAGACGATGGCACCGTCCAATGCCCCTACCACGGCTGGCGCTTCAATCGAGATGGCGTGTGCACACGCATCCCCTCCATCGGCAAGGCGACGAAGCCGCCTCCGCGTGCGCGCGTCGACGCCTACCCCGTTCAAGAAAAGTACGGCATCGTCTTCGCGTTTCTCGGTGACCTTCCCGAAGAGCAGCGCCCGCCCATCATGCCCGTTGACGAGCACGGCACCGATGAGTGGCGCGCGACCCTCGTCACGTTCGACATCAATTACCACTACGAGCGTTCAATCGAGAATGGCCTCGACCCTGCACACAACGAATATGTTCACCCGACACACGGGTACCAGGGAGAGCGCGAAGATACTTATTTGATGACGGAGCTGCGCCCCCATCAAAACAATCCGTGGGGCTATGGGTTCTTGTCGACCTTTGATGCGCCGCCACTCAAAAACCCCATCATGCGTCAATTCCGTAAGGAAGGCGGCAAGATGGAGGCGGGTTCAGGCACTTACGGTCCAAACCACATGTGGACCTACATCAACTTTTCGCCCAAGACGGCGATGCATCAATACATGTTCGAGGCGCCGATCGACGAAAATCGCACGCGTGTCTTCCTGCTCAACCAAAGAAACATCGGCTTCTTCAAACGAAGCAAGATGGGTTTCATCGGAAAGTACATCAAGCCGAAAATTAATGCGTGGCTCGACAAGAAAATCAATGAACGCAATATGTTCATCGCCTCACAAGACATCAAGGTCATGAACAACGTCCGACCTACCCTGACACCGCCGTCGCGTGCCAAAGAACTCATGATGCCCGCGGACAAAGTCATCCTTCAGTATCGCGATAAACTCGACGAGTTCGAAGCGCGCGGCTGGAAGCTCGACGTCGAGACGCTGAAGGCGGCTCGCGCAAAGGGTGACGTCGTGTTCGCCATCCCCTGCCCGGCACGTCGAGACACGAACACTTGGGTGCTCGACGAAGCGCCGCGACTGCCTGCCAAGTCCTCGTCCTCGCAGGCCACGCTGCAGGCTGCTGGAGGCGGTTGAGCTCATCGAGGCGCGGAGATGACCGCGCCTTTCGCTCTGGTGCTCGCGGCCGGCGGATCTCGCCGTTTCGGCTCACCCAAGGCACTCGCCGATTTCAAGGGCAGGACGCTCATTGAGCTCGCTGTTGAACGTGTTCGCGCAGTCGTCGGCGAGGGGTTCGCTGTGGTCGTCGGAGCGCATGCCGACGACCTACTCTCGGTCACGGATCTCGCGCCGGCTCAAATCATCCGACGTGAAGACTGGAACTTGGGCCACGCGGCCAGTCTTCGAGATGGCGTCACGCGCACGCCTGATGCCGCCCGGGGGGTGCTCATCACCCTCGTCGATCAACCGTTGGTGACCGTTGACGATTTACATCGATTGGTCAGCGCCTGGGAGAAAGCGCCGACCTGGGCCGCTGCGGCAGAGTATGCCGGTGACGACGGCACCGCTCTCATCGGCGCCCCGTGCGTCCTACCGAGAGCTTGGTTTGCATCCGTGAAGGCTCTCCGCGGCGATCGTGGGGCAAGCGCCCTACTTCGATCATCTTCGCAAGTGTTACGCGTGCCGATGCCGAGCGCCGCTCACGATATCGATACACCTGAAGATCTCGAGCGTCTGTCGATACTCGAGGGGTAGAGTCCGTTATGGATAGCGCGACGGCGGCGATCGACGTTCGACCGCGGACGACATCGCCGAAGGCCGAGTACACACCGATGGTCGCGACCGCGATCAGTGCCACGACGATGATGTACTCGGTCATTCCCTGGCCGACGATACGCCGCCGGCGTGTGTGGTAAGTGAGTATGTTTGGAACCTCCCTCGGGGGCACCGACGAAATGTCGGCTCGCGCATTCGACCGTAGCCGCCTCTGTGCGGTCTGCCTGTGAATCGCGATACCGCCGCAGAAATGCGCCCTGCACGGCGTAAACCCGGACGTCCGCCAGAAATGACTGCGCTGTGATTTAATGACCGGACTTCAGCAAGATTCCGGAGTTGTGACCGATGAAACGCGTTCTCGCCTCACTCTTAGCAACGATCCTCACCTGCAGCGCTGCAGTCGCCGATGAGGGGATGTGGACCTTCGATAACTTTCCGTCCGCTTCCGTAGAAAAAACGTATGGAGTTCGCATCGACGGTCCGTGGCTCGATCGAGTGCGCGAGTCGACTGTTCGCCTCGCGGGATGTACTGCCTCGTTCGTCTCGGATGAGGGACTGATCCTGACGAATCACCACTGCATCGCAGCCTGTCTCGCCGAGAACTCGTCTAAGGATCGAAGCCTCCTCGATGAAGGCTTCGTCGCGCGAGGCAAATCAACCGAGATCAAGTGCCCGACGCAATTGGCCGACGTGCTCGTCGCCATGGACAACGTCACGAGCAAGATCGACGCGGCCACGCGAGGCTTGGATGATCGCGCTGCCAACGATGCTCGGAAGAAAGCGCTGACGGAGCTTGAGCAAACTTGTGAGAAAACGACGGGCAACAAGTGCCAGAGCGTTGCGCTCTACAACGGCGGCCAGTATTTCATCTACCAGTACAAGCGCTACACGGACATCCGTCTCGTCTTCGCGCCTGAAGCGGGCATTGCAGCGTTTGGTGGAGATCCGGATAACTTCCAGTTTCCGCGCTGGTGTCTCGATATGGCGCTGCTACGCGCCTACGAGAATGGCAAGCCGGTCAGACCGATCCGTCACTTGAAGGTGAACTTTGAAGGCCCGAAGGCCGGCGAGTTTGTGCTTGTGTCGGGACACCCGGGCTCAACCGATCGACTACTCACCGTTGCCCAGTTGCAGCAGTTGCGAGAGGTCGATCTGCCGCCCTCGCTGCTGCGTAGCAACGAACTGCGCGGGCGTTACATCCAGTTTTCGAAGATGAGTGATGACGCCCGACGCATCGTCGAAGACCCCCTCACCGGTCTCGAGAACGGAATCAAGGTACGCCGTAAGCAGCTCGACGCGCTACTCGATGAAAACATGATGGCGCAGAAGCGTCGTGAGGAGGCCGAGCTACGAGCTAGAGTTCGCGCCGACCGTGAATTCTCCTCGATGGGTGATCCGTGGGCTGATATCGAGCGAGCGAACGCGATGGCGCGAAACCTCGATACGGAACTGACTTACCTCGAGGGTGCTGCGGGTTTCAATAGTCGCTATTTCCGGCTCGCTCGCACGCTCGTGCGTGGCGCCGCCGAGCGAGAGAAGCCCAACACCGAGCGGTTACGAGAGTTTACCGACGCGTCTTTGCCCCGAATTCGTCAGCAACTCGCGGCGCCCGTGCCAATCTATCCCGAGCTCGAAAAGTTGACGCTATCTTTTGGTCTCGAGCGCATGCGCGAGTGGCTGGGCCCCGATCACCCCAACGTACGCAGCTTGCTCGCAAAAGACTCACCCGATACCTTGGCGCAGTCTTTGGTAACGGGCACGAAGCTCGGCGACCCCGAAGTACGATTGGCCTTGTGGAACGGCGGCACGGCAGCAATCGCCGCCTCGACCGATCCCTTCATTCAGCTCGCTCGCAGCATCGACCCTCAAGCTCGCGTGCTTCGCAAGCAATATGAAGACGAAATCGAAGCGCCAATCAGTGTCGCGGAAGAGAAAATCGCGCGTGCTCGATTCAAGCTGTATGGCACGAACGTCTACCCCGATGCGACCTTCACGCTGCGCCTGAATTACGGCACGGTGCAAGGCTGGGTTGAGAAAGGCCGCCCCGTCGAACCTTTCACGCGACTGTCGACCGCCTTCGAACGCGCCACCGGTCAGCCGCCCTTCCGCATTCCCGACAGCTGGCAACAAGTGAAGGGGTCCCTCGATCTTTCGACACCGGTCAATCTATCGACCAACAACGACATCGTGGGTGGTAACTCGGGCAGTGCCTTGCTCAATGCTCGGGGAGAGGTGGTCGGACTAATGTTCGACGGCAACATCCACTCGATCTCGGGCGCCTATTGGTTCGATACGGCCAAGAACCGCTCCATCGCCGTTCATCCGGCGATCATGAAAGAAGCGCTCTCCAAGGTGTACCGCGCGGACGATCTGCTGCGCGAGCTCGGCGGAAAGAAATAAGATCGAAACCTGAGGTATCGCTCGATCGTGTCAAAACACGTAGAGCGATGCCTCGGGTGCTGAACGAATCATCCAGGCGAGCGCCGCCCCGACGAGCAACGCCAGGATGATTGCAACGCCGAGCCTCGAGCTCGAAATGCGCGCATTTTCTGGGCAGTTTTCTTCTGATTTTCGACCTGTGATCATGGGCAGAATCAGATTCTCTTTTCGAACCCAAAGATAAAAGAGCGCCGCCGCGACATGGATCGCGACGGCGGCCACAATCCAATCGAACAGTTGCTTATGCAGCGTCGTGAGACGGTCGCTGGTCTCAATGGTGACGTACCCAAACAGAGGGCCCGTTTCGAATACTTGGTCATTGGCGAATAGTCCGGTGATGGCCTGCGTGAGTAGCATGCCCAACATCGCGAGAATCATTAGCGCACCGAGCGGATTGTGTCCGACCGATTTCGCCTCGCCCCCCCGAAGATAGTCGATGATCGTCTTAGGTCCGCGCACGAATTGCGAGAAGCGCGCATGTCGCGTACCCAAAAAGCCCCAAAGTATCCGAGTGACCACCAGCACGATCACGGCATAACCGAACCGAATATGCCAAACGAACCAGTCGCCTTCGAGTTCACGCGTCAGCCACGATCCGATGACCGATACGAGTAAAGACCAGTGAATGATCCTGACGGGAAGATCCCAAACCAGGGCGTTGTTCGCCTTGTCTGACGTCGTATTCATCGCATCCCCGCTCGCTCTACTCGTGTCGCTCGTTGTACTCAATGAAAAAATCATCCGGATCCCACAGCGAGAGTGACGTCATCGCGATCATCCTCCCGTCAGCGCCGCGAACCTCGAATCGGTGGGGTGCCGCATGAATACGGGCGCCGAAGGCGACTGCACGCTGATGGACGACATCGACATCGCTACCTTGCATGACGAACACGGTATCGCCGATGCCGAGTTTCGTTCGAGCCGTCGGTTCGGGCAGCCGCGGCTCGATAAACTCGAGCAAGCCGATCATGCCGATCACGGGATCCTCCGACTTCATGATGACGAGCCGCGTCGTGTCCCCTTTTGATCCTGCAGCAAGACCGACTCCGGAGAGCATGATTTTATCGTCATACCAAATTGAGAGGCCGAGGACATCGCGGTAAAACGCGATTGACCGGCTGAGGTCACGAACGATCAACGTCATTCGCTTGACGAGCGGTGGCGTACTCATCGAGTTCGATGAATGAGCCATAGCGCAGCCGCACCCATCAACGCGGTGGGCAGCCAGGCGAACAATGCGGGATTTCCCTCAAATACGACCGCACCACTCTCGAGCATTCTTTGAATCAGAAAGAATCCGATTCCTAGAATGAGCCCAAGAGCGACCCGAGCCCCCGCGCCGCTGGCACGCAGCGATCCGAAGACGAATGGCAGTGCAAGCAAAACGGCGAATACCGGCGCAAGAGTCCGAGCGATCCTCGACCAAAATGCGAACCGAGGCTCGCGCGAATCGAGTGAATTCGCTTCGAGGTGCACGATCATGCTCCGCAACGCCCTCGTCGGCAGTTGCGACGGCGATGATGCCGCGATACCCAAGAACTCCGCGGTGACATTCGAGTCGAGAGTTCGTCTTGCAGCGCGACTGCTTGAGATCTGTTCATTATCAAAACGTGTTTCGGCATATTGCTCGAGGGACCATGATCCCGCCCCTCCCGATTTTGCACTCACGGCACGACCCATCGCGCGCAGTCGGCCATCATCCGCCAATTCATAGACCATCATTCCACCGAACTGTAATTCTCCCGTCTGACGCTCAACGTTGACGAGGAGATTGCCGTCGCGTACCCATGCGTCACCGGACCCGGCGACACTGACGTCATTAACTTTGGCAAAGGCTTTTTGTTGCCGCGCATACTGCTCGAGAGGGGGTGCGATCACCTCACCGATCAGTGCCCCAAGAAAAGCCAGGAGCAGTCCCGCGAACGCCACTGGACGGGCCACTCGCCAGACCGACAACCCCGACGTCCGCAGGACGATCAGCTCGCTACCTCGAGCCAAATTGCCAAGGCCAATCAGCGCACCGATCAGTGCACTAATGGGCAGCAACTCCCAGCCTTGTTGAGGAAGATTCAGCGCCACAAAGTGCAGCGCTGCGAGGGTTGTATAACGACCGACGCCAATATCGTCCTGCTGTTCGATCAATAAAAACAGACCGCCCAGCGATAGCAGCACCAGCACCACCATCCCAACGCCCATGAGCACGCTGCGAAAAATATAACGATCGAGTACGCCAAAAGCGTTCATGACGCCCTCAGGGGGAGCGGCCTATCTTGATGACGGAGACGCGCACGAAGATCAGGGAGCACAATCAATGAAAGCGTTAACACAACGACGAAGGCATGAACCCACCACAAACCAAGCACAGCCGGAATCTGCCCCTTCGCCATCCAGACCTTTACCGCCGAGGCAAGACTGAAGTAAATGAAGTACACGACGATTGCGAGCCATACACGCGCATAGCGCCCTTGCCGTGGTCGAAGACGGGACATGGGCACTGCGAGCATGGCGAGCACGAACACCATGAGAGGAGTCGCCATACGCCAGTGCAGCTCGGCACGAAGCGCCGGATTATCGGACCGCAACAAGCTGAGCGTAGGAGTCGCGTCGAGTTCTCCAGATCGCGCGCCCACCGGCGGGATACGAACGGGAATCACATTCGTCGCGAATCGCACGATTCGAAATTCGCGCGACCCGGGTACACCCTCATAGCGCTCGCCCTCGTACAACGTGAGCTGATGCAGATCGCCGTCGGCGGACACTTCGTGTCGCGCCCGGGCCGCTACGGCAATCTCGTAGCGACTTTCTCGAACACGCTTGACGAACACACGCTCGAGCGTGCCGTCAGACGACACTGAGGTTGCGTAGAGAACAACCGAGCCGCCACCGAAGCTACGAAATCGTCCCGGGGTGATCGGCGCAAACTCTCCGGCTTGAAGCGCGCTCGCACGTAACGCCTCGACTCGAGCCGCGGCCGACGGCGCGCCGATGAGGGTGAGCCAGGCGACGAGTATCGCCACGGCGAGCGCGATCAGGGCGATGGGCGCATGAATGCGCCAACGATCGACGCCGCACGCGAGCACCGCCGTCATTTCACTGTCGTGATAAAGGCGTCCGAGCGCCACGACCACCCCCAGCAACAACCCTATGGGCAGGAGGACAGCGAGATTGGACAAGGTTCCAAAGCCGACCAGCTCCAAAACCACGCCACGAGGAAACCCCTGCTCCGCTGCCCGCGCCAAAACCGAAGCCAATTGATTGGTCAACAGGATGACGAGCAGCACCCCAGTGACTCCCAGCCAGGCACCGAGAGTCTCTTTCAGGATGTATCGGGACAGGATGTGGGGCACGGCCTGGCTTCCCCGGAACGCCGGGATTGGGAAAACGATAGAATGTTACGGTAACTCACGCGGTTCGTGGTGCAGGTACGCACCCATTCGGAGGTCAGCATGCAATTCGAGATTTTCACCGGTAGCGCCGCCCAGACTCAGACTGATTGCCTCGTCATCGGGGTACACGAATCGGGCACCTTGTCGTCGGTGGGCTCCGGCGTCGACCGCCAATCCGCCGGCAAGCTCTCGAAGTTCCTGAAGTCAGGGGATTTCCCGGGTCGCCTCGGTGACACGCTGCTTCTCCCAGCCTTCCCGCGGATGAAAGCCTCGCGCCTGCTCCTCGTCGGCCAAGGTAAATCGGAGGTCACCCGAAAAGCCTGGCGCAAGGCCCTGCATGCCGCCGTCGGCGCCCTCGCCCGCACCCGCTGTAAGAGCGCGGCGATCGCCCTGACACGCCCGGCCAATCGCGAACTAGACGATTATCTCTTCGCACGCTCGGCGGCTGAAATCACCCATTCGGCGCTCTACCGCGTCAATGATTTGAAATCAGGCAAACGCCCGCCTGCGCCCGAGCTCGCGCGGGTCAAGTTTGGTCCGATTCGGACATCGAGCGGGGCGACCGCGCGCCGTGGCCTGCGTCATGGTGACGCCTCGGGTAATGGTGCAGCGCTGATGCGCAACCTCGCCAATCTGCCGGGCAATGTGTGCACCCCGAGCTATCTCGCCGATCAGGCTCGCCAACTCGGCGGACGTCACAAGGACATCAAAGTTCGCGTCCTTGAAGAGTCTGAGATTCGCGCGGAGAAAATGGGCTGCTTCTTGTCTGTCACGGCAGGCAGCGATCAGCCGCCGAGATTCATCGTGATGGAGTACAAGGGTCCGCGCGCCTCGCGTGCACCGATCGTTCTCGTCGGCAAGGGCATCACCTTCGACACGGGTGGTATCTCGCTCAAAGATCCGCCGGGCATGGACGAGATGAAGTTCGACATGTCCGGTGCTGCCGCCGTGATCGGCGCCATGTCTGTGGTGGCCGAGTTGCAGTTGCCGCTCAACGTGGTCGGCCTCGTACCCACTTGCGAGAACATGCCGAGTGGTCGCGCGACGAAACCGGGAGACATCGTGACGAGTGCGGCGGGTCTCACCGTCGAGATTTTGAATACCGATGCCGAAGGACGCCTCATTTTGTCCGACGCGCTGCACTACGCGCGGCGTTACAAGCCCCAAGCGGTCATCGACCTCGCCACGCTGACCGGCGCCTGCGTCATCGCCCTCGGCCACCATCACACTGGCGTGATGGCCAACGATGATGAGTTAGCTCAAGAACTCGTCTCCTCGGGTGTTCGTGCAGACGACCGTGCCTGGCACCTGCCCTGCACCGAGGAGTACGCCGACCAGCTCAAGAGCAACTTCGCCGATCTCGCGAACGTGGCGGGACGTGACGGCGGCGCGCTCACGGCGGCGGCCTTCCTGGCGAAGTTCACCGAAGGCATGCGCTGGGCCCACATGGATATCGCGGGCTCGGCCTACGTCGGCGGTGCCGCCAAGGGCAGTACCGGTCGACCTATCGCGTTGCTGACGGACTTCCTGGTCCGCCGCGCTTCGCGCTGAACCTCGCCGACTCGCTTACACCGCCATCGCCATGGATAAGGCTTACACGCCGGCAGACATCGAACAGCGGATCTACGACCGCTGGGAAGCCTCGGGGCTGTTCGCGCCACGGGGCGCCGGCGCAGGGTATTGCATCGTCATTCCGCCCCCCAACGTGACGGGAACGCTGCACATGGGCCATGCGTTCCAAGACACGATCATGGACGCGCTGACCCGTTATCACCGCATGCGCGGCGACGCGACACTCTGGCAACCGGGTACCGACCATGCGGGAATCGCCACGCAGATGGTGGTCGAGCGACAGCTCGAGGGCGAAGGCACGCATCGCACTACCCTCGGTCGCGACAAATTCATCGAACGCGTCTGGAAGTGGAAAGGCGAATCGGGCGGCACGATCGCCAGACAGATGCGTCGCCTGGGCGCCTCGGTCGATTGGTCGCGCGATCGCTTCACTATGGATGAAGGCCTGTCGAAAGCCGTTTCAGAAGTTTTCGTACGGCTCTACGAGGAAGGCCTGATCTATCGCGGCAAGCGTCTCGTCAACTGGGATCCGGTGCTGCAGACCGCGGTATCGGATCTCGAAGTGTTGAGCACCGAAGAAGAAGGTTCGCTTTGGCATCTTCGCTATCCGCTCGCGGATGGCAGCGGCCACGTGGTCGTCGCCACCACCCGCCCCGAGACTTTGCTCGGTGATACGGCCGTCGCGGTCAATCCGAAAGACGAGCGCTACCTCCCTCTGATCGGCAAGCAGATTCGCCTGCCAATCACTGACCGACTCATTCCGATCATCGCCGATGATTACGTCGACCCGGAGTTCGGCTCAGGCTGCGTGAAGATCACGCCCGCTCACGACTTCAACGATTACGAAGTCGGCGCGCGTCATGGCTTGGCGCAGATCAACGTCTTCACACCGGATGCGCGTACCAACGACGTCGCTCCCGAGCGTCTTCGCGGCCTCGACCGATTTGCCGCTCGCGAGCGCATCATCGCTGAACTCGAGGGCGCCGGTCTCATCGAACGTATCGACAAACATAAACTCATGGTGCCGCGGGGTGATCGCTCCGGCTCTGTGATCGAGCCCTACCTCACAGACCAGTGGTACGTGAAGGTGGCCCCGCTCGCGGAACCTGCTATCGAGGCAGTGCGTAACGGGTCTATCAAGTTCGTGCCGCAGAACTGGGAGCGCACTTACTTCGAGTGGATGCGCAATATCAAAGACTGGTGTATCAGCCGCCAGCTCTGGTGGGGTCATCGTATCCCCGCTTGGTACGACGACAGTGGACGCGTCTTCGTCGGTCGCTCGGAAAGCGACGTCCGCGAGCGCCACGGGCTCGCCGCGAACGTCTCGCTACGCCAAGACGACGACGTACTCGATACGTGGTTCTCGTCGGCGCTTTGGCCGTTCTCGACGCTCGGCTGGCCCAACAACACCGCCGAGCTCAAGCGTTTTTACCCGACCTCAGTGCTCGTCACCGGATTCGACATCATCTTCTTCTGGGTCGCCCGAATGATCATGATGGGCATCAAATTCATGGGCGATGTGCCGTTCAAGGAGGTGTACGTGCATGGGCTCGTGCGCGACTCCGAAGGCCAGAAGATGTCGAAGTCCAAGGGCAACGTGATCGACCCGCTCGACATCGTCGATGGCATCGCGCTGGAAGATCTCGTTCGCAAGCGAACCACCGGGCTGATGCAGCCGCGACTTGCTCCCTCCATCGAGAAAGCAACCCGCAAGGCTTTCCCCGATGGCATCGAGGCGCACGGCACCGATGCACTGCGACTGACGTTCGCCTCGCTCGCGACACAGGGCGCCGACCTTCGTTTCGACCTTGCGCGAGTCGGCGGCTATCGTAATTTCTGCAACAAGCTGTGGAACGCCTCACGCTTCGTGCTGATGTCGATCGAGGGTGGGGAGGGAAAGACGCTCGATCCGACACTCCTGACGGGCGATGTCGCGCTCGGCGTCGCGGACCGATGGATTCTCTCCCGCTTCGCTCACACGCTGCGCGTCGTCGAACAATCTTTCGCCGACTATCGCTTTGATTTCGCGGCGACGGCGCTCTATGAATTCACGTGGTACGAGTTCTGCGATTGGTACCTCGAGCTCACCAAGCCCGTACTCCAAGGCGAAGGCTCGGGCGATGAGGCCAAGCGCGCCGCACGTCGAACACTGGTACAGGTTCTCGAAGGCTTGTTGCGTGCCTGGCATCCGTTGATGCCCTTCATTACCGAAGAAATCTGGCAGCGCGTCGCTCCTCTGGCGGGAAAACACCCCGGGGGAGCGGCCACGATCATGACGGCGCCTTGGCCGAAGATCGTCGATTGGACACGCGATTCCGATGCCGAGTCGGACGTCGAATGGATCAAGGCCTTCGTCCTCGGTGTGCGGCAAATTCGCGGTGAGATGGACATCAGTCCTTCGCGTAAACTTCCGACGCTACTCGAGAACGTCGAGAATGCCGAGCGTGCCCGCCTCTCGACTCATGCCTCTTACCTCCAGCGTCTCGCCGGCCTCGACAGCTTGAGAATTCTCGACGCGGGCGAGTCCGCCCCACCCTCGGCCACTGCCGTGGTAGGCGCGATGCGCGTATTGGTGCCGATGGCCGGTCTCATCGATCCCAGCGCTGAGGCCGTCCGCCTCGATAAACGGATCGTCAAAATCCGCGATGAAATCAAGCGTGCGACGGCTAAGCTAGCCAATGAAAACTTCGTGCGTAACGCGCCGCCCGACGTAGTCACCCAAGAAAAAACCCGTATCGCCGACTTCGAGCGTACGCTCGCAAGTCTCGAAGGACAGCTGCAACGCGTCCGCGAGCTCCTGTAACCAGGCGTCTCGAGCTCACCTGACGTGTTACGTATTCTCCTCGTTCTGGTAGTCGCCGGCCTCGTTGTCTTTTTTCTTTGGCGACGGTTTGGCCTGAGGACTGTGGGTAATCGCGGCGAGGGAGTGCCCGCCCTTCCGAGTCCCGGATCCGATCTACCTCTCGTGATCGAGCGCGAAGTGCGATTATGGTCGCATCTTCCCGAGGTGCTCAAAGAGACGCTCGTTCCCCGAGTTCGGGAATTTCTCGAACGTATTCCGTTCGAGGGCGCTCACGACTTCCAAGTGACGGACGACATGCGAATCGCGATCGCCGCACAGGCCTGCATCGTAACGCTGGGGCATGCCGATTACCCTTTCGACGACCTGCACGGCATCACGCTGCACCCCGATGAGTTCGTCGTCGAAGAGTCTGAAGAAGACGAGGAGACGGGCGTCGTCACCGAAGGGTATCGCGCGATCTCCGGTCAATCGCAAGGTAGCGATCGAATCGTCCTATCGTGGCGGGATGTCGTAGACGCGCAGACCCGAGAGGATGGCTACAACGTGGTGATTCACGAAGTCACTCACTTTCTCGAACATAGTCATCCGGGAGGAGACCGTGCTGCCCGAGCGGCCCTCGAAGCGGCCTATGAATCGCTTTGTGACGCTGTCGATCGCGGCGAGGACACTCTGCTCGATCCTTACGGCGCTGAGGACTTGACGGAATTTTTAGCGGTGGCCGCTGAGTTTTTCTTTGAGCGGCCCGTCGACCTCAGAGAGCGTCACCCGACCCTGTACGTATTACTCCGTGATTCCTTCCGGCTGGATCCGGCCACCTGGCACGCTAGGGATTCGCAGGCAGAGACTCGTCGTACTTCGAAGGATCCTTGGCCATCTCGGCCTTGAAGAATGGCTTGATCCGCGCGAGATCGGCGGCGTAATCGTCGGTCGGGAAGATCGGCCCTCCGAGTACCGCGCGACGACGAGAGAAGTCGAGTGCGACCGGGACGATCGGCACTCCTGCTCCTCGAGCCACATGGTGAAACCCGCGCTTCCAGTCACTGACTCGACTGCGCGTCCCCTCCGGAGTCAGAGTGAGCACCATCCGGTCACGCTTCGCAAATTCGTCGATGTAGGCCTGAACGACGTTCCCGGCTCGGGCACGATCGATCGCGACACCGCCGAAATAGCGGCCAAGGGGCCCCAACGGGCCGCGTAATGCCGTGTGCTTAGCGAGCCAGATGGTCTCGAGCTGGAGCGCGAGGTAGACCATGAAACCGATGATGAAATCCCAGTTCGACGTATGCGGTGCGACGATCAAGACGAACTTGCGAAGGTTGGGTAGATTTCCCTCGATACGCCATCCAAAGAGCCGCAGGACGAGTTGACCCACTCCGCGACGCCACCAACTTTTGACCTGCGGCGTCTCAGGCGGCAGGTAGGGAAATCCGCTCATCGACTTGGTACCTTCAACAAGACAAGACCTCCGGCGATAAAGAGCACGACGAGTGACGTGACGGATAATCGCGAATCTCCTGTGATCAACGCGACCGTGGCGATCAACAGGGGCCCGATGAAACTCGCGAACTTACCCATCAGATTGAAGAATCCAAAGAACTCCCCACCCTTACCCTCGGGAACGAGTCGCCCGAAAAGCGATCGGGACAAGCTTTGGATCCCGCCTTGTACCAGACCGACCACGACCGCCAGACCGAAAAACTCGACGACGGTATCGAGAAAATAGGCATAAAGCGTGGCGGACAGATAAACGATGATGCAGAGCAGGATGCCACGCTTGGGTCCCCAACGATTTCCGAGCCACCCGAGCGCAAGCGCTGAGGGAAACGCGACAAACTGAGTGAGCAACAAGGCCGCGAGCAAACTCGAGGAAGGCAGACCGAGCGCCACGCCATAGTCGACCGCCATGGTGTAAATCGTGTGCACACCATCGATGTACAGCCAATACGCGATCAGGAATAGGGTGATGTGGCGGTACTGACCGATATGCAGGATGGTCGACTTCAACTCGCGAAGACCCTCTCGCGCAGCGACAAACAGCGTCTCAGCCGGTGCGGCGGCCGGCTTCTCTCTCACATTCCGAGCAAGTGGCAACGTGAACAAAAACCACCATGCCGCCACGGTGAAAAACGAAAACTGCACCGCTTCCGCTGCACTATCGAGCCCAAACCACTGCGGGTTCAAGGTCATGAGCACATTGAACGCGAACAACAACCCGCCACCGAGATAGCCCATGGCATAGCCGAACGCGGAGACTTGATCGAGCTCGTGGTCGGAGGCGACATCGAGAAGCAGCGCGTCATAAAACACGTTGGCAGCATTGAAGCCAATACCGGCCATGACGAAGCACGCAGCCGCCCACCACCACTCGCCCTGACCAATGAAACCGAGTGAAGCGGTGCCGATCACGCCGAGCGTCGACCACATGACGAGCTGACGCTTGCGGCCGGCCGTGCGATCGGCGATCGCTCCGAGCACCGGCGCGAGCACGGCGACGATGATGCCGGCGATTGCATTAGCGAACCCCAACCGGGAGGTACTGATCGTCGGATCAACACCCGTACTCCAGAACTGCTGGAAAAAGACTGGGAAAAAACCTGCGAGGACAGTCGTGGCAAAAGCGGAGTTCGCCCAGTCGTACAGCGCCCAGGACACGGTATCGCGGCGCTTGTACGGACTCGTCATATCAGTTGGCCTGCTCGCGAGTTTCTCGGAACACGATCTCTGGCCAGCGCTCGATCGTTAGACCGAGATTGACCCTTGAAGGAGCAAGATATACGAGCGCGCCGCTGTGATCCACCGCGAGGTGATCATAGGCCTTGGTTTTGAACTCGGCGAGCTTGCGCTCGTCATCGCAATAGACCCATCGGGCGGTATGGACTCCGATGGGCTCGAAGTTACATTGCACCGAATACTCGTCCGCCAATCTGAACGCCACGACCTCGAACTGCAGCTGCCCGACGGCCCCCAGAATTTGATCGTTGTTGCGCAACGGCCGAAACAACTGGGTGGCGCCCTCCTCGCAAAGTTGGCCGAGCCCCTTGGAGAGCGCCTTCATTTTCAGGGGGTCCTTGAGGACCGCACGACGGAAAAGCTCCGGTGCGAAATTCGGGATCCCGGTGAATCCCAACTCCTCCCCCTCGGTGAACGTATCGCCAATATTGATGGTGCCGTGGTTATGCAGTCCGATGATGTCGCCGGCGAACGCGTCCTCAGCCGCCGATCGATCTGAGGCCAGAAAGGTCAGCGCATCGGCGATACGAACATCTTTATCGAGTCGAACATGGTGCAGCTTCATGCCGCGTGTGTACTGGCCGGAGCACAGTCTGAGGAAGGCGATGCGATCACGGTGGGCCGGATCCATATTCGCCTGGATCTTGAACACGAAGCCCGTCAGCTTGGATTCCGTCGGTTTAACCTCTCGCTGTCGTGTCGGGCGCGGAAGAGGTCCGGGCGCGTGTCGAGTGAACGCCCGGAGCAGCTCCTCGACGCCAAAGTTCGCAATGGCGGAGCCAAAGAAAACGGGGCTCTGACGTCCCGCTCGGTATTGCTCGAGGTCGAACTCCTGGGTCGCGCCCCGTACAAGTTCGATTTCTTCATCGAACGCCGACGCGTGATCGCCGAGCAACTCGCGACCCGCATCGCTGTGCAATCCGTCGATCACCAGATTTTCGCCCGCGCGACCGCGCTCTCCAGCCTGATACACGTAGATACGATCTTCGAGCAGGTGGTAGATACCCTTCAGCTCGCGACCCATACCGATGGGCCAGGTCACCGGCGCCGTGGCAATGCCGAGTACCTTTTCGATCTCATCGAGTAGCTCGATGGGCGCACGACCGTCGCGATCGAGCTTGTTGATGAACGTCATGATGGGCGTGGCACGAAGTCGGCAAACCTCCATCAATTTGATGGTTCGCTCTTCAACGCCCTTCGCACAGTCGATGACCATGAGCGCAGAGTCGACGGCGGTCAACGTTCGGTACGTATCTTCGGAGAAATCTTCGTGACCCGGCGTATCAAGCAGATTGACGATGCAGTCGCCGTAAGGGAACTGCATGACCGAGGACGTCACCGAGATCCCGCGTTGCTGCTCAAGACGCATCCAGTCGGAGGTCGCGTGTCTGGCGGCCTTTCGGCCTTTCACCGTCCCGGCAAGCTGGATTGCACCACCAAACAAGAGCAATTTTTCGGTGAGGGTCGTTTTACCCGCGTCCGGGTGAGAAATAATCGCGAACGTACGGCGCCGCGCGACTTCGTCGCCAAGAGTCATGAGAGAGCCTTCTAATTAGGGGTTGAGCGCGAGGCGCATGACGACTGCATCCTCGCGGCCGTTCTCGGCCTGGTAATAGCCGCGACGAATCCCGACTTGCTGGAACGCCGCAGATTGATAGAGACGGACAGCCCCCACATTACTCGGTCGTACTTCGAGAAAGAGATCGGTCGCGCCACCCGCACGAGCCAGGTCGATGAGATGCGTGAGCATCTTGCCGCCCATCCCTCGACAACGGCACTCCGGGCGAATGCAAAGGTTGAGGATGTGCGCCTCTCCGGCGCCCACGCTCAGGATGCCGTAGCCGACCAGGATGCCGTCGACCTCCGCCACGCGACAGATGTAACCCGCTCGAAGACAGTCGCGGAAGATACCCTCGCTCCACGGATAGGTATAACTCGCCCGCTCGGTCTCGGCGACCACTCGGACGTCATCTTCCAACATGCGTCGGAATCCGAACTGTGGAACGGGTAAATCTTTGAGTACCGTGGCCATCTTCGTCGGGAGGCGCTTTACGCCTCCGTAGTCAGCTCCGAGTAGATCCGTCGCGCAAATTTCAAATCTTCCCAAGCCTTGCGCTTTTCGCCAGGGCTGCGGAGTAGATACGCAGGATGATACGTGACGACGACCGGCGTGTTGAGGGCGCCAAATCGATGGACTGACCCCCTCAACTTTCCGAGTGGCGTATCGGTACCAAGGAGGTTTTGCGCCGCCACGCGCCCAAACGCCAGGATGATCCTCGGCTGAACGAGCGCCACTTGACGTTGCAGGTAGGGCAAGCACTCCGTCACTTCCTCAGGCTTGGGGTCGCGATTATCGGGCGGTCGGCACTTTAGGATGTTAGCGATGAACACGGTTTCGCGTGGCAGATCGATCGCCGCGAGCATGGCGTTCAGCAACTGCCCTGCCGCCCCGACGAAGGGCTCCCCCTGTCGGTCTTCGTCGGCACCCGGCGCCTCGCCGACGACCATCCAATGTGCTGCGACGTCGCCGACACCGAATACGGTCTGGGTTCGAGTTCGATTCAAGCCGCAGCGCTGGCATTCGCTCACACAAGTTCGTAATGCAGGCCAGTCGAGCGAGTCCATCGATCTGACGTCAGTGGCCACTGCGACGGTCGACTCGACGGGCGACGAAACGATCTTTTGCGGCACTGCGATCGCCTCAGCGGGCGCTGCTCTGCGAACCCATTGCTCGACACCGAGTGCCTCGAGATAACGCGCGCGGCGTTGCTCGTCAGCCATTGCCTGCACGGCGCACTCGTCGAATGACATACATCACGGGAGCGAGAAGCACATAGATCGAGAACAGGATCAGCAGCATCGTCGGCGGTTCCGCGGCAACGAGCGCCAAGGAAATCGGGACGATCACGAAGTAAAAAAACTTCATGCGAGCGTTCCAGTCGATTTGCTTGATGCTGGGGTAAGGGATGCCTGAGACCATCATGACGCCGGCAAGTAGGCAGACGGCGAAGGTCAGCACGAGGCCGGCCAGTCCGAGGTCGTACCATTCGCTCGCGAACCAAACATAAGCCGAAACAAGACCCGCAGCGGAGGGGCTCGGTAAACCTTCAAAGTAGCGCTTGTCGACCGTCGACGCCCTCGCATTGAAACGCGCGAGCCGCAAGGCCGCACAGGCGACGTAAAAGAACGAGGCGATCCAACCGAACCGCGCCCAGGATGTCCCGTATTCGGCGATCGCGGCAAAGCCCCACTTGTAGGCGACCAAGGCCGGAGCGACTCCAAAGGCCACCATATCCGCCAAGCTGTCGTATTCCTTACCGAATACGCTCTCGGTACGCGTCCAACGGGCGACTCGGCCATCGAGGCCGTCGAAAATCATAGCGAGGAAAATTGCTGCACTCGCGCGTCCGAAATCGCCGTTGATCGCAGAGACGATGGCGAAGAACCCGCACCCCAGACAGGCGGTGGTCAGGACATTGGGCAGCAAATAGATCCCACGGCGTGGGCCGGAGGGGGGCTGCGGAGCGGTCTGAGGGCTCGACAAGGGTCGGGAACTCCTGTGGGACACGAAAAACCGAGCCATCATAGGGGTCGGAACCTTTCGGGACAATCTCTGCGCCCGTAACATGTCGCACCCTCATTCGACGAGAGCCCTGCCCCCTCATGCGCTGGTCCCGATATCCGATCAATACCGTCAAGGAAACCCCCTCAGAAGCGGAGGTGATCAGCCACCAGCTGATGCTGCGCGCGGGTCTCATCCGCCGTCTCGCCGCAGGTATCTACACCTGGACACCCTTCGGGCTTCGCGCCCTGCGAAAGGTCGAGCAGATTATTCGTGAAGAAATGGACCGCGCGGGCGCCCTGGAGGTGCTGATGCCGGCCGTTCAGCCGGCGGAACTATGGCAGGAATCCGGTCGCTGGGAGCAGTACGGTCCGGAACTGCTGAGGCTCAAAGATCGACACCAGCGCGACTTCGTCATCGGTCCGACCCACGAAGAAGTCATCACGGATCTCGCGCGTCGTGAACTCAAGAGTTATCGCCAACTGCCGGTGAACTTTTATCAGATTCAACTGAAGTTCCGTGATGAAATCCGCCCCCGCTTCGGTGTGATGCGTGGTCGAGAGTTCATCATGAAGGACGCGTACTCCTTCCATCTCGATCAAGCCTCGCTGCAAGAAGGCTATGACCTCATGCGGGATGCGTATGTACGAATGTTCACTCGTATGGGTCTCGAGTTTCGTCCCGTCAAAGCCGACACCGGCTCGATCGGGGGCACGGCCTCGGAGGAATTCCAGGTGCTCGCCGACTCCGGCGAAGATGCGATCGCCGTTTCTGATGGCGCCGACCAATACGCTGCTAATCTTGAGCTTGCGCCTGCACTCCCCCCTTCAGATCGACGCCCGACCGCCACGTCATCGATGCAGAAAGTCGCGACGCCCGGTCAAAAAACAATCGAAGACGTCGCCGCATTTTTGAAAGTGCCGACTCAGCGAACCGTGAAGCTTTTGATGGTCGAGGGTAGTGAAGGCGGTGTGGTCGCGCTCGCAATCCGCGGCGATCACGAGCTCAATGCCATCAAAGCGCAAAAACTACCGGGGGTCGCGAGCCCCTTGCGTATGGCCTCCCGCGAGGCCGTCCTCGCGACCACGGGCTGCGAGCCCGGCTTTCTCGGTCCCGTCGACCTCAAATGCCCCCTTTACGCAGATCATGCGGCGCTCGCGCTGGCTGATTTTGTTTGCGGTGCGAACGAGGTCGATCACCATCTGACGAGCGTCAATTGGGGACGCGATCTACCCGAGCCGACCGCTACCGATTTGCGCAATGTCGCCGAGGGTGACCCCAGCCCGGGCGGCAGCGGCCAGTTGCGTATTCGTCGCGGCATCGAAGTCGGGCACATTTTCCAACTCGGTCGAAAATACAGTGAGGCGATGCAGGCGACCGTGCTGGATGAAGCCGGTAAGCCAATCGTCATGTTCATGGGTTGCTACGGTATCGGAGTGACGCGCATCGTCGCGGCCGCGATCGAACAAAATCACGATGCGGCCGGCATCATTTGGCCAGAGCCCATCGCGCCGTTTACGGTCGTGCTGGTGCCGCTCAACGCCAACAAATCGGAAAAGGTCCGAGCGCTATCCGAGCAGCTCTATGCGACGCTGCAGCAAGCAGGCGTCGACGTCCTGCTGGATGACCGCGATGCGCGACCGGGTGTGAAGTTTGCGGATGCGGAGCTCATGGGTATCCCTCATCGTCTCGTGATCTCTGATCGTGGTATCGACTCGGGTAATCTCGAGTATCGGCATCGGCGCGCCAGCGCCAACGAAGAGTGGCCGGCTGACGAAGTCGTCAACCGACTGATCGCCGCACACCCGAAGGCCTGAGGAGAATCACCCGATGAGTCAGGCAGAAATACTGGTGGTCTATCACTCGCGTCACGGGGCGACGGCCGAGCTCGCGCGTCATATCTCGCGCGGTGTTGAGTCTGTCGAGGGTGCGGTCGCGACGCTGCGAAGCTTACCCGTCGTCTCGGCTGAGAACGAACGTCCTGTGCAACAAGTGCCCGAGTCGGGTGCGCCGTGGGCGACGCTCGATGACCTTCGACGCTGCGAAGGGCTATTGCTCGGTAGCCCCACGCGATTCGGCAACATGGCGGCGCCCGTCAAACATTTTCTCGATTCGACGAGCGCGCTCTGGGCCGATGGCTCTCTGATTGGAAAGCCAGCAGGCGTCTTCACGGGCAGCAGCAGTTTGCACGGCGGACAGGAGAGCACGCTGCTCACGATGATGGTGCCGCTCATCCATCACGGCATGGTCATCGTCGGCATTCCTTTTTCGGAGTCGGCCTTGTCGAGCACTCGTTCGGGGGGCACGCCCTACGGCGCCTCTCACTTCACGCCCTACGGCAAACCCACCGCGCTCACCGAAGAAGAAAAGTCTCTCGCTCAAGCGCATGGCGCTCGAGTGGCCGAGATCGCTCTCGCTCTCAAGGCTCGCCGAGGATCTCGCGAACGAACGGCACGGTGAGTCGACGCTGCGCGGTCAGAGACGCGACGTCGATATCGTCGAGCAACTTGCCGAGCGAGCGCATGTCGCGCGGAAACCGACGCAGCAGATAACGGGCAGTCTCGTCGGGAAGTTCGAGCCCACGCTGCGTGGCGCGCAATCGCAGCGCCTCATGTTGCCCTGATTCGTCGAGCGCCCGAATCTGGAAAATCTCCGATGCGCCGAAACGTGACCCAATATCGGCAAGCCCCCAGCGGAGCGCGGCCGGCGCGCCGGAGGCCGTCGCGATGATACGACCTCCCTGCTCTTCGATTCGGCGATATGCGATGAAGAGTGCCTGCTCGATCGACGGTGTTCCGATCACCGAATCGACATCGTCGAGACACAGCAACTCGACGCCGAGCGCTCCACCTAAGAAATCGATCGTCGCCTCACCCAGATCGCGTAACGGCAAATAAGCCACTCGCGAACCCAAAGGCGCCGCCGCACACGCCGCCTGCAACAAATGCGTTCGACCCGAACCCTCCGCGCCCCACAGCCAAAGTACCGCGCGCTCGCGCCGGGCGGTGATACCCTGCAGCCTGGCGAGGGCCTCAACGTTAGACCCCGTCACAAAGGTCGAAAACGTCGCCCGTTCGCGAAGTTGAACGCCTAAAGGAAGTTGCTGCATCGTTATGACGAGCGTGGCGCGGGTAAACGCGCCCAAGCACTGACGAAGAAGCGTCGCGTGTAGTCGATACCCGAGAGCACCGTTGTCCCGAATGTCACCATGGTCAGCGTAACCACGAGAGCTGAAGGAACGACGGGCACTGCAGCGTTCAACATCGCCATGATCACGACGATGATTTGCAGAGTGGTGTTCACCTTCGAGAGCGCGCTTGGGCTGCCCTCGATAGGGCCGAACCAGAGTCGGTAGATCAGCGCGCCTCCGCCTAACATGAGATCGCGCGCGACAGCCGCTGCGGCGAGCCAGACCGGAATCAACCCCTGCCAGGTACAGGCCAAGAACGTCGCCACGAGCAACACCTTGTCGGCGATGGGATCGAGAATCCGCCCGAGATCCGAGGTCCACCCATTACGCTTGGCAAGATACCCATCTAGGCCATCGGAAATCGCAGCAATCGTGAACAAGATGAGCGCAAGAATCTCTTCGCCACAGCTGATCGCGATCACTGTGGGCACCGTCAGCAGGATTCGCAATACGCAGATGGCGTTAGGCAAATGACGAAGCACGGCGAACCCTCTTCTCGAGACTCAGCGTCCGTAGCGATATCTGAGCGACGACTCTCGCCCCGGTTCGCGGCGTAAACGAGGTTGGGTGGCAAGCGCCTCAGCAAGGCCCGCTGCACCGCCGGCCACTTCGAGGCGATACAGCGCTCCGTCACCCTCCGCAGCCACGAGCTCGGCGGACTTCACCGCGGGCAGAGCCGTCAGCATACGACGAACCTCCGCATAATCTTTGAGTGTCAGCACACCGCCGATTCGCACCTCGGTCTCCGCGACCGGCTGCGCGACGGTCGCCAAAGAATTAAGCGCCAGCGCATCGGCTGCGCCTTCAATACCCGCTGTCGAGCCCCCGTGAAAAACCGTCGCGGCTGAGCCGTCGAACAAGGTCCACTGCCAATCGGCACCGTCCGCTTCACCGATGAGTGCCATCTCAGCCCCACTTCGACGCGCGGCATCGAGCGCCGCTTCGGCGGTGACGGCACGACCCGCCACCAACCCTGCTGAGGCCGCAGCAGCAAGTCGAAGCGGTAAACCGCGCTCATTCGAAGCACGCTCGAGGCTGGCCCGCACTTGAACGGGATCCGCTCCCGACGGTGCGGTCGTGACCACGCCTAAAACGAGAGGACGCTCGCGCGACCACACCGGCTGACCGAGCCCCTGCATCGCACGCTCGATCGCCACCGCATCGAGCGTGATCCTCGCCGCACTGCCATTCGATGGCGGTCTGACGATTTGCACGTAGCGTCTCGCCTCACGAAACAAAGGCTCGAACACGGGATCGTCCGTCGCGGAGCGCCTACCGGATAACCGCACGAGAGCGATTCGCATGGCCTCCTGGAACGCTGCATCGCCCGTTCCTTCGACCTCGACCTCACCGATGGCGACCACCTGTGAGGCCGGTAACACCGCGGCGAACGTTGCGACGAGGACCCACAGCGCCGCGGCCATCCACCGCGGCAAAGACTGGGAAAAGCTGGAGAATTCCGTGGTCATGCGTGAAGTCGCGTACAATATCACAACGATTTTTGTAGCCCCGACGCCCATGACCCAGCCGACCGAGAAGACCACCGGACTCACCTATCGCGATGCGGGAGTCGACATCGACGCCGGGGACGAACTTGTCGAGCGCATCAAGCCGCTGGTCAAACGCGCGCAACGCCCTGAAGTGCTCGCCGGCATCGGTGGCTTCGGCGCGCTAGTCGAGTTACCTCTTGGAAAATGGCGGCGACCGGTTCTGGTCTCCGGCACTGACGGCGTCGGCACCAAACTCAGACTCGCCATCGATACCAGACGACACAGTACGATCGGCATCGATCTCGTTGGCATGTGCGTCAACGACGTCGCCGTCCAAGGCGCCGAGCCCCTTTTCTTCCTCGATTATTACGCCACTGGGAAACTCGACGTCGATGTGGCCGAGAGTGTGATCTCAGGCATCGTCGAGGGTTGTCGTCAGGCAGGGTGTGCGCTGGTTGGCGGCGAGACCGCCGAAATGCCAGGCATGTACCACGGGGGCGATTACGATCTCGCCGGCTTCTGTGTGGGCGTGGTCGAAAAAGACGCCATCATCGATGGCTCCAAAGTGGCCGCGGGCGACGCCGTGATCGGCCTTGCCTCGTCGGGCCCGCATTCGAACGGCTATTCACTCATCCGTCGCCTCGTCAGCCTCGCCAAGGCCGACGAGACAACGACGGTCGACCGAAGACCCTTGTTCGATCGATTGCTGGCACCGACGCGCATTTATGTACGCTCGATGCTCGCCCTCGCTCAGGCACTGCCCGTTCACGGATTTGCGCACATCACGGGTGGTGGGCTCACCGACAACATCCCACGCGTTCTACCCGAACACCTCGGCGTCACGCTTCAACGCGCGGCGTGGCATCGCGACCCTGTCTTCGACTGGCTGCAGCACACCGGCGGGATCGCCGACGCTGAGATGCATCGCACGTTCAATTGCGGCATCGGCATGGTGGTCATCGTCGCTCGTGAAAATGCCGACGCGGCGCTGCATCTACTGCGCGCACAAGGCGAAATCGCGACGCTGATCGGCGAAGTGCGCAACGGTCACGGCGACGTCGTCATCGAGTGATGTCCTCGCCCGCGCGGCTCGTGGTGATGATCTCGGGCGCGGGCAGCAACCTGCTCGCCCTCGACGACGCCTGTCGCCGAGGCGACCTCCCAGCTCAAATCGTCGGCGTCCTCTCCGATCGTCCCGCAGCGCTGGGACTCGAACGAGCCCGAGCCCGAGGACTGCATGCTGAAGCGCTTCCTATCGCACCCGGCGAGAGTCGCGGCGCTCACGACGCGCGCCTGCTCGCGGCTGCGTCGAGGCTCCAACCCGATCTTGTGCTCCTCGCAGGCTACATGCGCATTCTCGATGTCGCATTCGTTCACGCACTGCAGGGTCGACTGCTCAATATTCACCCATCTTTGTTGCCGCGATACAAAGGCCTGCATACCCATCGGCGCGTCCTCGAAGCCGGTGACGACGTACACGGCGCCACGGTTCATTTCGTCACGCCTGACCTCGATGGCGGGCCACCCGTGCTGCAGGCGCGGATCAAGATCAAGCCGAGTGATGACGAGTCAACCCTCGCGGCGCGGATACAGCGCTGCGAACATGTGATCTACCCGACGGTCGTAAAATGGTGCACGTCAGGAAGATTGCGCTACCACGAAGGCAAGCCCATGCTTGATGGGCGCTCGTTAGAGACCCCCGTCCTTCAGGATTTTGACCTCTGAGTCACCCGTGAAAACGCTCGCGTTAATGGCCTCGCTTCTTATCTCGGTTGCGCTGCCGATGTCTGAGGCTACGGCATCCGATACGGAGCTTGCTCCGTTCAGCGTCAATTTCGATGTGAACTTCCGCGGCATGAACGCCGGCACCGCGAGCCTCGAGCTCACGCGTGACAACGGCGGCGCCTGGCGTTATGTGTCGCGCAACAACGCCCGAGGCATCTTCCGACTCGCTTTTCCAAGCGAGATCCGCCAGACGAGCGTATTCACTCTCGTCGATTCCGAGGTCAGGCCTCTGCGCTACAGCGCAGACGACGGTACTGAGGTCAAAGATCGCGATATCCAGTTACGGTTCGACTGGAGCGCGGGACGAGTCAGAGGCATAGCCGAAAATGCGCAAGTCGACCTGCCCGTTGAGGTCGGCCTGCAAGATGGCATGTCGGTGCAGATCGCCTTGATGCGAGCGCTCGTGCGCGGCGAGACGCCGACCGGTTTCAAATTGATCGACAAGAACGAGATCAAGGAATACGTCTACTCGGCCGAGAAGTCGGTCCGACTGAAGACCGCGATGGGCGAACTCGACACCGTGGTGTGGAGTAGTCACCGTCCGAACTCCAATCGACTGACGCGGGTGTGGTACGCGCCCTCGCTCGGTTATTTGCCGGTACAGGCCGAGCGCCGCAAGGGTGAAAAACTCGAGTGGTCGATGCGCCTGAAAACTTACCGACGCTCAATAATCCGCGCCGACCTTCGACTGCGCTGGGACTCAAGTCCGAGGCAACGTGACTCCGCGCTGACCCTGATACTTTCCGCCGCGGTCTTTGTAGGATGTGGAGCACACCTCGTCGCTCTCGAAGAACAACATCTGCGCAACGCCTTCGTTGGCGTAAATCTTTGCAGGAAGCGTTGTGGTATTCGAGAACTCCAGCGTGACGTGCCCTTCCCATTCAGGCTCGAGTGGCGTCACGTTCACGATGATGCCGCAACGCGCGTAAGTGGACTTGCCGAGACACACGACGAGAACATTACGCGGGATACGAAAATACTCGACGGTGTGCGCCAGTGCGAAAGAGTTGGGCGGAATGATGCATACGTCCGAGTCAACGTCGACGAAGCTCTTTTCGTCGAAATTCTTCGGATCGACAATCGTCGAGTTGATGTTCGTGAATATCTTGAACTCTCGAGCACATCGCACGTCGTAGCCATAGCTCGACGTCCCGTAGGAAACGATGCGCCCGCCATTGGCGGTGCGAACCTGACCCGGCTCGAACGGCTCGATCATGCCGTGCGAATCGGCCATGCGACGAATCCAGTGATCGGACTTGATGCTCATGTGTCCTCGACGATGATTTTTGGAAACGCAGCGCTGCGGTCTTTACCCCGCCGCGCAAGCTCGCCAGCCGTACGCCGGGCGAGACGAAGATAGGCTTGGGCGCGAGCGCTCGCAGGATCGGCGACGACGCTCGGCTTGCCGCCATCCGCCTCCTCGCGAATGCGACCATCGAGCGGAAGCGAACCGAGCAATTGCACGCCATATTGCGCCGCCATGCGCTCACCACCGCCAGCGCCGAACACGTGCTCGCTGTGTCCGCAGTTGGAGCACACGTGCACCCCCATGTTCTCGACGATCCCGAGCACCGGCACATTCACCTTCTCGAACATGCGCAAGCCCTTGCGCGCATCGGCGAGCGCGATGTCCTGCGGCGTCGTGACGATCACGGCCCCAGCGACCGGCACCCGCTGCGATAACGTCAGCTGAATGTCGCCCGTGCCGGGTGGCATATCGACGACGAGATAATCGAGATCGCCCCAATCGGTCTCGGCCAATAACTGATTGAGTGCCGAGGTGACCATGGGCCCTCGCCACACCATCGGCTGCTCCACATCGACGAGAAAACCGATCGACATCGTGACGATGCCATGCGCGCTGAGGGGAACCAGGCGCTTGCCATCCGGCGAGGATGGACGCTCGCCCTGTAGTCCGAGCATGATGGGCTGGCTCGGGCCGTAGATGTCCGCATCGAGCAAACCCACTCGCGCACCTTGCGCCGCCCAAGCCAGCGCGAGATTGACCGCGACGGTGCTCTTGCCGACACCGCCTTTACCAGACGCCACGGCCACCACATTCTTGATGCTCTTGAGCGGTGTGAGCCCGCGTTGGACGGCATGCGAAGTGATGTTTGACTGAAGTTGCAGGTCGAGCGAGGACGGGGCGAGTCCGGCCTCTTCGAGGTGATGACGCAGTGCCGTTGAGAGCTCTTCGTGGAACCCCCCAACCGGCAGACCGAGCTCGAGCACGACGCGCAAGCCTGTGGCGTTGACCTCTATGGCACGTACCGCACGGGCTTCGGCCAGCGTCTGGCGCAGATGAGGCTCGAAATAACGCCCGACTTCGGCTTCGAGCGCCGCGTGATCAAGGATCTGGGACATGGGGTAATTCTAGCCCCTCGCGCGGCGACGAGGCGGGTCGCTGTGCGATAATTTTCCGATGTCTCGGAAGATCCTCGTCACCAGCGCCCTGCCGTACGCCAATGGCCCTCTGCACTTGGGTCACATCATCGAGGCTGTCCAGACGGATATCTGGGTGCGCTTTCAGCGCATGCAGGGACACGATTGCCTCTACGTCTGTGCCGAGGACACCCACGGCACCCCGATCATGATCAAGGCGCAGTCCGAGGGCATTACGCCCGAGGAACTCATCGCTCGGGTCGCCGAAGAGCATCGCGCGGCCTATCAAGGCTTTCTCATTGGCCACGATCAGTTCCACTCGACGCACACACCCGAGAATCGCTACTTCACCGACCTGATGTTCGGCCGTCTCAAAGAGGCCGGTCACATCACGACTCGCAGCGTACGCCAGGCGTATGACGAAAAGGCCGGTATGTTCCTGCCCGATCGTTATGTGCGGGGCACCTGCCCGCGATGTAAAGCCGTCGACCAATATGGCGACAGCTGCGAGGTCTGTGGCGCGACGTACGCGCCGGCCGATCTCATCGATCCGAAGTCGACGGTCAGCGGCACGACGCCCGTGTGGCGAGAGTCCGAACATATCTTCTTTTCTTTGGGTCGCTTCGAAGAAATGCTCCGCGAGTGGGTGCGCAGCGGCTCACTGCAAGAGTCCGTACGCGCCAAACTCGATGAATGGTTTTCGACGGGACTGCAAGACTGGGACATCTCGCGCGATTCGCCCTATTTCGGTTTCGAGATCCCGGGCTATCCCGGTAAATATTTTTATGTCTGGTTCGATGCCCCGATCGGCTATCTCGGCAGCTTCAAGGCGCTGTGCGATCGTCGCGGACTCGATATGCAGTCTTATCTCGCACCCGATAGCAAAACCGAACTGCACCATTTCATCGGTAAGGACATCAGCTACTTCCACACGCTGTTTTGGCCGGCGGTTCTGCACGGTTCGGGCCTCCGGCGCCCGACCGCCGTCCACGTTCACGGCTTCCTCACGATCAATGGCCAGAAGATGTCGAAGTCGCGCGGGACGTTCATCACCGCAAATCGCTACCTCGAACTGCTGCCGGCCGAACCCCTGCGGTACTACTTCGCCGCAAAACTCGGTCCAGGAGTGGACGACATTGATCTGTCGCTCGACGACCTCACTGCGCGAGTGAACTCCGACATCGTAGGCAAGCTCGTCAACATCGCGAGTCGTTGCGCCGGGTTTGTCGCACGCGGCGGCGGCAAACTTGCCGATCGCCTTCCGGACCCCGCCCTCTATGCAGAGTTCACGGCGGCCGCGCCGCGTATCGCCGCGCTCTATGAGCAGCTCGACTACGCCCAAGCCATGCGTGAGATCATGCTGCTCGCCGATCGAGCAAACCAGTACGTCGATACCCATAAGCCCTGGGCACTTGCGAAGGACCCCTCCAAAGCAGAGGAGACCCTCGGCATCGCGACTCAGGGCATCAATTTGTTCCGCGTGCTCATGGTGTACCTCGCGCCGGTGCTGCCTGACATGGCCTGCCATGCCGCTGGATTTTTGGGCGCACCGTTGTCGCGTTTCAGCGAGATCGACTCGCCCCTACTCCGAACACCGCTTGCCCCCTATCAACCGCTCGCGCAGCGACTCGATCCGAAAGTCGTGAACCAACTCGTCGCAAGCCCGGTTACGCTGGCGACGACGACTGCCACGGCGACAACGACCGCTGCGACCACTGCATCAGGAGCGCCTTACGTGACCATCGACGATTTCTCAAAACTCGATCTTCGGGTCGCCAAAGTCACGGCCGCCGAGGCAGTCGAAGGCTCGGACAAACTGCTCAAGCTCACGCTCGATCTCGGTGGTGAGATCCGAACGGTGTTCTCGGGTATCCGCAAGTCGTACACACCCGAAAGCATGGTCGGTCGAAATGTCGTGATGATCGCCAATCTGGCGCCTCGCAAAATGCGCTTCGGCGTCTCCGAAGGTATGGTGCTTTGCGCCTCGGGTGAAGACGATCGCGTGTACCTGCTCTCCGCCGACGACGGCGTTGCAGGCGGCATGAAGATTTCCTGAGCCGACGAGACGAGTCACCCGTGATGCGCGCCGACGCCGACCGCATCCACGCGCTTCTGCCGCAGACCCAATGCACGCGCTGCGGCTATCAGGGCTGTCGCCCGTATGCCGAAGTCATCGCCGCGGGCGAAGCCGCCATCAACCGCTGTCCGCCCGGCGGCGCTGTCACCATCGACCGCCTTGCTGCACTGCTCTCGCGCGACCCGTTGCCGCTCGATGAGACCTGCGGGGCCGAGGGACCGCCAACCGTGGCCGTGATCGACGAATCGAAGTGCATCGGCTGCGCGCGCTGCCTGCCGCCCTGCCCGGTCGATGCCATCGTCGGCGCCCAACGGCAGATGCATACGATCATCAACGACCTGTGTACGGGCTGCGAGCTCTGCATTGCACCCTGCCCCGTCGACTGTATTCGTATCGTGCCGAGGGCCTCGCTCGTTACACTCTCTGCCGAACCCTCTGCCGAGAGTAACCTACGCCGGTTCGAGTCACATGAGGCTCGCCGCGGGCTGCGCGAGGCCGAACGGAGACGATTGCTCGATGAACGCAAGCAGCGTGTCTCGCGCACACTCGTATGAAACCCGCACTTCGGCAAGCGATGTTCGAGCGTCTGCGGGCGCGTAATCCGCATCCCACGACGGAGCTGGAATATCGCACCCCTTTCGAGTTGTTAGTCGCCGTGATCTTGTCGGCTCAGGCAACCGACAAAGGCGTGAACATCGCGACGCGCAAGTTGTTCCCGACCGCCAACACACCCGCGACCCTCCTGGCACTCGGCGAGCCCGGACTCACCGAGTTCGTCAAAACAATCGGTCTCTATAAAGGCAAGACCAAAAATATCTTGGCTACGTGTCGACTGATCCTCGAGCAACACGGCGGGGAAGTCCCAAGAACACGCGACGCGCTCGAAGCGTTACCGGGTGTCGGGCGAAAAACTGCCAATGTCGTGCTCAACACCGCGTTCGGCGAACCCACCATGGCCGTCGACACTCACATCTTTCGAGTCGCTAACCGTACGGGACTCGCGCCGGGCCGAACGGTGCTGGCCGTCGAAAAGAAGTTACTCAAGAACGTACCGGCAGAATTTCTGAAAGATGCCCATCACTGGCTGATCTTGCACGGACGCTACGTCTGCAAGGCGCGAAAACCGAACTGCCCCGCCTGCCCGATCGCCGATCTCTGCAGCTACAAGCGCAAAACGCGCGCGGACGCCTGACATGCTCTTCGGTAGCTCCAGAGAGTCGTTACGCCGCGGTTGGCTTGAGGTGTTCAAAAAATCTCAGGCCGGCGCACTACTCAGCGCACTCGAGACGCAACTCGCCGATCTGATTCGCGAGCATCCGGAGTATCACGCTTGGCTCGAGCACGGCGATGACGCACTGCACGCCGATTTCTCACCCGAGAGCGGCCGTACGAACCCTTTTCTACATTTATCGATGCACCTCGCCCTACGTGAGCAAGTGTCGACTAATCGTCCTTCTGGCATCGCTCGCATCCATGCGGCACTCGCCGCGCGCAACGATGCGCACGACGCCGAACACCAGATGATGGACGCTCTCGGAAAAGCCTTGTGGGAGGCACAGCGCGCCGGCCGAATGCCCGACGAACGCGACTATCTTGAAGACCTCGAACGACTCGTTACTTCCGCTTCGGGACGTAGAGATCGGTAAGCGTTCCTTCGAAGGCCTCTGCTGAAAATGCGATCGACTCCGATAGCGTCGGATGCGGATGGATCGTCAGGCCCACATCGGTTGCGTCGGCGCCCATTTCGATGGCGAGTGCCACTTCACCGATGAGCTCTCCGGCGTTCGGACCGACGAGGCCGCCGCCAACCATACGATGAGTGTCTGGATCAAAGAGCAGCTTGGTGAACCCTTCGTCGCGCCCCTGTGCGAGCGAGCGTCCACTCGCCGCCCACGGGAACATGCCTTTTTGAACTTTGATACCTTTCGCCTTCGCCTCAGTCTCGGTGAGACCCACCCAAGCCACTTCGGGATCGGTATAGGCTACCGAAGGAATGACTCGCGCATCGAACGCGCGTTTCTCGCCCGCGATCACTTCGGCGGCGACCTTACCCTCGTGCGTCGCCTTGTGCGCGAGCATCGGCTGACCGACGAGATCGCCGATCGCAAAGATATGCGGCACGTTGGTCCGCATCTGTCGATCGACCCGGATGAAGCCACGTTCATCGACACTGACGCCGGCCTTGCCGGCATCGACCAGTGCTCCATTCGGCTTGCGGCCGACGGCGACGAGTACGCGGTCATACACCTGCGGTTCGGGCGCGCCCTCTCCCTCAAACTCGACTCTCAAGCCTTCCTTCAGCGCGGAAACGGCTTTGACCTTCACGCCGAGCATGACTTGCTCGTAACGCTTGCGCAGGCGTTTCTCGAGTGGTTTGACAAGATCGGGGTCAGCGCCCGGCATCAATTGCTTCATCACCTCGACGACACTGACGCGCGTTCCGAGCGCGTCGTAGACACAACCCATCTCGAGGCCAATGATGCCGCCACCGATGACGAGCAAGCGTTTCGGAAGTTCGCGTAATTCGAGCGCGTCGGTCGAGTCCATGACTCGAGGATCTTGCGGCACGAACGGCAGTCGCACCGGCTCAGAACCCGCCGCGATGATGCCGTAGTCGAAACTGATCTGACTCGCACCCTCATCGCTCGTCACTTCGATCACTCGAGGCGCGATGAAACGACCCGTACCGCGCATCACCGAGACCTTGCGTTGCTTGGCGAGCATCTCGAGACCGCCGGTGAGTTTTTTGACCACACCGCTCTTCCAACCCCGAAGTTTGTCGGTATCGATTTTGGGAGCACCGAAGTCGATGCCGTGAGCGGCCATGGACGCGGCCTCGTCGATGACCTTCGCGGCATGCAACAGTGCCTTGGAGGGAATACAGCCGACATTGAGACAGACGCCGCCGAGCGTCGGCCAACGCTCGATGAGTGTCACCTCAAGCCCAAGATCAGCGGCTCGGAAGGCCGCGGTGTAGCCGCCCGGCCCCGCGCCGAGTACCAGCACCTGAGTGTGCTTGGGGACGCCGGGCACAGGCCCGGTCTCGATCGCGGCAGGCTCCGCTGAAGCGGTAGCAGTCGATGCGGCCGGGGCGGCAGCGGCAGGCTTCGGTGGTGACGACGACGCCGCGGCGCCTTCGGCCTCGATACGCGCGATCACGGTTCCCTTGGAGACTTTGGCTCCCTTTGCGACCAAGATCTCGGTGAGACGCCCGCCCACCGGTGCTGGAACGTCCATCGAGGCTTTGTCTGTCTCGAGCGTGATGAGCGGCGCCTCCGCCTCGACGGTATCACCGACCTTAACGAGCACGTCGATGACCGGCACTTCGGCGAAGTTACCGAGATCGGGAACGGCGATGTCGATGACTTTCATCAGACAAGCGCCCCAGGCTTCGCGAGCGTCTCGGCGAGCCAGTTCGTGAACCGAACGCCTTCTGCGCCATCGATCACACGATGATCGTAGGACAACGAAAGAGGCAACATCAGTCGCGGGACGAACACACCATCGCGCCAGATCGGTTTCATCACCGACCGCGACACACCGAGGATGGCGACTTCCGGAGCATTGATGATCGGCGTGAATGCCGTGCCGCCTATCCCGCCGAGGCTCGACACGGTAAAACACCCGCCCTGCATGTCCGCACCCGAAAGCTTGCCGGTCCGCGCTCGCTCAGAGAGCGTCGCGAGGTCGTGCGCAATCGTGAAGAGATCCTTTTTATCGGCATCACGAATGACCGGCACCATCAAGCCGTTCGGTGTGTCTGCAGCAAAACCGATGTGACAATACTTTTTGAGGACGAGATGTTGTGCCGACTCGTCGAGCGAGGCATTGAAGTTCGGAAACTGCTTCAAGGCCCGGGCGCAGGCCGCCACGATGAACGCGAGCGGCGTAAGCTTGACGCCTTTCGCAGCCGTCTCGGCCTTGAGTGCCTGACGCTTTTCTTCGAGGGCGCTGATATCCGCTTCGTCGAACTGTGTGACGTGGGGAATGTTGACCCACGAGGCATGAAGACGAGGTCCCGAAATACGGCGAATACGACTAAGCGGTTGAGTGTCCACCGGTCCGAACGCGGCATGATCGACGACGGGCACTTTGAGCAAGGCGGGCGCCGCTGCGGCAACGCCACCCTGCAACGCCTGTTTGACCCACGCTTTAACGTCATCGTGGGTAATGCGTCCCTTGAGACCCGAGCCGCGAACACGACCGAGATCGACTCCGAGTTCGCGAGCGAGGCGACGCACGGAGGGGCCCGCATGGGCCCGTGAAAATCCAGCCTCCTGAATGGGGGCGAGATCGGTGCGAGCGCCTGGGATCGCCGCTCCGGCCGATACAGGCGCCGAGCCGGACTGTGCCGGGGCGTCTGGCCTCGCGACCGCAGCAGGGGGAGTCGCCGCCGGCGATGCGGCAGACGGTACGGATGCGGGTTTGACCGTTTCGACCCCGACCGCGACCGCCGACTCATCGGCCTCGAGCATCGCGACAAGATCGCCAGTATTCACTTTAGCGCCACGCTCGATATGCAGCGACTTCAGAACACCCGCCGACGGCGAAGGAACATCCATCGTGGCCTTTTCGGTTTCGAGCGTGGCGATCGGCGTGTCGACCTCCAGCGTATCGCCTGGCTTGACGAGTAACTCGATGACCGCGACATCATTGAAGGAACCGAGGTCCGGAACGCGTATTTCTTTGAGTGCCATGATCTTTGAGTCCGTCAGCTGACGAGCGGATCAGGTTTTGCCGGATCGATACCGAGCGTGGTGATCGTGCGCTCTACGACGTCGATCGAGATCTGGCCTTCATCAGCCAACGCTCGCAGCGTCGCCAACATGATGAAACGATGATCGACTTCGAAGTGGTGACGCAGGGCCTCTCGCGCGTCGGAGCGACCATAACCGTCGGTACCGAGTACGACGTAGCGCCCTGGCACCCACTGCCGGATTTGATCGGGCACGTTTCGGACATAGTCGCTCGCCGCGACGAATGGACCCTTGAGCGTCGATAAGGTGGACGCCACGTAGGGCACCCGCGGCGTCTCACCTGGGTGCAAGAGATTCCAGCGCTCGCATTCGAGCGCGTCGCGTCGCAACTCGTTCCAACTCGGCGCAGACAGTACGTTGCTCTCGATGCCGAAGTCGGTGGCCAACTTCTCGGCCGCTTTAATGACCTCCCGCAGGATGGTCCCCGAACCGAGCAGGGTGGTCTTGGCTTTTGCCTTGCCCTTCGGCGTGACGGTCGAGAATTTGTAAAGCCCTTTGAGAATGCCCGCCTCCGCACCTTGCGGCATGGCCGGCATCGCGTAGTTCTCGTTCATCACCGTCACGTAATAGAACACCGGCTCGCCTTCGGTATACATTCGGCGCATACCATCTTGAATAATGACCGCGACTTCGTAGGCGAAGGTCGGGTCATACGAGCGGCAGTTGGGCACCGTGGTAGCCAGCAACTGACTATGACCGTCCTGATGCTGCAAGCCTTCGCCCGCGAGCGTGGTTCGGCCGGCCGTCGCGCCGAGCAAGAAGCCTCTCGTCTGCATGTCTCCGGCGGCCCAGATGAAATCACCGACGCGCTGAAAACCGAACATCGAGTAGAAGATGTAGAACGGCACCATATTGATGCCGTGATTCGTATAGGCCGTGCCCGCCGCCATCCAGGAGCACATGGCTCCGGCTTCATTGATGCCCTCTTCGAGGATCTGTCCTTTCTTGTCCTCGCGATACGACATCAGTTGATCCGCATCTTGCGGCGTGTAGAGCTGCCCCACCGACGAGTAGATACCCACCTGCCGGAACAAACCCTCCATACCGAACGTGCGCGCTTCATCGGGGACGATCGGCACGATGTGCTTGCCGATCTGCTTATCTTTGAGGAGCGTGGTCAGCAAGCGCACGAAGGTCATGGTCGTCGAGATCTCGCGGTCTTCGCTGCTCTCGAGCAAGGGCTTGAAAGCCTCGAGCGGCGGTACGACGAGCGGTGCAGCCGTGCGGCGACGAGCCGGTAAATAGCCTCCGAGCGAGACACGACGCGTGCGCATGTAACGCATCTCGTCGCTGTCTTCCTCTGGCTTGCAGAACGGCAGGCGGGCGATTTCATCGTCCGATACCGGAATATTGAACCGATCGCGAAACTGACGTAGGTCGTCGTCGGAGAGTTTTTTCTGCTGGTGAGTGACCATCTGGCCTTCACCGGCTTTACCCATACCGAAACCTTTGACGGTCTTGGCGAGAATCACCGTAGGCTGACCCTTGTGCTGCATCGCTGCGGCGTAAGCGGCAAACACTTTACGAGGATCATGACCCCCACGATTGAGTCGCCAGATCTCCTCGTCCGACATGTTGGCGACCATCGCCTTCAGTTCGGGGAACTTGCCAAAGAAATGATCACGCGTGTACGCACCGCCCTTCGCCTTGAAGTTTTGGTACTCTCCGTCGACGCACTCTTCCATCACTCGCCGCAACAATCCGAGGCTGTCCTTGGCGAGTAGCGGATCCCAACGCGAACCCCAGAGCACCTTGATGACGTTCCATCCTGCGCCAAGAAAAGCGGCTTCGAGTTCCTGAATGATCTTGCCGTTACCGCGCACTGGTCCATCGAGACGCTGCAGATTGCAGTTGATCACGAACACGAGATTGTCGAGCTTCTCGCGCACGGGCATGGTGAGTGCGCCCATCGACTCGGGCTCGTCCATTTCACCGTCGCCGAGGAAGGCCCAAATCTTGCGATCTGAGGGCGTCACGAGACCGCGATGCTCGAGGTAACGCTGGAAGCGCGCCTGAAAGATCGCCTGCATCGGGCCGAGCCCCATCGACACCGTGGGGAACTGCCAAAAGTCCGGCATGAGCCAAGGATGTGGATAAGACGACAGACCATCGCCTGCGACTTCCTGGCGGAAGTGACGAAGCTGATCCTCGGTCAGACGGCCTTCAAGGTACGCCCGCGCATAGATGCCGGGTGATGCGTGCCCCTGGACGAAAATCATGTCGCCCGGATGTTCGGTCGTCGGTGCGCGCCAGAAGTGATTGAAGCCCACCTCGTAGAGTGTTGCGGCTGATGCATAGGTCGCGATATGACCCCCGTACTCCGACGAAATACGATTCGCCTGAACGACCATCGCCATCGCATTCCAACGGATATACGCCTCGATGCGTCGCTCGAGTTCACGGCTGCCCGGATACTCGGGCTGCTGCCCCGTCGAGATGGTGTTGAGGTACGCGGTGTTCGGCTTGAAAGGCAAATAAGCGCCCGACCGACGCGTGTAATCGATCAGACACTCGAGCAAAAAATGGGCGCGCTCTGGGCCATGCGCCTTGAGCACGGAGTCGATGGACTCCAGCCACTCCCGGGTTTCGCCCGGATCAATATCGGCCCTCGGACTTTCGGACATACCCCCGTCCTGCATTCCGTGCTTGTGAAAAACCGTATGTTAACTTGTCGGAGCCGTCTCAGGGGAGCGGGACGCGTGTGCTAGCATCCCCGGCCCCATGACCGTCGAACTCACCCTCCGTCGCCCCGACGACTGGCACGTGCACTTACGCGACGGCGAGTCACTCGTGTCGGTCCTTCCGCACACGGCGAAACAGTTCGCGCGAGCCATTGTCATGCCCAACTTGAAGCCCCCGGTCACCACGGTGGCCCTCGCCTCAGCGTACCGCGACCGCATTCGCGCCGCCCGCCCACCGGGTAGCGACTTTGAACCGTTGATGACCCTCTATCTCTTCGACAACATGCCGACCGAAGAGATCGATCGCGCAAAAACAGCCGGCTTCATCGCAGGGTGCAAACTGTACCCGGCGGGTGCGACCACCCATTCCGATGCGGGCGTCACCGACGTCCGTCACATCGACGGCGTACTCGCTCGCATGGCTGAGCTCGGCGTCGTCTTGCAGGTTCACGGTGAGGTGACGCACGAACATGTCGATATCTTCGATCGCGAGGCACAGTTCATCGACGAAGTGCTCGCTCCTCTCGTCGAGAGATATCCGACGCTCAAGGTCGTGTTCGAGCACATCACGACGCGCGCCGCCGTTGACTTCGTCGCCGGTGCGAGAGTCGGCGTGGCGGCGACCATCACGCCGCAGCATCTGCTTTTCAATCGAAACGAAATTTTCCGCGGCGGTATCCGACCCCACTTCTACTGCCTGCCGGTACTCAAGACCGAGCCCGACAGGCAGGCATTGATCGAGGCTGCAACGGGTGGAAACCCGAAGTTCTTCCTCGGCACCGACAGCGCACCGCATACGCGAGAGAGCAAAGAATCCTCCTGTGGTTGTGCAGGGATGTACTCAGCTCACGCCGCTCTCGAGCTGTATGCGGAAGCCTTCGAAGCAGCCGGCGCGCTCGACAAACTCGAGGGCTTCGCCTCGCTTTTCGGACCCGATTTTTATCAAATGTCGCGCAACGCCGGCACGATCACTCTGCGTCGCGAGGAGTGGTCGGTCCCGGGTGCCTACGCGTTCGGCAGCGACGTAATCGTCCCCATGCGCGCCAACGAAACACTTCGGTGGCGGATGATTTCCGCGTGAGCACCCCCGTTCCGAGCCTCGCCCGTCGATTCCGCGGATTTCTCCCTGTTGTCATCGACGTTGAAACCGGCGGGCTCAACGCCTCAAAAGACGCCCTGCTCGAAATCGCGGCGGTCCTCATAGAAATCACCCCTGAGGGCTTGCTGACTCGCGGCGAAACACACTCTTTTCACGTCAAGCCTTTTGAAGGCTCGAATATCGAACCCGCCTCACTCGCCGTCACAGGCATCGACCCTTTTCATCCGCTGCGACCCGCGATCGACGAAAAAGATGCGTTGACGCGGATCTTCAAAGAAGTGCGGGAAGGCGTCCGCCATCACGGATGCAAGCGCGCGATTCTCGTCGGTCACAATGCGTCGTTCGACTTGGGTTTTTTGAACGCAGCGGTGGCGCGCACGGAAATCAAGCGCAATCCGTTTCATCCGTTCTCGAGTTTCGACACGGTATCGCTCGCGGGCGCGGCGCTCGGCCAGACAGTGCTCGCGAAAGCGACGCTTGCCATCGGACTCGAATGGGATTCTTCAGCCGCACATGCTGCGGCCTACGACGCAGAGCGTACCGCGGATATCTTTTGCAAGGTGTGCAACGACTGTCAGCCGAGTTTTTTGGCGGCGGAACAGCGTGCCCGAGCGATGGGATGGCTCGATGAGCCGAATGGCGACAGCAGCCCAACCTCGCCCGTCGCCGAAGAAAACAATCCCTAAAAACTATGCGAGTGCGCCGGCCTCGCCGAGCAGCGTCTTGAGCTCGCCGTTGTGGTACATCTCGAGAGCGATGTCGCAACCGCCGATCAACTCACCTTTGACGTAGAGCTGCGGATAGGTCGGCCAGTTTGAGTAGCGCTTGAGCGCTTCGCGCAACTCGGGATCTTCAAAAATATTGACGTGATGGAACTTGGCGCCGCACGCACGCAGCGCACCGACCGTCTGCGCGGAGAACCCGCACTGCGGAAAATCGGGCGTACCCTTCATGAAGATGACGACGGGGGCCGTCGCCAGTTGCGTCTTGATTCGTTCAGTGACATCCATCGCGATTAACCTCCTGACACTTGATGTCGCTTTTGTCGCACGACCCGTCGCTGCTCGAGATCTCGAAGCAAATCCCATTGCTGCTCCGCTGTCATACGGATCCAGCCGGCGATCTCATCGCGTGTGCGGAAACAGCCGGCGCAATGACCCGAGTGGTCGAGTGCACACACACTGATGCACGGCGACATCGGCCGCGCACGCCGGGCTTCTGAGCCAGCATCCGCCATAAAACCCTTCCTTGGGGAGCCCGAGCAGGGCTTATGCATTGAATTATGGGGGTTCGTCCCCTATTCTTCAAACTCGATCGATCCTTCATCTGTTGGAGCTTCAATACCAATGAAAAATCCACTCGACAGTGTCGGCGCAACCGTCACACTCGGCGTCCTGTTCTCCGTCATCGTGATGGCCCTGCCCGGTACGCCAGGCGGTGAGTTCAGCAACCTCGGACTCGGTCGATGGCTGCACACCGTTACCGGAATTTTCTGGATCGGCCTGCTCTATTACTTCAACGTCGCCCAAATTCCGGCGCTTGCTGCAGCGAATGCCGACAAGGGCGGCCCGGGCGGCGCTGGAATCGTCAAATATGTCGCGCCGCGAGCGCTGCTTTGGTTCCGTTGGATGGCCCTTGCGACCTGGCTGACAGGCGCGTGGTTGCTCGGGGGTCGCCTCATGGACGCGTTCACACTTCAAGAAGGCAGTGTCGTGATCGGTATCGGCGCATGGCTCGGCACCATCATGCTGTTCAATGTGTGGGTTCTGATTTGGCCGAACCAGAAAAAGGTCATTGGCGTCGTTCCTGCCACCGACGAAGAGAAGGCCAAGGCGCGTCGTACGGCCACCCTCACCTCTCGCGTCAACTTCTTATTGTCCTTCCCGATGCTGCTGTGCATGGTCGGTTCGGCTCACGGTCTGCCGTTCTAAGTCACAACGGCTCAGGCGTGGGGTAGCGGATCACCTTTTGCGGGTTTCCGCGCTCCACGCACTCCCGTGAAGGGGTACCGGTGATGAGATACCAGCGATCATCGCTACTCTCTCCGGCGAACTGCCGCGGATTCTGACCAAAACACGTTTGGACGAAATGCTCCGGCACGAGCAGCACACGCTGCTCGTTGCCCGAGAGCCATAGCGCGGCATCGAAGGCTTCGGCATCACCCTCGCGCCAACGCGCGTGTCCAAAGTTCACGGTGTCGCGATCGAGGTAAAGCAGGAATTGCTCCTTGTATGCGAGTAACCCGAGCTCGCGATCTTCGGGAACCGCAGCGGTGACCTGGCGAATGAACTCGGAGGCCGAGCGCTCGCCATTGATTTGCGGCGCGACGCCGAAACCCCACGTGAGCGTGAGACACGCGAGCGCCGATGGCCACGCCAGAATAGGCTTGAACTTGAGCGCGAGCACCCACGCCACGCTCGCCAAGGCGGCGAAAGCATAAATCGGCGTAAGCGAACTCAACTCGGAGTCGGCGAACACGTCGACGATCTGGGGAATCGAGAACCATGACACGAGCGCAAGAACGACCCCCGGCACTACGAGCAGTAACGCCAACACGGCGGACAACCGCTGTACACCACGGGTGGCGAACAACCCCGGGAGATGAGGCGCAGCCGCGATCGCGAGCGCCGGCAACGCGGGTAGTACGTAGACTCCCCGCTTTCCTGCGCTCAGACTAAAAAAAACGATCACGAAAATCGCCCAAAGCAGCGGTAACCACACTGCAACGCGACCCTCTCGCCAATCGCTGCGCCAGCGAGGCACCAGCCAAAAGAGCAACGCGCTCAGCGGCAGCCACAGCACGGGGATAACCTCGACAATGTAGTAGAACCAAGGCCGGATGTGATGCCACGCCTGGGTGTAACGCGTGACCGTTTGTTTAAACAAAATCTCATCGCGATAGGCCGCCAACTCCGGGGTGCCTTGGTTTACGACGTGCCAAAGCATGGGCCCGAGCCACAACATGATCGTCGCCGCGAACACGGCGAGAACCGCTAACAGTGAGCTCATGCGGAGTTTTTGTGACCTCATGCGAGCACTAAGCCAAAAGGCGATCGGCAGTACGGCAAGCGTCAAAAATCCGACCGCCTTATCGATCACTCCGAGCCCAGCACCGAATGCGCCAAGCAGAGCGACCCAGAGCGGCGCACCCTGCAGCGCGTGGCGCATCAAGCCCCACAACGCGAGAGTGCAGAAAAAAATCAGCGTCGCATCGATCTGCGCACCGCGAGTCGTCATCACGAAATGGATACAAGTGGCCAAGGTCACTGCGGCCAGCCGCCCGGCCTCGCGCCCGTGGAAGCGACGAACAAGGTCGTAAACCAGAAGCAACGTACCGAGCGAGGCAAGCATCGAGGGCAGCAAGAAACCCAGTCTCAAAGAATCGGTGAGCAGGAAGCCGATACCCATCAACCAGAAATGCAACGGCGGCTTGTCCTGATAAAGGTCGCCGCCAGCGTGAGGAATGAGCCAGTTGCCGCTGCGCACCATGTCGAGCGCAACCCCCGCGAACCGTGGCTCGTCTGCAGGCCACGGATCGCGAAGACCGTAGCCTGCGAGGATCAGCAACGCGAACCACGCGCCGATCCAGGCGAGATCGGTGAGCGTGCCGCGCGAGGACTCCGTCACGCGTCAGCCCGGTGGCGACCCGAGCGGATCAGGTAGAGGTTGCGGATGTAGACCACGAGGCCCAAGCCCTGCCCCGCGATGAAGACGGGATCTTGCTTATGGATCGCATAGGCAAGCAGCGTGACGCCGCCCGCGAGGCTGAAGTACCAGAACGCTTGGGGGATGATACTGCGCTTAAGACGCTCGCTCGCGATCCATTGCACGATGAATCGCATCGAGAACAGCGCCTGGCCGATAAAGCCGATAACAATCCAGATCAGGGTTTCGGAGCTTTGCATGTCTATCCTCAAAAAAATAAAAGCACTAGTCCTCGGTCACCCGAAGCCCCGGCTTCGCCCTTCGGCGTAGCCACATCACACCAAAAATATCGATGATGCCCACCCAGAGTCGATCGAGGAGGCCATACTTCGACGCACCTCGTTCGCGCGGACGGTGAGCGATCGGCACAGAGACCACCCGCGCTCCAGCACGCAGAAAGAGCGCGGGTAAAAAACGATGCATGTGATCGAACCGCGGAAGATCCAAGAACACGTCTCGGCGCATCACCTTGATGCCACAGCCGGTATCGGGTGTGCGGTCGCCGAGCAGTCGACCACGCACTCCGTTGGCGACTCGCGACTGCGCATGACGCAGCCAGGTATCGCGACGATGAACGCGGTTACCCATTACGAGCTCCGCTGACTGCCGAGCCTCGAATAGCCTGGGGATATCTGCCGGGTCGTTTTGACCGTCACCATCGAGCGTCGCAATCCACTCGGCGCGTGCGTGGCGCACACCCGAACACACTGCGGCGCTTTGTCCGCTGCGAAACGAGTGACTCAGCAGACGAACCTGGGGGACATCCTTTCGCAGGGTACGAACGGCGGCGGCGGTGCCATCCGTACTGCCGTCGTCGACGAAGATGATTTCGAATTCGCGACCCGAGAGCGCGGCAACGATTTCGCGTGCAAGCGGGCCTACATTGTCGACTTCATTACAAACAGGAATGACCACCGAGATTTCCATGGGCCGCGATTCTCGTTCAAGTTCGCTTGAGTCGCCAGCGCTTGTGCGACCACGGCCAATCGGCAGGACTTTCGTGTATCTGCCTCTCGACCCGGCGAGCGAACCGCTCGGTGAGCTCGCCGGGCGCCAAGTCCTCGCCGCTCGCTCGCATCAACTCGAAGCTCGCCTCGTAGCGACCCCGTCCGGTACGGCGAATCGCCGCGAAGAAAACTGGGTAGTCGAGGCTACTGGCAATCACGTCGCCGCCCATGAAAAAGGCCGTGTCGCGGTTGAGGAAAGGAGTCCAATGGCGGCGATCGCTCGCGACCGGCTCTTGATCGGCCGCAAGCACGATGAGTCGAGGCACACTTCGTCGCGCAACGATGTCGCGCATGATTTGATCGGCAGGGACCATTCGCGCGCCAAAACGACTCCGTAACGCCAGTATCTCGCGATCGGCCCAGGCGTTTTTGAGGCGCTTATACGCGGTATCCACGGGAAATCCGAGGCGCTTGGACATCCCGAGCAACAGCCACTCCCAGTTGCACTGATGCGCTGCATAAAGCACCGCAGGGGTACCCGATGAAATTGCCTCTTGAACGATTTCGAAGTTGGTGAAATGCATCCGCTGATCGAATTCACGCTCATCGATGGCGGCAGACTTGACGATCTCTACCATCACGTCGCCGTAACTGCGATAAAAATCACGACGGATGGACTCGACCTCCGCTCTCGACTTCTCAGGAAATGCCGTCGCGAGACTGTCTCGAATGACCCTGGGCTTGTACGGCGTGATGTGCCACGCCAGAAACGCAAAAACTCGCGACAGCCCGTGCAAGGTAACCAGGGGTAAGGCGGCGAGCGCCCGCACCCACCATGAGGGTCGGGGTGCGGATTCTTCGGGGCGACGCATTCCGAGACCATGTTACGCGTCGTACAATCGCCACTCAATGCGAACCGTCACCGCGAATGCCCAGAGGGTCCGATGAGCACCCTCCACCTGATCAGGCACGGACAAGCGTCTTTTGGCACCGACGATTACGATCGGCTGTCGAAACTCGGCGAGCAACAAGTCGCGTATCTTCGCGACCACTACCTGCGCACGGGTCAGCGACTCGATGCCATCTACACCGGTCGGCTCAAAAGACAGCGGGAAACGGCGACCATTCTCGCCTCACCTGCAGTCAGCGACGTGAAAGATCACCCCGGCTTCGACGAGTACGACGCTCATACTCTATTCCTCGCCCATGCTGACCTCACGGGCGTTCCACTCTCGACGCTGCGAGGCTCGGGGCCACCGGATGCGCGTGCGTTTCAAAGGCGCCTCGAGGAAGTCGGTCGTCAGTGGGTGGCGGGAGCACTCGATCGTCCGGGTATCGAAACCTGGAAGGCGTTTAAATCACGAGTGGCCGGCGGCCTCGAGCACGTCATGCGCGAATCAGGACGATCAAAGGACGTGGCGATTTGCACCTCGGCCGGAGCGATCGGCGCCGCCGTGGGCCACATCCTCGGACTCACCGATGAGGCGTCGTTACGACTGTCTTGGACAGTCTTCAATTCTTCGATCACGCGCATCCGCTTCGATCAGACGCGTTGCTCTCTCGAGGTGTTCAATGCCGTGCCTCACCTCGAGGCGCAAATCGACCCTCGCATGCTCATCACCTACCGATAACGGGTCGACCGCTCGGATTTATAAAGACTTCCGGTTCGCGTCGCGAGGAAGGCCTCGAGCGAACTGTCCTCTTGTTTGAGGAATCCGCGCGCGGGCAGACTGCCGTTTCGAACCATCTCGATGACGGCGACAACGGAGGCCGAGGTGGTCCAGGCGATCGCCGTTCGAGATCGCCCCGCAACCTCGATCGGGTAATAACTTCGTACGAATTCCTTACGCTGCAAGCGCCCCTCTGCCCATCCCTCGGCGGACGCATGCACGTATACGACATCCGCGTCGACCGGCGGCTTCGCATTCGAGAGGATCTGCCCGGCCAGTTCGCGCTTTTCTCGCATGAGCAATTCGTGGAAGAAGAAGTTCATGAGCTGCACGTGCCCGGGATAGCGCATCGTCTTGTAGTCGAGATTTTCGACGCGGCCCGCGAAGGTTTCACACATGGTGCCGAGACCGCCCGAGGTGGTAAACGCCTCGAGCTGGACGCCATCAATGTAGACGGTCTCGATCCATTCCATGGCCGACACCATCTTCCGAACGCCCTCCTCGATGACTTCGCAATCATTGAGGTATTCATTGACGACGCCCTCAGGCGACCAGTTGAACGCGTAGCCGAGCAAACCCGTCGGGTTTTGCGGCAATGCGCCCACACGCAACCTGATAGAACGCACTCGCTCAAACCCTGCGGCGAGATTCGCTCCGACGATGCCGATGAAGCCCGGCGCGAGACCACACTGAGGCGCCATCAGCCCTCGACTCGTCGTCGAGAGCTCACGGATATGGTTCGTGGTAGGAACGTCTTCGGTGAGGTCGAAGTAGTGAATGCCAAGCTCGTGCGCAATCGAGGACACACTCTTGTTGAGCGCATAAGGCAAACACGACAGTACGGCCTGCTGACCCGTCAGGGCGCGACGCAGTGCCGAGGCATCGGCGATATCGATGCTCTGCACGATAAAATCTTTACCTGCGATCGCGCGGGCATCGATCGCTGTGACCTTGAACCCCGCTCCGTGCAGCAGTTCTGCTGCCAGGTGCCCGACTTTGCCAAGACCCAGTACTGCGATTTTTTCGAATGTCATGATTCAGATCTCGAAGCTCACGCCCTGCGCGAGCGGAAGTTTGTCGGAATAGTTGACCGTCGCGGTCTGGCGACGCATGTAACCTCGCCACGCGTCTGAGCCGCTCTCGCGTCCGCCACCGGTTTCTTTCTCACCGCCAAATGCGCCACCGATCTCGGCACCTGATGGCCCGATGTTGACGTTGGCGATTCCGCAATCGGATCCCGCCGCTGACAGAAACGTCTCGGCCTCTCTCAAATCGCGCGTAAAAATGCATGACGACAAGCCTTGAGGAACGTCGTTGTGCATCGCAATGGCTTCCGCAAGCGTCTCGTAACCAAGCACATAAAGAATCGGCGCAAAGGTCTCTTCACGCACGATTGACGTTTGCTTCGGCATTTCAACGATGGCTGGCTCAACATAGTGCCCGCCCGCGGGCACACCACGACTGCGACGGCCTCCACCGAAGACCACCCCGCCCTCGGCCCGCGCTTTTTCGACGACGTCCTGCATACGCGTCACCGCGTCAGCATCAATCAGGGGACCGACGAGCACACCCGTTTCGCGCGGATCTCCAATCGACAAGCTGCTGTAGGCTTTCTTCAGTCGCTCGAGCAACTCGCCGCGTCGGCTGTGATGAACAATGAGTCGTCGTAGAGTCGTGCATCGCTGTCCGGATGTTCCAACAGCCGAAAAGACGATGGCGCGTACCGCAAGATCGAGATCAGCCGACGGTCCGACGATCATGGCGCTGTTACCACCGAGCTCGAGGATGGTTCGGCCAAATCGCGATGCGACGCGCGGGCCCACCACGCGTCCCATGCGCGTGGAGCCCGTCGCCGACACGATGGGTACATCACGCGAGTCGACGAGCGCTTCGCCGAGTGCGGCTCCACCGATAACGCACTGCACGAGACCTGCGGGGGCGTCGCTGCCGAAGCGCTTGAGCGCACGCTCGACGATTCGCATGGTGGCGAGCGCCGTAAGCGGAGTCTTTTCAGAGGGCTTCCAGATGACCGGATCGCCGCAGACGAGCGCGAGCGCCGCATTCCAGCACCACACCGCTACCGGAAAATTGAAAGCTGAAATCACAGCGCAAGGACCCATCGGATGCCAGGTTTCCATCATGCGATGACCCGGACGTTCGGATGCGATGGTGAGGCCGTAAAGTTGACGGGAGAGACCGACCGCGAAATCGCAGATGTCGATCATTTCCTGAACTTCTCCAAGACCCTCGGAGGCGATCTTACCCATCTCGGCGGTCACGAGCGCCGCAAGGGATTCTTTGTCGCGACGCAACTCCTCGCCGAGCAAACGAATGAACTCCCCTCGCCGTGGCGCCGGAACCACTCGCCAGGCCTCGAACGCCGCGTTTGCACGCGCGATCACCGCCGGAATGTCTTCGAGCGGCGTCATCGGTGCGCGACCGATCTCCTGACCGTCGATGGGCGAGCGAATGACCAGTTCCAGTTTAGACGCAGACATCATGGGCCTCCTGAGGGGCGCGAGGATTACTCAGTCGCCCCGATTCCACAAGAGCCGATAGGCTCCGTCAGAGTCATACATCCGCGACTGTCGCTCAGGGTCGAAACGTCGTCCCTCTCGCGGATCGGTCCCCCGTCCGGAGAGGTACAGCCAATTACCCTGATTACTGTACGGATCGTAATCGACGAGTTGCGATTCGAACCATGCCGCACCGGCTCGATAGTCGCAACGTAAATCATTGATGAGCCAGCTCGCGACGTTTTGGCGAAGACGATTCGACAGGTAGCCCGTCGCAGAGAGCTCTCGCATTCCCGCATCGTTGAACGACTCGCCACTGCGCCCTGTACACCACGCCTCAAACCGCCCCTCATCGTGTGGAGGCAGGGGCTCGCGAGTGAGCCCTGACGCGCGATAAAGACGGGTGCCGTGCTGGAGATGTAGAAATCTGAAGTAGTCGCGCCAGAGCAATTCGAACCAAATCCAGTACGTGCTCTCGTTCGCGCCCTGCGTCGACTCGTGCTGCTTCAACGCAGCAAACAACGTACGCGGCGAAAGTGATCCCGTAGCGAGCCACGGCGAGAACTTGGTCGAGTAGTCGACACCCATCAGGCCGTTGCGCGTCTCTTTGTATCGTTGCGCAGCCTCTCCAGAAAAATAACGCGTCATGTGCGACAGCGCCGCCGACTCTCCGCCGCGATACCCCGGCTGGCCATACGGAAACGACGATCGATCATCGGATGACGCCGCAACCCCCTTCAATAGTTGATCGACGATCATCGACTCGGACGGCGCCACCACGGCCGGCGGCAAGGCGCTCGGCGGAGCGTCTGGTCGCGGCGGCACCACGCCCTCCCCCTCCACACGCTTACGAAAGACGGTGAACACCTGCGGGAGCACTGAGACATCGAACGGGAGCGCCGTAGGATCGAGCAAACTCGATTGCCAGATTGTCTGTACCTCGACGCCCGCCGCTCGAACCTCCGCGACATCCTGCTCTTCCTCGGGTGCGGCAATATGCTCACAAACGATACCCGTCGCGTGGACGGCCTGCGCAAGCCTCGGCAACACCTCAGCGGCTCGGCCGCGCGTCAGCCAAAGACGATGCCCCAGTCGGGTCAGGGAGGCGTCGAGATCCCGAAGGGTATCGACCAAAAATACGCGACGGTGACGGCCCATCCTCGAGAAACCCCAACGCGTGGACTGATCGTGGCGTGGATCGTGGATGTACACGCAGAGGAGTCGATCGCTCTGCTCGATCGCCCGTTTGAGCACGCGGTTGTCATGCAGACGCAGGTCGTTCCGAAACCAGACGATGACCGTTTTCATTGTTTGACGGGTGCCATCTTGCCGTCACGGCGACAGCGCTCGGAGCAATACTTCACGCTATCCCAGTTTTTGGCCCAGGACTTCCGCCACGTCATGGGACGGCCGCAGACCGTACAAGGCTTCGCCGGCAACGACTGCTTGTTGCCGCGAAAACCAGAGCGCTCAGGGCTCATCGGCGGCGTGCAGCCGCCAGCACTCTTTCGGCCTGCAGCCGATGCGGGCGGTCGACGAGCTTGCCGTCGACCCGGAGCGCACCCGCGCTAGGCGACTTCGAGAATGCCGCGAGCACCGCTTCGGCATGCGCCACTTCGGCTGCGCTCGGCGTAAACGCCGCATGCAGAGCCGGAATCTGCGAAGGATGGATCGCGAGCTTTGCCACGTAACCACTACGACGCGAGCTGCAGGCGCGCTGCTCGACCGCGGCGATATCTTTGATCTCGGTATCGACGGTATCGATTGCGCTGACACCCGCTGCCGCCGCAGTGAAGAGACAGCCCGCGCTCGCCATCTGATAGGGCATCTCATAGTGACCCGTTTCGTCGCGGCTGGCTGCGGCGCCGAGTTCGGTCGCAAGATCTTCGGCACCCCAGGTCATACCGACCACACGCGGAGGTGTCGGCACGAAGGAGGTAAGTTGCAACATGGCGCCCGCCGTCTCGGTGATCATCGGAATGACTTTGATGCCACCCGCGATCAAACCGTGAGCAGCCTCGAGCGCCTCGAGCCAGTGATCGAAACGGAGCACATCCCGGCCGTCTCGAGCCTTCGGCAACAGCAGTCCATCCGGTCTCGCCGGGACTACCGCCGCCAGATCGATGAGCGCATCGGGACTGTCGATGGGGTTGATACGCACCCAAAGCGGCACAGGCCGAGAAGATCGTTGCAGGTGGGCCGTGATGGCCTCGCGAGCCTTGGGTCGCTGCGCCGCCGCGACGGCATCCTCGAGGTCAAGGATCACGGCATCCGCCCCACTCGCTTCCGCTTTTTCGAAACGCTCCGGTCGGTCTCCGGGAACGAACAGCATCGACCGCATGCCACATCCTCGCCGCATCCCGTGCGGATGGCGGACATGATAACCCGTCGGCTCGATACTGTTATCCTGCCACCACGGCCTCAGCGGCGCAGTCCGCTGCGATGGAGTCATGATGTCTACCGAGATTCTGGATGTTCTGATCGTGGGTGCCGGGCTCTCCGGAATCGGCGCAGCCGCCGAAATCCGCCGCCAATTCCCTGCCAAGAAAATCGCCATACTCGAGTCGCGAGACCGTCTCGGTGGAACCTGGGACCTGTTTCGCTATCCCGGCATCCGCTCCGACTCCGACATGTACACGCTCGGCTTCAAGGCAAAGCCGTGGCGCAAACCTAAATCAATCGTTGACGGTCCCGCAATCCTCAACTATTTGCGCGAGATGGCAGACGAGAGCGGCGTCGCCTCGACCATTCAGTACGGCAAGCGAGTCGAGTCGGCGGATTGGTCGAGTGCGCGTTGTGAATGGACCGTCACCGTGCGCGATCGTGACGGCAATACGTCGACGCTGCATACGCGCTTCCTGCACCTCTGTACGGGCTATTACAGCTATACCGAAGCCTATCGACCCCACTTCGAAGGCGAGGCGGATTTCCGTGGTCAAATCATCCACCCGCAGTTCTGGCCCGAAAACTTTGAATACACGGGTCGTCGCATCGTCGTGATCGGCAGTGGCGCGACGGCCATCACGCTCGTGCCCGCACTCGCAGAAAAAGCTGCACACGTGACACAGCTGCAGCGCACGCCCTCGTACGTAGTCAATCAACCGGGCGTCGACCCGTGGGCTCGAGTACTGTCGAAAATACTTCCAGCCGCGATCGTCTATCCGATGGTGCGTTGGAAGCACATCTTGCTGACCTCATTCTTTTATCGGCTGGCTCGCAAGTACCCACGCTGGTTCGGCCAACGGCTCGTCGACCTTGCGGCCGAGGATCTGCCCAAGGGTTACGACGTCGCCCGCCACTTCAAGCCCGACTACAACCCGTGGGATCAGCGAGTCTGCGCCGCGCCCGACGGTGATCTCTTTCAAGCGATCTCGAAGGGACGCGTCAGCATCGTCACGGACACCATCGATCGTTTTGTACCCGAAGGGATCAAACTGAATTCGGGCGAGACGCTCGCTGCCGATATCGTCGTCACAGCCACGGGACTCAAAGTATTGCCGCTCGGCGCAATCCAACTGTCGCTCGACGGGAAAGCCGTCACGCTGGGCGACTCGATGGTATATCGCGGGGTGATGCTGAGCGGCATCCCGAACCTCGTACTCACCTTCGGCTACACCAATGCCTCGTGGACGCTGCGTGCCGACCTGATCGCCGCCTATGTTTGCCGGCTGCTCGATCACTTCGATCGACATGGCTACCACTACGCCGTCCCGATACGTGATTCGACGGTCGGCGAGATGCCGTTTATCGACTTCAACTCCGGCTATGTCCTGCGCGCCCTTGAAGGCCTTCCCACGCAAGGTGATCGCTTCCCCTGGCGGGTCCATCAAACCTACCTGCGCGATCTCGGTGTCACGCGCTTCCGGCGTATCACCGATCCCGCTCTCCAATTCGGCCGCGCTCAAAGCTGAGCCCACCATGAAAACTGCTCTGCTCGACTTTCGCGGTAAAACCGCTGTCATCACCGGCGCCGGCAGCGGCATCGGTCGCGCGCTCGCACAAGCACTCGCGACGCGGGGATGTCACCTCGCTCTCGCTGACATCAACCCAGGTAACCTCGCCGAGACGGCCGCGCTCGCCGCGGCTTCGGGTCACCGCGTGTCGATCCACGAACTCGATGTCGCCTCGCGCGAACTCGTTGCCGCATTCCCGAACGAGGTGATGCGCCATCATCCGGCCATCGACCTCCTCTTCAATAACGCAGGTGTCGCAGTCGGTGGCCGCTTTCTCGAAACCACGGAAGCCGACTTCGACTGGCTGTTCGACATCAATTTTCATGGTGTCGTGCGTATGACACGCGCCTTCCTCCCCATGTTACTCACACGGCCAGATGCCCACATCGTCAATACTGCGAGTCTCTTCGGCATCATCGCGCCCGCGGGGCAAACGCATTACTCGGCGAGCAAGTTCGCAGTCCGCGGATTCAGCGATGCGCTGCATCACGAACTCGTGGGCACTTCCGTCGGCGTGAGCGCTGTGTGCCCCGGGGGTGTCGCCACCGCTATTGCGAGCAGTGCTCGGTTCTCTTCGGCACTCTCCAAAGAAACCATTTCGCATCAACTCGAGAAATCGCGACGCCTGTTACGCAAGCCGCCGGCGAAAGCCGCAGAGATCATCCTCTCGGGTGTCGAGCGCCGACGACCGCGGATTTTGGTCGGTGCCGATGCACGCCTCGGCTACTGGCTCGAACGCCTCATGCCGACGACCTACGGGTCGTTGCTGAAACGGTTCGAGTTATGACGCTGATCCTGATCCTGCTTGCTCTCGCAGCGCTGTCGGTCGCTCTTGCGCTCTTCACTCGGCGTGTGGCGAGGCAGGTGGAGCACGCCGTCCCGCCTTGCGGGAAATTCCTTGACGTGCCGAATGCGCGTCTGCATTACGTCGATCAAGGCGTCGCCCCCGCGGGAACACCGACCATCGTGATGATCCACGGCCTCGGCGCACATCTCCACCATTTCAAGTACGCGCTCGTCGACGAACTTGCTCGCGATACCCGCGTCATCGCCATCGATCGCCCGGGGTCGGGTTATTCCACGCGCACGACGGGTCGCGCCACGACCCTCACGGAGCAGGCCGATGCGGTCGTATCGCTACTCGATCAACTGAAGGTCGAGCGCGCGCTCTTCGTCGGTCACTCCTTGGGCGGCGCACTGTCGCTGACCCTCGCCCTGCGCCACGCGACTCGCGTCGCAGGCCTCGCCTTGATCGCGCCGCTTACCCACTACGCGGGACGATTTCCCGAAGTTTTCCTCGCTTTGACGGTACGCGGGCATGTGGCTCGTCGATTCGTTGCCCACGTTCTCGCTGCACCGGGTTTCATCCTCGGGCGTCGACGAGTGATGCCGAAAATCTTTGGGCCTGAACCCGTGCCCCGCGATTATCGCGTCCGCGGTGGCGGCCTGCTGACGCTACGCCCGAGTCAGTACATCGGGGCGTCAGAGGATCTGGCGGCGACACCAGCCGTCCTGCCGTCGCTCGAAGCCCGGTACGAATCTTTGAACCGAAACGATGCGCCACCGATCGCCGTGCTTTACGGACGCGAGGACGCGCTCCTCGACTATCGTATTCACGGCGAGCGTTTTGCCGAGCGCGTGCCCGCGTGTCGACTCGAACTGGTCTCCGGTGGGCACATGCTGCCGCTCACTCAACCGGAGCGCGTCGCACGTTTTATTCGGCATGCCTTGGAGCGCAGCCGAGTCTAAAGACCGCCATGAGCCGCCACGCCAGACCGCAGCGCATCCTCCTTCTCACGGGTGTATACCTGCTGGCCGTCATCCTCGGCGTCGGCAGTGCCTGGCTCTGGCTCACGCGAGTGGGTATCTCGGGCGTGGACGCAGGCGCATGGCGCGTCAATCTCCTTGCAGGCAGCCAGGACGCCGATGCGTATACCCGTGCCCGTATCGCGCTCGGTGCCGTACTCGCCCTGGGTCGCAGCGAGACGCTCTACTACACAACAGATCACGATGATCTCGGTGACTCGCTGCGTGCGGAGTGCCGCTATCGCATTGAGGGTCTACCCCCACCCGCTCGATGGTGGAGCGTCACGGCCTATGCCGCCGATCATTTTCTGTTCCCCAACGATCAAAAACGTTACAGCGTCAACGGCGAAACCGTAACACTCGATGACGCAGGGCGATTCAGCGCCACCATCGGTCCGCCCGCGGACGAATCGCGCGGCGATCCCGCATGGATTCCGACGGCGGGTCGCGGAGGAATGCGCCTGACCTTGCGATTGTACGGCGCGTCGGAGAGCGTGCAGCGTGCACCGGGGTCGCTCGCTGTCCCGAGCATTCGACGCGTCGGAGAATGTCCGTGAATCCAAAGCCATTAAACTGGACGCGACATTTGCTACGTGTGTCGGTCGTCGTCGTGCTGATGCATGGACTCACGATTTGGGCTGTGCCCCGGCTCATCATGGACCGCATCATCGACTTGGGCACAGCGGACTCGAGTTTGGAGCGTGCGAACGGCGTCACACTACCTCCGCCGACCGATCACACTCAGCGCCGCATCGTCATGCCGAGTCCGGATTTGCTTTACGCCACCTGTTTTTTCGATCTCGCTGACGGCCCCATTCGAGTGACGCTCTCGACCGATTACCCCCGCTATTGGTCGATCGCCCTCTATGCATCGACCTCAGACAATTTTTTTGTCGTGAATGATCGGAGTGCTCCGGAAGGACGCGTGGACCTGACGATCCTCCCGTCGAGTCATGATGCTGCAACCTCTAAAGTTCAGCATCACGGCACACAGGTCGTGATATCGCCCACTCGTCGAGGCATGCTGTTGATGCGTTTACTTGTCAACGAAGATCCAGCCGTACGTGTTTCGGCCGAGGCCGCGCGTCGAAGCATCCGCTGTTCGCGTGACGCGCGACGGAGCGCCGCCGTATGACGCGGCAGAGGATCAAGCCTATTCGCTCGATCGTCGGACTCGGTCTCATCGTTGTTTTATTGGTGGCAACTCCAAGCGGCTTGGCAGAAACGATCCAGCGCGCACCCTGTGAAGCGGTCGAATCGGGAGATTTTGAACGCTATCGCGAGCGCCAGCTCGCCACCCTCAAAGCCGAGCAAGCGGCCGCAACGCGCCAGGGCTTGAGTGTCCGAATCGTACGTGACCTCGACTCAGACCTCGGCACCGAAAGTGACTACCTCGCCCGTCAACAGCCCGGGGTACGCTGCGAGCGTATCGTCTACGAAAGCGACGGACTCAAGATACGTGGATTTCTTTGGACTCCGTCGGCATTAGCGAAGAACCAAAAAATACCGATAATAGTGTTCAACCGAGGCGGCTCGGGAGAGGACTCCAAACTCAGACCGAATACACAGTTCGGTTTCGAACGTTTCGTTCGGGCGGGTTACGCGGTAATCGGCTCTCAGTATCGCGGGAACGACGGGAGCGAGGGCTCCGACGAGCTCGGCGGCGCCGATGTGCGTGACGTCCTTCGGCTCGCCACGATTGCACGCGAGCTTCCTTTTGCGGACGCAAACAATCTCTTTGCGATGGGCTATTCGCGAGGCGCGATGATGGCGCTGTCAGCCCTTCGCGATGGCGCGACGTTCAACGCCGTGGCGCTGGTCGGCTTGCCATCGGATTTTCGGACCTCTCAATTCGATCGTCGGTTTTCCCCAAGCTCACCCCAAATGGCGGCAGCCCGAGCACAGCGTTCCGCTGTACTTTGGGCGGAACGGCTCGACACCCCGATGCTGTTGCTGCAAGGCAGCGGCGACCCGCTCGTCTCGACGGCCGAACAAACCCTACCGTTTGCGGCGCGCCTGCAAGCACTCGGCAAGCCGTACGAGCTCGTTGTGTACGAGGGCGACAGCCACGGGCTGATCCTCAACGGAAAAGACCGGGATGCCCGAATACTGAATTGGTTCGAACGCTTTCGGCGCTGATCCACAATGCGGAGACCCTAACGGGTCGACAGGCACTAAGGAATGGTGCCGGAAATAGGATTCGAACCTACGACCTACGCATTACGAATGCGCCGCTCTACCAACTGAGCTATTCCGGCGTCCAGACCCGGTCTGGGCCGGGGCGGCGAATCTTAAACTCGCCGCAGGCGGATGAAAAGTTCGATCCCCGCCGCTTTGGGGCGGGGGCTGCCGCTCGGGGCAGGTTTTCTTGGGATTAGGGCCCTGAAGGGCTCCGCAGACACTGTCTCAGCCACCCTGGGTCACCTCGGCCTCTCCCCAGGCCCGCCGGCATGCCCTACGGTCTCAGGCGCGGGTAGAACGCCCGCTAGGCACGGGCGGCACGGGCACGCGTAACTCGCGCGGCAAGCCGAAGACCACGTGCTCTTCGCGACCCGCTAACTCGCGCGGTGCCTGCGCACCCCACTGCTTCAGACGATCGATGACTTCGAGTACCAGGACCTCAGGCGCCGACGCCCCCGCTGAGAGCCCCACGCATTGCTTGCCGTCGAACCACTCGCGACGCAGATCGGCCGCCCCGTCGACGAGGAAAGCAGGAATGCCCGCTCGCTGACCGAGCTCGACGAGACGATTGGAATTGGAGCTCGCGACTGAGCCCACGACGACGAGGACATCGCACTCGCGTAGTAAATCTTTGACGGCATCCTGCCGGTTCTGAGTGGCATAGCAGATATCTTCTTTGCGCGGACTCGCAAGTTCTGGAAAACGACGGCGCAGCGTCTCAACAATTTCGGCGGTGTCATCGACAGACAGCGTCGTCTGTGTGACGAAGGCGAGGTTCGAAGGGTTTTGAACGTTAAGTGAGGCGGCATCGTCCACCGACTCGACAAGATGGATCTTGCCGCCGAAGGAGGTATCGAAACGCCCAAGCGTTCCCTCCACCTCCGGGTGCCCGTCGTGACCGATCAGAATGACCTCACGGGCCTCGCGCGAATAGCGACGAACTTCCATGTGCACCTTGGTCACCAGCGGACAGGTCGCATCGAACACGGTGAGCCCGCGGCGCGAAGCCTCATCCTCCACCGCCTTCGACACGCCGTGAGCCGAGAAAATAACCGTCGCACCGTCAGGAACCTCATCGAGTTCCTCGACGAATATCGCACCCATCGAGCGCAAGCGCTCGACGACATGACGGTTATGAACGACCTCGTGTCGAACGTGGATGGGTGTACCAAAGAGCGCAATGGCACGCTCGACGATATCGATCGCCCGATCGACACCGGCGCAGAACCCGCGCGGATTCGCGAGCAATATGTTCATCGGCTGCGCCTCCAATCGGCGAAGGCGTCGTAGATGAGCAAGATGGCGCCCACGGTGATAGCCGCATCGGCGATGTTGAACGCCGGAAAGTAGGCTTGCTGCCAATGCACGTGGATGAAGTCGATGACGAAGCCGTGCTCGAAACGGTCGATGACATTGCCGATGGCCCCAGAGAGCACCAGCGCGAGCGCGAGCGCGAGCACCCGTTCACGGCTTGCGTGCAACGTGCGCAGCCAGACGATCAGCGCGACACTCACGACGACGGCCAAAATACTGAAGAAGTAGCGCTGCCAGCCGCCGGCATCCGCCAGGAAACTGAACGCCGCGCCTGGGTTGTGTAGGCGAGTGATGTCGAGCCAAAAAAACACCGGCGTGAACTCGCCGAGCTCGTAATACGTTTCGATCCAAGCCTTGCTCGTCTGATCGGCGATGATGAGGAGCGCTGACAGCCACAGCCAGCGCCAGCCGCTCTCTCGCCAACGAACGGCCGCCAGTGCCTCGCGCAGAGACGATCCACTCATGCGAAACGACGCTCCTCTCCGGACCCTGCGACATTGACGACACAGCGGCCACAAAGTTCAGGATGCTCCGCATGGTGGCCGACATCGTCCCGACGATGCCAGCAGCGCGTGCATTTCGGCGCGGTCGTGGCCTTCACACGAACGGTCGCCGCGGAGACGGCCGAATCGACGACGACCCGAGCCGCTGACGTGATGAAGAAAAATCTCAACTCATCACCGAGCGCGCCGTAGCGAGCCTGTTCGCTCGCGGGCACAGCAATCTCCACTTCCGCTTCGAGGGGCGAACCGATTTCACCGGCTTCACGCAGTCGCTCGAGCTCGCGCGCCACCTCGCCTCGCAGGGCGAGCAAAGCGTCCCAATCGATGGAGTCCGACGACACGTCAGGCAGGGTGTGCCAGACCGAGTGGAACACTGAAGCCTCGCGACGAGCCGGTAGCTGCGTCCAAATTTCTTCGGCAGTAAACGACAACACGGGTGCGAGCCACCGCACCATAGCCTCGACGATGTGATACATCGCCGTCTGCGCAGAGCGTCGCGCATGACTTTTTGGTGCCGTGGTGTAGAGACGATCTTTGAGTACGTCGAGATAGCACCCGCCCAGCTCGACGACACAGAACCCGTGCACCTTCTGATAGACCAGATGGAACTGGTAATCGCGGTAGGCCGTGATCACGTCATCATGCAGCGCTCTCGCCCGACCGAGCGCCCAGCGATCGAGAGCGATCATCTCTTTGACCGGCACCGCATCCGTCGCCGGGTCGAACCCTGCGAGATTGCCGAGCAGAAAGCGCACCGTATTGCGAATACGGCGATAGCTGTCAGACATTCGTTTCAAGATTTCATCGGACACGCTCATTTCATTGGCGTAGTCCGTCGAGGCGACCCACAAGCGCAGCACGTCGGCGCCAAGACTCTGCATCACCTTTTGCGGCGCGATGACGTTACCGAGCGACTTCGACATCTTCCGACCCTTGTCATCGACCGTGAACCCGTGAGTCAGCACGCCCTTGTACGGCGCACGGCGGTGCAGGGCTTCGGACATCAACAAAGACGAGTGGAACCAGCCGCGATGCTGATCGGAGCCTTCGAGATACAGATCTACGGGCCCTTCGATTTCTGGGCGCTGGGCCGCCACACACTCAAAGGACAGACCAGAATCCGCCCAAACGTCCATGACGTCGGTGACTTTGTCGTACTGAGCGGCCTCGGCGCCGAGGAGTTCGGCTGGATCGAGCGCGAACCACGCCTCGATACCACCCTGCTCGACCTTGGCTGCCGCACGATCGATGAGCGCGACGGTATCCGGGTGTAATTCACCGGTGGTTTTGTGGACGAACAGCGGAATGGGCACACCCCAAGTCCGCTGACGCGAGATACACCAATCGGGACGATTCTCGATCATGCCGGTGATGCGCTGCTCGCCCCAGGCGGGCGTCCAAGTGACTTTTTTGATGTCCTCGAGCGCACCGGCGCGCAGCCCGCGCTGATCCATGCTGATGAACCACTGCGGCGTCGCGCGGAAGATCACCGGGGTTTTGTGACGCCAGCAATGCGGATAACTATGACGATAAGGCGCGTGCTTCACGAGCGCCCCGCTCTCGCGCATGAGTCCGATCAAGGTCTCGCCCGCCTCGTCGAGTTTGAGACCCGCGACGAGCGGCGTACCCTCGATGAACCGACCGTCACCGCCCACGGGGTTGCGCACGGGGAGTCCATACTTTTGACCGACGGCGAAGTCTTCCTGACCATGCGCAGGCGCCGTGTGCACCGCGCCTGTCCCGGCATCGAGTGTCACGTGATCGCCCACGATCACCGGTACCTCGCGATCGAGGAACGGGTGCTTCAACATCAAGCCTTCGAGCGCCACGCCTTTGAAGCGCGCGATCGGCTTGAGGCTCTCCGATTCGATGCCATACCGAGCGGCAACGGCGCCGAGCAGTTCGCCCGCAAGCACAACCAGCCGCGACGGGAACTCGCCCTGTGCGGGCACGTGCACAAGCGCGTACTCGATTTCAGGACCGACTGTGACCGCCTCATTCGCCGGGAGCGTCCAAGGGGTCGTCGTCCAGATCACGAGCGCCGGACGCAGGCCCTCTGCCATCTTTTCGCCGGGGCGCAAGCCGATACGCGCGCGTAAGTCATCGACATCGACGACTTTGAATGCGACGTCGATCGCAGGCGAGGTTTTGTCTTCGTACTCCACTTCGGCTTCGGCCAGCGCTGAGCGGCAATCGAGGCACCAGTGCACAGGCTTTGCGCCCTTGTAGAGATGTCCGTTCTGCACGATGCGCCCGAAAGCGCGCATCTGCTCGGCTTCATAGGCCGGATCCATGGTGCGATACGGACGATCCCAATCACCGAGCACACCGAGTCGCTTGAAATCGGTTCGCTGCAGTTCGATTTGTTCGGCCGCAAACGCGCGACAGGCTGCACGGAAGGCATTAACGTCGAGTTTTTGACCCGGCCGTCCGTGTTTCTTTTCGACGGCGAGCTCGATCGGAAGACCATGACAGTCCCAGCCCGGGATGTATGGCGCATCAAACCCGTCGAGCGTGCGCGACTTGACGATGATGTCCTTCAATATTTTGTTGAGCGCATGACCAATGTGGATGCTTCCGTTGGCATACGGCGGACCATCGTGCAGGACGAAACGCGGACGACCTTTGGCGATGCGTCGCAGCTCACCGTAGGTGTCGCTCGTCTGCCAACGCTCAACGAAAGCCGGCTCGCGCGTCGCGAGATCAGCCTTCATCGGGAAGGCTGTCTGCGGAAGATTGACCGTCTGCTTGTAATCCGTCACTGCTCTGTCACCCATTCACGCGCGGTTCGCGCATCGACCTGCATCTGAACCACCATCAACTCGACGCTCTCGAACCGCAACTCGTCGCGCAGGTGAGCGACGAACTCGATCTCGAGTTCGCGACCATACAGGTCACCGGAAAAATCGAATACGAACGTTTCGAGCAACGGCTCCACGCCCCCGACCGTGGGGCGCGTGCCGAGACTCGCCACGCCACCGAAAGGCGACCCGGCGATGCCGTGTACTCGAACGGCAAAGACGCCGCTGAGCGGCAGTCGTCGTCGTCGAACTCGAATGTTAGCCGTCGGGAAGCCAAGCGTGCGGCCAAGTTGCTGACCGGCCACCACCCGACCCCGCATGGTGTAGGGTCGCCCGAGCAGGCGCGCCGCCCGGGGCAGATCGCGCACCGCCAACGCATGCCGCAGTTCAGAGCTGCTGACGCGCTCGGCCCCGAGTCGGACGGGCTCGATGACCTCGACCCAAAACCCGCTACCCTCACTCGCAGCCTGCAGGAAGGTGGCATCGGCCTCGCCGTGCCGACCAAAGCGGAAATCGTGGCCCACGACGATGCCCGCGGCGCCCAGGTCTTCGACTAGCAGCCTCAGGAAGTCTGCACCCGACAACTGCCGCAACGCCTCATGGAACCGAAGCAAGACGAAGGCATTGAGCCCCGCTTGTTCGAAGAGCCGCCAGCGCTCGCGGAAATTAGTGAGCCGTGCCGGCGCCGTCTCGGGGGACAAATACTCTCGCGGCATCGGCTCGAAGCTCACGATGAGGGCCGGTCGACCCTCTGCCCTTGCGCGCTCGAGCGTGCGTGAGATCAAGGTCTGATGTCCGCGATGCACGCCATCGAAACTGCCGATGGTGACGATGCCGCCGCGTAGGTCTTCGGGCACGGCACGCGTGCCGCGCAGCAGCCTGAGGGACGATCGCGCCGACATCACGCCCCTCGCAAATGCGCAGGTCGCAGCCCGAGCAGCCCGAGCGCGGCACTGTAGGTCGCCACACCCGCCAGGATGCAGCCTGACAACAGCACCGCCCGATCGAGCGGCGAGGCATCGAGCCATTCATTGAGCGCAGGGCTCACCGCCCACAGCGCCACGGCCATCAAGGAATTGGCGATCAGCACCCGAAGACCGAGCGCTCTCCATCCTGAAGAAGGGCGATAGACACCCTCGCGTCTTAACCCACTCCAGAGCAGGAAACTATTGAGCGTTGCAGAGAGACAGGTCGACGTCGCCAGCAATACGAACGGCGTCGCAAACCCCGCAAAGTGTGCAGGTAAGACCACGACGAGGTTGAAACCCATATTGACGGCGAGCGCGATCAGGCCGACACGGACAGGCGTTCTGGTGTCTTGCCGCGCGAAGTAACCGGGCGCAAGTACTTTGACGAGACTGAAGCCGATGAGACCCCAGGAGTACGCCATGAGGCCGTACTGGGTCATGAGCACGTCTTTGTCAGAGAATTGACCGTAGCCGAAGATGGTCGCGGTGATGGGGCCTGCGAGCACGAGCAAGCCCACCGTCGCCGGCGTCACGATGACGAGCACGAGGCGCAGAGACCAATCGAGCGTGGCCGAGAATCGAGCGGCATCGCCCGTCGCATGCTGAGCCGAGAGCCGCGGCAAAATCACCGTGGCAAGCGCGATACTAAATACACCGAGCGCGAACTCCATCAAGCGATCTGCATAGTAGAGCCACGCGATGCTACCGGTGACGAGGAACGACGCAATGAGCGTATCGAGTAGCAGACTCACCTGCGCCATCGACGAGCCGAAGATTCCCGGGATCATCAACTTACCGATACGGCGTACGCCCTCGGCCGCGGGTCGCCAGCGTGGCATCGACAGCAAACCGAGTCGCGCAACCGACGGCAACTGAAACAGCAATTGCGCCACACCCGCGACGAACACGCCGATGGCAAGCGCCACACCCGGGTTGTCGGAGTTCGAGGCGATTGCGACCGCGAACAGAATCATCACGAGGTTCATCACGACCTGCGTGAACGCCGGCACGGCGAATCGACCGTAGCTGTTCAGCACGCCACTGAAGAGCGCAGTCAAAGAGATGAAAAAGAGATACGGAAACGTCCAGCGCAGCATGTCGACGGCGAGCTCGTACTTGCCGGCCTCCTGCGTGAAGCCGGGCGCGAAGAGCAAAATAATGATCGGGGCGGCGACGACACCGATCGCCGTCACGATCAACAACGCCCCGCCGAGCGTTCCGGCCACGCCCGCCACGAGCTCGCGCACCTCACCCTCGTCGCGACGGACCTTGTATTCGGAGATCACGGGAACGAAGGACTGCGAAAATGCCCCCTCGGCAAACAAGCGGCGCAGGAAGTTCGGGATCTTGAAGGCGACCAGGAACGCGTCCATCAGCGTGCCGGCACCGAAGGTCTGCGAATAGACCATGTCGCGCAGCAAACCGGTAACCCGGGATAGCAAGGTGGTGAGGCCCACCACCGAGGTGCTCTTGAAGATCGCGCGACTCATGACTGCCGTGTGGGGACCCCGCGAGTCCAACTATACCGGAGCTGCCCCTCTTTAGCGTTGACAACCCCCCGTTACACCCCGAAAATACGCGCCTTTTTTACGACCCCGAGCATCATCCGTGGCCAACACCAAGTCCGCCGAAAAAGCCGCCCGCCAGGCTGTCAAACATCGCGCCCGCAACGTTGCGCTGCGTTCCCGTTCTCGCTCCGCGATTCGCGAGGCGGTCGAGACCATCGCCAAGGGCGATAAGGCGGCGGCTCCTGCTGCGGTACGCAAGGCGGCCTCCTCGGTCGACTCGATGGTCAACAAGGGCCTCGTTCACCGAAACAAGGCATCGCGCCACAAGAAGCGCCTGGCTGCCAAGCTGAAGAAGCTCGCCGGCAAGTAAAAGATCGTCTCGATCTCGTTCAACGAAAAACCGGCCTAGCGCCGGTTTTTCTTTTTGGGCGTCTTTCCCTGCTCGGACTTTCGGCGAGTCTCAAAAGGTAGGCCCGGGACCCATACTCGATCGTCGGAATCGGTGGGAGGACGCGACGTCGACCTCTTGGGCCTGCTCTGTCCGGCACGCGCCGCGACGCCCCCCGCCTCGAGCGCGCTGCGCCGAGCCGTCACCCTCGATTCGACCGCGAGCAACAAGGGCAATCTCGCCTCGCTGGCCGCCACCTCTCGCCAGTCACGCCCTTCTGGCCAAGGCTCGAGCGCGCCGACTAACGCCCAAAGCAGATTCAGCGATCGAGTGAGGCCCGCATGACGCACGGCGAGGTACGCCTCGAGCGCGCCACGCCGACGCAGGGCCTCCACATCGTGGATACCGATTGCGGCGAGCAGACGCTCTGATTGGGGCCCAAGGTTGCGCAAGTCGCACAGGCGAAGCCGAAGCTTGCCTTGCGCCAACCGGCGGCGAACCTTGGGGTTGCGATCAGGCATCTTCGGCCGATTGTCCGGCGGATTTAGCGGCTTCCTCCTCGAGGAAGCGCATCACCGCCTCGGTGAGTTCGCGCGTACCGGCGCCAGTGACACCGGAGATGAGGAACCACGGACCTTTGTAGCGCAACGAGCGCACGATCGCTTTGGCTTTTTTCTCAGCTTCATCCGGCGGTAACAAGTCGCTTTTGTTGATGACGAGCCAGCGCGGTTTCGTAATGAGATCTTTGGAGAATTTTTTGAGCTCGGCGACGATCGACCGCGCATCCTTCACGGGATCAGCCTCGGGATCGAGGGGTGCCATGTCGACAAGATGCAGCAATACTCGTGTGCGCTGCAGATGCTTCAAGAAACGAATACCGAGTCCCGCGCCCTCTGCCGCGCCCTCGATGAGACCCGGAATATCGGCCATCACGAAGCTGCGATGCTCGCCGCAATAGACGACGCCAAGATTGGGATGCAGCGTGGTGAAGGGATAGTCGGCGACTTTCGGACGCGCCGAAGACACTGCGCGAATCAGTGTCGATTTACCGGCATTCGGTAACCCGAGCAAACCCACATCAGCGATGACTTTGAGTTCGAGCTCAAGCACGCGCTTCTCGCCAGGCAAACCTGTGCCGAACTGTCGTGGCGCGCGATTGGTACTGGTCTTGAATCGAGCATTACCCCAACCGCCCTTGCCGCCATGAGCGACCAGTAAGGTGTCGCCCTCGCGTACGAGATCACCGAGCTGCTCACCGGTCTCCGAGTCGCGAATGACCGTACCAATCGGCACCGACACATACAAATCGTCACCCCCGCGGCCAAAGCAGTCGTTACCGCTGCCACTCTCACCCGACTTCGCTTTGAAGGTTCGCTCGACTCGAAAATCAGCCAGCGTATTGATCCCGGGCGCGGCGAGCAGATAGACACTGCCGCCATGACCGCCGTCCCCGCCATCAGGTCCACCGAACGGCACGAATTTTTCGCGACGGAAACTGAGGCAACCTCGACCTCCGTTGCCGGCCTGCACGCGAATTCTGGCCTCATCGACGAACTTCATGAACGCATCCTCTGCAAAAGCCGCAAACAAAAACCCCGGCGCGTGGCCGGGGTTTCAGATGCGGAAGGCGTCTCGCCGTTAGTCGGCGACCACGCTCACGAACATCTTCTTCTCGGCGCCGCGGCGCTTGAACGCAACCTTGCCATTCGTTAACGCGAACAGCGTGTGGTCAGTGCCGATGCCGACGTTGGCACCCGGGCGGTACTGCGTGCCGCGCTGACGGATGATGATGTTTCCCGCGAGCACCTGCTCGCCGCCGAAGGCTTTCACGCCAAGTCGCTTACTGTGCGACTCGCGGCCGTTACGGGTACTACCACCTGCTTTTTTATGTGCCATGAAACTTGCTCCGTAATCAGCCGGCGTTGATGCCGGTTACCTTGATTTCAGTGAACTGCTGTCGATGGTTCTTCATGCGCAGGTAGTGCTTGCGGCGGCGGAATTTAACCACGCTCACCTTGTCGCCCTGACCATGACGCTGCACCGTCGCCGAAACCGAAGCGCCCGCCAACATCGGCGCGCCCACCTTGACCGACTCGCCTGAACCGACGAGCAGGACTTCGCCGAACTTCACTTCGGAGCCCGGCTCCACGGGAAGCTTCTCGATGCGGAGCACACTGCCCGCTTCGACCCGATATTGCTTTCCGCCCGTGGCGATGACCGCGTACATGTAGAGACCTCCGGAAAAGGCCGCGCATTCTACTGAGCGACCGACGGTCGGTCAAACCCCGCCCACCCGGCCTGACTCCTTGGGTTTCAATGACTTACCCCTTGGACACCTAGGTCGGCTACCATCGCCTCCCGTGAATACGCTGCTGGCCTCGGTCAAGGAGCTGGTTCGTCAGGATCTCCTGGCCGTCGATGCCGTGATCCGCGCCAGCATGAAAAGCTCAGTCGCCCTGGTCGACCAGGTCGCCGAACACATCATTTCGGGCGGGGGAAAGCGGCTCCGCCCGCTCATCGTCCTACTCGCCGCCCGCGCCGGTGGCTATCGGGGCGCGAGCCATATCGACGCTGCGGCGTTTATAGAATTCATCCATACCGCCACGCTCCTGCACGACGATGTCGTCGATGGTTCCTCACGTCGACGTGGGCGCGCGACCGCCAACGCACTGTATGGCAACCAGGCGAGCGTGCTCGTCGGCGACTTCGTGTATTCGCGAGCGTTTCAGATGATGGCGGCGATTGGCTCGCAACGCGTCATGGAAATCATGTCACAGGCGACGAACGTCATCGCTGAGGGTGAGGTGCTGCAGCTCATGAATGCGGGTGATCCCGACACGACGCAGCAACGCTATTTGGAAGTGATTTACCGCAAGACCGCAAAACTCTTCGAAGCAGGTGCCGAAGTGTCGGCCGTCATCGCCGGGGCCAGCCCGAGCCAGCAGCGGGCGCTCGCCGACTTCGGTCGCCATCTCGGAACGGCTTATCAGCTGATCGACGATGTACTCGACTACCAATCCAACCCCGCCGAGCTCGGCAAGAATCTCGGTGATGATCTCGCCGAAGGCAAACCCACCCTGCCCCTGATCCAGGCCCTCAAAAAGGCACCCGATCCCGGCATCCAGTCGATCATCCGCGGAGCCATCGAAAACGGCGGTCTCGAACAACTGGATGTGATCGTGGGCGCAATTGAATCGACCGGCGCTCTTGAGTACACTCGCGCCCTCGCTCAGGACGAGGCCGATCAGGCACTTACAGCCCTCCAAGCGCTGCCAGAGTCGCCGTACAAACAAGGTCTCGCTGCTCTCGCCCGGTTCGCCGTCGAGCGCTCTTCCTGACACCGGCCCCCGTGGGCCCGCCAGCATCGGGATGTAGCTCAGCCTGGTAGAGCACTACGTTCGGGACGTAGGAGTCGGAGGTTCAAATCCTCTCATCCCGACCATCTCCCGCTCGAAGAATATTGTCCGAGTAAACCACTCGGGACTATTCTACTTTTCAGCTTTTCAGCGACTTTGTTTCGAGCGTATGTCGTAACGATGAATGACCGGGCCACCCGACTCGTAGAGAGTTTCTACGCCGACATTTGGAACCGACACGACAAGTCGGCGATTCCAAAATTGCTCTGTGCTGATTTTACCTTTCGCGGCTCTCTAGGACCCAGCAAAGTCGGTCACGAAGAGTTTGCGGGTTATGTTGATTTCGTTCATGACGCACTGGGTGATTATCGCTGCGACATTCAGGACTTGGTGGTCAGTGACCACAAAGCATTCGCCAAGATGCTGTTCTCGGGAATACACCGCAAGAACTTTTTAGGCTACGAACCCACATCGCTGCGTGTTGAGTGGGCTGGCGCTGCGCTGATCACTTTCAGAGAGGGGTTGATTGCAGATATTTGGGTGCTGGGCGATTTACATGGACTACATCAACTGCTGAAACGAAATCGCAGGACTTAGATCGTTACGACCGAACGACATGATGGAGCAACCCTCCCACAAAGGGGACACACATGGAACTGGAACAGCTAGCCTTCACCGCGCTAGTCAGCTTTGTTGGCGTCGCACTGTTATCTTTTTCTTAGCGCGCCGTCATGCCAAGGATCAGCCCGCGACAAACGATCAGGCGGTTGTTGATCGAAATGCCACCGCATACAAGGTCGTCTCGGGGCTTTTTATCGGTAGTCTGATTATTCCAACGTCCTTCTACTACCTGTTCGGGGTGGATGACAACGAAGCCTGGCCCGCGGTGATGGGATTTCTGCTATCTGCCATCCTTCCTGTCGGCTATCTCGGCTTGCGAAAGCTTCGTGGCGGCCCCGGATTCAACGAATCCTGCGCTACAGCGAACTAAAAGACGGCTGGCCGAGGAAGTGGCAGATTGCGATTTTTTACTCATGGCTCCCCTTTGTTGCGGGAGCGGTCGTGGTTGTGGCGTTGATGGATTAGCCAACAACACCGGCACCTTCTATCTCGCGGATCACCCCCTCCGCCTCGCGGTGCAAGATGGCCGCCGCCTCCTGCGAATCTTTGATCACGGCGCCCTCATGTACGAGCGGATGCCCAAGACGCGCCAGCGTCGCAGTGACACTCGCTGCGATTGACGTGGCATCACACGCACCGGCTCGATGTGCACCGAGTGCGAGCAGCGTCCGCCAACCGAGCTCGACACCCCCACCCGTTGCAGGCGAGGCAAGCGTACTGAGGTACGGCTCATCAAGGGCGCGTTGCAGCAAACGCGCGTTGAACTCATCAATCTTTGCGCGCTCGACGATCACATAATTCTCTACCGAGCCCTCTGCCACAGGCGCTCGCGGTACACGCGGCGCCTGCTCTCGAACCCAAAGGTCTCGTCGAAACCCGGACTCTTTGTTCCCCGATTTAGCCTGGGCACCATACTTGAGACCGAGCGGCTCGAAGGTGGCGGCCATGTCGGTCTCGTCGAACAATACCCAGTCGCGGTTGAAATACTCGTGGGCGAGATAGGCCTTGGACTGATGACGAATCTTGCGCAAATGCTTCTCGAACGCCGGATCGTCCCGAGCAGGCGGTAGATCGCAAGCCACGATGTGTTGTGCCGCGACGAGCGCGGCCTCGATACGATCGGGTAAAGATTTCGCGTTGAGCTCAGGTCGCGACGCCGTAGCAACCAAGAACTCGCGTAGCGGCACCACCGAGGCCCAGACCTTGCGGACGTTGTACGACACATACAGGACGCCACCCACCGCGAGTTGGCGATCAATGAACTCTTGGATGACGTCTCGGTTGCTCTGCGAGATCCAACTCCACACACCGTGCATGGCGATGAAATCGAAGATCGGCAGATCATCGCGGGCGCAAAACTCTGCGAAGGTCTCTGCCGAGACGTGAATGCGGTTCGTGAGTCCGCGCGTGAGCGTCTGCACTTCTTCAACATGCCGCGGCAGCATATCGTTCCCCCACCATTCGGCATCACCGGCCACCGCATGGATCGCGAGACTCAAGCCTCGACCAAAGCCGAGCTCACACGCGCGACGAATGGGCGCGATCTCGACACCTGCGCGCGCGAGCGTCTCGCGAGCTCGAAGCGGATCGAGTTCGGGGTAGTAACCGAGCGTGTACGGAAGCTCGGTGACATAACCCTCTGCGCGATCACGCATCGACGGCGTCAAGACCCTATTCTCAGCGCCACGCAATCCGGTCACCCGCGAAGGTGCCGAGATACAGCCGACCCTTGAACGGCAACGCGACAGTCACCGCTCCGATGGGCGAACCTTGCTGATCGAGGATCACTCGCGAGGCCAGCGTTTCTGGATCGACTTCGACGATTTGGAATCGAAAGCCGCAATTACCGCGCTCGATGCCGAGACACTTGAGTAAATCGAAGGTGCTCGCATGGTGCGAGGCGACGAGCAGCATTCCGTCATCGGACCAGGTGACGTTGTCTGGCCCCATCACCGAAACCTCGCCCACGCGCTGGCCAGTGGAGGTGTCGACCTTGATGAGGGCATTTTCGAAATAGCCATTGAGGTAAACGAAGCGCCCGTCCGGTGACGACTCGATGCCGTTGGCATAGGCGGTCTCGCTGCCTGCGAGGCGCGAGTACCCTCGACCCGGCCGCCACTCCCAGGCAAAACCCGGGCGATGCGACCCATACCGCATGCGTAACCCGGAAATAATCGTGTTCTCGCTACGACGAAAACTGTCGGAGACTCGGAATCCGCCGTCGCCGAGCACGACGACGTCGTTCGTCGTGGAATCGGGCGGTGCAAGCACACAACCACGCGGCTCAAGAGTGACCTCTCGACCATCATCAAAGATTTCGAAGATCTCGATCGACTCCCGCGTTCCGTGATTGACGACGTACAACACGTGTTGACCGTCATCGAGACGCTTGGAGTTGATTCCATGCGGGACGAATGCCGCAGTCCCGAGCGCAGGGCATGCCGGATCACCGATCAGGCTCGCCTCCTGTGATTCGGCGTTACTCGAGGATGACGTCGATCCACGCGGCCACAGCGGTCGGATATCGCCCGCGCTCCCGGCAGCACCGGGCACGTAGGCCACAAGCCGACCGGCTCGTGACTCCACGCTACCCTGCCCCATTTCACTGATGATCAAGGCGGTGCCACGCGGACTCACCGCTAAATCCTCAGGATTTTCGAAACGACAGTCGGGGGTGAGCCCATTGGCCGCACGACAGTCGAGGATGTCCGGTGTCGTACAAGCCGTGAGCGATAGCAGAAGCATCAAGAGTGCGAGACGACTCAGCATTGAAAAATCTCCACGGGAAAATCGTCAGGGGTCGCGATCACAATCGAGCGGCAACGTCCGATGCCGGGCATCTCAAGTTCGGTCGGCGAGCCAAGCACCGTCGTACCGTGGCGAGCGATACGATCTTCCACTTCCCCGAACTTGAACGTTGGAAAAGACCAAAGACCGATTCCTCTGTTTTTCAAACCGAGCCCATTGGGCGCGCGGAGACGCTCAGACAGTAACTGCATGATGACGAGATAGCCCGTTCGAGAACCTGGGGCAAACCATTGTTGGAACCGTACGCGAATTCCTTTGGCGAGTTTCATGCCTCCTTGCGGCCCCTCACTCTCGAAGGTGAACTCTCGACGCAGTTCGTAGCCGAGAATTTGGTCAAGGAATTCTCCGTATCGATCGACATCGCTGACGAGCGCACTCGAGTAACTTGGTCCACCGATCGCGAGCCCCGGGTCGATCGACCCAACCGGCTGCAAATGTGCACGATCAACCCCAGGTACCATTACATCGTCGGGCGCGACCCAATGCGTCTCGCCGATATCGTAGGTCGTTCCGTCGGATCGTGGGAAAGTCATCGTCGTGACCCCCGCGTTGGCCATGAACCCGTAGGCCTCGACGATGGCGTGCCGCTGCGCGAGCCCTCTGACTGGAACGCCAAAACCGAGTGGCCCGTCAAAGCGGCAATCGAGACCCGGACGCGAGGTCGGACGGTCGGGCGCAACACGTACGACACGCACGGTCAGGGCGTCTGGCAACCCTGGCCGCGTCAGCAGCAACACATCGAGCGCATCGTGAGCGGCGATCCCAAAGTGACGCGCGAGCTGCTGCGCAGCCTCACCCGACCAACGCATCGTATCGACCCGAAGATCCAAGGCACCGCCGTAAAAACGGCGACATCGCTCCAGGTCTGCCGAGGCCAACGTGATGCCCGCGAGGGGCTCGCACAGAACGGGTCGACCATCCGGCCGCGGGGTCATGGGATCGAGGGGTACAACCGGTTGACTCATCGAAACACTCCCGTGCAGTCATCTCAAAACTAACATGCTGACGACTACACTAGGCAGCCATGACAGACCGTCGTGATTTTCTCTCTGCCACCCTCCTCTCGGCGGCGCTCGCGGGCTCCGGAATCGGACTACCGGCTTGGAGCGCCACCCAGCAGTCGGCGCGCCGCCCACAGTTCAAGAGTGATCCATTCGGACTCGGCGTCGCCTCGGGATACCCCGTGAACGATGGGATAGTGCTTTGGACGAGACTGGCCACACAGCCAACCAATCCCGAAGCACATCAAGGCGAGTACGACCTCGCCGTGCATTATGAAATTTCGGAAGACGCCCACTTCTCGAAGGTCATTCAGTCGGGGGTCACACGAGCGGAAGCGCGCTATGCGCATTCGGTCCATCTCGAGGTTCGGGGACTCAAGCCCGGTCGCGACTATTTTTATCGCTTCAGAGCCGGCGATTATGTGAGCTCAATCGGTCGAACGTGGACCTCACCTCTCGGCGAGAGACAGGCGCCGCTGCAGATCGCCGTCGCCAGTTGCCAGCATTATGAACAAGGTTACTTCCACGCCTACTCCCACATGATAGAGCGCGGCACCGATCTCATCATTCACGTGGGCGATTACATCTACGAGGGAAACACCAGCTCACCTGTACGTCGACACGATATCGGCGAGTGCAAGACGCTCAATGATTATCGACTCCGTTACGCTTGGTATCGAAGTGATCCAGTCCTACGCGCCGCGCACGCCCACTGCCCCTGGCTCGTCACTCACGACGATCACGAGGTCGATAACGATTACGCGGGCTTGATCGCCGAACACCCAGATGGCCAGGCGGAATTCGCCGCGCGACGCGCAGCGGCCTACCAAGCATATTGGGAGCACATGCCGCTGCCACGCTCAGCGCTGCCGCGCGGCAATGACATGCAGCTCTACATGACGCGCACGCTCGGCGACCTCTTGGCCATCCACATGCTCGACGAGCGGCAATACCGCTCACCACAAGTGTGCCCAACTCCGCCCCGTCTCGGCGGTGGCTCACGTGTGTACGTCGATGCATGTCCCAGCTGGAATGACGAGTCGCGTAGCATTCTCGGTGCGACTCAAGAGGGTTGGATCGATGCACAACTTCGCGCCTCCAACGCACGCTGGAATTTCATCGCACAAGGGGTCGTGATGACGCTGATCGATGAAGACCCGGGTCCGCGGCAACAACACTGGAGCGACAGTTGGGCCGGCTACCCAGCTGCGCGTCGTCGCATGCTCGAATCGATCGCCTCAAGTGGCTGCAAAAATCCGGTGATGCTGGGCGGCGATATCCATGCCTTCATCGTGGCGGATCAACGCCTCGTTCCGCATGACAACGACTCTCCGCTCATCGCGAGCGAAATCGTCACCACCTCGATCACCTCCGGGCCACCGCCCCAGAAAGTCATCGATGCGTACAATCGACCCGAGGCTTCGGACGTCTTCTTGGCCGATGGTGCGTATCGCGGCTACGCAAGGCTCACGCTGACGCCCGCCAGACTCGAAGCGGAACTCATTGGTTACGCCTCCGTGCGGGAACCGGAGGCGGTCGCTCAGTCGCTCGCGCGTTTCGTGATTGAGGACAGTCGACCGGGTCTGCAACGGGCCTGATCGGCTCGGCCACGCGTTAACGCGGTCAGGCACGCAAATAACGAACGATCTCCCGCACCCAGTTTTCAGGTTGCTCGTCGATGATGTCGTGCGATCCACCTTGCAACTCGGCATAGGCAAAGAAATCAGGGCGCAGACCGTGCGCACGCTGGGTCGCCGAATGCAAATCTTCACCGGTATTGGTGAACATCAGCGTCGGTACTTCGATGCGCTTCAGTACGGCCTCGAGATCGGCGGAGATCACGAGCGGAAAAGCCCGCCAGTTGCTGCCGTCACGGTGCAAGGCCTCGACCGTGTAGCGATGCATCAAACGGATATCGCTCCAGCCTGGCGTTGATCGAAGACGGTTCTCCCAAGCGATCAGTAGATGAGATCCGTCGGGTTTCGGGTCTTTCGGTCCGAAGTAAAAGGTCGCGAAGTGATCGCGCTCGGCTTTACCGAGCAACGGGAAGCCGTTGAGTACAAGCTTACGTACAGCCTGCGGATTCGCCGCTGCAAACACGGCACCGAGTACAGCGCCGGTGTGGTGACCGACGAGGTTCGCGCTTGTCCAACCCATTGCCCGCAGACCTGCAGAAATGATGCTCGCGAAATCTTCGAGGGTCGCCCCGTCTGCAGCGACGTCCGACATCCCGAACCCGGGCATATCGAGCGCCAGGGCATCGAAGCCGACCGCCGCGAGCGCGGGCATCACCGCCTCGAATTGCGTCGAGGACAAGGGTGATTGATGGAGCAATATGAGCGGCTCGCCCACCTCGCCCCCTGAGCCGCGACCCATGCATCGACGATAGTGGATCTGCCCCGTGGGCCCGTCGAGATAGCCGCGGCGGATCGATGAACGCGAAGTGGTCATGCGCTCGAGTGTATCCGGGACCCCCTGATTTGCGCCTACAATCGCCCCTCGTCGCCTCTGCATGAACATGAGTACCCCCCACAACACACCGATGACCCGAGTGGTGGTCGCCTCCTCGACGGGCACCGTCTTCGAGTTCTACGATTTTTTCTTATACGGCAGCCTCGTCACATTTTTCGGTGCGCTGTTTTTCCCACCCGGTAACGAAACGGCAGCCCTACTCGCAAGTCTCGCCGCCTTTGGCGCAGGCTTCGCCATCCGACCACTGGGCGCGCTCCTCTTTGGTCGTCTCGGTGACCGTGTCGGTCGCAAACGAACCTTCCTGATCACCATCGTGTTCATGGGGCTCTCCACCGCGCTGGTCGGACTCATCCCGACCTTCGAAGTCATCGGCTGGTGGGCGCCTGCACTGCTCGTGACGCTCCGGCTCGTTCAGGGGCTCGCACTCGGCGGTGAGTATGGCGGCGCAGCGATCTATGTCGCCGAGCACAGCGAGCCGTCTCGCCGTGGTTATTTCACGAGCTGGATCCAGACCACCGCGACGCTCGGGCTCGTACTGTCTTTGCTCGTGATCCTCGGCTGCCGATATGCCCTCGGCGAAGAGGCGTTCCGCGAGTGGGGATGGCGTATTCCGTTTTTATTGTCGGTGATCTTGCTCGGTCTATCGGTTTACATCCGTCTGCAAATCTCAGAGTCACCGCTCTTCGAACAACTGAGGCGTGAGGGCGGGCTCGCCCGCGCACCCATCCGCGAAACCTTACTCGGCGCCGAGCATCGCAAACCCATGGCGGCCGCGCTCGTGGTGGCTGCCGGCATGGCACTCAGCTGGTATACGGCGCAATTTTATTCTTTGGTATTTCTACAGACAGCATTGCTCATCGACAACGCTACGGCGTCGGTCTTGATTGTCCTCGCTCTGCTCATCGGCATGAGCACCTTCGTCCTCGCCGGCACCCTCGCCGATCGCATCGGACGGCGACCGGTGATACTCGCGGGCATGTTGGTCTCGGCACTCTCGATCATGCCCGCGTACACGGGACTGCTCACCGTCGGCAACCCGATGCTCGCGACCCTCCAAACGACCGCACCCGTCAGTGTCTATGCAACGCCAACGCGTTTCGATCCGTTCGCAAGCGCCGCAGAGCTCGATGACGCGACCCGTGGGCGCGACTATCTCGCCAAGCGCGGAATCTCCTATTCCAACGCTCCACCCCTCGAGGGCTCGGAGTTGGTCATCACGGTGAATGACACTCGCATCGTCGGATTCGATCGGGAGCTTCTGCAACAGACGCTCGCGGAAGCGGGTTATCCCGACAAGTCCGCTGTCACGCGACTCGAATCCCTCTCCGACCTCGACTCCACCCACGTCAAACTGATCGCGCTGATCTTGATCATGATCGTCGGCGCGGGCCTCACCTGCGGCCCTGGCGCGACGTTTCTCGCCGAGGTTTTCCCCACGCGCATCCGCTACACCGCGCTCTCGGTGCCGTATCACATCACGAGCGCCTGGTTCGGTGGCTTCATGCCGCTCACCGCCGCATGGCTCGTCGCACGCTCGGGTGATGTGCTCGTAGGGCTTTGGTATCCAGTGGTCGTGATGAGCACAGCCCTCGTGCTCGCGCTCTGGGTCGTCCCTGAGACGCGAGGTCGTTCGCTGTGACACTGAATACCCAGTGGGTACTCGCCGCGAGACCCGTCGGTGCGGTCAAAGAAAGCGACTTCCGGCTGATCGAGTCACCATTACGCCCTCTCGTCGAGGGTGAATTCCGTATCGAGGTGCTCTATCTCGGCGTGGCGGCGGTGATGCGCGGCTACATGCTGAACAGCGAAAAATTTGAGCGGCCGCTCGAGATAGGCGATGTCATGCATGGCCGCGGCGTCGGACGGATCGTCGAATCTCGGCATAAGGATTGGCGAGTCGGTGAGATTGTCCACGGCAAGATGGGCTGGCAGCGCTACGCCATCGCCGACGGATCGCCCTATTTCCTCATGTTCAAGGTGCGCCAACGCGTCGTGCCCGTCTCGACGGCACTCGGCGTGCTCGGCCTGACGGGTTTCACGTCCTATCTCGGGCTCGTCGATATCGGCGCCGTGAAAGCCGGGGATCAAGTGCTGGTGTCCGGCGCTGCGGGCGGTGTCGGCTCCAATGTGGGGCAGATCGCGCGCAACCTTGGCGCCGAAGCTGTCGGGATCGCGGGATCACCGGAGAAATGCGCGCTGCTGATCAACACGCTCGGGTATCGCGCAGCCATCAACTACAAATCGGACCACGTCGAGCAGCGTATCGGCGAACTCTTTCCGAGCGGACTCGATGTGTTGTTCGATAACGTCGGCGGCACGACACTCGATGCCGGGCTCGCGCATCTCCGCCGCCACGCGCGGGTCGTACTCTGCGGTGCGATCTCGCAATACATCGATGGCGTTGAACAACCCTACGCGCTCAAGAATGCCTTCGCCATCTTCAAAAAAATGGCGCGCATGGAAGCCTTTTTCATTTATGAAATGAGTGAACGATTCGAGCAGGCCGAAGCGCAACTGGCCGATTGGATCGCGGCAGGCACGCTGCACTATCAGGAAGACATCCTCGAAGGTTTAGAACAAATGCCGACCGCTCTGATTCGACTCTTCGAGGGACGCAACGTTGGCAAACAGCTTGTACGCGTGACACCCGACGCCCGATGAACCGCTCATCGATCCACGAAAAAGAATCATGCAAAAAGAAAAAGGCCCGATGATTAACCGGGCCTTTTTTGTTCGACCGCGCCGCGGTGAACGTCAGCGCGCTTTACCAGCGACCGCCGCCACCACCACCGCCACCGCCGCCACCGCCACGGTAGCCACCGCCACCGCCGCCGCCGCCGCGGAAGCCGCCACCCGGACGACCGCCACCGCCACCAGTGCGGGGACGATCCTGCGCTTCATTGACGCGCAGCGGGCGACCGCCCATCGAGTAGCCGTTGAGGGCCTGAATGGCGCGAGCTGCGTCATCCTGACCCATTTCAACAAAGCCGAAACCGCGCGGACGACCGGTATCACGATCGACCGGAAGAGCGACCGAAGTCACTTCGCCGTGCTGAGCAAACAGCGCGCGGACTGCCGCTTCATCAGCGGTAAAAGGCAGGTTGCCTACGTAAATTTTTGCCATCTCTGGAAACACTCTCTAACTTAACGGAACACTAACGCCTTGAATGCAGCGCCGCCTTGCGACAACGACAGCCTTCTCGGCCTCCTGATCGATGTCGATTCAGCAATGCAGACCGGCGTTAGGACGCCCAGAGATGCAGACAGAAAGGAAACGATCGCCCAGGAGTCTAACACCGAAAAGCGACTGCAACACTACAATCTCACGCGCTATAGTGTTGATCTTCCTCCAAAATGACTGTTGCGGCTTTCCAACGAATCGCTTCCATCTCGCCCAAGGCCCCCTCAGATGACCCCCGTTACCCCCTCGCCCCAGGCCTCGGGCCTCGCCCGCCAGCTCCCGGGGCTCTTGCTGGCCGTGGGCGTGGCCGCCGCCGCCTTCGGGGTCCGCGCCCTCGAGCTGCCGGGGCTCTCGAAGATCAGTCCACTGATGCTGGCCATCGTGATCGGCATGGTGGTCCGAAATACCGTCGGGCGACCCGAGAGTGCCCGCTCGGGAATCGCCATGTGCCTACGGAGACCCCTTCGAACCGGGATCGTCTTGCTCGGCTTGCAGGTCACGCTGGCGGAAATCCTTGGGATCGGCGTGGTAGGGCTCGCCATCCTCGCTTTCGCGTTGCTCGGCACGTTCTTCCTGACCCAATGGCTGGGCGTACGACTCGGGGTTCGCCCCGGTCTCGCCACGTTGATCGCCACCGGCACCGGCATCTGTGGCGCCTCGGCCATCGTCGCAGCGAACACGGTCGTCCGCGATGATGAGGAAGCCGTCGCCTATGCCCTCGCGACCGTCACGCTTTTCGGCACGATCGCGATGTTCGCGTATCCCGTGATCGGCGGATTACTGGATCTCGATGCGCGCAGCTATGGTTTATGGACCGGCGCTTCGGTCCACGAAGTTGCTCAAGTCGTTGCCGCGGGATTCGCCCGAGGCGAGGTGGCCGGAGAATTCGCCACGGTCGCCAAACTTGCGCGCGTCTTGATGCTCGCGCCACTCATCATCGGAATGGGACTGTGGGCACGACGTCAGCTCGCCCGCCGCACCGATGCGAACTCCACGGAAATCCAAGGCCACGCGCCCATGCCCTGGTTCGTCTTCGGCTTCCTCGGCATGGTGGTGCTGTCGGGCAGCGGCTGGCTGCCGGTCGAGGCCAAGCCGATCGCGGCGCCGATTGCGCAAGCCCTGCTGGCCCTTGCGCTCGCGGCGGTCGGACTCGAGACCGACGTACGCAAACTCATCGCTCAGGGCTGGCAGCCTCTCGCGCTCGGCGCGCTAGCCACCGTATTCATTGCATCGAGCACGCTCGCGCTCGCCCTGCTCTGGCAGGGCTGACACGAGTCACGCCGTCCGGGTCTCGCCGGAGGTCAGCAGCTTGGCGAAACGCGGGGCCAGCCAACGCTCAAAATCATCGACCACGGAGAACATCGACGGCACGATCACGAGCGTCAGCGCCGTCGACGTGATGAGTCCGCCGATCACGGCAATACCCATGGGCGCACGAAACCCTCCGGCGGCCAAACTGAGCGCAATCGGTAGCATGCCGGCCACCATCGCGACGGTGGTCATGACGATCGGTCGCGCTCGCTTGTGACCCGCTTCAATCAAGGCTTCGAGTTTCGGCGTACCGGCCCGCATCTCCTCGATGGCGAAATCAACGAGCAAAATCGAGTTCTTGCCGACGATACCCATCAGCATGAGAAAGCCGATGACGACCGGCATCGAGAACGGCTTGCCGGTGAGCATGAGCGCGATGATCGCACCCCCGACCGAAAGGGGTAACGCCGACAAAATGGTGATCGGCTGAAAGACGCGCGCAAAGAGCAGCACCAGCACCGCAAAAACCAGCAATACGCCAGCGACGATGGCGAGCGTGAAGTTAGAGGCAAGCTCTTTCAAGAACTCGGCTTGGCCGACTTCGACGAGTCGCACGCCCTCAGGTAAATTTTTGATCTCGGTTAGCGCATAGACCTTGGCGAGTGCCGGACCGATCTCGACACCCTTGGCGAGATCCGACTCCACCACGACACGCCGAGTCTGGTTATAGCGACGAATGACCGACGGGCCCTCACCGAAGCTAATGTCGGCGACCGCTTTGAGCGGGACCGTCGAACCTGCGGCCGTGCGCACCGGCAGATTCTCGAGCGTCGACAGATCTCGTCGGGATTCTTCGAGCAGACTCACGCGGATCGGAATCTGGCGATCACTCAAGGAAAACTTCGCCGCATTCTGGGGAAGGTCACCGAGCGTCGCGATACGAATGGTCTGACTGATTGCCGCAACGGACACGCCAAGCTCGGAGGCGAGATCGAGCCGCGGGCGAACCAACACCTCGGGTCGCTGCATATCGCCATTGACCCGCGGGTCACGCAACTCTGGCAGCTGACGCATCGCCGCCACAGCACGCTGAGCTGCCGCTTCGATCTTGGCTGGATCCTCACCGGTCAGGAACAAGGTGATCGGACGTCCGCCCGGCCCGCCATCGTCACCACTGAAGACAACGCGTGCATCGGGAATATCGGCAAAAAGCGGCATGACGCGATCCTGCCACTCTTTTTGGCTGACCGATCGCTCCTTGCGAGGAACCAAGGTCACGTAGAGCGATGCCGTTCGAACGTCTCCGTCACCGATCGACTCAATGATATCTGTCACCTCGGGCTGCTTTGCGATCAGCGAGGTGACCTGCGCAGAAATCTTTGCGGTCTGCTCGAGCTGCACACCAGGCGGTAACTCAATATTAATTTGTGAGGATGAAAAATCCTGAGGAGGGATCAAGGCCTTCGGTATCGCAACCAAAAGACCGATCGAGAACAGGAAGAACGCAAGCCCACCCAGCAATGTCATGCGCCGATGTTGCAAGGTCCATCGAAGCGCATCGAGATAGGCCGTCATCATCGGACCATCCGCTGATCGGATGTCATCATGCGACTTGAGTGTGTGGGCCGCGATCAGAGGGGTGATGAGCCGCGCGACCAAAAGAGAGAAAAACACCGCCGCGGCGACGGTCAATCCAAACTGTTTGAAGTATTGGCCCGTGAAGCCGCCCATGAAACTCACCGGCACGAACACCGCAATGATGGTTGCCGAGGTTGCCACCACCGCAAGACCGATTTCGTCGGCAGCATCGAGAGCGGCCTGATAGCCGCTCTTGCCCATCCTCATATGACGGACGATGTTCTCGATCTCGACAATGGCGTCGTCCACGAGCACCCCGGCTACAAGCGACAGCGCCAAGAGACTGATGCTGTTGAGGGTGAAATCCTGCCAATACATGAACGCAAAGGTCGGGATTGCCGAAAGCGGAATGGCGAGCGCCGAGATCACGGTGGCTCTCCAATCTCGCAAGAACACGAAGACCACAAGTACGGCGAGAATCGATCCTTCGATCATCGCCATGAGAGCCGAGCGATACGTCTCCCGGGTGTGTTCGACCGTGGTGAAAACCCGCTTGATTCCGATATCCGGATTTTCTTTGAGGACGGTTGCGATCTCGGCTTCGACGAGATCGAGCGCCGCGACATCGGAAGCACCGCGCGCCTTGAAGACCCCAAAATTGGTCGCCTGACGGCCGTTTAATCGCGAGATCGAACGCTGCTCACCCACGGCGTCACGCACGTCGGCAACATCCTGCAAGCGTACGCTTGCACCGCTGGCGAGTCGAATCTGGGTCGCGCCGAGTTCCAAAGCCGTCTCCGCAGAACCCAGCACTCGGATCGACTGCTCACCGCCGCCTACTTGCGCTCGCCCACCTGGTGCATTGAGGTTGAGCACTCGAAGTTGCTGATTGACCTCCGCAGCCGTAATGCCGAGTGCCTGCATGCGAGCCGGGTCGAGCTCGACGCGTATCTCGCGCGATACGCCGCCGCCCCGCGCCACCTGTGCGACGCCCGGCACCGCGAGCAGACGCTTGCTGATCGTGTTATCCACGAACCAGCTGAGCTGTTCGGGCGAGCGCCCCGTCGTGGCGACGGCATACCAGGCAATCGCCCCGCCCTCGACATCGATACGGTTGACCTGAGGCTCATCCACACCGTCAGGCAGATCCGATCGGATCTTGCTCACGGCATCGCGGATATCATTGAGCGCACGATCGATCGGCGTCCCGATCTGGAACTCGATCGTGGTGTTCGAGAATCCTTCGGCCGCGCGCGAACTGATGCTTCGCACATCGGCGACGCTGCGCACCGCGCCCTCGACCTTCTGTGTGATCTGGGTTTCGATCTCGGGCGGTGCTGCGCCCGGTTGCGACACCTGCACCGAGACCAACGGAAAACTGACGTCTGGATTCAGGTTGATCGGAAGCCGCTGAAAGCTCACAAGACCGACGAAGGTCAGCACCATGAAGAGCACGATGGGGAACGTCGGATGACGAATCGCCCATGCGGACATATTCTTCATTGCGCGATCCTCACGGCCTCACCGGCGCGAAGATAAGGACCTGCAGTCGTCACGACCTTTTCACCCCCCTGCAGACCGCTGCCGATCACCACACCCTCGGCGCGCGAACCTTCGACGCGAACGTCACGGCGCTCAACTTTGCTCGAAGCGTCGACGACGAAGACGTAGTTACCCGTGGTATCGCTCATCACCGCGGTCTGCGGAAGGAGCGGACGGCGGCCTGAGCCCACCGAGATTTCCCCTCGCGCAAAGGCGCCCGGACGCAGATCCCGATTCGCGGGCAGATCGATGCGTACGCTGCCGAGCCGCGTCTGAGGATCGATGACGGCACCGATCAACCGAACCTTGCCTTCGAACGCCTGCTCGACACCCGTGACTCGAACGCGCGCGGGCTGCCCGGACGCAAGTCGTGGCAAATCGCGCTCCGCGACGTTGCCACGCATTTCGATTCCGCCGGCTCGTCCGAGACGAAAGAGCGGCGCACCACCAGGGCCCGCCAGTTGACCGACCTCGGCCGAGCGCGTGAGGACGATACCGTCGAAGGGTGCGCGCACGTCGGTTCGACGCAGACGCGCCTGCGCCTCGGCGAGTTGGGCCGAGACGACTTTGACCTTGGCCCCTGCCGCGATCGCCGCGGCTCCCCGACGCTCGATTTCTTGGGCAGACAACGCGCCCGTGCTGGCCACCGCTTGCGCACGTCGATAGTCGGCTTCAGCCACGGCCGCATTGGCCTTCGATTCTTGTAATGACGCCTCGAGACTCGCCACTTGAGGAGCCACCAAAGACGTATCGAGACGAGCGAGCACTTGCCCGGCTTTCACGCGATCACCCACCTCGGCATTGAGCGCCGACACTCGCCCGCCCTCGCCCTCGGCACTGATCGCCGCCTCGTCACGTGCTGCAATGGCTCCAGAGAACGTGACGACATCGGCAAGCTCCACCGCCTCGACCACCGTGACCGAGACCAACGGCGGCGGATTGATCGCCCCGTCCTCACGACCGGAAAACACGAAGGTGCGGATCAGCCCAAGCACCGCCAGCAGAAGTAGCGCGGCGAGGGTCCAAAGAATACTTCGGGGAACGGTAGTCAAAGAAAACTTGAGCGCAGAGAGACGGGACATGATCACTTCCAGGACGGCCAAGAGTTCAAGGTGTTATATTTAACTACAACAGTATAACGCAGATCCCATTTAGGGATACAGTGCGGGCGCGGAGTTTATGCTGTCCCGATCATGCGTATCGCAAAACCTATCCTTCTTGTCAGCACCCCAATCGGCGTGGTCTTTGGGATCATCGAGGCTTGGCGGGTCGGAGCGTGGCTTGGCACCTTGATGCTGGCCCTGCTCAGTGTGCTAGGCGGATTTTAATGGCTGACGGTGCGACGGATTCGATCGGAACGCGACGGAGAATCGCGCGACCAGCGATGAGTCGACGGGAGACCTCGGTACGATGAGAGTGTCGCAGGTGATGGTAGACAAAAGAGTTTCGAATTTGGAGATCTCTGCCGAGGTCCGCTGAGAGCCTTCAGGCGCCGCCATCACCAAGATGTCAGTCTGTTTGCGCGCCACCTTCCCGCATAACGCCTTCGGATCCTGCTCGGAATCCACCTCAGGCTCAGAAAACCATCCGTGACATTCGCGACGCAACCGGTGTGACAGATCGAAAATCTTTGCGCGGGTCACCTCGTCGGGGGTGTTGAACGCGTCGGCGATCAGGATGCGAAGTGACGGCGCCCACGGGCTGCCCCGGGTCAGCAGGATGGGAGCCGTCACCTGCTTCACTAACTGAACGAGTTCAGGTCGGAAGAGAGTCGGGAACCACGCTCCCCTCCCTCTACGAGCCCGCGAATCACGAGCAAAGGCGCCAGCTCACTCGCGCAGCTTGTGCGCATGACGATCGATCTCGAGATTAACCGAGAGCAGTGACGCCGGGTTTTTAAAGCGGCTCGCGCGAGAGCCAATCGGCGATCGCCTCGGCGCGCTCCGGCGGAATTCGAGAGATGATCGCCCGATGAGATTGTCCGATTGAGTTTTGTCCGGCGGCCGCCTCACGCATTTTTCGCTCGAGATAACTGGCGTGCTGACGGGCGAGCGCAGGGATACCCCTTGATGCCACCGCCTGCCCCCGCGGGCCATGACAGCTCGCGCAACTGCGGGCGAACTCTGCTGCCCCCGCGTCGAGTGCACGGCCGGATCCCGTAGCGGGCGGCATCACGCGCTGCAGCCCGGCGACGTATCGCGAGACCGCCTCGACCGCCTCGTCGCCAGCCAGATGATCGTTGTTTGAGAAATGCTGCATGCGCAGATCCGTTCACGCTCCACGACGAAAACTTTGGAGCTGACGTCTGACGACCTCGGCCGGTTGCCCGCCGATCGCAGGCACGCTGCCGTCGATCACACCGCCGCCATCCTTGCCGTGACAGGCTGCGCAGTCGCGATAAAGCTTGGCCCCCGTCGAATCCCAATCTGCTTGCGCCGCTACGCTAAACCGCAAAAACACCACAGTCTGTGACGTTAAAGAAAAAGTGTTCGCCGCCAAATTCTAACTTAATCGCATCCCTCGACTCGCATCTCGCGCTGCGTCATATACCTACATTCGAGCGGTAGATCGCCCTCGAGGAAGACCTGCCCTCGCCCCATCTCAACGCGGCTGCCAGCGAATCGAAACCCCCGCGCTCGTGAATCGGGCGAACGCATAGACTTCATCGTTGTCTGCGCCGCCATCCAGAAACCGCACACTCGCGCCGACGGACCACTCGTCGTCCATCGATTTCATCAGCTTAAGTCCGGCGTCGACGGCATAGCCGGGTCCACCGGCGAGCGCATCGATGTCTCCCTCGACTCGCCAGCCTGAACCCAGAGGGCGTTCGAACGCGCCGTGCAGCAAGGGTACGAAGCCGGTGTTGTCCTTCTTGGCGGAGAGAGCGCCCTGACGAAGCCGAATGCTGGCATCGCGGATCTTTGCCGTGAATCCAACCTTCACCACGAGATCGTCACGATCGATCCAACGCCATCGCACCGTGCCTCGCCACGAATTGAACTGATAACGGGCATCGACTGGACCTGAAGCAAAGTTCGCACCCTGAAAGCGGATCGGATCGGCACTCACGCCCTCGTTCGAGAGCGAAAGCGGAGCGAGCAGCACACGCCACTCCCGTCGTCCACTCGAGGGCCAAGACAGCTGCACGCGCGGCGCCAGGTAGGGCCCGTCACCGGTCAGGCGATCAAGTGCGAATCTCGATCCGGTCGAGTCGTTCGGCACCTGTACGTCGTTGCGACCCTGCCATGCCGCATACAAGTCGGTATCGATGACCCAGCCTGAAGTTGAGTTCTCGGCCCGCGCCAAGTCAGCCGAGAAGAAGGTGCTCAAAGAAACCAGCGCCATCCCAACGGCGACCCGTCGCATGACAGAACTGCGGTTTCGAATGTGATCAGCCGGTGTCCTGAAGACCTTGAGCAATACCATTGACACTCGCCAGCAAGGCTTCGAGTAGATCGCGGTCATTTCGTCCTCCTTCCCGCCAGCGGCGCAGCAGATCGACCTGCATGAGATTCATCGGGTCGACGTATGGGTTGCGCAGCGCCAGAGCCCGCTGCTGCGTTCGATCGCCATCGAGCAAATTCTGTTGATCTTTGACGAGCAGCAGAAGCTCCCGAGTCAGACCGTGCTCCCGACGCACTTCGTCGAAGAATCGATGGCCGGACGCGGGATGTAATGAATCGTACTTTGCCGCAATCTGCAGATCAGAGCGTGCCAGCATGATCTCGACGTCGTCGATCAAGTTACGCAGGAACGTCCATTCGAGCAGGAGATGTCGTAACGTAGAAATCCCGAAAGCCTCGACTGCAGCCTGCAGCCCAGCGCCCGCCCCATACCAACCGGGCAGCAGCATGCGATTCTGCGTCCATGCGAATACCCAAGGCACCGCACGTAACCCCGCAATACCCTCGAGCCCCTCACGTGCGATCGGGCGACCACCGATTTGCATATGCTCGATGACGTCGATCGGCGTCACGGCACGAAACCAGTCATGGAAGTCGGTCGAATCATCGACGAGGGCGCAGTACCGCTCTGCGCTGGCTCGCGAGAGTACATTCGCGATCTTGAGTCGCTCGGCGTCGGCTGACTCAGATCTTTGGCGTCGTCCGGTCGCATTGGCGACGGATAAGGCGCTGAACGCGCGCTCGAGAGTACGCAACGCAATTGGTCCAAGTCCGTAGTGCTGGATGATTCCCTCACCCTGCTCAGTGAGCTTGAGCCAACCGTTGATCGTAGACGGCGGCGACGCACCGACGATCGCGTCGATTCGTCCACCCCCACGGGGAAGACTCCCTCCTCGAGCGTGCACGATTCGATGCTCCTCTCCAGCGGCTGCGAGCGACGACGCGATGGAGCCCTGCGCCTGATGCACGGCAAATCGGGAGGTGACGATCCCTTGGCGCTTGTTCCCCTCTGAGTAGCCAACCAGCACCGTTTGCTGCCGCCCCCTCGAGTCCAAGTGTCGACGATAGAGCGGCTCGGCGAGCAGTTCGCGCATGATCTCGCCGGCCTGATCCAAGGCCTCAGGGGTGGCAAACATCGGCGCGAAGTCGATCGCAATCTCGTCCGTCTGCTTATCGAACGCTTCGGCCCAACGAGCGAGCAGTACGGCCGCGAGCACGTCATCGGCTCCCTCCGTCCCGTTGACAATATACGAACCAATCGCCTCGCCGCCGAATCGCCGACGACACTGCAACATCGCCTCGAAGACCGCGAGTGCTCGCTTTCCCTCCGCATTCAGCTCGACGCGAGGTCCCATGTCGCGAGCGATCAGATCGACGAGTCGTATCTGACGCTGCGCGCGATTCAACGTGAGCCACTCAGGCTCATCCAAGGCGCGAGCCAGGATGCCGTGATGGACGCCCGAGTGCTGGCGAACATCGAGCGTCGCCAGGTGGAAGCCGAACGTCGCAATACGACGCTGCAGCCGACGCACGGCAAAGAGGCCTGCATGCTCACCGCGATGGGCCAGCAAGCTCTCGACGACCAGATCGATATCGCGCTGTAATTGCGCCGGCCCCTCGTACCCCGAAGGTCGGCCGTCATACGTTGCCCGTAACCTCTCCGCGACTTGAGTGAGGAACACCCGATACGGCATGCGATCATGACTAGCCGGCGCTGATGAACGCGCGCCGGGGATCAAGATCAAATATTCTTCACTGCGCTTTTGCAGCGCCGCACTGATGCCGATGCGACTCGCACTCTGCGACAGCAGCTGAGCAAGCGACTGCACCTCGAGGAAGTACGCGTTGACGATGGTCTGCTGCTGTCGAGCCAGCGTATCTCGCAGACTTTTGGCATGGACGTCGGGATTACCATCCATGTCGCCGCCCACCCACGTCCCGAAACGCAGGATGGTCGGCAGTTCAACCTGTCGAGGATCAACCCCGAAGTGTTTGCCCAAAGATTCGGCAATTTCTTCATAGAAGTTTGGGACGATCCGGTAAAGCACTTCTGCTAGGAAGAACAACACATGCTCGCGCTCATCGGCGACCGTCAAACGCTGACGCGGATGGTCTTCGGTCTGCCAGTGAGTCGTGAGCTCGACGCGAATTTGACCTGCTGAGGCTCGTCGCTCGTTCGGCGCCAAGGTCGGATTGAGTCGATCGTACAAAAGCTCCGCGAGCTTCAGCTGTTTACGCAGAATAGTGCGACGAGTGGACTCCGTCGGGTGCGCCATGAACACCGGCATGATGTGTAGCGATCGCAGCAGCTCCATGAGTTCATCGAGAGACAAACCCGCTGCCTTGAGTCGGCCGATGGCATCGTCGGCGCCGCCCGGCTGTGGACGCTCCGCATCATCTTGGAAATACGCACGACGCCGACGGATACGATGAACCTGCTCGGCGAGATTGACGGCCTGAAACCAACTTGAGAAAGCGCGTTCGAGATCTCGAGCGAGCGCCGGATCGCGACCGGCGACCCGCGCTTCAAGCTCAGCGTCGGCCGACGCATCACCACGACGCCGCGCGATGGCGAGCGTGCGATCACGCTCCACGATGTCGAACAGTTCGTCACCCCCCTGGTCGCGAAGCACCTCGCCGACCAAGGTTCCGAGCATATGGACATCGTCACGCAACGCCGCGTGCTTAGGTGGGAACTCGATGTCGTTGCGGCTCACGGCGGAATTTTACACCCGGGCGACAGCCTGAAACGAAAAGGCCGGAAGGGAAACCCTTCCGGCCTTGTTCGTCTCCACGCCGCGAACGGCGTCGAATGAGATCAACGGAACGAGTAGGTGAAATCCACACCGTAGCTCTGGCCCGCCGAGTCGTGGATGAACGACCCGCCGAACTCCGGCGCCGGGATGATTTCCTGGAGATACTCCTCGTCGGTCACGTTACGGCCCCAGGCCGTGAGGCTGAAGGTGCCGTTGGTGACACCGAGGCGTGCATTGATCGACTGGAACGGATCACGCTGCATCTTCGAGAACTCACCCTGGCCGAAGCCGAAGTAGGTGAAAAGGTTCGGCAGCCGCTGCTTCTGCACCGGGTGGAACCAGGTCTCGCCGACGAACGAGCCATCGATGCGAGCGCTCACGGTCCAGTTGGTCGTGATCGGGAACTTGATGTCGATACCCGCGTTGCCCGTGTACTTCGGCGCGTACGGCACTTCACTGCCCTTGGTGTAGGGACGACCCGTGTACTTGTCGATCTCGCCGTCGGTGACCGCGTAGCCCGCAAAGAGCGACACGTTTTCGTTGACGTTCCAGCGCGCATCGAGCTCGTAACCCTTGATCGACACTTCGTCGATGTTGGTGACGACGCGGAGCAGACCGAAGGGACCCGCGAAGAAGTTGAAGAACTGCATGTCCTCCACCTTCGTCTGGAAGGCCGCGAAGTTCACGCTGATCGTACGATCGGCGAAGAACGACTTGAAGCCCACCTCGGCCGCCTTCGACACTTCCTTGCGGTAGAGGTCGTTGACGTCCGTGATGTTGAGCGTGGCATTCGCACCGCAGGTCGGCGGTGGTAACCCGGCCCCTAAACACAGGACCGTGCCACCCGCCCGACCAAAAGCGGAGGCAACGGTCGCCGCGCTACCCGACGAGTTGAAGCCGCCGCTACGGAAACCGTAACCGTACGAGGCGTACACCGCGAAGTCCTCTGAGGTCTTCCAATTGGCCGACAACTTCGGCTGCAACTGGCTGAAGCTCTTCGAACGGCTCGGGATCCCTGTCGCTGCGAAAGCCGGATTCGCCGTGTAGGCCGGATTGATGTACGGGTTCGAGAAGAAGCTGAACCCAACGGTCTGAGCACGGCACGGACCCGACGTGGCCGCGGCGCTCGAGCAGCGCGGCACGTTGTTGTCGACCGAACGATCTTCGACGTCGTAGCGCACGGCGAGCGCGAGCTCGAGGGCGTCCGTCACGTCGTAGGCCACTTGACCGAACGCCGCAAACACATTACTCGAAAAATCATCGTCATAAAGTAGATCAGTCGGATTCTTGCCCGTTGTTGGCACGAAACCCGCGGCCGTCAAGCCACGATCAAAATCAGACCCCTGGGATACGATCACGCGTCGCTGGATGTCAGCCGCGTAAAGACCCGCAACCCAGCGCGGCGACTGCTCGCCTGACGAAGTGAGACGCAGCTCAAGGCTCGTATCCTGCTGGTCACGCTGCTGATACTGATAACCGTCGCAGGTAGTCGGGGAGTACGGTGGCAGAAAGCCCGCACCGTTGTTACCCGCGGGCGTCAACCAAATGCTCGACGGAATACCAAAGAATGGCGGGATGTAGCCCGGGTTCGACAGCTTCGCGTCGTTGGTGCGGCGGCATGTCGCATCCAAGGAGTACAGCAAGAACGCACCGCTCGTGCCATCGGTGAGGAAGTAGTTGGTCTGATCATTAAACGCCAAGTAGCTCGAAAGCGTACCCAGCGACGTCTCCCACTCGCCCTTCACCGACAAATTCAGGTTTTCCTGTTCGTTCTGCGGCGCGATGTTGTTGATGTAGCGAAACGTGTGCTCGTTCGGATTGGCGTAAAACGCGGGCCCGACGAACGGCGCCACGTCGGCGAGCGCAATCGAGGCGTTGAAGTTGATGGCACCCGCGTCGATGGTCGAGTACTTCGCCTTCACGTCGATATCGCCACCGGCCACCGGGAACAACAAGCGGGCTTGGAAACCCGACTCCTCATAAAAATCGACACAGTCGTCGCAGCGGAGGTCGAGGTTGCTCCACTGACCATCCGTCGTGCGCGTATAGGCTGAGATCGAGCCTCGTGCGGAATCACCGACGGGGCCACCCAAATAGAAGTTGCCCTTGAAGCTGCCGTACTCGCCGCCACCCAAGCCGATGTCGAACTCGACTGAGTCGCTCGGCTTGCGCGTGGTGATGATCATGGCGCCGGCCAACGCGTTACGGCCATACAGCGCGCCTTGCGGGCCCTTCAGGATTTCGATCTGCGACACGCCCGAAAGCTCTTGGTTGAGCGCGTTCGGGTTGGTCTGCAACACGCCGTCGATCACGAGCGCAAAGTTAGTCTCCGCATCGCGCGCGGTGTTGATGCCGCGGATGTTGACTTGAAGGTCACCGGCTTCGGCCGTCTGCACTTGTGAGACACCGGCCGTCAGGGCGATGAAGTCCTGGGGACGCTCGATGCCGGCGTTCTTGATTTCGGTTTGGGTGAAAGCCGTGATCGTCACCGGGACGTCTTCGATGCGCTCAGCACGCTGACGAGCGGTCACCACGATTTCTTCGAGCTGCGCCTCTTGCGCGCCAGACTGAGCGGCCGCCAACACGGCCAGAACGCTCGCCCCGACGAGGGAAAGCTTGTTATTGCGGTAAGACATTGATCCTCCGTAACGGTCCCTGAATGGAGTAGGGAAAAATACAACTCGAGTCTAGGGCGCCGGATGTCGGTGAGGCAACGGAAAAACCGCCGTAAAGCCAATTTTATTGTTGTTAAAACGCAACATTTGTGGGCTCGAGAACGGCCGTATCGGCTCATACGCAGGCACCCGACGGGATGCTTACGGCATGATGGACGCTCGATACCTCAATCATCTCATTCGACAGAGGATTCTCTTGTGAACCGTCATCCGCCCGTACCCGCCATCGACATCGTGAGCGGCATCTGGACTGAGGAGGCCATTTCTCACCGCCCAGGCTGGCAAGACCAATTCTTTGCCGGAAAGATGAAGTCGAAGACGAATATGAAGGGTGTCCCGCTCGAGGATCAGCTTGCGCAGATGGCGGAGGCCGGCATCGAGCGCGCGTTTCTCTTCGCCCCGAAGGCGGGCCGCAAAGGCTTGCCGGGGTCCTTCCACCTCCCCTACGAGATCATCGCCCGAGCCATCGAGAAGTATCCCGGACGTTTTTACGGGATGGCCGGACTAGATCCTTACGAGGGCATGAATGGCGTGCGTGCACTCGAAGATGCCGTGAGGAACATGGGATTCATCGGTGCTCATCTTTATCCGCATTGGTTTGATCTTCCTCCGGACCATGCGAAGTACTACCCGCTTTACGCCAAGTGCTGTGAACTCGGCGTGCCCATTCAGATGCAGGTGGGCCAATCGATGGTCTATTCAAAAGACCAGCCGATGCGCAGCGTAGGACGACCCATTCTGCTCGATGGCATCGCCTGTGATTTTCCGGAGCTCAAACTCATCGGCATCCACGTGGGCATTCCCTGGACCGACGAGATGATCGCCATGGCGTGGAAACATGAGAACGTGTTCATCGGCTCCGATGCGCACAGTCCAAAGTATTGGCCGCAGGCCTTCGTGAACTACATCAATAGTTACGGACAGGACAAAGTGTTGTTCGGCACGGATTTCCCCGTGCTGGGTTTCAAGCGCACCATGGAAGAAGTCCTCGCGCTCGAGCTTCGCCCCGAGCCGCTACGAAAGTTCTTGCGTGACAACGCGCTACGCGTCTACGGCCTGAAATAACCTTCGCTCCTCGGCGAGTCGCGTTAAGCCGTCGTCGGGTCAATCACCGCCGACACCGACGGACTTCGCCGCCTGCTCGGCGTTGAGTGCCGCTCCGCTCTTCCCGAGTGAATCAATCGTCGCCTGATCGAGACCCGCTTCGCGTAGAACCTCTTCAGTGTGTTCGCCGAGGCGCGGTGCCGGCGTACGGATCGACGCAGGCGTCGCGCTGAAGTTGATCGGGAACGACGGCATACGCAGCCGACCTTCGGTCGGATGATCGTAGGACTTCCAGAACCCCGTCGCATTCAGATGTGGATCTTCTGCGAGATTTTCCAACGTATTCACGACGATGTGCGGAATACCGGAGTGTGCAAACACCTCGAGCCACTCCGCGGTGGTCCGAGTCGCCATGATTTTGGCCGTGGTTTGATTGGTGGCGTCGATATTTCGTACGCGATCGGCCAAAGTTTTGAAACGCTCGTCCTCAATGAATTCCCGATGTCCCGTGACGTTGCAGAAACTCACCCAGTGCGCGTCCAGGTAGGGCAACACCGCGATATATCCATCCTTGGTTTTGTAGGGCTTACGATCCTTACTCATGAGACGGGTGTAACCGGGTTTACCCTTGGGTGGATCAAACGTCATTCCCCACAGATGCTCGGCCATCACCCAGTTCACCATGGTCTCGAACATCGGAACCTCAAGTTCTTGGCCCTCACCCGTCCGCTCACGATGAAAGAGCGCCGCGAGCACACCGTAGACCACGGTGATGGCCGTGGTCTTGTCAGCCACCACCGTTGGCAGATAGCGAGGTTCGCCCAGCACGGCGTCATTGAGCATCGCGATGCCGCTGGCCGCCTGGATTGAATCGTCCAGAGCGCCGAGACGCCCGTAGGGCCCTTTCTTTGAGTACCCGTACGCACCGCAATAAATAATGCGGGGATTGACCTTTCGCAGGTCGGTGTAATCGAGACCCAGCTTGGTCATCACCTGAGGTCGGTTGTTATGCACGAATACGTCGGTATCTTTGATGAGTGCGAGCAGCGCGTCTCGGGCGCCGGGAACCCGCAGATCGAGCACGATGCTGCGCTTGTTTCGGTTGCAAGTAAGGTAGAGGGCCGCCATGCCGGGGTTATTGGCCGCCCCGAGCGAACGATTGCTGTCGCCCCTCGGCTGCTCGATCTTAATGACGTCGGCACCCATGTCGGCAAACATCTGGCAGGCCCAGGGTCCGAGGACCACGCTCGTCATCTCGACCACTTTGATCCCGTGCAACGGTCCGCTCATCGGCCATCTCCCAAAAACAACCCCGTCTTTTCAATGATACGCTTGGCTCATGTACTTCGAGCTTTTCCTCTTTCAAGCTCTCCTGCAGGCGGTCTTGGTCGTCTGGTTGTGGGGGGTCTGGAAATCGACGGGCCTCTTGATCGCGGGACTCTTGCTCATTCCGCAGACTCATTCCGCAGATTGGCCTCGTCTACGACAATCTCATCGTGGGGGCGGGTCGGTTCATCGGATTCTCGCCGCTTCTCGAGGCGATCTCCTGGCCTCGCTTCTGGATCCACTGGCTGTTCGGCACTTGGCTCATCGTCGCCTCGGGGATCGCGCTGCGCCTTGCGGGCTTCGAGATCATGCAGGGCACGCGACCCAAGCTGGTGTTTTGCTCGCTGACGCTCGCTTTGATGTTTTACGACCTGCCCCACTTCTGGAACGAACAACTCTATCCGGTCTGCGAGTTCGGTCTCATTCGTTACTCGACTGCGGTATCCGCCGAAACACTCTGCTTCGGAGGTCAGGCGGTGGTCCCCAGCTCGCCTCCGATCCCATCGATCATCACGTGTCTCGTGGTGGTCGGAAGCGGCGCAGCGCTCATGATCCAGCGCAGATTCCCGTGGATATTCTTGGGCGGCATCTTGACGCTCGCCTCGGCGATGCCTCCGCTGCGAGACTTCAAGATGGATAACTTTGGCGAGATCCTGATCGCCGGCGGCTGTATCTGGGCGCTCGCGCATTTCTCGCGAGGTCGTCAGCCGGGCCGTCTCGCTCGCTCCTCCGACGCGACGACGTGAACGCCGTGTCGCCGACTAAATCAGGTCTGATCGCCCCATGGGGCGCGCTCGCTTGCGCGGCCGCTGCGATGCTGTTCGCAGCCAAAGGCATCTTCGCGAAAAAACTCTACACCCAAGGCTTGAGCTTCGAGGGTGTGGTCGCCATTCGCGCCATGATCTCACTGCCGCTCTTCTGGTGGTTTGCGCTGCGACGGGAATCTTTGAGTACCATTGCCACGACGCCGCCACGCGCAATCTTCGTGGCCGCCTTTGCGGGCGCTTTGTGCTACTACGCAGGCGCTCTGCTCGACTTTCTGGCTTTGACGATGATCGATGCGAGTATCGAGCGGGTACTCATTTTCAGCTATCCCGCGATGGTGGTGATCTTCACGTCCGCACGAGATCGGCGCTGGCCCGAACGGCGGGTGTTGGCCGCGACGCTCCTCGCGTACCTCGGCGTCTTTTTCACCATGGGCGGATTCGATCTCGCGGAGCTGCGCGCCAACTTACTCGGCGCGCTACTCGTGATCGGCTCCGCTCTGTCTTACGCGGTCTATTTCATGGTGGGCGAGACCTACACCCGGTCAGTCGGCAGCGCTCGATTTACGCTCATCGCAATGACGGCCGCGACGGCCTGCCTCGTGCCACATTATTTCTTGATCGGCGGGCTACACGAGATGACGACCATCGAACCCTCCGGATGGTGGTTACTGATCGGTATCGCCGTGTTCTGCATGTTTTTACCCGCCTCTTTCCAGGCCGAGGGAGTACGACGCATCGGCGCGGAACGCGGTGCGGTGCTCTCCTCAGTCGGTCCACCGACGACGGTGTTACTCGCCTTCACTTTGCTCGACGAGCGCTTATCGGCTTGGCAGTGGGCGGGTATGGCGCTGATCGTTCTTGGAATCCTGGTGCTCGATCTCGCCCGAACTCGAAAGCCCTAAGGCGCAGTGCCTATCCGGCGATGGCATACTTTCAGGAAGGAAAGGGAGATCTGTCGTGAGCCATACCCCGATCAAAGTTGCCCCAAACCGTTATCGAGAGTCCTTCGGTCGCTACTACGAGGACTTTGTCGTCGGCGATATCTATGAGCACCGTCCGGGACGCACGATCAGCGAAGCCGATAACACTTGGTTCACGCTTCTGACGATGAACACCCATCCGCTGCACTTCGATGTGGAGTACGGCAAGGCCTCGGAGTTCGGCCGCTGCCTCGTCGCCTCCCCGCTCACGCTCGCCATTCTCGTCGGCATGAGCGTGACCGATGTCAGCCAGAAAGCCATTGCGAACCTCGGCTGGAAAGACATTCGCATGACGGCACCGGTGTTTCCCGGTGACACGCTCTACGCCGAGTCCGCGGTACTCGACAAACGCGAGTCGAACTCACGACCGACCGCAGGAGTCGTCACCGTAAGCACCACCGGCAAGAATCAGGGCGGAAAAGTGATCTGCACCTTCGAGCGCAGCATCCTCGTGGCTAAGCGAGGTCACGCCGTCGAAGACCGCATGGGCTACTGAAATACTTTCGGAGTTCACAGTCATGAGCGAAAACGTCGATCAGGAAATCATCGATAGTATCGAGCGCTGGGCCGAACGCGAACTCAAACCCATCGCCAAAAAATTCGATCACGCCGACGAGTATCCGCTCGAGATCGTCGAACAGATGAAAGAGCTTGGCCTCTTCGGTGCCACCATCCTCCCGGAATATGGCGGCCTCGGACTCTCGGCGTCCACATATGCCCGAATCGTGATGAGCATCGCCTCCATATGGATGGCGCCCGTCGGTATTTTCAACTCTCATCTCATCATGGCGGCCTGTGTGCAGCGCCACGGCACCGAAGACCAAAAGAAAAAATGGCTGCCTCGCTTCGCGAGTGGTGACATCCGCGGCGGCATCGGCCTAACCGAGCCCAACGCGGGCACCGATCTGCAAGCCATTCGTACGATTGCGCGTCGCGAAGGCGATCATTACGTCATCAATGGAACGAAGACCTGGATCACCAACGGCGTTTACGGGAGCTGCTTTGGCGTACTCGCGAAGACCGATCCCGAGGCGCAACCAAGACACAAGGGCATGACGATGTTTTTGTGCGAAAAAGGCGATGGGTTTGTTGCGGCCAAGAAAATCCGCAAGCTCGGCTACAAGTCGATCGACAGCGCCGAACTCGTATTCACGGACTTCAGGGTATCCGCCGACAACCTCATCGGCGGCATTGAAGGTCGTGGCTTTCAGCAGGCCGTCGGCGGACTCGAACTCGGGCGCATCAACGTGGCAGCACGCGGAGCGGGAATTGCTGCTGGCGCTCTACGGGATGCCCTGCGCTACGCCCAAGAACGGCAAACCTTCGGCAAACCCATTGCCCAGCATCAGGCGATCCAACTCAAGCTCGCAGACATGGCGACACGCGTCGAAGCCGCACGTCTACTCATCGAACAAGCTGCGCGGAAATACGACACCGGCGAGCGTTGCGATCTCGAATCGAGCATGGCGAAGCTCTTCGCCTCAGAGGCCGGCGTCGAAAACAGTCTCGAAGCCATGCGGATCTTTGGCGGATACAGTTACTCCACCGATTTAGATGTTGAGCGCTACTACCGCGATGCGCCTCTCATGTGCATCGGCGAAGGCACCAATGAAATGCAGCGCATCATCATCGCGAGACAGTTGATCGAGAGGAATCCCGTTTGAGTGACGTGGCACATCCGAAAGGCCCGCCCCTTCCGCTCGAAGGGCTGCGAATTCTCACCTTCGAGGCTTTCGGCGCAGGGCCTTTCGGCTCCATGTATCTTGCCGACCTCGGCGCGGAAGTCATCAAAGTCGAGAGTCGCGTGCAGGGTGGCGACGCCACGCGTGGCATGGGGCCTTACTTCTTGGGCGAGCATGACTCGCATTTTTTCCAGACCTTCAACCTCAATAAGCGCAGTGTCTGCCTCGACCTGAAAACCCCTGAGGGGCAAACAGCCTTTCAAAAACTTGTCGCCACGTCCGACGCGGTGCTCAATAACTTACGCGGTGACCAACCCGACAAGCTAGGCCTCACCTACGCCGCACTCAAAGCCGCGAACCCCCGCATCGTCTGCGCGCATCTCTCCGCTTACGGCCGTGACAATGAGCGTCGCGGTTGGCCGGGCTACGATTATCTGATGCAAGCCGAAGCCGGTTACCTTCATGTCACCGGCGAGCCTGGTTCGCCTCCGGCGCGAATGGGACTCTCGATCGTGGACTACATGACCGGCATCACGACGGCACTCGCATTACTTGCCGCGCTCTTCGGTGCCGCCCGCAGCGGAGCAGGACGTGACGTCGATGTCAGTCTGTTCGACGTCGCTTTGCATCAACTTTCGTATCCGGGCACCTGGTATCTCAACGACGGTCTCGTCACCGGGCGAATGCCCCGAAGTGCGCACCCTACCGCCACACCCGTTCAGCTCTTCAAGACGTCAGACGGCTGGATTTTCGTGATGTGCATGACCGAAAAGTTTTGGCAGGAGTTGATGCGAGTCATCGAGGCGCCTCAAATTGCCGAAGACTCGCGCTTCGCGACCATGGCGCGACGCCGCGAGCATCGAGAATCTTTGACCCCGCTGCTCGATACCGTGTTCGAGCGTGGCACGACCGCTCACTGGCTCGCGAAGTTGCGAGGCGTGCTGCCGGCAGCCCCCGTCAACGACCTGGCTCAGGCACTACAAAACCCCTTCCCCATCACGACCGGAATGATCCGATCGACGCCACACCCGATGCGGCCAGACTTTCGAAGCTTTGCCAATCCCATCAAGCTTGATGGGAAGAGACTTCCTGCGAAGTCGGCACCGAGCCTCGGCGCCGACACCGACGCCGTGCTCACGGAGCTTGGTTACCCGCCCACCGAGCTCGACGCCCTGCGCAAGCGAGGCATCACGTGAAACTCGAGGGTCTGCGCGTCGTCGACTTGTCGCAGTTCCTGCCGGGACCTCAACTCACCTTGATGATGGCGGACCACGGCGCCGAGGTAATCAAGATTGAACCGCCCGGCGAAGGCGAGCCCGGACGCTACATCGGGCCGCGACAAGGTGGACACACGGTATTCTTTCGCAACACGCAGCGAGGAAAAAAAAGTTTCTGCGCGAATCTCAAATCGTCGGAAGGACGAGAGGCAGTACTCCGCCTCGCCGAGACGGCCGATGTCTTCATCGAGGCGTTTCGCCCTGGCGTTGTCGACCGACTGGGCGTGGGTTACGCCGAAATCTCGGCGCGTAACCCGCGTATCGTGTACTGCTCCATCTCGGCGTTTGGTCAGGATGGTCCGTATCGCAATCAGCCGGCGCATGATCTGGCGACCGAAGCCTTGTCTGGCATCGTCAGCCTGAATCAGGGCAACGATGGCGAGCCCGTCATGCCGCATGTGCCCGTCGCCGATATCACAGCATCGCTCCACGCACTCTCAGGCGTGCTCATGGCGCTACTGCGCCGCGAAAAAACCGGGCGGGGCGACTATATCGACGTCGCCATGCTCGACTCTGCCATCGCTTGGACACCCAACATCACCGGATCCACTTTCGCGAGTAGAACCCCGCCAAAGCCGCGCGAGGAGCGCAGCCTGGGTGGCTCGGCGTTCTACAACATCTATCGGACCCAAGACGGACGCCATGTCGTCCTCGGCGCTCAGGAGCTCAAGTTCGTGCGCAAACTACTCGCCGAACTCGGTCGACTCGATTTTGTCGAACTCTGCGAGCACGGGCCCGGGTCGCATCAAGCGCCGCTGATCGCCTACCTGCGCGAACTCTTCGCCACCCGCACCCGGGCCGAATGGATCGACTGGTTCGATGGCAAGGAGATCGGTTTCGCCTGGGTCAACGACCTTCGGGAAGCCTTCGACGATCCTCAAGTTCGGGCGCGCGGCATGCGCTTACTCGACGAAGACGGGCACGAACATATCGGTCCGCCGGTCAAGTTTCGAGACGAACCTGCGGCGCCACGGCTGCGATTGCCAGAGCTCGGCGAGCACAATGCCGAAATTCTCCGTGAACTCGGCTACGATGAGGCCTCGATCGAAGCGTTCGCGAAGACTCTGGAATCCGGCGGCCCGAGCCACCGGTAACTCCGGCAAAACCTTCCTTCGATCGCGAGGGAGACGGCATGCACTTCGATTACAGCGACCAGGTCAAGGCACTCCGCGGGCGGCTGCTCGCCTTCATGGATGCGCACGTTTATCCAAACGAACGTCGATTCTTAGATGAAATCGCTGCGAATCGCGCAGCAGGTAATCCTTGGGTGCCAACCAAGATCGTCGAGGAACTGAAGGTCAAGGCGCGCGCCGCGGGCCTGTGGAATCTTTTCCTGCCTCGTAGCGAGCGGGCACCCGAGGGTCTCAGCAATCTCGAGTACGCCCCACTCTGCGAAATCATGGGTCGTGTGTCCTTTGCAGCCGAAGTGTTCAATTGCTCGGCACCGGACACCGGCAACATGGAAGTGTTCGAGCGCTATGCCAGCGAAGCACTCAAGGATCGATGGCTCGAGCCGTTGCTCAAGGGCGAGATGCGATCCGCCTTCCTCATGACCGAGCCGGACGTCGCCTCCTCGGATGCCACCAACATCGCCTGCCGTATCGAACGCGATGGGGACCACTACGTGATCAATGGTCGCAAGTGGTGGAGCTCGGGAGCCGGAGACCCGCGCTGCAAGGTCTACATCATCATGGGACGCAGCAACCCCGACGCACCCGCTCACTCCCAACAAAGTATGATCGTCGTCCCAGCGGACACGCTGGGCATCACCGTATTACGGGCGTTACCGGTCTTCGGGTATGACGACGCACCTCACGGTCATATGGAAGTGTCGCTCACGAATGTGCGTGTCCCCATCGAGAACTTGTTACTCGGAGAAGGACGCGGCTTCGAAATCGCCCAAGGACGCCTTGGACCCGGACGTATCCACCACTGCATGCGCTCGATCGGTGTGGCCGAGCGCGCGCTCGAACTCATGTGTCACCGCTTGGCAAGTCGCGTGGCCTTTGGCGAGCCGCTCGCCATGCAGGGCGTTTGGCGCGAGCGGATCGCGGAGTCTCGTATCGCCATCGAGCAAGCGAGACTGCTCACGCTCAAAGCAGCCTGGATGATGGACGTGGTCGGCAATAAGGTCGCACGTAACGAAATCGCGATGATCAAAGTCGTCGCGCCGAATGTCGCGTTGCGCGTACTAGACTTCGCGATTCAGGCTCACGGCGGTGCCGGTGTGAGCGATGACTTCCCCCTGGCGTACGCCTACGCCTCTCAGCGTACGCTGCGTCTCGCAGACGGCCCCGATGAAGTACATCGCGACGCCATCGCCAAAGGCGAGTTTCGCAAATTCATTCCGAAAATCTGAGAATCCTCCATCATGAAAAATCTGTTTTCCGTGTCGGGCAAAGTTGTGCTCGTCACCGGCGGATCACGCGGCATCGGCGAGATGATTTCGGCGGGCTTTCTCGCCAACGGCGCAAAGGTGTACATCAGTGCCCGAAAAGCCGACGCCTGCAAAGACACCGCAGCACGTCTTTCACGCGAATACGGGGGTCAGTGCGAGGCCCTTCCCGCAGACCTCTCCAAAATCGAAGGCGTCACCGCGCTCGCTCAGGCCCTCGCAGAGCGTGAAGCCCGGCTCGACGTGCTCGTCAATAATGCGGGGGCTTCTTGGGGCGCTCCGCTCGGCAGCTTCCCGGAAGCGGGATGGGACAAAGTCATGGACACCAACGTCAAGGGGGTATTTTTTTTGACGCAGGCTTTACTGCCGCTGCTGCGCGCCGCGGCCGCTAGAGATAACCCTGCCCGCGTGATCAATATCGGCTCCATCGACGGGATCGGCAAACCGCTTTTCGAGACGTACTCTTACGGCCCCTCCAAAGCGGCGCTGCATCACCTCACGCACATGCTCGCCGCGCGACTCGCCCCCGAACATATCCTCGTCAATGCCATCGCGCCCGGTCCTTTCCCGACCTGGATGTTGAGCACGGGCGTCGGATTCGGCGGCAAAGTCGAGGGAGACGGCGTCGATTGGGAGGCCGTCGGCCGGACCAATCCGAGCGGCCGGGTGGGTACGCCTGAGGATATCGCGGGGCTCGCGATTTTCCTCGCCTCGCGTGCAAGTGCCTACACGGTGGGCGAAGTGATCACCTGCGACGGCGGACTGCTCGTTTCGCGTTGATGTCACAAGCGCTGATATATCGCACGACCTGCGCCACCTCGATGTGGGTCGCGATGTTGATCGTTGCCTCGCTGCAAGGCTCGCTCGCGAGCGAGCCACAAAAACCATCGCGCCCAAATATCGTCGTCATCGTCGCGGATGATCTCGGCTACAGCGACGTCGGGTCTTTCGGGAGCGAGATCCCGACTCCCAATCTCGATGCGCTCGCCGCTGAGGGCACGCGATTCTCAAGCTTTCACGTCTCGGGTGAATGCTCGCCGACCCGTGCCATGCTGCTCACCGGCATTCGCAGCCATCGAACCGGCGTCGGCGCCATGCACGAATCCATCCCTCCGTCGCTTGAGGGCAAGCCGGGCTATCTCACGGTGCTCGATCGCAATGTGATCACGGTGAGCTCGCTACTTCAGCGTAGCGGCTATCGCACGTATGCCGTCGGCAAGTGGCATGTAGGCAAAGAGACGTACAACCTACCTCCTGCGCGCGGGTTTGATCGCTCGCTGATTCAGGGTGACAGCGGCTCGGACAACTGGGAGACCAATCAACGCTATCTCGCTTTGACAGATCGAGTCTATTGGTTCGAAGACGGCCAGCCGGCAAAAATGCCGAAAGAGTTTTACTCGTCGCGTTTTTATGCCGACAAGGCGATCGACTATCTGCGCAACGACTGGGCGGCGACCCAAGCTGCCGACCGCGCGCCGTTCTTTCTCTATCTTGCTCTCCAGGCCAATCACATTCCGCTGCAAGCTCCGCCCGAATTCATTGAACGGCAGCGTGGTCGATACGATGCGGGATGGAAAGCGCTACGCGAGCGACGTCATGCTCGAACCATCGAACTCGGTTTACTACCCGACGAGACTCAGCTCGGGAACTGGCCAGGACTCGAAGATTGGAATGCGCTGGACCCGAAGCGTCGTGCCTATGAAACCCGTCGCATGGAGATCTACGCCGGCATGGCCGAGGCCTTGGACTACGAGATCGGTCGCCTGCGCCAAGCGATTCGGGCGCTCGGCGAGGACGACAATACGATCTTCGTGTTTCTCTCAGACAACGGCGCAGAGCCCTCAGATCCGTACGAATACTTGAGCGGCCGACTCTGGCTCGCGACGCAATACACACGAGACACCGACCGCCTCGGTGAGAAAGGCGCCTATGCAACGATTGGTCGGAACTGGGTGAGCGCCGCGGTATCGCCACTCTCGACACACAAATTTTATGCGGGTGAAGGCGGTTTGCGCGTACCACTCATCATTCGAGCGCCTATCGCCTTTGCAGACGACCGACCACGCGGACAGATCGCCTCCGGCTTTACGCATGTCACGGATATCACTCCCACCCTGCTCGAGCTCGCAGGCGTATCCCACCCCGGTACGCAGAGCGGTCCGGAGCCGATGACCGGTCGAAGCCTTCTCCCATTACTTCGCGACACGACTGCGCGGATTCGCGCGCCTGGGGAGACTCTCGGCTACGAACTCGCAGGAAACGCGGCACTCTTCGAGGGTGATCTCAAACTCGTTCGTAATCTGCCTCCCGTCGGCAACGGCGAGTGGATGCTGTTCGACATCGCACGCGATCCCGGCGAAACACGAGACCTTCGAGCGGTCCGCCCCGAGGATTTTCAACGGCTGCTCGAGGCCTATCAAAGATTTGAAAGCGAAGATGGCGTGCAGCCTTTACCGGAGGGTTACACCCCGCAACGGCAGGTCTCCCTCAACGCCCTACGTCGCGTCATCCTTCCTTCTCTTCTCTGGCCCGCCATCGTTATCGTCGGCTTGACACTGCTTTGGCGGGTTCTTCGCAGACGTCGACGACTCGAATGACTTACAATGCGGGCCTTGTCGCAAGGATGCCGCATGATTTCCAACGTCCATTTTTCGTTCCCTCACCTCGCGTGGCTCGCCCTGACGATGGGCGTGCTGACATCAGATATCGCTTTGGCTCAGCAAAGCGTGGACGAGATGGGTCTCGAGGAAGTCGTCGTCACCAGTCGTCGCGAACCGGGTGCAGTCATCGGCGACATCACGCCGGAATTTCAACTGTCGGCTCAAGAGATCCGGGCGCTCGGCGTGGGGTCTGTCTCTGAACTGCTCGTCGCACTCGGCCCTCAGCTCGGCAGTAATCGCGGCCGCGGCGGTGGACGACCCATCGTGCTCATCAACGGCGTACGCGCCTCAGGCTTCGCGGAGATTCGTGATATCCCGACCGAGGCCATCCTGCGTACCGACATCCTGCCAGAAGAGGTCGCGCTCAAATATGGGTATCGCGCCGACCAGCGCGTCATCAACTTCGTTCTGCGTCCGCGTTTTCAGGCGTTCACGTCCGAAGTCGGCGCTCGAGGTACGACAGAGGGTGGCCGCGAGGGGATCGATCTCGGAGGCAACTGGTTACGCATTCAGCGCGACGATCGGCTTCAGTTCGACTTGAAGGCGCGCCGCGAGGAGGGTCTCCTCGAAAGCGAACGCAGTGTCGTTGGCGCGAATGGGCAGCCTAATGCGGATGCCGCCTTCCGCTCCTTGTCTCCCACCGTCGATCAGCTGACGGCGAACGTGGTCCTCGCAAAGCCGTTCTCTGAAGGCGCGTCGTTCACGATAAACGGCACGCTTGATGACACGCGTCAGCAGTCACTACTTGGACTTCGACCCTCGCCCACGGGCACTAATCCGCTTCGTCGCGACGTCGACGCACGCGAGGGACGCTTGAGTGGCCTGCTTCAGGGAACGCGTTCGGGTTGGCGCTGGTCGTCTAGTCTTAACGCTGAGCGGGTCGACTCGACCACCGAGACGAGTGGCGAAGCGATTGCAGGCCGCTCAAAGAATGACTCGCTCGAGATCGATCTCGTGGCCAACGGCACCCCGCTCGATCTTCCAGCAGGCCCTTTAAGCCTCACACTCAAGGCCGCGGCAGGTACTCGCAACATCGATAGCGTTTCGACTCGCCTCGGTAACTCGATCGTCAGTGATCTGTCGCGCAGTCAACGCGACGCTCAATTCAATGTCGACGTGCCGGTATGGCGCGGCGAAGCTGAGCAAGCCGCGCTTGGGGCGCTCGGAGCAAACTTTAATTATGCGGTCGAAGATATCTCTGAGGTGGGCTCTCTGCGGACGCTCGGCTATGGAATCAATTGGTCGGTCGCTCGAAAACTTCGTTTGATCCTCTCTGTGACGGACGAAGAAGGTGCGCCGTCGATGCAGCAACTCGGAGGGGCCGTCATTTCGACGCCGTTTACCCGAGTTTTTGATACGACGCGTAACGAAACCGTCGACGTCACCCGCATCACCGGCGGCAATCCGCTGCTCACGCCCGACCGTCGGGAGGTCTTCAAAATCGGGGTCGGCTCTCGTCCGCTCGAAGACATCGATTTCGATATCAACGCGGACTACGTCCGAACGCGCTCCAGCAACATTATTTCAGGACTTCCCCTTGCCACACCCGATCTGGAGAACGCGTTCCCGACACGATTTCAACGCGATGTATCGGGCCGCCTGACCACTCTCGATGCGCGCGCCCTGAATCTTTCGGGGCGAGATCGGGAGGAACTTCGATTCACCCTCAATCTCAGTCGACCGTGGGGACCGCAGCCCGAAGCGCCCTTCCCGCAACGCGGTGGTGCGAGCGGAAACGGTGGCGCAGGCGGCGGAGGCTCCCGTCCCGCCATGCCGGGTACGCAGACGCCGTCGGGTACCGCGCCCGCATCGGCCGAAGACGAAGCAGCCCGGCGCGCCCGCATGGCGCAGATCGGCGAGCGTTTCCTCGCGTTCGCGCGTCGAGGCAGTGCGCAATTCACCCTGACTTATACGCAACGCTTGGAGGATCAGATCACACTCGCTCCGGGTCTGCTGATTCTCGATTTACTCGATGGTGACTCGCTCTTCGACACCGGCGCCGCAGCGCGTCATGAACTCGAGGTGGCCGTCGGCGCCAATCGCGATGGTTTCGGTGGGCGCCTCGTCACCAATTGGCGTAGCAGCAGCCGCGTGACCGGCTCCCCGAGCGCGCAACAAGGTGATCTCGAGTTCGCATCGCTGACCACTGTGAACCTCCGCGTCTTCGCAGACCTCGGGTTACAGCCCTGGGCGAGGGATTACCCGTTCCTGCGGGGCGCGAGAGTCAGTCTCGTCATCGGCAATCTCTTCAACGAACGCCAGTCGGTGACGGCACGGGATGGCACGGTGCCAGTGATTTACCAGCCTGATCTACTCGACCCTCAAGGTCGAACGCTCCGCCTCACCTTCCGCAAACTCTTTTTCCCGGCCTTTCAACCGCCCGGAGGTCGCGCCGGCTGACCCGGGCTGCGATAATGCGGGGGTTTCCACGCTGCGCAGGCCCGTCATGCTCGAGACTCTTACCCGCGTCCCGCCCGATCCGATCCTCGGTGTTTCGGCCGCTTTTCAAAAAGACGATACACCCAAAAAAGTGGATCTCGGTGTCGGCGTCTACAAAGACGAGTCGGGCAAGACACCGATCCCGCGGGCCGTGAAGCGCGCCGAGCAAGAAATGCTCGCCGCCCAAACCTCCAAAACCTACCTCTCCCCGATCGGCAACCCAGGCTTCAACGCCCAAGTCGCCGGTCTTACTTTCGGCAGCGACCTCGTCGGCCGTAAAGGCGACCTTTCTCTCGCCCAAGCTCCTGGCGGCAGCGGCGCACTGCGCCTCGGCGCCGAACTGCTGATCGCGGCTCGACCGGGCTCGAGCATTCATGTCAGTGATCCGACGTGGGCGAACCATGTTCCGCTGCTCGGTAACGCAGGTCTTCGACTCGAGAAATACCCCTACTACGACGCCGCTCGCAACGCACTCGCATTCGATCGGATGATCGAATATTTTGATGCTTTGTCCGCAGGATCCGTCGTACTGCTGCACGCCTGCTGTCACAACCCGACAGGCCAAGATCTCGATTCGTCCCAGTGGAGTGCGGTCGCTGAGATACTCGCGCGTCGTCGTCTTGTACCGTTCATTGATTTGGCCTATCAGGGCCTTGGGGAAGATCTCGATCGCGACGCGGCGTCGATCCGCCTCATCGCGAAAGCGGTTCCAGAACTACTCGTCGCGGTGTCCTGCTCAAAGAATTTCGGGCTCTATCGCGAACGAACAGGACTGCTGGCCGTGCTCTCAGCCGGAAGTGAGCCTGCCTCGATCGTTTCGGGGCAGCTCGGCCGTCTTGCTCGTACGTTATGGTCGATGCCACCGGATCACGGCGCCGCAATCGTCGATCGCGTTCTAGCTCAACCCGAACTTCGACAGGACTGGATGACGGAGCTGCGTCACATGGCGAATCGCATCAATTCTTTACGAACGCTGCTCGCCGATCGTCTCACCGAGGCGAGTCAACGCGATTTCAGCTGGATCAAAACGCAGCGCGGCATGTTCTCGCGCCTCCCCCTCACGGCCGACCAAGTGGTGACGGCGCGCGAGGCGTTGCACATTTACATGGCGCCCGACGGCCGTATCAACATCGCGGGTGTGAGCCCGGCCAACGTCGAGCATGTCGCAACGGGCCTTGCCTCGGTGATTCGCGGATGACACACGACGCGACCGCGGGGCTTGGAGACGCTGCGCTGCGCGCGTGGTGGATGCCCTTCACCCACAATCGCCACTTCAAGTCGCATCCGCGCCTGATCACCTCGGGTCAAGGCGCTTACTACACGCTGGCAGACGGAAGGCGTGTCTTCGACGGGTTGTCGGGTCTCTGGTGTTGCCCTCTCGGACACTCTCCCGAGCGTGTTGTCGAGGCGGTTCAGCGACAAGTCGCCAGCCTCGATTTCAGTCCAAGTTTTCAGATGGGACATCCAGCGGCATTCTCTCTTGCAGAGCGCATCGCCCATTTCGCAGGCCGTCCCAACGATCGCGTGTTCTTCGTGAATTCAGGCTCGGAGGCGGTCGATACGGCGCTCAAAATCGCCGTCGCCTACCACCGTGTTCGCGGCGAAGGCTCGCGCACCCGCATCATCGGGCGCGAGCGCGGTTACCACGGCGTCGGGATGGGAGGCATCTCGGTGGGCGGTATGGTCTTCAACAGGAAGATGTTCGCGTCGCTCATGATTCCGGGCGTCGATCATCTGCCCCACACCTTCGACCCTAGACACATGGGTTACTCGCGCGGTCAGCCCGAGTGGGGGGTCCATCTGGCCGACGAACTTGAACGCCTCGTCACTCTGCACGATGCCAGCAACATCGCTGCGGTCATCGTCGAACCCATGCAAGGTTCAACCGGCGTCATCGTCCCACCTCAGGGCTACCTGAAACGACTACGAGAAATTTGCACGCGCCACGGCATTCTGCTGATTTTCGATGAGGTCATCACTGGCTTTGGACGCCTCGGTACCCCATTCGCGGCTGATTTTTTTGACGTGAAACCCGATCTCATCACGTTCGCCAAAGCCGTCAATAATGCTGCGGTGCCTCTCGGTGGCGTACTCGCCTCTGACTCGATTTACGACGCGTTCATGAGTGGCCCAGAGCACTTGATCGAGTTTTTTCATGGCTACACCTATTCGGGTCATCCGCTTGGCGTGGCCGCCGCTCACGCCACGCTCGATGAATTGCTCGAGCGCGGATTGATCGACCGCGCTGCAAAACTCGCACCCGTACTTGAGGAAGCCATTCATTCGCTGCGCGGTGAGCCGCTCGTCGCTGATATCCGAAATTTAGGTCTCGCCGCCGCCGTCGATGTCACACCGATTCCGGGGAAACCTGCCTTACGAGCGTTCCAAGTGTTCGAGCAGGCCTTGTCTCGTGGATTGTTGCCGCGCTTTACCGGCGAGACGATCGCCCTCGCGCCACCCTTCATCTCGACCGAAGATGAAGTACGCAACGCAGTCGAAGTGTTGAGGGCCGCGCTGCGCGCAGCCGCGTAAGGCACTGCGCGTCAGATCACGCAGGACACGCCGGTTCCACCGAGTCCGCAATACCCATTCGGATTTTTCGCGAGGTACTGCTGATGGTAGTCCTCAGCGTAAAAGAATTCCGGCGCTGAAATGATGTCGGTGGTGATTGCACCGTACCCCTTGCCAGCGAGGCTCGCTTGGTAACGGTCGCGACTCGTCTTGGCCTGCTCAAGTTGCGCCTCACTCGTGCAGTAGATCACCGAACGATACTGGGTGCCGATGTCATTACCCTGGCGCATGCCCTGCGTGGGGTCATGACGCTCCCAAAACGCACGCAGCAACTCACCGTAAGACACCTTGGCCGGATCAAAGATCACGCGCACGACTTCGGTGTGCCCCGTGAGCCCACTACAGACTTCTTCGTAGGTGGGATTCGGCGTATGGCCACCTGTATAACCGACCGAGGTCGACACGACCCCGGGAATCTTCCAGAACAGGCGCTCGGCACCCCAGAAACAGCCCATACCGAACACCGCCTCGACGGTACCGGCCGGAAATGGCGGCTTCAACGGCGCGCCATTGACGGCATGCGTGGCGGGAACGGACATGGGCGCGGCGCGCCCGGGCAGCGCCTCGGCAGCGCTGATGAGGTCGGTTTTGCGACGAAAGAGAGCCATGGGGTGAATTCTGGGGGCGGACCGCGCGGTCTTCAAGCGGCGGGTTGTTCTTGAGCGGATCGCTGCGTAACCTTGCATCGCCATGACGACCTGCCACGCCCACAATCTGAGAGAAAATCCTGCCGAGACGCCGAAGCCCTACGGATTACGCGTGTCGCTCAAGCCCGGAGACCCCTTCAGAGCACTACTCGGCGCGGACTGGAGCCGCACTCATTGGTTCGCCTCCGCGGAAGAACGTGATGCCGCCCTGATCGAGATGAGTCGCAAGCACGAGTATTCGCGTCCGGGGGATCGCCCCGCTCACGTATACGAAAAAGTACTCAATCAGAACGTCCGACCGAGAAACAAATAAAACGTATTCTCGCCGCCCTCGCCAAAGCCTGAGCCTAAATAGACGGGCCCTAGCAGCGTATCGAACCCGACGAAAACGCTGCCGTGAGTGAGAGAAGAGCCGACGCTGATGTCGCTGCGTCGGTCCCAAATGTTTCCTGCTTCCAGAGAGAGCCCCGCGTAAGCGGGCACGTTGAGGAACCCCTCTCCTCCACGCCCGATCTGTCGGTAGTACATCAGCCGCGCGAGCGCGTAGTGACGACCGCTCAAAGAATCAGGCGCTAATCCCGAAAGATTGAGAAACCCACCCACGGGGAAGAGTGAACGGATGGTGTCGGGGTTGGAGTTGATATTGGTCCCGAACGACGTCCACAACACACCCGTGTGCCTACCACTCGAACGCGCGGCGAGCCAATCGATGGACACGAGATCGGCGCGTCGGTCCGAGCCTAAACTGGGTGTTTCGGCGCGCCACTCCGCAACGAGATGCTGACCGCGCCTCGGAAAGTTCCGGTTATCGAGCACATCATACGAAAATCGCCCGTAGAACTCGCGAAGATCAAAGTCCTCGACATCAGGAGCGCCCTCTTCACCGATGCGCAGACGCGCTTGTCCCGACGCACGACGCACGCCTGCGCGTATCTCGCCCCAATTGGACAGCTCACGACCGACGTCGATGCCGTATTCGGTGGTACGAAGACGATATTCCGCGCGGCGCACTCCCTCTTCGATGAGCGGTACGTTGCGCAGATCGAATCTCGCCTGCGGCATCACGAACCATAGCGCCGAATCACCGACGGGAATGTAGAACTCGGAGGCGACTTTCGGATCTGAGCCAACCTGAAAATCCCACACCCACTCGGCGGCAAGCGGACCAATATCGGCGAGCACGATACGCGCTGCCGCGTTGTAACTGGAGTTACCGTTGAAATCGTCCTCGAGGTTGAGTCCGAAACGCATGTAGTTCGGACCCCAGGAATTTCGACGCGCACTGAGCTCGAGTAAATCGCCTCGCTGTCCCTCTCGCACGTGGTAGTCGACACTCTCGAAATTACCCCGACCAAACAACGTCGTGAGCCCGGCGTTGAGTGCCTCTGCAGTCGTCAGGTCGACGAATCCCGCCCGCAGAAGTCGCTCATAACGTGCAGAGTCGGCCGCCACTCGAACCTCATCCACTTGCAGAGAACCGCTTCGCGCGGCTCCACGATCGGCCAGGTAACGCGAATAGTCGACCTCACTGAGTCGCAGTGACGCGAGCCGCTCGGTCGCCGCCCGGGCCGCGGCCTCGCCAAGTTGGACTGCTCTCGGAACGATCTCGAAGTCAAAACTCGATGCCTCACCAAGCTCCGGCGTCAGCAACACATCGACGGGCTGGAGGGCTTTTCGCTGTGCATCACTTCCGCGTCGGATGAGAATGGACAACATCTGGTTGGAGATGGTCGCGACCGAGTCGAGCGTCTCGCGCTTACGCAACGGAAACCCGACATCGACGACGATGAGTACGTCCACGTCCATTTGCCGAGCGAGCTCAACAGGTAAGTTGTTGGCAAGCCCACCGTCGACCAGTAATCGTCCGTCGAGCTCCACGGGCGCAAAGACCCCCGGCGCGGCGAGGCTCGCTCGCATCGCCGAGACGAGATCACCCTGAGCAAGTTCGATCGCCTCTCCGGTCTCGAGATCAGTGGCGACCGCACGAAAGCGGGTCGGCAGCGAATCGAATTGCTGGATTCTCGCGACGGGTAGCGTGATCCGACGCAACGCCTGAGAGAGACGCTGACCAGACACGAGCCCCTTCGGTAAACGGAATGTTCCGCTTTTCAGACCGAGGGGAAAATCCACCAAAAAATTTTGATCTTCACTCTTACGACGGAAACTCAATCGATCGCGAGGTCCCGGCTCCTGAAAGGCCTGTCGCCACTCCGGGGACTCGACGAAGGCCGCGATCTCAGTAGCCGTCAGGCCGCTGGCGTAGAGCCCGCCCACCACAGCTCCCATACTAGTTCCGGCCACGGCATCGATCGGGATCCGCTCTGCCTCCAGAACTTTGAGGACGCCGACATGGGCCGCGCCACGCGCCCCACCCCCTGACAGTACAAGCCCAACGCGCGGGCGATCGGTCGCCGCCTCAGCCGAGACGGCAAGGAGGGTGAACGCCAAGAGCAGGACGGTGGTCAAACGCACGACCGCAAGGATACCAAGCGATAATGCACTCATGCTCGAACTTGCCGCCCTAGCCGTGTTATCCACCTCAGCCACCGCACTCGAGGAGGTGGTCGTCACCGCCCGCCGCCGCGAAGAACGCCTCGTCGACGTTGCCGCCAGCGTGTCACGCCTCACGCCCGATGCGCTCGGGCGCCTCGACCTCACCCACCACGCCGAGAGTCTCAATCGCGTGCCCGGGGTGTTTCTGCAACGTGGTAGCGGACAAGAAAGTTTGCTCGCGATCCGCTCTCCCGTACTTACCGGCGCCGGCGCCTGTGGGGCGTTCTTGTTTCTGGAGGATGGTTTGCCACTGCGGCCCACCGGGTTCTGCAACGTCAATGAGCTTTTTGAAACCAACACGGCACAGGCCGCAGCAATCGAGGTGATGCGCGGCCCTGGAAGCGTGGTGCACGGCGCCAATGCAGTACACGGCGTGATCAATGTATTGACGCCCTCTGCCGCGGATCTCGCCGGTGTGCGGCTGAACGCCATCTTCGGCGCCGATGATTTCAAATCCCTCGGTTTCGCGCTCGGGGACGGACGACACGCAGTGCAGGGGCTCGTCCGCCACGACGGTGGTTTTCGAGACGACTCGGAAGTGAACGAACTCAAGTTCAACCTGGCCCACGATCGAGAGCTTGCCGGCGGTGAATTGCGGTGGCGCGCGGCCGCGACGCGCCTTGAACAGGACACGGCCGGATTCATACGCGGATTCGATTCTTATCGAGATCCTGTCCTCCGTCGCTCAAACCCCAACCCTGAAGCGTTCAGGGATGCGGAGAGCCTTCGCATGTCGACCACGTGGAATCGCAGTGATTGCGCAAACTGCGACGATGAGGCGCGGCTGATTCTGCGGCGCTCCTCAATGACCTTTCTCCAGCATTTTTTACTCGGCAAACCCCTCGAGAAAAACGCTCAAACGAGCGCCGCGCTCGGTTTCGCGCGCAGCCGACCCCTCGCGCGCGAAGGCTGGTCGTGGCGCGCGGGCGTCGATGTCGAGTGGGCCGACACCTCGCTGCTCGAAATTCAGGCTGGGCCAACGCTCGAAGGCAGCACCTTTGCACGGTCGATTCGACCGGCAGGCCGGCATTACGATTACGCCGTCGAGGTCGCCTCGATCGGCGGCAATGCCTCCATCGAGTATCGCAGTGATGCGTGGCTCTGGCGTACTGCAGTGCGTGCGGACGCCATCGCGTACTCGTATGACAACCTCATGCGTGACGGGAATACCGCCGAAGACGGCACACCCTGCCCTGGCGGATGCCTCTACAGCCGTCCGGCAGATCGCAATGACTCGTTCTCTCGCCTGACGCCCCGAGTCGAAGTCATTCGTCATGTGAGTGAAAGCCAGCATATCTACGCAGTGCTCGCCGAGGGCTTTCGTCCGCCTGAAATTACGGAGCTCTATCGATTGCAACGCAATCAATCCGTCGCCGATCTGGGTGCCGAGCGCATGCGCAGCGCTGAGTTCGGTTGGCGATTTGCGTTTGGCGACAGCCCTTCCCCGTCGTTGCGCGGCAATCTTGCCGTTTTCCGCGCCAGAAAAAGCGATGTCATCTTGCGTGATGCGAACGGGTTCAACGTGGTCGGAGGTCGCACACGCCATGAGGGCATTGAATATGAGCTCAGCTGGCAAGCGCTTCCGAGGTTACGCATCGACTTTGGCGGCACCCTCGCACGCCATCGTTACGATTTTTCTCGGGCTATTGAGGGTGGCGAGACGATCACAGCAGGACTCGACATCGACACCGCGCCTCGACAAATCCATCGTCTCGCTTTGAGCGCACAACCCCAGGAACGAATCGACCTGGAACTGGATGTGCGCCGCGTCAGCGCGTATTACGCTGACGCTGCCAACCTCCGGCAGCATCCCGCGCAAACGGTTCTCGGCGCCCGAGGTCGGTGGCGACTAACGACGGACCTGGCACTGACGCTCGAGGTCGACAACCTCACCGATCGCCTGCACGCCGATCGCGCCGACTTTGCCCAAGGGGATTGGCGTTACTTTCCGGCGCGTCGGCGCAGTGCTTATCTCGGCTTCGACTGGCGTTCGCGTTGACGTCCGAACGGAATTTGTTGGGTAATGCAGTGGATGTTTCCACCGCCCAACAAAATCTCTCGTGCCGGCACCCCGACCACGCGGCGATTCGGAAAGATCCCCTGTAGTTGCACGATCACCTTCGTATCGAGCCGCTGATCGAGCATGGGCACGACCACGCCGCCATTGGCAATGTAGAAGTTGACGTAGCTCGCAGCAAGACGCTCGCCACCCTTTCGGGGCTTGGTACCCGGGCGCGTCACAAGACCTGCCGCCTCGATATCAGTCATCTCGAGCGGGCCCGGCATCGGAATCTTATGGATCTTCAAGCGTCGACCTCGGGCATCGCGAGCCTCGCTCAATCGATCGAATGCATCGCGCGAAATCGCCGCTTGCGGATCGCGACGATCATCGCACCACAGCAGCGCCACCTCGCCGGGCGCCACGAAACACGCCAGATTGTCGATATGCCCGTCGGTCTCGTCGTTGAACACACCGCGATCGAGCCAGAGGATTGTCGACGCACCCGTATAGGCTCGTAAGACGGTTTCAATTTGATGGGCGTTGAGCGTCGGATTGCGGTTACGGTTGAGCAAGCACTTTTTCGTGACGAGCAACGTACCTTGACCGTCTGAGTGGATCGCGCCGCCCTCACATACGATGGGCGCGCGATACCGAGCGAGGCCTTCGAGCGCAAGCACGCGACGCGCGACGAGCTCATCGCGGTCCCACGGAAAATAAAGCCCGCCGTCGAGTCCGCCCCAGGCATTGAAGTGCCAATCGATACCGCGAACCTGACCTTGAGGCCCGACGACGCAGGTCGGTCCTACGTCTCGCATCCACGCGTCATCACTCTCAAGGCGTACGACTCGAATGCGTGGCTCGAGCGAACGACGCGCCTCATCGAACTGTACCTCCGACACACCCACTGACACGGGCTCGAATCGAGCGATCGCGTGCGCCACGGCGGCGAATGCGCGCTGAGCGGGACGGGCCTGCTCGCGCCAGTTGTCCGGCCGAGTCGGCCAGAGCATCCAACAGCCGCGGTGTGGCTCGAATTCCGCGGGCATACGGAATCCGTCCGCTAGGGGCGTCGAGGTCAAGGGCTCGTTCATATCCCAAATTCTAGCGGAGCCGCCGCACGGACGGGCCGCCGGCCGACCACATGGTAGAATTCGCGCACGCAACGGCGGGGGTTTCAAATAAACGCCGGGCGCTTCAGAAGGAGTTCACTCATCATGACATCGGCTTCAAAAGTCACGCTCACGCCACCGGCTGGGGGCGCGAAGATCACCATCCAGGACGGTAAGCTCGCCGTCCCGCATAACCCGATCATCCCGTTCATCGAAGGAGACGGCACAGGTCCAGATATCTGGCGAGCGAGCGTCCGAGTCATCGACGCTGCAGTCGCCAAGGCGTATGGCGGTCAGCGCAAGATCCACTGGCTCGAGGTCTACGCCGGAGAGAAGTCGAACAAACTGTTCAACACCTGGCTGCCCGATGAGACGGTCGCGGCCTGTCGTGAATATCTGGTATCGATCAAAGGTCCGCTCACGACGCCCATCGGCGGCGGCATCCGCTCACTGAACGTGGCGCTTCGCCAGCTGCTAGATCTGTACGTGTGCCTGCGCCCCGTTCGTTGGTTCAAGGGCGTGCCCTCACCGGTGAAGGCGCCCGAGAAGGTCGACATGGTGATCTTCCGCGAGAACACGGAGGACATCTACGCCGGTATCGAGTTCGAGCTTGGCTCCGACGAGAACAAAAAATTCAAGGAACTCTTCAAGGCTAACTTCCCCAAGGCCTACGCGAAGATCCGCTTCCCGGACACTTCGGGTATCGGTATCAAGCCGGTCTCCCTAGAGGGTACTGAGCGTCTCTTCCGCGCGGCGGTGGAGTACGCCATCGTCAACCAGCGTAAGAGCGTGACCATCGTCCACAAGGGCAACATCCAGAAATTCACCGAGGGCGCCTTCCGCAATTGGTCCTATGCGCTTGCCGAACGCGAGTTCCCGGGTCAGACCTACGGCTGGGAACAGTGGGAGCGCACCAAGGCCGAGAAAGGCGAGAAGGTGGCGAATGCCGAGATGGATGCCGCCAAGAAAGCCAGCAAGGTCATCATCAAGGACGCCATCGCGGACATCACGCTGCAGCAAGTGCTCACGCGTCCCGACGAGTTCGATGTGCTGGCCACCTGCAACCTCAACGGTGACTACCTCTCCGACGCCCTCGCCGCTCAGGTCGGCGGTATCGGTATCGCGCCGGGCGCCAACATCAACTACGTCACGGGTCATGCCGTGTTCGAAGCGACGCACGGCACTGCACCGAAGTATGCGAACCTCGACAAGGTCAACCCAGGCTCGGTGTTGCTCTCGGGCGAGATGATGCTGCGCTACATGGGCTGGACCGAGGCGGCCGATGCCGTCATCACCGCCATGGATCGCACCATTGGTCAAAAGACCGTGACCTACGACTTCGCGCGACTTATGGACGGAGCGAAGGAAGTCAAGTGCAGCGAGTTCGCCGACGCGCTGATCAGCAATCTCTAAAGGTCGCGCGGTGACCGCCGAGAGCCTTATCGAAGAAGGATCTCGGCGGATCGCCGCCGCCTTTGCGTCTTACAACCGTGAGTTTCGGGACATCACGCGGCGTGCACCCGCGCGTTTCGAGGCGCGCGACTGGCACGGCAGCCAGCAAGACGCCATCGAACGTATCGAGCTCTACGATAGCTGGGTCAATCGCACCGTGGCGAACGCCCGTCAGGACCTCGGCGAGGTCGCACTCGATCGACAACTTTGGTCGGCGATGCGTAGTCGGTTCCACGCCCGGACCGCAGGCCTGCCCGATGCCGCATTCGCCCGAACTTTTTTCAGCTCCGTCTCCCGGCGCGTGTTTGGCACGGTCGGCGTCGCGACCGATATCGAGTTCGTCGGCATCGACCTCGATCCGCTAGAGGGAGCGGGAGACAACGCCGAAACCCAGGTCTACGCCCACCGCGGCAGCTTGGAGCTCGTCATCGAGGATCTGCTCGGTGATATCCGACTACGCAGCCCCTGGATCGACTTCGAAAAAAGCGTTCGTAATGTCACGCTCGACATCACCAAACAAATTCGTAGTCATCTGCCGGCGGGCGTCGAAGTCGATGCGGCCTTGAAGCATATCGAGATCCTGACCCCGCTGTTTTTTCAGAGTACCCGAGCCTATGTCGTCGGTCAGATCGTCGCCGACGGGCTACGACTGCCGCTTGCACTCGCGCTTCAAAATACTGACCGCGGGCTCTTCATCGATGCCGTCATGCTTGATGAAGACGAGCTCAGTATCGTCTTTGGTTTTACCCGCTCTTATTTTCACGCCGACATCGAGCGCGTGGTCGAAGCCGTCGTCTTCCTGCGCCACTTGCTACCGCGAAAACCCTTGTCGGAGCTCTTCACGGTGCTCGGACGCGCGCGCCAAGGCAAAGCCGAACGATATCGAGAGCTCGCAAGACACCTGCAACACTCGGATGATTTGTTTGCGCATGCGCCGGGTGAGCGCGGACTCGTCATGATCTGCTTCACCCTGCCCTCGCTCGATGTCGTCTTCAAGTTGATTCGAGATCGTTTTCCACCCGTTAAAACCGTGCTGCGGCAGGACGTCCTCGACAAATACAAGTTCGTCTTCCGTCACGATCGCGCAGGACGACTCGTCGACGCCCAGGAATTTAAACGGGTACGGCTCCCGAGAGCGCGCTTCACGACGGAGTTGATCGACGAGCTGCTTTCGGAGACCGCCGAAACCGTGCATGTCGAGGGAGACGATCTCGTCTTTGACCATATGTATATCGAGCGTCGGATGGTGCCGCTCAATCTGTTCCTGCGGGAGGCGGCTCCCGACGCTGCCGATCGAGCAGTGGTCGATTACGGACAAGCCATCCGCGATCTCGCCCTCTCCAATATCTTCGCAGGCGACCTGTTGCTCAAAAATTTCGGAGTGACCCGCCACGGGCGCGTGATCTTTTACGACTACGACGAGCTGTGTCAGGTCACCGACTGCCGATTCCGAGAAATGCCTCAAGCCGACAACGACGAAGACGAGATGCGAGGCGAGACCTGGTTCTACGTCGCCGATAACGACGTTTTCCCGGAAACCTTCTTGAACTTCCTGGCTTTCAGCGACGCCCAGAGAGATCTCTTCCGACGGACCCATGGCGATCTCTTGGAGGCCGATTTCTGGCGCGGCATTCAGCAGCGGGTCAAGGATGGGGCCGTCCTCGAGATCCTGCCCTATCGACCGCGACGACTCGGACAGTCGCTGCCCGCACCGAGTTCGACTTAAGTCGTTGGCAGCGCAGTCTGCTCGGCGTTAGGATCGGGGTATGTCTAGTCCCGGTCAGATCGAAGTCAAACCCCGCGATATCCATTTTTCGATGGATTCCGCTCGGGGTCGTTATTGGCTCGGGGGAGATCCGGTCGGAACGGCCGTGCTCAACGGCCTCTCGCTGACGTTTCCGGACGGTGAAAAGCTCTTCATGGACGCAGTGCGTCACTTTCGCGGCAAGGTCTCGGGTCAGTTAGCCGAAGATGTTCGGCGATTCCTCACGCAAGAGGCCATGCACTCGCGTGAACATCACGCCTTGAACGCCATCATCGATCGCAGCAAGTACCCCGTCAACGAAATTCTCGGGCGTATCCGGGATCGTATCGCGTTCAATCGCTCGAAAGGCCCCTACGCGATGCTGCTGTCGACCATCGCGCTGGAGCACTTCACGGCCATGATGGCCGACATGCATATGCAGAATCGGGGCTTGTACGCGAAAGCAGATCCCGAGATTGCGCGACTTTGGCGATGGCATGCCCTCGAAGAGACCGAGCACAAAGCCGTCGCCTTCGATGTATTCCTTGAAGTCACCAAAAACTGGTCACCACTCAAGCGCTATCTGCTGCGTTGCTGGTCGATGATGTACATCACATACCACTTCACCCGAAACATCGCCAACCATGCGACCTGCCTGCTGCAGGCCGACGGTTACACCGAGGCGGAGGCTCGTAAAGCCGTCTCAAGATTTCTTTGGCGCGATCCGGGAATTTTTCGCCAGGGCTGGCGCAGTTATTTCGCGTGGTACCGGCCGGGCTTTCACCCCTGGGACCTCGACAATCGAGACGCGCTCGCTGAGTGGCGCGCCGAGTTCGACGTCAGCTGATCACAGCCTTTCGCACCCGGCCATTCGGCAATCCAGCGCCGAATCAACGCCACCCCTTCATCGTGTGCGAGTGCACGTCCAAGTTCCGGCATCATGGCGCCCGGATCGGTAGAAGCCATGCGGTAAACCGTAATCGATTCGTCCGGCTGACCGGGCACCAGACCGAAGCGACGATCTCCCGTGCCCCGTCCTGCCGCAATCGGCGACTTGCAGACCCCGAGCGCAACGGGCGACGTCTCGGAGGCGTCCAGAGACAAGCCTGAGGTATCGGCAGGCCCCTGTCGGTTGTGGCAGTGGCCACAGTTGATATCGAGATAGGCCCGCGCACGCGCCTCGAGCGGCGCTTGAGTGTCATCCCAGGCGGCCGCTCGCGGGAGCGCTGCCGGGTTCAGGTCACGCCCTTCAGGTCCGGAAAGACGCCCCGAGCGAATCCAATGTTCGAGTTGATTCGCACGACCCTTGCCCTCGCCGAGGTCGTGCTCACGATTCAGATGGCGGGCCTTGAGTCCGATCGGTGACAAACTCCCCCGCTTCACATCGGTCGCGTGGCACCCGGCGCATTGATTGACATCGGGCACGACGTAGTCGAAATCGACCTGCTCGACGCCATGGGTCTCGCTGACAAGCCTCAGCGCTCTGACGGTGCCCGTCCTCTCGAGTCGCGCAGTGCGCTGTGCTTCGTCCCATACATAGGTAGAGGCTGCCCATCCTGAGGCACGACGTACCAGTAACCGCGTCTCGATTAGCCGGACTTGATCGAGCACGAGACGACCACCCGACTCGAGGCCCTGCGCCTGCGAGGTTCGAAGCACTCGCGCCGGATCACCCTCGGCGACGAGCGGGTAGTAAAAGGTCTTGGTAATGAGCGTACCGACCGGAAACTCGAAACTACCCTCGGCTGAGTATCGCGCCTGAGTCCCTGACGGCATCCACACGGTGCGCAGTTTGTGCGCGTAATCGCTAAAGAGCGGCGTGTTCAGTTCGTAGTCGACGACGCCTTCGCGAGGGATGAGTCGACCCTCCTGCAGCGTGAACACGCCCCACTCCGCGAGCGTTTCGGGATCGGTCGAGTCGTGAAACACGGGACTGCTCGGACCTCGGGCGCACGCCGCGAGCATCGACAGACCCATCAACAGGATCAGTAATCTCACTGGGCGCGATGAACCGACGGGTGTCACAAGCTGAGCTCGACAGGCGGCAGCGGCGCGAGGCGACAGTCGTACTCTGCAGTCGAGACCCGCGGGTTGCGATACTTACCCGGTCCGTCGGCGTTGAGCACGGGCCCTGCATCTCGCACGCAAATAGCCAGATCGTCCGGTAACTTCCCGCCGCGAGTTTTCTTTGAGTCGACGTAGCCATCCCACAACACCGGGGGAAAGCGGCCACCAAGACCGAAGACGGCGAGCTTAAGCGCCTTGAGGTCGAGCCCGTCGGGAGCATCTCCGCCACCTGAATAGCGATTACCATGAACATGAATGGCCTCAGGGTACGGATCAAAAATGTCAGCCACTCCCTTCTCGGTCATGTAACCCGTCGAAAAATAGCTGGAGATAATCACGTGGGCGGTCGCATTGTCGGTGAATTCGTTATCGAAGATCTCGACCTGATCATTCGAGTTGATGACGACGCCCGATCCTGCCGGAATGCTGGCGACCGGCGTCCCCTTGGCTCCGAAATTAGCGGTGTTGTTGCCGTAGATCTTGTTACGGAACACACGCGTTCCCGCGCCGCGCTGCGGGAGGTTCGGCATATTGAACACGAGCACGCCACCCGTATTTTCGGTCGCGATGTTGTCGTAGACATCCGCGCGCCGCGAATTCTCGATCTCGATACCGGCGACATTGAGCCGCGCCGTATTGCGGCGTACGACGATGTCCTCCGATTGCCCCACGTAAATGCCGGCATCGGACGCACCGATCACGAGGCAGTCCTCGATGAGCACCTGACGAGTACGTACCGGGTAGAGACCGTAGGCACCGTTCGAGGTACTCGGCCCACCCGTCCACTCGACACGTAGCCCGCGTAATGTGATTCGCTCGCCCTCGTTGACTTTGACGGCATCACCGCGAGTATCTTCGATGGCGAGATTTTCAAGCGTGAAGTCGCTCGCGTTCACGAGCAGCCCCTCGGCTCCCACCGTCTGCCCTTTGAACGAAAGCACGGTCTCGTTCATCCCTGCACCGCGGATCGTGACCCCACTCACCCGCAGACTTAGGCTGCGATTAAGGGAGTAACGACCTGAGGGAATCTCGATGATTTCACCGGGCTTCGCGTCCAGCAGCCGCGTCTGCAGCTCGCGCTGGAAACTCTCGTCGAAGGCCGGCTCGTTTGCACTGCAGCCGACAAGTACCCACGTCAGCACCACAAACAACCCCAGGCGCCGATCAAACAATTTGTTGACATAGATCATGGGTGAATGGTCTCCAGAGCCTGCGTGAGATCGGCTTTCAAGTCTTCGATATCCTCAAGTCCGATCGATAATCGAACCGTCCCCGGCCCGATGCTAGAGAGGGCGAGATCTTCCGGCGAGAAATCCTTGGGTTGCATCATCTGCGGAGGCATCGCTAACGACTCAGTGGAGCCAAAGCTAGGCGTTCGCGCAAACAGCTGCAGCGACTCGGTAAACTTCCGCCCCGCCTCGTACCCGGCTACGAGATCGAAACAAATTACCGAGCCGAACTCGCGCATCTGGCGTCGAGCGAGCTCCGCTTTGGGTTGCGAGGCCAGCCCCGGATATCGAACTCGCGTACATGCCGGATGGTGCTCAAGAAACTCTGCCACGGTCTGGGCACTCGCTGACTGCTGCCGGTAGCGCACGAAGTAGGTCTTCAGACCTCTCACCATGATGGAGGCCGACAACGCATCGAGGTGTGCGCCGAACAACCGGAAATCACTGCGCAGCTGATCGATGAGTTCGCGTCGAGCGATGACCGCGCCGCCCATGACATCTCCCGCCCCCGTCGCAAACTTGGTGAGGCTGTGCACGAAGAGATCGATGTCAAACTCTCCGTGCTGATGAAATCCTGCGGCGGTATTGTCGATGGCAGTGAGCGCACCATGCGCCCGAGCCAGTCGGGTGATCGCTTCGATATCGGCAATCTTGTTGATCGGATTGGTTGGACTCTCGAACCACACGAGACGGGTCTTTCGGGTAGAGAGCGTTCGCTCGAGACCTGCAAGGTCATCGATGGAGAGCATGCTGTGGGTGACCCCAAAACGCGCCAACATTCCGCGGATGATCTGACGCGTGGGGCCGTATCCCTCGGTGAAGAACACCACATGGTCGCCGGCGCGGGTGAGCCCGATGAGCGTCTGTGCGACCGCATTCACGCCCGAGGCGGTCACCATGCACTCGTCTCGACGCTGTAGCTGGGCCAGCATGAGCTCGAGTTGTCGAACCGAGGGATTCGATAGGCGAGAATAAAAGAAACCCGGTCGCTCACCGCGTGCGATCCGCTCACCCTCGAGCACGGTCTCGGTCTCCCATTTCACGTTCTGGAAGATCGGCAGATTGAGGGGATAGTTGTCGTCCGGCAGTTCGATCGCCGGTGGGTGATTGACCCGTGTTTCGTCTTTCATTCGATACGTCAGTTGCCGCTACGGGCCATCTGCTCCTCGCGCAGCCGACGCTTTTCCTCGTGCTTCATGTACAGGGTCGAGAGCACCACGCCTGTGGCGACGATGAGCACCAAGATGGTGGCGAGCGCGTTGATGTCCGGACTGACGCCCCGCCGTACCCGAGAGAAAATCTCCATGGGCAGCGTCGACGAGCCTGGGCCCGAGACGAACTGCGAGATCACCACATCGTCCCACGAGAGCGTGAAAGCGAGCAGCCAGCCCGATACCAGCGCCGGAACGATGAGTGGCAACGTGATACGAAAGAACACTGTGGCCGGCTTCGCACCAAGATCGAGTGCCGCCTCCTCGAGTGCGTCGTCGAACCCTGCCAGACGCGACTGCACGACGACGGTCACATAAGCCATGGCAAACGTGATGTGGGCAATGGTGATCGTGAGCATCCCTCTACCCTCAGGCCAGCCGATGAGCTGCTCGAGAGAGACAAAGAGCAGAAGCATCGCAATACCCGTGATGACCTCAGGCATCACGAGCGGCGCAGTGGTCATCGCAGAGAGAAACGCCCGGCCGCGAAATGGCCCGAAACGCGCAAGCACTAGCCCTGCGATCGTGCCGAGAATGACTGCACCCGTTGCCGTCATGGCGGCGATCTGCACACTGATCCAGGCAGCGCCGAGCAATTGGTCGTTCTCGAGGAGCCTGACGTACCAACGAAGTGTCGGGGAGTTCTCGGCATCCCACACCGTGACGAGGCGCGAGTTGTTGAACGAGAAAACCATCATGGAAAGGATCGGGATGTACAGGAACGCGAGCCCGAGTCCGAGCATTCCGTTGCGGAACCAGCCACGATTATTCATCGTGCGCCCTCATCGCTTGGCTGCCTCGAGTTCGCGGCGCTGGTAGCGCTGAAAGAGCAGAATCGGCAACAACAACAGCAGTAATAGAACGATAGCCACTGCGCTGGCGACCGGCCAGTTTCTTGCACTGAAAAACTGCGCTGAAAGTACGGTGCCGATCATGAGCTGATCGGTCCTGCCAAGTAGCGAGGGAATCACGAACTCGCCTACCGCTGGAATGAAGACGAGCAGGCACCCCGCGACGATTCCCGGCATAGAGAGCGGCAGCGTCACCTTGAAAAATGCCTTCATCGGTGATGCGCCCAAATCCGAGGCGGCTTCAAGCAGGGTCAGATCGTGCTTCTCGAGGTTCGAGAACAAAGGCAGGATCATGAATGGCAGATAGGAATAGACGATTCCGATGTATACCGCAAAGTCGGTGTAGAGCAGCGTGAGCGGCTGGTCGATGATGCCGAGCGCAAGCAAGGTGTTGTTGATCACACCGTTAGTCTTGAGTAGACCGACCCAGGCGTAGACGCGCAGCAGAAACGACGTCCAGAACGGCAGGATGATCAGCATCAAGAAGAGATTTCTCGTGCTCGGCCCACATCGCGCAATGGCGTAGGCCATCGGATAACCCACGAGGAGACAGAGTACGGTCGAGATCGCCGCCACTTTCACCGAGTAGAGGAAGGTGCTGAGGTACAGAGAGTCTTGCAGCAGCACTTGATAGTTGGATAAATTGAGCGTCGCAACGAAACGCTGGGTCTCTTCAACCCAAGCAAAGAGCGGCGCATACCCAGGCTGGATGGGCTGCATCCAGGAGAAAGAGATCTTGAAGACGATCAAAAACGGTACGACAAAGAAGAGCAGCAGCCACACGTAGGGCACGCCGATCACCAGTCGCTTTCCAGCCAAGGAGTGCAGCGTGGCGAGGACTTTATCCACGGGCTTAGATCGTCAACACCACGGGGCTGGAGGGACGCCAGCTGAGATGTACCGTCTCTTCCCAGACGATGCGCTCATCCGCATGTCGTTCGACGTTGGGAATGGTCACCCGAACCATCCGTCCAGACTCCAGCCGCACGAGATACACCGATAAATCACCCATATAGGCGATTTCCTTCACTACCCCCTTGGCGCAGTTCTCAGTACCGACGGGCGCAGAGCGCGACATCTCGATTTTTTCAGGACGAATCGCCACCGACACCTTAGCCTCGGGCGGCGCACTGATTCCGTGACTCACGAACACCGTAGCCTCGAGCTCGTTACAGCGGATACGGACGTGCCCGGGCTCGTCCTCAACAAGCTGTCCATCGAACATGTTGACCGATCCAATGAAATCGGCCACGAAACGGGAATTTGGGAATTCGTAGATGTCGGTCGGCGTACCGACCTGGACGATCTGCCCTTTGTTCATGACGCCGATACGAGTCGCGAGCGTCATCGCCTCCTCCTGATCGTGCGTGACGACGACGAAGGTGACGCCGAGCTGTTCTTGAAGGTTGATCAACTCGAATTGAGTATGCTCTCGCAACTTTTTGTCGAGCGCACCGAGAGGCTCATCGAGCAGAAGTAATTTGGGACGCTTGACGAGCGCACGAGCCAAGGCCACCCGCTGCCGCTGACCGCCCGAAAGCTGGTGAGGTTTTCGACGAGCGAAGTCACCAAGCCTCACGATATCGAGCATTTCGCCCACACGCTTGGCAATCTCCGCCTTCGATAGACCCTCTTGCTCGAGACCAAACGCGACGTTTTTCTCGACGGTCATATGCGGAAAGAGCGCATACGACTGAAACATCATGTTGACGGGACGGTCATACGGCGGAATTCCCGCCATGTCCTGCCCATCGATCAGCAGACGCCCCGACGTTGGAGATTCAAACCCCGCCAGCATGCGAAGTAAGGTGGTCTTGCCGCAGCCTGAGCCGCCAAGCAGACAAAAGATTTCGCCTTTGAAGATGCTGAGAGAGACATTGTCGACTGCGACGAAGTCACCAAACCGCTTGGTGACGCCCTCGATCCGGACATACTCGTGACTTCGGTCGATTGTTTTTTGCGACACGTCCCGCCCCTACCCCGAGAACGCCAAGGCCGCGCGGAGACCCCTCTCCGCGCGGCCTGCGGGTTATTGACCGGCCTTGAAGCGAGTCCAGGTCGCCGTCAGAGACTGCGTGAAGGCATCGCTCTCGGCGAGATCGACTTGAAGACGCGACTTCACTTCATCGGTCGGGTAGATCGCGGAGTTCCCAAGGATCTCGGCCTTGATCAATTTTTGAGCGGGCACGTTAAAGCTCGCGTAATTGACCAGGTCGGTGTTCTTGGCAGCGACCTCAGGTCGCATCAGGTAGTTGATGAACGCGTGGGCGTTTTCGACATTCTTAGCGTCCTTCGGAATGGCCAGCATGTCGAAGAACATCATGGTGCCTTCTCGCGGGATCTTGTAGTCGATCTTGATGCCGTTCGAGGCCTCCACCGCACGATCGCGCGCCTGGAAGATGTCTCCCGACCACGCCATCGTCAGACAGATTTCACCATTGGCAAGATCGTCGATGAACTTTGAAGAGTGAACGTACTTGATGAACGGACGGACCGCCATCAACACCTTCTCAGCCGCCGCCAAATCTTCAGGGGATTCGCTGTTGGGATCTTTACCAAGATAAATGAGAACGGTGCCGGTGATCTCGGTCGGAGAATCAAGGATCGCAACGCCGCAATCTTTGAACTTCGACACGATCTTCGGGTCGTAGAACATCGCGAGACTGTCTGTCGGCGCGTCTTTCATGCGCTCGGCGATCTTGTCCTGATTGAAACCGATACCCGTCGTACCCCAAAGGTAGTTGATCGAGTGGGCATTATCGGGATCGTGTCGCGCCACCTTGGCCATCAGCTCCGGATCCATGTTCGCGACGTTCGGCAACTTGCTCTTGTCGAGCGTTTGGAAAATTCCCGCCTTGATCTGGCGCTCGAGAAAGTTCGCCGACGGCACGACGATGTCGTAGCCCGTGGCTCCTGCGAGCAGCTTCGACTCCAACACTTCATTTGAGTCGAAAACGTCGTAGGTGACATCGATACCGGTCTCTTTTTCGAAGTCGGCGATCACGCTTTCGTCGATGTAATCGGACCAGTTGTAAACATTGAGCACCTTCGACTCCGCCGCATCCTCCGACTTGCCACCGCAAGCGGTGAGCAGCGCAGCGACGGACAGGGCAACGAGAGCCGGTCTGAAAACCTGTTTCATTTCTGGCGGACTCCTGGAAAGGGAAACTCCCGCACCGTGCGGGAGACAGCGAAGTTATAGCGCAGACCCCCGTCCCGGGAAAGCCCATCGAAGGGTTTCGACGCGTCGCGGTTCCGCTCTACAACCAGCCGTCCCGACGCAAGTCGGCGTGGAGCTGGTCCAGGGACGTGACCGCCTTGGTGAGGAGTTCGTCGATTTCATTTCGGGTGATGACGAGCGGCGGCGCAACGATCAGGGTGTCCCAGACGGCCCGCATGACGAGCCCGTTTCGGATGGAGATGTCCCGCGCACGCGTGCCGACCGATCCCCGCTCAGGAAAAAACTCACGCGAAGGCTTTCTTGGGACGAGCTCCAACGCTCCCAAAAGCCCCAAACTTCGCGCCTCGCCAACCAGGGGATGCGCCGCCAGCTCGCCCCACCGTGTTGAGAAATACGGGGCCAGATCGTTTCGAACTCGGTCGACCACACCCTCTTTCTGCATGATCTCGAGGTTCGCGAGCGCCACTGCGGCCGCGACCGGGTGACCGGAATAGGTATACCCGTGGGCGAACTCCCCGCCCTTTTCGATGAACACCTCGGCCACTCGATCGGAGACCATGAGCGCCCCGAGCGGCTGATACCCCGAGGTGATGGCCTTGGCGAGGGTGAGGAAATCCGGACGGGTACCGAAATGCTCGCACCCGAACCACCGACCCGTCCGACCGAAGCCGCAGATCACTTCGTCCGAACCAAACAGAATGCCGTAGCGATCGAGAATGCGCTGAACCTCGGGCCAGTAGGTCTCCGGCGGAATGATCACGCCACCCGCCCCTTGCACGGGTTCACCGATGAAGGCCGCCACGCGCTCGGGACCGATCTCAATGATTTTGGCCTCGAGTTCACGGGCCGCCTGCAGACCAAACTCCGCGGGATCGAGATTGCCGCCGCGTTCGAACCAGTAAGGTTGGTTGATATGCACGATGCCGGGAATGGGCAACCCGCCTTGTGCGTGCATCGCCTTCATGCCGCCGAGCGAGGCGCCGGCCATCGTGCTGCCGTGATACCCGTTCCAGCGACTGATGATCACCTGTCGCTCAGGTTCGCCGCGCAGCATCCAGTAGCGCCTCGCGAGTCGCACAAAGGTGTCGTTGGCTTCGCTGCCCGACCCCGAGAAGAACACGTGGTTAAACTGCGGTGGCGTGAGTTCGGCGAGCTTCGCCGCAAGCTCGATCGCCGGTGGGTTCGCGCATTGGAAGAAGCTGTTGTAGTACGGCAGCTGTTGCATCTGCCGATAGGCAGCCTCCGCCAGTTCGGGGCGTCCGTAACCGAGCGCCACGCACCATAGCCCCGACATGCCATCGAGGATGCGATGCCCTTCACTGTCGTAGAGGTAGACCCCTTCGGCTCGGGTAACCACGCGGGTTCCACGGGCCGCCAGGGCGCGGGAATCTGTGAAGGGATGCAGATAGTGGGCGGCGTCCAACGCCTGCCACTCTGCAGTGCTGCGCTCTGGGATCGGGCTCATGCCCACATCTTACGACGGCGGACCGTCACACGTTGAGCAGCAAATGCTCACGCTCCCACGAGCTGATCACCTGCAGGAACACTTCGTACTCGGCCTGTTTAACGAGCGAAAAGGCGGACACGAAACTTTCACCCAGAATCTCGATCAGCGGATCACACTCGCGGAGCAAGCGAATCGCTTCATCGAGGTTACGTGGGAGCGAGAACGGAAGATCATGAGCGCTGCCCGTGATGGGCTCGGTGGGCGTCAAGCCCTGGACCATGCCGAGATACCCGCAGGCGAGCGAGGCTGCACTGGCGAGATAAGGATTGGCGTCTGCACCGGAGAGGCGGTTCTCGACGCGGCGTGCCTGCGGATCGGACCCTGGTACACGCAAGCCGGCCGTGCGGTTGTCGTAACCCCACTGCACATTGATGGGTGCCACCTGGAATCGGGTGATTCGCCGATAAGAATTGACGTTAGGCGCGAGCAACGCCATCGCGGCAGGCAGATAACGCTGCATGCCCGCGATATGCGAGAAGAAGAGCTGAGTCGGCGAGCCATCGGCGTTCGAGAACACGTTCTTATTCGTCTTGCTGTCGACGATGCTCTGGTGGATGTGCATGGCGCTGCCCGGCTCCTTGGCATGAGGCTTGGCCATGAAGGTCGCGTACATTTTGTGACGCAACGCCGCTTCACGGGCGGTGCGCTTGAACATGAATGCCTGGTCAGCCAGATCGAGCGCGTTGCCGTGCAGAAGATTAATCTCCATCTGCGCGGGACCGTCTTCGTGGATCAGCGTATCGATAGCGATATCCTGATCTTCACAGAACTGATACACGTCATCGAAGAGCGGATCGAATTCATTGACCGCGGCAATGCTGTAGGACTGACGCCCTGGCTCGGCTCGGCCCGAACGACCGATCGGCGGCTTTAGCGGATAGTCCGCATCGATGTTGGGTTCGACGAGATAAAACTCGAGCTCGGGCGCCACGACCGGCTCCCAACCTTTCTGTGCATACAGGTCGAGCACGTGTCGTAGGACTTCTCTCGGCGCCATCTTCACGCGACGACCGTCCGCATAAAAACAATCGTGGATCACCTGGGCCGTGGGCTCAGGCGCCCACGGAACACGGCGGATCGTGCGCGGATCGGGCTTGAGGATAATGTCGATTTCAGCCGGGCTCATGGCTGCGGCGGTTTCCTCGGGGTAGTCGCCCGTCACGGTCTGCAAAAAGATGCTCTCGGGCAACCGCATGCCCTGGTCACCCTGAAATTTTTGGGCAGGCATGACTTTGCCGCGTGCGATACCCGCCATGTCCGGGACGATCGCCTCGACTTCTTGAATGTTGTGATCGCGGAAAAACTGCGAAATGGGATCTGTCATGACTCGAACCTCTAGCGGGCGCCCTGCTGTCGTCGGGTCGCACGGGCTCGTGCGGCCTCACCGAAAGCAGCGAACAGCGCTACGGAAAAATTGTTGGCCATCACCCGCCACTCGGGATGCCATTGCACGGCCCAAGTAAACGCGGGCGCAGCGGGCAGATGAAACGCCTCGATCAACCCGTCGGGCGCTCGAGCGGCCACCTGCAGACCCGGGGCAAGCTGTTTGACCCCCTGACCGTGCAAAGAATTCACTTTCACGCGATCGGCACCACCGGCCCACTCACGCATCGGCCCTGGCTCGAGCACCACCTCGTGCGCCGGACCGTACTGGATCTCGAGGGGCGCGGATTTATCTTCCCGATGATCGAAGAAGCCCGGCGCCTCATGAACCTTCTGCCACAGCGATCCGCCGAGCGCGACATTCATTTCCTGACATCCCCGGCACAGCCCGAGGATCGGGACACCTTGCTCGATGGCCGCACGGATAAGCGGTAAGGAGGTCGCATCGCGCTCAGGGTCGTGCAGCGTACCGGGCTCGCTCGGACCTTCGTCGTAGTGATGCGGCTCGACGTTAGACGGACTCCCGGGAAATAGCAGTCCATCGAGGCGAGAGAGTAGTTCCTCCGCCTCCAGCGGCTCGGGCAACACCGGGATGAGTACAGGCAGACCACCGGCGGCTCGAGCCACGGCGTGCGCGTACTTCTCACCGACCATGTGAAAAGGATGGGGGCCGACCATGCGACGGTCGGCGGGAATTCCGATGAGTGGGCGAAGGGACATTGGAAAGGCGGCTTCGGGATTGGCCCGAAACGCGAGACGATTAGATCACAAGGCGTCCTGTATAACCGTCCAGTCTTCGAGGTTTTTCATCTAAGTCACTGTTTTTATTGAATCTATATTGCTTGGGTGCAGCCGGCCCCGTATGCTCGGCGACCTTCCCGGACACCTCGCCCGGGCCCAACCCCCGAGTTCCCATGAGCGCCTTTCCCGAGCTCGATCACTTCCTCGAGCAGCACCCGGACACCCGGCATGTCGACGTTTTCCTGAACGATCTGAACGGGGTCGAGCGCGGGAAGCGAATCGAGCGGGAGTCGCTCGAGCGACTTTACTCCGAGGGGATGCTGCTACCGGGCTCGATGTTCGCCCTCGATGTCCAAGGTGGCACCATCCAAGAGAGTGGGCTCGGCTTTGACGAAGGCGATGCCGATCGACCCTGCAAGCCCCTGCCCGATTCTTTGGTCCCAGTACCGTGGCAGAGCGGCGGCGTCGCCCAAGTTCAGGTGGCGATGTACGAGCCCGACGGGCGAGCCTTTTTCGCCGATCCGCGACACGTGTTGACGAAGGTGCTCGACCGATTCCATCGTCTCAACCTCACGCCCGTCGTCGCGCTCGAATACGAGTTCTATTTCATTGACCGCGAACGCCTCGAAGGCGGCATGCCGCAACCACCGCCGCTACCGATCACCGGTCGACGAGAGTTTCGCACCCAAATCAATTCGATGACGGATCTCAACGAGTTCTCGAAGGTGCTCTCGCGGATCGACGAAGTCGCGCGGATTCAGGGTCTACCCTCCACTAGCGCGCTCGCCGAATACGGGCCGGGACAGTTCGAAGTGAACCTCGAACATCGCCCCGATGCCTTGAGGGCGTGTGACGAGGCCATGCGCTTCAAGCGTGTAGTGCGCAGCGTGGCACGTGAGCAAGGCTGGGACGCCACGTTCTTGCCGAAGCCCTACCGCGATATGGCGGGCTCGGGTTTGCATGTGCATGTCAGCGTGCTCGATGCCGCCGGCCAAAACATTTTCGCCTGCCCGAACCCCGCAGACGCCCCGGACGATGCGCCCCATCATGGAATCGAGAGTTCCGCCTTGAGACATGCGATCGGCGGGATGCTCCGCAGCCTCGCCGATGGGATGGCGATTTGCGCACCAGGACCGAACTCGTATCGGCGATTCAGGCCCGAAGCGTATGTCCCGATAATCCCGTGCTGGTCCATCAACAATCGTGGCACAGCCGTACGAATTCCTTTGAGCGACGTGCACAACCGACGTATCGAACATCGGCTGGCCGGCGCGGACGCGAATCCGTACCTCGTCGTGGCGTGGGTACTCGCCGGAATACACCACGGGATTGCCGAGGCGCTGGAGCCAAGTGCGCCGATCCGCGGCAATGCCTATCGGGAGTCCGGTGAACGCCTGCCCTTGCATTGGGCGAGCGCCATCGAGCGATTCGAGCGCAGCGAGTTTGCGGCGAGCTATCTCGGTCGGCCGTTCCGCGATCACTACGCGAAGGTCAAGCAAGGCGAGCTCGACGAGTTCAACTCCCACCTGACATCACTCGAGATGCAGTGGTATCTCGGTGCAATCTGATCACGCGATGAGCACCCGCCCCCGATGAGCACTCACGTCGACTCGTGGTACGCCTCGAGCACGGCGGCGACGCCTCCACGACCGTTGCTCGAAGGCGAAGTCGACGCCGACGTCTGTGTCATCGGCGGGGGAATCGCTGGCTGTTCGGCGGCACTGCACCTCGCGGAGCGAGGTTATCGCGTCGTTTTGCTCGAGGCAGAGCTCATCGGCTGGGGCGCCTCGGGCCGCAGCGGCGCACAAGCGATCACTGGCGTCGCCTGCGGTCAGAGCAAGCTCGAGTCCCTCATCGGCGACGGCGATGCACGACGCATCTGGGACATGACGGTCGAGGCTCTGCGGCTGCAGCGTGACCTCATCGATCGACATCGCATCGACTGCGACTACGTCACCGGTCAGATGCATGTGGCACTCAAGTCACGGCAGGAGCGTGAGTTACGGGAAGATGTCGAAACCGCCCACGAGCGATACGCCTATCACTCGCTGCGCATGGTCGAGCGAGACGAGTTACGGAGCTTGATCGCCTCGGATCGGTACATCGCCGGCACCTACGACTCGGCCTGCGGTCATCTTCATCCGCTCAAATACACCTCGGGTCTGGCGGCAGCCGCCGAGCGAGCCGGCGTCACGATTTTCGAGCGCTCGCGAGCTCTCGGATATCAGCGGGCGCCCTCGCCATCCTCCGCGACCCTCTCTTCGTCCTCGCCCCTAGTCGTTCGTACCGACAGAGGTATCGTTCGCTGCCGCTCGATAGCCCTCTGTGGAAATGCGTGGCTTGGACCCTTCGCACCGGCCCTCGCGCGCAAGATCATCGGCGTGGGCACCTATATCGTCGCCACCGAACCGCTGGGCGAGGCGCGTGCCGCCGCGCTTATCACCAACAATGCGGCCGTCACGGACATCAACTGGGTCATCGATTACTTTCGTCGGTCATCCGATCACCGCCTGCTCTTCGGTGGTCGCGTGAGCTACTCGGGCGTTGATCCACTCAGTACGCGGCGAGCGACGCGTGCGCGCATGCTCAAAGTATTCCCTCAATTAGCCGATACGAGTATCGAGTTCGCCTGGGGCGGACTCGTCGACATCACGCTCAACCGCGCACCCCATTTCGGGCGTCTCGAACCCGATGTCTATTTCGTTCAGGGATTCAGCGGTCACGGTATCGCGCTGACCGGTATCGCCGGCCAACTACTGGCCGAAGCCATCAGCGGCACGCATGATCGCTTCGACGTGTTTGCGCGCATCAAGCACAGGGATTTCCCGGGCGGAAAGGCACTGCGCCGGCCCGCGCTGGTGCTCGCGATGCTGTGGTACCGACTGCGCGACCTGCTGTAATCAGCCGCCGGCGGCGTGCGACATCAGGCGCGAGAAGAAGGGGCGAAGCCGTTTTTCGGTGATTTCCGCGACAGCCGAATACGCCGCAGGCACCACGACGAGTGACAACAGCGTCGAGGTGATGAGTCCGCCGATAACCGAGGCACCCAACGGTGTCCGGAAACTACCGTCCGCACCAAGACCCATCGCAATCGGGAGCATGCCCGCGCCCATAGCAAGCGTGGTCATGATCACGGGCCGGGCGCGTTTACGGCAGGCATCGATCAACGCTTCGTCACGGGACATGCCGGCTTGCTCCCCTAAGATCGCGTAGTCGACGATCAAGATCGAATTTTTGACCGCGATACCATTGAGCAGCAGCAGACCTATGAGAGATGGCAACGACAGCGAGTTGCCCGTCAGCAGAAGCAAACCGAACGCACCGCCGCCACACAGCGGGACCGCAGCGAGGATCACGAGCGGTTGAGTTCCGCTGTGGAACAGCAAGACCAATACGATATACACCGACGCGATACCGGCTAGCAGCGCAAGTGCGAAGCCCACGAAGAGCTCGACGAATGCTTCGGAGTCCCCGGCCGGCAGTATGCGAACACCGGCCGGTAGATTCTGCATGGCCGGCATGCTCCGTACCTGCGCCATAACATCGCCGAGGGGTAAGCCGTTGAGCTCGGCAGACACCGTCACCGTGCGCTCACGATTCAGTCGATCAATGCGCGCAGGTCCACTGCCCTCTGTAATGTCAGCGACCGCAGACAAGGGCACGGGACCATTCTTCCCAGGCACCCGCAGCTGCCTGAGCACCGAGGGATCCGTCAGCGACGAACCCGCCAACTGCACACGGATCGGGACCTGTCGCTCAGCGAGGTTCAACTTGGCGAGTCGCTGCGTTACGTCACCACTCGTGGCGATGCGAGCCGCATCGGCGATATCCACTGTCGACACGCCGAGATCGGCGGCACGAGCCGGGTCGGGGCGAATGACGGTCTCCGGACGCAGTAACGCGGCGGTAGTCGACACAGAGCCGACACCCGGAACGGTTCGGATCGTAGCCGCAATTTCCTGGGCGGCAATCGATAACTGCTCGGAATCTTTGCCGCCAATAGCCATGGTTAGCCGATCGCCCGGCCCGCCCGCGACGAAACTGGCTCGAACGCCCGGAAGCGGCATCAAGGCCGTGCGGACGTCGTTTTCGATCTCGGCACTGCTGCGATCACGATCCTCCGCGAACTCTAATGTCATCGATACTTTGCGCACCTCAGGGAAGCTGAGTCCGCCGCCCATGGTTTCGCCACGCTCGCCGCCCACTGTCGTGAACGTGCGGACCACTTCTGGCACCTCACCCCGCAGCCGCGCACGAACCTCTGCGGCGACCTCAAGCGAATCCGACAGGCGCGCACCCGGCGGCAGCTCAACCTGCAGCTGCGCCCGCGAAACGTCCGAGGTAGGCAAAAAGGTTGTCGGGATGAGAGGCACGAGCGCTAGGGAAAACACGAAGGTTAGCATCGCCAGTACGATCACTCGCCGGCGATGATGGATGGCGTACTCGACCCAGCGCAGGTAGCGAATCATCAACGGCGAATCCGTTACGACCTTCGGCTCGCCGCGCATGAAATGCCCCGCCAGCATGGGCGTGAGTAGTCGTGCCACAAGCAAAGAAAATAGTACGGCAGCCGCGGCGGTCCATCCAAACTCGCGGAAGAACTTCCCGGTCACGCCTGGCATGAAGGCGACCGGAATGAATACCGCCGCCAGCGTGACAGACGTGGCGATCACGGCGATGCCGATTTCATCGGCGGCATCAACGGCCGCCTGCATAGGCGGCTTACCCATCGCACGATGCCGCGCGACGTTTTCGACCTCGACGATGGCATCGTCGACCAAGACACCGATCACCACCGCAAGTGCGAGGAGCGTCAGCAAGTTCAGCGAGAAATCAAGCCAACTCATCACGGCAAAGGTCGGGATCACCGATAGCGGGAGTGCCAGAGCCGAGATGGCGGTCGCGCGCCACTCGCGCAAGAAGAACCAGACGACGATGACCGCAAGCAGCGCGCCTTCGATGAGCATCGCCATCGAGGCGTTATAGGAATCTTTGGCTGTTTCGACCGTCGATTGAACTTCGGTAAAACGAACTTCGGGATACTCAGCCTGAAATTTTTTGACGCTCTTTCGAACACCCTCGCCGACCGAGACCTCGCTGGAACCCGCGGAACGACGGACCGAAAAACCGACGACCGGTTTGTCGTCAAGCAACGCGGCGGCGCGCGCCTCGGCAGCGCCGTCGACCACAGTCGCGATGGCGGAGAGCCGGACCGTGCGGCCATCGGGCAAATAAATCGGATAATCGGCGAGATCCTGTGCGCTTCGTACAACAGCAACCGTTCGGACCGATTGCTCCGCGCCGCCGGTCTCAGTTCGGCCACCCGGACGCTCGACTTGCAGTCGTGCCAGCTGATTCGATACCGAGCCCGCCGTGACCCCCAATGCCTGCAGCGCTTCAGGTCGCAGGTCGACCCGCACCTCACGCTCGACCCCACCCACGCGTGATACCGAGCCTACGCCCGAAACGCCATAGAGCGCTTTTGCAATCTTGTCATCGACGAACCAAGATAACTCGTCTGGCGCAAGACGGTCTGATTCCACCGCGAAAGCGATTACGGTTCCGCCCACAAGATTGATGCGTTGGATGACCGGTTCGTTGATGTCTTGAGGCATGTCGCGACGCACTCGCGATACGGCATCTTTGACCTCATCGAGCGCCTGGTCGATGTTGCGACCCAACTCAAACTCGATGCGTGTGACGGAGGTTCCCTCGCTCAACGCGGAGTTGATGCGTTCAATTCCTGGAATACTCGCAATCGTATCTTCAACGCGACGCGTCACGTCCGTTTCGAGCGTCGAGGGCGAAGCCCCCGGCAAGTCGACGGAGACCTGAATGCTCGGCAAGGCGATATCCGGTAGCTGGGAAATGGGCAACTGCCTCAAGCCCCAAAATCCAGCGATCACGAGGACAACAAATAATAGGACCGAAGGCAGAGGGTATTGAATACCCCAGCGCGACAGGTTCATGAGCTCTGACCGTCGACGACCTTGACGATGTCGCCATCGCTCAGAAAGCCCGCGCCTCGAGCGACAACTTTTTCGTCCTCTTTGAGCCCCGAGCGCACTTCAACGGAATCCCCCTGCGGCGGGCCAGAATCGATACGACGCTGTAACACCTTGTTGCCCTCGCCCATCACGAAGACATAGGGATAGCCATCGCGGAATACCACGGACTGCCTCGGGATGACCGTCACCTCGGCTTTACCGACCCGCAGACGACCTTCGGCGAACATCCCGGCACGCAGCGCACCGGGTTTCTCAAGATCGGCATAAACGAGCGCGGTACGAGTCTGCGAGTCGATCGACGGCGATACGGCCCGAATGACGCCGGTCACCACATCGCCCGAGGGGCCTCGCAGATCGACCGTAGCGCCCACCTTGATACGAGTCAGGTCGTTCTCGGACACCTCGGCACGCCACTCGAGTCGTCCACGACGAATGAGGCGGAGCAGCTCACCGCCCCCTGAGACAATTTGACCGGGCTGCACGGTGCGCGCGGAGATCACACCGGCATCGGGAGCACGAAGCGTCGCAAAACCGAGTCGTAACTTGGAGGCATCGCGCTCGGCCTCGGCTGAGACCACTTGCGCCTCGGCCGTGGAGCGATTGGCGCGCAGCACTTCGAAATCGTTGGCCGAGATCAGGTTACGCTCGAGCAGACTCGCGCCCCGCTTTTCTTGAGAGATCGCAAGCTCCGCATTGGCGCGCGCTTGAGCAAGACTCGCCTCGGCCTGTCTCGCCTGCACCTCGAGCGTGCGGCGATCGAGCTCAAGCAGGGCCTGTCCGGCCGCCACTTTGTCACCTGGCTCAACGAGCACGTTCGCGACGCGCAACCCCGCCACCTCGACACCCAGCGACATCTCCTGCCACGCCGCGACGGATCCGGAAGCCACGATCTCGCGATCGATCTGTCGGCGCTCGGCGGCCACCAACGTGACCGTGAGCGACGAGGCAGCCGGCGCCTTGTCGCCCCCTCGCGAGCAGGCCGACAGGCTCAGTGCGACGGCGAGCGTCACCCCCATGACAAGGAATTTGCGGGATATCACATAAATCACGATACGCACCTCGGGTGGGTGGTGACCACGAAGCCACCCCCGGGCGTCCATGGCCCGGTCAGATTACGCTAACGAATCTCGAAAGCCCGATGAATATCCGTATTTCGCGCAAAGTCGGGCGGGACGGTCTCTCGGCTGATGTCGCGGACCGAATGTCGCGTCGACAGCCCCTCGTCCAGACGAAATCTTTGGGCGTTGGTCGAGAACACGAGTAGGCCACCCGGCGCGAGCACCGTCATACAATCTTCGATCAGCCCCACGTGATCGCGCTGGACGTCGAACACCCCTTCCATGCGCTTGCTATTCGAAAACGTCGGCGGATCGCAGAATATGAGATCGAATCGCTCACCCCGCTGAGCAGCCGCGGCGAGCCACTCGCGTACATCGGCGCGCGCGAAACGGTGCCGCGGACTTGCGAAATCATTAAGCGCGAGATTGGCTCGCGCCCACTCGAGATAGGTCGCTGAGAGATCGACGGTCGTGGTCGAGCTTGCACCACCCGCCGCGGCATAGACCGTCGCCGTTCCCGTATAGGCGAAAAGATTGAGGAAGCGCTTGCCGGAGGCGGCCTCGCGCAACCGCGCGCGAGTGGCCCGGTGATCAAGGAATAAACCCGTATCGAGATAGTCCTCGAAGTTCACTCGAAAGCGCAGACCACCCTCACCCACGACGCGAAACTCACCGCGCTCGTCGCGCTTGGTGTACTGATCGCCTCGCTTGACGCGACGACGGATTCGAAGATGAACATGATCGGCGTTAATGTCCGTCGCGACCACGAGACCCGCGAGCGCCTCGGACCGACGCTTACGAACGGTTTCCTCGGGGATCTGTGCCGGCGCCTGATATTCCTGAACGACGAGCCAGCGCTCTGACTGGTCGGCCGCCGTGTATAGGTCGATCGCGAAGGCATACTCGGGCATGTCCGCGTCATAGAGCCGATAGCAACCCACCTCCTCGCGACGCTGCCAGACCGAAAGCTGCTTGAGATTCTTTCGAATCCGGTTTGCGAACATCACGGCCCCAGGCTGCTCGGCGAGCGAAACGTCGATCTGCGAGCCCTGACGCGGACGCAGGTCACGCGCTGCCGACTCGCCAACGCGTACGCGCAGCAAACGACACTCGAGCGCACCCACCAACACGCTGTGTACTCGATGTGCGCGCAATCCAAGCTCGAGTCCGAGCGAGGCATCGCCACTCAGGATCGCAGCCTCCCAGCCCTGAAATCGTTCGCGCAACACGTCTCCGAGTTTGGCGTGTACGGCGCGCGCTGCCGCCAGATCGCCCAAACGAACACCCCACGGTGGGTTGGTGCACAGCAAACCCTGCGGCGTCGGTGGTGCCGCGGTATCGAGTGCACCCGCTTCGAACGCCGCGATCTCGCCGACTCCGGCATGCGAGGCGTTGATCGCGGCGTCTCGAAGTAATCGTTTATCTTGATCTCGTCCGAGCAGCCGCAAGCCCCTCGCTTTGCACTCGGCTAATCCTGTCGCCGCTCGTGCTTCACTGGTCTCGACGAGTCGTTGCCAGAGTTCGGCATCGTGACCTTTCCAAGCGAGGAAGCCGAAGTAACGACGACGATGATTCGGCGCAATACCCGCAGCCATGCGCGCCGCCTCGACGACGAAGGTACCCGCGCCACACATGGGGTCGATGAATCCGCCGCCCGCTGCGGCGATCTCGGGCCAACCCGCACGCATCAAGATGCCGGCGGCGATGTTTTCCCGTAGCGGCGCCTCGCCCGTATCGCCCCGCCAACCTCGGCGGTGCAGGCCTTCCCCCGATAGATCGAGCGAGACCGTCACTCGCGTTCCCACCGCGTGAGCATGCACTCGCACGGAGGGCTCGAAGGTCGCAATGTCCGGACGTCTGCCGGTCTTCTCACGTAGCGCGTCGCAGATGGCGTCTTTGAGGCGCAAGGTGCCGAAGTGCGTGTTGGAAATCGCTGGATGTCGGCCGGACCACTCGCAGGCGATGGTTCCTGCCGAATCGATATGCGCCACCCAATCGGGGCTACGCAACGCGGCGTAGATCGATGCATCATCAACCGCCTCAAACCGCAACACCTCGAGGTGGACCCGACTCGCCACGCGTGACTCCAGGCAAATTCGATAAGCGACCTCGAGCGATCCCGTGAACGCGACCGTGTTACCCCTCTCGCGCACGTCGAGCCCGCCGAACTCGCGAATCTCGCGTGCGAGCAGATCACCGAAGCCACGCGGCACACTCGCCACGAATGCGCGAGGAGTGCTCATGGGGAGGGCGGCCACGGTCGAAGATTTCTTGCGCCCGGCTTCAGATGTCGACAAAGAATTCGATAGGCATCGGCATCGAAACCTTCGAGCGTCGAATTGAGGCGCGGCCCTAGCTCGGCGCGTTGATCAAACTCGTCAGCCACCACCGTTCCGAGATACTGCCAACCGTCGATCACGTGCCAGTGACGCACACCGAGCGCGCTCACCTCCTCGACTGCAACCGGACCCTCGTGGGGCCAAGAGCGCAATTTGAGCGAAGCCAACTGAAGCTTGAGTCGCGCCCGGTGACGCACTGACGGCTCTTCACCCACACACGCTCCGGCACATCGCCCGACTTGATACCCGAAACAAGATCCAGATCCCGCCGCTTCGAGACCCAACACACGGAGACAAAACTTATGGTCGCGAGCAAGATTGACGAGCGCAGTCTTCGCCTGCCGCGCGCTGCGATACAGACCGAAGGCGTCGATTCCGGCGGGGACCGGTCCATCGAGTCGATGAAGTTGCGGCGTACGCCCTCCGTCATCGATCAGCCAGGTATACGCCTCGCCACCGCGTAGCCTACGGTTGTATACCGGCTGCAATTCGCGCACGAGCCGTGACTCGAGTAGCAAGGCACCGAGCTCGCCGGCCGTCTCGGTCCACTCGATTCGCCGCAGCTGTGCGGTCAGACGCTGCGATTTCGAATCGCGACTCGCGCCCATGAAGTGCTCGAGCACCCGCTCCCGCAAGTTGTTGGCTTTGCCAACATAGATGAGCGCATCACCTTCACCAAAGAAACGATAGACTCCCGCCGATTCGGGCAGATCGTCGATGAGGTCGGGCGACAAATGCGACGGGAGCGACGGTCGTCGACCGACGCGATCGATCGCGGCATCGAGCGCTACAGCGGGCCACTCCGTTCGCAAGCGCTGCCAGAGCTGCGCAAGAACCTGTGCATCGGGCAAGGCACGATGACGTGAACTGCATTGGAGCCGGTGACGCTCGATGATGGAGTCGAGATTATGTCGACCCGCCTCAGGGTAGAGATCTCGCGACAGTCGTACCGTGCAAGTCAGTGGCGCCGAAAATCGACGACCCGCGCGGCGCATCTCGGCACGCACGAATCCGTAGTCGAATCGAACGTTGTGAGCGATGAAACGCCGATTCGCGAGCCGGGATTCGATCTCCTCCGCGAGATCTTCGAATCGCGGCGCATCCTGCACCATGTCCTGGGTGATGCCGGTCAAACGCTCGATCGACGGCGGAATCCGCGTACCGGGATTGATGAGCGAGCTCCACTCCCACTCAATTTCACCGGCACGCATCGCGACGATGGCGATCTCCGTCATGCGATGCCAAGCCGGATGCCCACCCGTCGTCTCGACATCGACGAACGCGAGCGCTCCGTCGGCAAGCGAAGAATCGACGACGTCCGAACTCACCCGAGTTCGATCCAGGTCGTCTTCAGCTCGGTGTACTTATCAAACGCGTGCAGCGACTTGTCACGGCCGATCCCCGACTGTTTATAGCCGCCGAACGGTACGGTGATATCGTCGGCGTCATAGCAGTTGACGTACACGGTTCCGGCCCGCAAGCCGCGCGCCATACGATGCGCCGTCGAGAGGTCGCGGCTCCAGACCGCGGCCGCCAGGCCATACTCGCTGTCGTTGGCGATCTTGAGCGCCTCATCAGGCTCCTTGAACGTCAAGCACGACAGCACGGGCCCAAAGATTTCCTCGCGGGCGATTCGCATACCCGGCGTCACGCCATCGAAAATCGTGGGCTCAACGAAGCACCCCCCCGTCTCGAGACGGACCTGCGAACCGCCCAGGTGCACACGCGCACCCTCTTCGCGACCCGCCTTGATCAATCCCAGCACTCGGTTCATCTGGATGTCGTCGACGATGGCGCCGAGGCGCGTCGCCGGATCGAGCGGATCCCCTGGCTTGAACTCCCGCGCCATCGCTGCCACTTTCTCGAGCATCGCCTCACGAACGGACTCGTGCACCAGCAAGCGCGAGCCCGCCGAGCACATCTCGCCCTGATTGAAGAAAATGGCGAACGCGGCGGAACGCGCCGCCGCATCGAGATCAGGACAATCGGCAAGCACGATGTTCGCGGATTTTCCGCCGCACTCGAGCCCCACCCGTTTCATGTTCGACTGCGCGGCGTACTGCATGACGAGCTTGCCGGTCGCGGTCGAGCCCGTGAATCCGATGGCATCGACACCCATGGAGAGCGCCAGTGCCTTTCCCGCGGTTCCGCCGAAACCCGGCACGACGTTGAACACTCCAGCAGGGATCCCCGCCTCAATGGCGATCTCGGCAAGTCGAAGCGCGCTCAGCGGAGATTTTTCGGAGGGCTTGAGCACCATCGAATTACCGGACGCCAGCACGGGGCCGAGCTTCCACGCCGTCATGATCATCGGGAAGTTCCAGGGCACGATCGCCCCGATCACTCCCAAAGGTTCTCGCGTGATGGTCGCCAACGAACCTGGACCTGTCGGCGCCACCTCGCCGTAGATCTTGTCGATGGCCTCGGCGTACCACTCGATGCAGCGCGCGGAGGACGTCACATCGACCTTCAGCGAGTCAGAAATGGGCTTTCCCATATCGAGCGTCTCGAGCAGCGCGAGATCTTCCTTGTATTTGAGGATGAGCTCGGCAAACCGCTTGAGCACCCGCTTGCGCTGAACCGGGCTCTTCGCCGACCAGACGCCCGACTCAAAGGTCTTGCGGGCGCTCGCCACGGCCACCTCGACATCAGGGGTGTCGCACGAGGCGACTTCGGCGATCAGCCGACCATCGAGCGGACTTTTCTTTTGAAAGGTCGCGCCGCTCAAAGAGGGTGCGTAGCGACCGTCGATGAAGGCCTGAGTGGCGGGACGAAGGTTGGCGGCACGCTCGTGCCAAAGAGAAGTGTTTTGCGCAGCCATGGCGCGAAGTTTAGCAGCCCATGCACTAATGCCCTGCGTGCCCAGATTTGCCCGCACCAAACCGGTGCGAAATCTGAGATAGAATCCGCTCAAAGTAGCGATTCACGCCTGCTAAGGCTGGCATGGCGCTTGCTGTTGTCCTCCTGTAACCCTTCAAACCCCGAGGTCATTCCAACATGAAGACTGCCCCCGTTATTGCCGTACTCGCACTCGGAGCTGCGGCGGCCACCGCCCAAGCCGAGGTGTCCTCGACGATCACCCTCGCCTCCGACTACGACTTCCGCGGCATCACGCAGACGGCACGCGACCCTGCCCTGCAAGCGAGCCTCGACTGGTCATCCGAGTCGGGCTTCTATCTGGGTGCGTGGGCGAGCAACGTCGATTTCGGTGATGGCACCGAATCCGAGTTCGAACTCGACCTCATCGGCGGCCTCGCGGGTAACTTCACCGACGACTTCGGCTACGACATCGGCCTCGCGCGCTACAACTACTTCGATGATGGCGATGACATCGACTACACCGAGTACTACCTCGGGCTCTCCTACAAAGCCGTATCGGTGAAGTACTGGTACGCCACCGATTTCGTCAACTCCGGTGACGGTGCCAACTACCTCGAGGCGAACGTCGAGCTTCCGCTTCCAAACGACTTCACCCTCGGGTTGCACGTCGGTCGCTCGAGCGGCGCCTACTGGGGTGATGATCAATACACCGATTACTCCATTGGCATCGGCAAGACCGTCGGCAACTTCGACCTTGGCCTCAAGTGGGTCGACGGCAGCGACTTCAAGCCGGGCGTCGACATCGGCGACGCCAACTCCACGGAGAACAAGGTCGTCTTCACGATCGCCACGACGCTGCCCTGGGGCAACTAAGCCACCGCGATCACGTGCGCCGATTGGGTGCAGACAGAAAAAAAGCGCCGGGACCCAAACCCCGGCGCTTTTTTTTGCCTCGCAAAAAGGCTGATTAACCGAAAGACTTAAGCGATCGCGCGTTGACGCGCGCCGAGCGCTCGCTCGACGACCAGCCCGCCGGCGACGTAGCTCGCCATCGTCATCAGATAGCCCGGGAAATACCCGGTCACGGCCGACGCAAACGCCGTCAGCGTCGGCGCCGTGGGTGACGGAGCCAGCCAGAACATGCCGAGGTTGGCGACCACGAACGTCACCAGCGCACTGACCGCCACGGCGAGACTGATGCGACCATAACCACCCTCTGCCACCCAACGTCCCGCCACGAACAACGCGCCGTAAGCCGGAATCAGGAAGAGATACGCGATGCTGTAACAGTTGGTGGGCGTACCCATCGCAAAGGCCGCGAGATCGACCACCCAGCCGAGCACAAAATAGGCCGGAAAGAGCCGCAGGTCGCGAAGCCAAAGACCGGCCAGGAAGAAGACGGCCCACGACGCATCGAGCGGACCGCCGTACTCGCCGAAGTGGCCGAGTCGGGTCACCGCCATGACGAGCGCCAGAGCCAGCGCGACCCACCAAAACCCGCCACGGGCTGACGTTGAATTTTCGATCATCTACCGAACCCCCCAACAAGCTCAACGCGGCGCACGATAGCGCAACGTCACGAAAAACTCCCGACCCAAGGCCGGATACAGCGTCGCCGTCTCATAGCGACGGTCGAATGCGTTCGCGAATCGCACCTGAACCTCGGTGACGCTGGAGACCCGCCAGGCACCGGTCAGATCGACGGTCGCATACCCACCAAGTTCGCGCGAATCCGCGAAATCATAATACCTACGGCTCACAAACTGCACACTTGCACCCAGATCGAACGCCGCCCCGCTCCACTCGAGGGACGAGCGACCCGACCAAGCCGGTCGACGCGGCAGCTCTCGGCCCCGGGTGAATCCCTGGCTTCGATCCTCAGGCCGACAGCCAGCCGAACGTCTGCGAGATCCGCCACGGACCCCGCTGCCATTCGATCGCACCCTCGACGCCCCCGAGCGAGGCTTTCGAGACGTTCTGGGGTAAGAAGGTCGCCACGTCGAAGGCGATGAGATCGTCGACGTCGCTGCGATAGGCGCTGACTGACCAACGCCCCCACGGCAGCCGCTGCTTGAGACCGATCTCGGTCGTCAAGGCGCGCTCGGGAGAGAGGTTGGGATTACTGAAGCCCGGGTAGTAGAGCTCGTTGAAGGACGGCGCCTTGAACGCACTGCCGACGCTCGCATACGCCTGCAAACCATCGGACAGTCGAACACCCCAGGCCACACTCCCCGTCGCGTTCGAGCCGAACTGCTCGTTGTCGTCGAGCCTCGCCGCGAGCGCGAGATCTTGAGAGCCGAACCCAAACGCGTACTGAGCAAAGGCAGCGAGATTGTCGCGGGATGAACGCGCGTAAGAGATATCGCTGTCGACACGATCCTTCAAAAAATCGGCGCCGATCAAAAAATTGCCCTCACCCACGCGCCACTCGTTCTGCCAGGTCACGGTGTCCCGCGACGAGTTGAACACGCTCGTGAAACTTGCCGAGGCACTGAAGCTCGTCGACTCGTCCCAAGAGCGACCGACCGTCAGGGTGCTGCGCCAACCGGGCGTCGGCTCGGAAACGAGCTTGACGCCTGCGACCTGATTCACGAGGTCAGACTGATTGAGGAACGACGAGTCGAAGGACACCCGCGCCTTCGCGCGCTGCGCGTAGGCCTCGAGCGTGGTGCCCCCGTCGAAACGATAGCCCGCACCCAGGTTGACGCTGGTGTTGCGGTAAGGATCGCGATCGGGCTCGGACGTGAAACAACCGCCACCCGGCGGGAAAGGCAAACCCAAGCAGGCGTTGATCCCGTCGGTTTCGAGGTGCGAAGCCTGCAGATCGACCCAGGCCGACTCGTCGCCGAAGCCTTGACCGAGTGCAAGCTGGCGAGCGCCGTTCGAGCCCGCCGTCACGCGCAGAGATCGATTCGCCTCGGCACCACGCCGGGTAAAGATGTGTACGACGCCGCCCATCGCGTCGGCGCCATACAGACTCGAGCGAGCCCCGCGCACGATCTCGACACGCTCGACCGAGTCGAGCGGTAGGTCTTGTAGCGCCGGGATGCCGGTCGTCACTGATCCGATGCGCACGCCGTCGATGATCCAGAGCACGTGATCGGACTCGCCGCCGCGGACGTAGACCGAGGTCGGCTGACCGATTCCACCCTGCCTCGCGACGGCCACACCTTCGACGCCGGCGAGCAGTTCATCGAGCGTTCGCGCCTGCGAACGTTCGATGTCTTCGCGATCGATGATGGTGACTGAGGACAACGTGTCCTCGAGTTTCTGCAACGTGCGGGTCGCCGTGATGACGTACGAATCGGTCGAGGACCGGCCATCGGCCGCCTGCAACGCGAACACCGAACAGCCCGCTAAAACCAGGAATAAGGCCATTCGGGCCGAAAAATGAGCGCTCATCGACACTCCTTCTCGCGCTCCCACCGAGCACGCCATGGATATCGCGAGGCCGGTCTCCGGACTGACGAGTGGCGCTAAAGAATGCGCCGAGGATGATCGCCTTCCCGCTCCCACCCTTGCAGTGGGAACAGTGGCCGAAGATCACCCTGCCTCGCTTACCGTTGCGGGGGCAGTGTCGGAATTGCGCGCCGCAGCGCACGCACCGACTTCCCGTTTCACCTCCGACACGACCATCGCATCGAAGGCACCTCACGAACGGACGAGAGGCTACGCCCTCGGGCCGAGCAGAGTCAACGGGGTAGCGAGAGCGACGTCCGCTACGCGAGCCCTTCAGGCGCTACGCTAAGCCGTTCAGTAGCGACGGAAACCCTCTTAGGAGCTGCAAGAAAGCGCGGAGCAGCCTGCTCGGTGCCGCGCCCATTCGGGTCGTCGAGCGGCGTAAGACTCGCGGCCCGACTGGCGCTCGTAGGGATTGCGTAGCACGGTCAATAATTCTTCTAGCGGCTCGACATTACCCTCTGCCGCCGCGTCGATGGCCAGTTGCGCGAGATAATTTCGCGGCACGTAGCACGGGTTATGGGCGCTCATGCGATGCTGCCGCTCGCCGGTCTCGAGACCGCTCGACTCACCCCGCTGACGCCATCGTGTAAACCACGTCCGCCATCGCGCCCGGAGATCGTCAGAGAGGTCGGCACCTTCGTACAACGCCGGTCGGATCACTCGCTCGATGAGCCCCTCGTCGTCTTGGTCGAGATGATCGCCGAGCCCTCTGAAGACGAGAGGCATATCGGTCTCCACCGCGGACATCAAAGAAAAGAGCTCGTCGACCCATGTCGTATCGCCTTCACGATCGATACGGTCGAGACCGAGCTTGGCGGCGAGTAGGCCCTGCCACGTACTGCTGTAGGTGCTGCGATAGAGCTCGAGCCCCTGCTGGAGCGCCTCGCGATCGTCGATGATCGGCAAGAGTGCTCCGGCGAGCCTTGCGAGATTCCAAAGGCCGATCTGGGGTTGATTGCCATAACAGTAGCGACGACCTGAAGCATCGGTCGTGTTCGGAGTCCATTGGGGGTCATAGCCCTCGAGCCAACCGTAGGGACCGTAATCGAGGGTGAGACCGAGGATCGACATATTGTCAGTGTTCATCACCCCGTGTACGAACCCGACCCGCATCCAATGCGCAATCATGACGGCCGTGCGCCGGCAAATCTCGGCGAACCACGCCGCCGGCGCCGCGGGATCGGCTGTATCGAACTCGGGGTAATGCACTCGGATGACGTGATCCACGAGACGACGTAACACCGCCTGTTCGTCGGCGGCTGAGTGGATCTCGAAATTTCCAAAGCGAATGAAAGTGGGAGCCACTCGGCAAACGATGGCGCCCGGCTCAGGCTGCGGGTGACCGTCGTAAAACATATCGCGGACCACCGGCTCGCCCGTCGCGACCAGCGAGAGCGCTCGGGTCGTCGGCACACCGAGGTGATGCATGGCCTCGCTACACAGAAATTCACGCAACGACGAGCGAAGCACGGCACGACCGTCCGCAAATCGTGAATAAGGGGTGGGACCTGCGCCCTTCAACTGCAACTCGTGTCGGGACCCATCGACCGCGATGAGCTCGCCGAGCGTGATGGCTCGACCATCACCGAGCTGCCCCGCCCAATTGCCAAATTGATGTCCGCCGTAACGTGCTGCGTACGGGCGCATCCCGGGTGCGAGCGCATTACCCGCGAGAATATCGACGGCCGCACCGACCGCAGACGGACGCGCCAGTCCTAAGCGCTCGGCGAGATCGTCCGACCAGGCGAGCAAACGCGGCGCGGCCACAGGCGTCGGCGCCACGAAGGTATACGCCGCCTCCGGCACCTGCCGCGGGACATTCTCTGTATGAGGATCGGCCGGTAACGCCTCGACGACCGTCGATTCGAAGTGGACGTCCCGAAGCGCGCGCTGCGCGAGAGTGCTCATAGGCTGATTGTAGCCCGCGAGCTCGCAACCGCAGCCCCGTACCGCAGCGCGATGCCAGACCTCAGCGCTATCATCCGGGCGTGAACGCCAGAAATCTTCTTATCCACTCGCTGCATATCTATCCGGTCAAATCGTGTCGCGCGATCGACCTCGATGAGGCGCGCCTCGGTCCGCGAGGCCTTCAGTACGATCGCGAATGGCTGTTCGTGACGCCGGAGGGGCGATTCCTCACTCAGCGGAGTCACCCCGTGCTCGCGCTGTTGGCGGCCGAGCCCGACGACCTCGGCGTGACACTCATTCATCCCAACGCGGGCCGACTGCGCCTCGACAGACCTGAGCCCATGACGACGTCGCCGGCAGACTGGCGCCTGGTCACGGTCTGGAAGCGTGAAATCGAAGCGATCGATCTTGGGCGGGAGGCGGCCCGCTTCGCGAGTGCCGTGGTCGGCGAACCTGCACGGATCGTGGCGGCCGGATCGGATAACTTTCCCGATGGCCATCCCCTGCTCGTCTGCACCCTCGCCTCGCTCGACGATTTGAACGGACGACTACCCTCCGCTCTGCCGATGAGTCGTTTCAGGCCCAACATCGTGCTCGAGGGTACCGAAGCCTGGGAAGAAGACCACATCAAAGATTTACTTATCGGCGCTGCACGCCTGAGATTCGTCAAAGCCTGTACGCGATGCGGCGTGACCGGGATCGACCAAGAGACGGGTCGCAAGGCCTTGAGCCCCCTGCCCGTCTTGCAAGAGTTCAGATTCGACACCGCGCTGCGCGGCGTCACGTTCGGTCAAAACGCTCGGGTGGAGAGCGGAGCCGGTAGCCTGCTACGCGTCGGTGATGCGGTGCATCTCTTAGGCTGAGGGAGCGTTCAGGGGTACTCGCGACGTCACCTGACCTCGAAAGTCGAGCCAGGTGTGATTGGTGTAATCGTAGAGCTTGCAACGACGAACGCAGTCGACATACGTCTTCCAGTTCATGCGATAGACCTGGAACTGATCGTTGAAGCGTTCAGTCAGCAGGCTCTGCGCCCTGCGTAACGAATACATCGGGATACGAGGATTCAGATGGTGCGCGTTGTGCTCCATGATGTTGTGGAGCAGGCGATCGATACCCAAAGGTAAGCGCACCTGAACGGTCGCGGTGAGATACGCGCGATATTGTTGCCACTCGTGGCGCTTCAGGAACCACGCGATCTTCGGGTGCGTGTGGTGTACGAACACGACGAAGCCCATCACGACGTTCCAGAGCGCGAACGGCACGATCACGCCGAGCGTAAGCAGCAACCCGAGGCTCTGCTCGGTTTTGATGGCCACGAAGACGACCAACGCCACCCAGGCGATCATGCTCACGGTGACGAGCGCGCTGTCCCAGTGGTACTTCGCGCGGCTCGCGCCGATTTGCTTACGCGTGGCGAAGTAGAGTTTTTTCCACCAGAGCTCAAGGAAGTAGTAAAGACCCCATCCAAGCCCACTGCGGTAAATGCGCTCGAGCGCACGGCGATAACGCGGCAGCGCATCGAACTCGTCTTTGGAAAACGGCGCCCACACTTGGTCGCGACCCTTGAGATTGTTGAAGCCGTGGTGGGCGACGTTATGACCGACGTCCCACAAACTGAACGCCGTCATTGAAGGCAGGAAGGCGATGCGACCGACAACTTGATTGAGCCACTTGCTCTTGAAGAAGGAGCCGTGACAGGCGTCGTGGCCAATCAGAAACAGGCGAACGATGCCAGCCGTGATCATCAGGGAGCCCAGCACTTTCAACCAAACCGACGCGTCGATGAGCACGAGCGTGAGCCCCCCTGCGAACAGGGAGAGATCGATCAGAAGCGCGAGGAAAGGCTTGAGATAACCCGCGTTTTCGAACGCGATCAGTAGCGCCTTTCGACTCGTGTTCTCGGTTGCGGTCTGCATGTCGGGTCAACCCTCAGAGGTGCGATTTGGGAAAGGATTATACCCGGCCTCATAATGCGCCGTATGACATTCGCTTCACCGCCCCTGCGCAACGAATCAACCGACGTCCAGCATCTGCTCGACTCGCTCAACGACGCGTGGCGGGAGGCTGCGATCGCCACGGGTCGTCTGCTCGTGTCGGGCGCAAGACGCCGCGCCGACGAGCGTCCGTATCTCGACGCCTTTTTGCAGGAGTTCGGTCTCTCCAACCAGGAGGGGATCGCGCTCATGTGTCTGGCCGAGGCGTTGCTGCGTATCCCCGACGATGACACCGCCGACCGACTGATCGCGGAGAAAATAACCCACGGCAACTGGGATTCGCATGCGGGTCGCTCATCGTCGTTATTCGTCAATGCGTCGACGTGGGGCCTGATGCTGACGGGACGTCTGGTCGAACTACCCGGCGACATGACGAATGATGCGGGTCAATGGATGCGCGGACTCAGTCAGCGCATGACCGAGCCCGTCGTCCGTAATGCGCTGCGTCGCGCCATGCGCATCATCGGCGGTGAGTTCGTCGTAGGTCGAAGCATCGAGGAGGCGCTCGAACGTTGCGCCTCGGAGCCCGCCCTCGCGCTCTGCTCGTTCGACATGCTCGGTGAAGGCGCTCGCACCGATGCCGATGCCGAACGCTATACCGAGGCGTACGCCTCGGCGATCGAAGCCATCGCCGCCACGCGTTCCTCCATCGACACCTCCACGCTGCATCGGTATCACGCCATCTCGATCAAGCTGTCGGCGCTCGATCCGCGTTACTCGCTGACACAACGCAAACGCACGCTCGATCGCTTGCTACCCCGCGCGCTCGAACTGACTCGCCTCGCCGCTGCACGAGGACTCGGCCTCACCCTCGACGCCGAGGAGCAAGATCGCCTGGAGCTATCGCTCGAACTCGTGGGCGCCTTGGCACGCGATCCGATGACACGCGATTGGCCCGGGCTCGGGCTTGCCGTTCAGGCTTATGGACGCCGTGCGCCGCAGGTCGTCGATCACATCACGGCGCTCGCGAGCGAACTGCGTCGCCCGCTGGCCGTACGCCTCGTCAAAGGCGCGTACTGGGACAGCGAGATCAAGCGCGCCCAAGAACGCGGCCTAGCCGAGTACCCCGTCTACACGCGTAAATGCTCGACCGACGTCGCGTATCTCGCCTGTGCTCAAAAATTGATCGCCGCTGCGCCGCTCGTCTACTCACAGTTTGCGACGCATAACGCTCACACGATCGGCGCCATCCTTGCGATGCGAAGGGCGACCTCGAACTCGCCCCCGCTCGAGTTCCAGCGCCTGCACGGCATGGGCGTCTTGCTCTACGGCGAGGCTCGTCGCCAGCTCGAGGATTTTCCACCCGTGCGTGTCTACGCGCCCGTGGGACCTCACGCCGAACTCCTCGCATATCTTGTACGCCGACTACTCGAAAACGGGGCCAACACCTCTTTCGTGAATCGCTTCATGGATGAGCGCGTCTCGGTCGACGATGTCGTCCTAGATCCCGTCGATGAGGTGCGCGCACGGCTCAATCATTCAACACTTTCCCATCCGGACATTCCGCTGCCGCCGCAACTCTTCAGCGCGTCGCGGAAAAACTCTTTGGGACTCGACTTTGGGCTTGAGATTACGCTCAAAAGCTTACGCAAGATCTGTCAGTCTCACCCCGTGACCAACCTGCCCCCGTTCGAGCCGTCAAGCGCCGTGGCCCCCGCGTTTGAGGCCGCGACCTCAGCGCTGCAGGCGTGGCAACAGCGCAGTGTCGAAGATCGCGCGGCCTGCCTCGAGCGCGCCGCCGACCTGCTCGAAGCGCAGCGTGACACATTCCTGTCGCGACTCGTTCAAGAAGCGGGCAAGACTTTCGGCGATGCGCTCGCGGAAGTCAGAGAGGCGTCGGACTTTTGTCGGTACTACGCGGCCGAGGCGCGCCTGATGCAAGCGGCGCCGCAACGTCTTGTCGGTCCGACGGGCGAAACAAACGAATTGCATCTCGTCGGTCGCGGCGTATTTGCCTGCATCAGCCCGTGGAATTTCCCGCTCGCCATCTTCGCAGGCCAGGTCGTCGCAGCACTCGTGACCGGAAACACCGTCGTCGCCAAGCCAGCCGAAACCACACCCCGTGTCGCGCTCGCGTTCGCCGAATTACTGCATCAGGCTGGTGTCCCGAAAGAGGCTCTCCAAGTCCTGCCGATGATCGGGCGCGACTTTGGTGAATCGGCGCTCGATCACCCCGATCTCGCCGGCGTCGTGTTCACCGGCTCCACCGCCACCGCGCGCTGGCTCAATCAAAAATTAGCCGCCCGACAAGGCTCCATTCTGCCGCTCATCGCCGAGACGGGTGGTATCAACGCGATGATCGTCGACTCCAGCGCCCTCCCCGAGCAGGTCGTCGACGACGCCATGACGTCGGCGTTCGGCAGCGCGGGGCAGCGCTGCTCAGCACTGCGGTTGCTCTGCGTACAGGAAGACATCGCCGATCGCATCATCGAGATGCTGAAGGGCGCGATGGATACCCTAGTCGTGGGCGATCCCCGGGATCTCGCCGTCGATGTCGGTCCAGTCATCAGTCTCGAGGCCGCGCGCCAGTTGCGAAGTCATATCGAAGAGGCCTCGAGTAAAGGTCGACTCCTGAAGGTGGGTCGTCTACCGAGTGCACCGCCCGTCGGTTACCTCACGGCCATCGATCCGGGGCGGTACGTGGCGCCCCATCTGATCGAGCTCGACTCAGTACGCGACCTCACCCGGGAGGCTTTTGGCCCGATCCTTCACGTCGTGCGGTTCGCGTCCGGCGATCTGGAGACGCTTCTCGCCGATCTACGGGCGAACGGTTATGGGCTGACGCTTGGAATCCAGAGTCGACTCGAAGGGACTCGACACCGCGTGTACGCCCTCTCGAACGCTGGCAACGTTTATGTCAACCGCAACATGATCGGTGCCGTTGTGGGCGTACAGCCGTTCGGAGGTTCGGGACTCTCGGGGACCGGTCCGAAGGCCGGTGGACCGCATTATCTGTCACGCTTCGTCACCGAGCGAACGCTGACGATCAACAACACCGCAACGGGTGGCAACACGACACTGTTAAGCCTTAACTAGGCGTGATTTGACGACCGGACTCGATTCATCGATGGGGTTCAGCGCGTCCAGGGCGGCGCAGAGGTCGAAACACCCAAACGTCGAGCAGCTTCAGCGAGTCTTTCGCAAGGTAGTCGTCCGCAGTCGACGAGGCCTTGCACGGCGGCCAACGCAATGCTTGCATGATCGACTTCAAAGAATTGTCGTAAGGCCGCACGCGTGTCACTTCGTCCGAAACCATCAGTACCGAGTACGATGAAACGCCGGCCCGGCAGATAGCTTGCCAGCATCTGCGGTACGGCTCGGACGTAATCCGACGCGGCAACGATAGGCGCCTCACCGGCGAGACAACGTTCGAGGTGCGACCATCGCGGAGCTGCCTCAGGCGCGAGCCGACGCGCGCGCTCAAGATCGGCGGCCTCGCGCGCTAACTCGCTGTAACTCGTCACGCTCCAGATCTCGCTCGAGATCGCCATCTCGCGCTCGAGCCATTCGCTTGCTGAGATTACCTCGCGCAGGATCGCACCCGATCCGAGAAGCCGGACCGACGGATCGGACCCTTTCGTGGCGTAGCGATACAGCCCACGGATCACGCCCTCACGCGCCTCAGCAGACAACGATGGCTGGGCGTAGTTCTCGTTCATCACAGTCAGGTAATAGAACTCGTCGCGACCTTCCTCCAGCATGCGGCGTGCGCCATGATCAAAAATGACGGCGAGTTCCCCCGCGAATGCCGGGTCGTAGGCACGGCAATTGGGAATGGTCGCGGCCACGAGGTGACTGGACCCATCCTGATGTTGCAGACCCTCGCCGCCGAGCGTCGTGCGACCCGCCGTCGCGCCGAGCAAGAATCCGCGTGCACGCTGATCAGCGGCTGCCCAGATGAGATCGCCGACACGTTGGAATCCGAAAATCGAGTAATAGATGTACAGGGGCAGCAAGGTGACGCCATGCACACTGTACGACGTGGCAGCGGCCACCCACGATGACAGCGCGCCTGCTTCGGTGATGCCTTCCTCGAGTAACTGCCCATCACGACTCTCGCGATAAGACAAAAGCGAACCGGCATCTTCGGGCTCATAAAGCTGCCCGAGTGGAGAGTAGATACCGATCTGGCGGAAGAGACTCGCCATGCCGAAGGTCCGAGCCTCATCGGCGACAATCGGTACGATACGTGGACCCAAAGATTTATCGCGCAGCAGATTACTCACCATGCGCACGACGGCCATCGTCGTGGACATTTCTTTGCCCTCGGCCTCAGTTGCAAAGGCTGCGTAATGATTGATCGCAGGAATCTTGAGGCGCTCGCCTTCCCGACGACGACGGGGCGTCGGACCCCCGAGCGCTGCGCGCCGACCGCGTACGTAACGCATTTCGGGACTGTCTTCGGTAGGCTTGTAGAAACGAAGTTCCGACACTTCGGTATCGCTCAAAGGCAAATTGAAGCGGTTGCGAAACTCGAGCAAAGCGTCGATATCGAGCTTTTTTTCTTGATGCGCAGTCATGCGCGACTCGCCCGCACGTCCCATGCCGTAACCCTTTTTGGTCTTGGCCAAGATCACCGTGGGCTGCCCCCGATGACTCGCTGCCGCGGCGAACGCCGCATAGAGCTTGCGAAAATCATGGCCGCCGCGTTTTAGGCCGTCGATCTCTGCAAGCGACATGTGCGCGACGAGCGCACGCAACTCCGGATCGAGCGCAAAGAAATGTTCTTGGTTGTAGGCGCCGTCGTTTGCGCCGAGCGTCTGATACTGCCCGTCCACCGTCTTCGAAAAGGCGCGTAGCAAAGCATGGTGATGGTCGCGCGCGAAAAGCGGATCCCAATCCGAGCCCCACAACACCTTGATGACGTTCCAACCTGCACCGGTGAAGAGCGCCTCGAGCTCCTGGATGATCTGACCATTGCCGCGCACCGGTCCATCGAGGCGCTGCAAATTGCAGTTGATGATGAATGTCAGGTTGTCGAGCTTCTCGCGTGCCGCCAGCGTGAGCGCACCGATGGACTCGGGCTCATCCATCTCGCCATCGCCGAAAATTCCCCAGACGCGACGGTCCTCATTCTCGGCGAATCCTCGGTGCGAGAGATATCTCAGAAACCGCGCTTGATAAATCGCATTGATCGGACCGATACCCATCGATCCCGTCGGGAATTGCCAGAAGTCCGGCATGAGCCACGGATGCGGATACGAGCTGAGCCCACCTCCGCCGACCTCTTGTCGATACTTCGAGAGCGCCTGCTCATCGAGTCGACCCTCTAAATAAGCCCGCGCATACACGCCGGGCGCCGAGTGCGGTTGGAGGAAAACGAGGTCGCCTCCGCCCGGTGCATCGGGTCCTTTGAAAAAATGATTGAAGCCCGTCTCGAAGATTTCAGCGGCGGAGGCGTAGGTGGCCACGTGACCCCCGAGCTCGCCGTACGCTTTGTTGGCCTGCACCACCATCGCGAGCGCATTCCACCGCATGATGGCGGTGAGTCGCTCTTCCATCGCAACATCGCCCGGATGGACTGCCTGCTCATCGAGAGGAAGGGTGTTCTGGTACGCCGAGTACGGCATGACGTGGGCGACGACGCCCAGCTGCTGAGCCTGCTGCTCGAGTTGAGTCAGCAGGAACAGACCACGATCGCGCCCTCCCGTGCCGACTGCCGCACGCAGCGCCTCCAGCCACTCCGCAGTTTCCTCTGGGTCGATATCCCGGGTCGGATCCATGCTCATGCAGGCAGTCGATGATCTTTGAAGCGCTCTCGAAGCACGCTCTTTTGCATCTTGCCGGTGGCGCCAAGCGGAATCGCCTCGACGAAAACCACGTCGTCAGGGATCTGCCACTTGGCGAGCTTGCCCGCAAAAAATGCGAGCAATTGCTCCCGATCGATCTCCACTCCCGGCTTTTTGACCGCCACAAGCAAGGGTCGCTCATCCCACTTGGGATGCGGTACCGCGATACACGCAGCCATCGCCACCGCCGGATGGGCCATCGCGATGTTTTCGACGTCGATGGAGCTGATCCATTCACCGCCCGACTTGATCACGTCCTTGCTGCGATCGGTAATCTGCAAAAAACCATCCTCATCGATGGTCGCCACATCACCGGTATGAAACCAACCGTCGATCAGCAGCGCCTCGTGCTCTTTTTTGAAATAGCTCGAAATGATCCAGGGACCCCGAACCAGAAGATCGCCTGACGTCTTACCATCCCAAGGCAATTCTTTGCCTTCCGGATCGACGATCTTCATATCGACGCCAAACACTGCGCGCCCCTGCTTCGCCAGAATAGGCAACTTCTCGTCCCAGGAGAGATTCGCGTGCTTTTCGCGTAACGCCCCCACCGTGCCGAGCGGCGACATTTCGGTCATGCCCCAGCCGTGCAACACATCGACACCAAGTTTTTGAAAGGCGTCGATCATCGCCGGCGGACACGCCGAACCCCCGACACTCGTGCGTCGCAGACTCGTGAAGCGTTTGCCCTCGCTCGCGAGGTGATTGAGCAAACCTAGCCAAACAGTCGGCACACCTGCCGCGCAGGTCACCCGCTCAGACTCCATCAACTCGTACACCGACTTACCATCGAGCGCCGCGCCCGGCCATACAACTTTGGCGCCCATCATGGGTGCGCTGTAGGGCACACCCCAGGCATTGACGTGGAACATCGGCACCACGGGCAAGATGCAGTCACGCGCCGACAAGAACGTGGAATCGGGTAACGCACCGGCGTACGCGTGCAAGGTCGTCGAACGATGACTGTAGAGCACACCCTTCGGATCGCCCGTGGTGCCACTCGTGTAGCACAAGCCCGCAGCGAGTCGTTCGTCAAACACCGGCCAGGTATAACGTCCGTCCTGCGCATCGATCAACGCTTCATAGCTCAATAAATTTGGGATCCCCGAATCAGGGGGCAAAGCATCCGCTTCGCAGAGTGCGACCCAATGACGCACCGTCTTGCAATGCGGCGCAATGGCCTTCACGAGCGGCAAGAACGTCATATCGAAGCAAAACACTCGATCTTCCGCGTCGTTGGCGATCCAAGCGACTTGCTCGGGCTTCAAGCGCGGGTTGATCGTGTGAACGACCCGCCCGCTGCCACTCACACCATAGTAGAGCTCGAAATGTCGGTAACCGTTCCATGCCAGGGTCGCGACTCGATCGCCCTGAGCCAGGCCGAGCGCATCGAGGGCTTGGGCCAGTTTCTTTGATCGCGTGAGCGCGTCACGATAGGTGTAGCGGTGAATATCACCCTCGACCCGCCGAGACACCATTTCTATATTGCCGTGATGACGCGCCGCATGTTCCAAAAACCGCCAGATCAACAGCGGTTCGTCTTGCATCAGTCCAAGCATAAATCCCCCTTGGTCACGACGAAGAGCGAATCGGGCATCTGGCGATCGAGTTCGAAGTCCGTCCAGATGATTTCGTTTTGTTTGACGCCATCGTAATAGAGTCGCACGAGTCCAGGCTGAACCCACGATACACCGGGCTTTCTGAAAAAGTTAGAGTAAAGCCGCTCATGCCAGCCGCGCGAGGTGTCGAAGCCGAGACGAAGGATCGCGTAGTCATCCTGAGCGATCGAAAACAGTGTCACCTGATTCGAGGGATCGCTGATTCTTACGACATAGACCGGCCTACCCTCGACAGAATCGTCGGGCAGTCGCTCTTGCCGAAAGCCGGGCTCGATAGCGAAGCGAATCACACCAAAACCAAAATTTTCGGACCACTGCTTATCGGCTTCGGACGGAGGCTGAGGACCTTCGAGCGTGTACGAGCGCTGACCATCAAAGGTGATGAGGCGAACACAACGCCCCCGATGCCAGCTCTCGATGCGCACTTTGCCATCGGCCGCATGGGCCATACCTTTCTGATTGGGGTAGACGCGCCACATGTCGTACCGCTCGTGACGTTCGACTCCATTTGGCGTGTAGAACACCGCATGACCTCTCATCAATAGCGTCCGCGGGTGAATCCAGGTCTCACCGCCCGCGGCCGTCTGCGCGCGAGCAACAATCTCGCGCGCTGAGAGAGGTTCACTTGTCGCCGCCGCGACTGCTGGAGCGCTCCACCACAGCATCGCCGTCATCCAGATCGCACACACACGACTCATCGCCGGTCTTCCGCGATCAATTGCGACACATCCACCGACACCCGACTCTGGCGACCAAGCAAGTCGAGTAGCACCATGGCTCGATCGGTTCCTTCCTGCATCTCGAATACGGCCTCGAGACTCGCGTAAGGCCCGGCGACGATGCGCAGCTTCTGGCCCTGCTCGAACAGGGGACGATGCACCTGCGACTCCTCAGCCCCGGCGCGCAGGAGATCGATCAAAGATTGAGGGACGGTGGCGTAGGTGCCGCCGAATTTCACGAGCGACGCGACGCCGACGGTGCTGCGCACCGGCGCCCACGACTGCTCCGGCTTCGCACCGACGAAGAGATATCGTGGGAACAGCGGCTCTTCGATCCAGGTCCACTTGAGGCGTCGCTGCTTCTGCACACGCATGAGTGGGCAAAGCACCTCGAAACCCTGACGCTCGAGATGCTCTTGAGCCAGAACCTCAGATCGAGGTTTGGTGAAGGCAACCAGCCAAGTGACCATGACGGCCGACAGTGTACCGATGATCGAGGCCCAAGACCTCAGGCAGCGGTCTTCGACCGTGCGATCCAGTCGGTGACCGCCTGATCGAGAATCTCGAGCGGCATGCCGCCGTTCATCAGCAGCACATCGTGGAAGCCCTTGATGTCGAAGGCTTCACCCAACTCACGCTCGGCACGCTCGCGCATGCGCAGGATGGCGAGTTGCCCGACTTTGTATCCCGTCGCCTGCCCTGGCCACACGACGTACCGCTCGATCTCGCGGGTCACCTCGGCCTCGGTCATTCCCGTCTTGGCCACCATGTATTCGATCGCCTGCTCGCGAGACCAACGCTTCGAATGCATACCGGTGTCGACCACTAGTCTGACAGCGCGGAAGATCTCCGCCTGCAGACGACCCAAATCACTGAGCGGATCTTGGTCGTAAAGCCCCATATCGGTTTTCGCCAGTCGTTCAGCGTAAAGCGCCCAGCCTTCCGCGTAGGCATTGAAGGGCAGCACCTTCCGTAAGAGCGGTACACCTTCAATGAGCTGCGCGGCAGAGAGCTGGAAGTGATGCCCGGGCGATCCTTCGTGCACCATTAAGGTCGCGAGACCGTATTTCGGATTATCTGCCGTATTTTTTTGGTTGATGTAGAAGCGACCCGGACGCGAGCCATCGAGGGCCGGCGGATTGTAGTAACCACCCGGCGAGGAGTCTTGGGAGTATTCCGGCACGCGGACGATCTCGAGTGGCTGCGGCGGAATTTTATTGAAGAACTTCGGCGCCACCGCCATCACCCGTGCATCGAAGGCTTTCAAATACTCAAGCATCTCGGCGCGACCTGACTCGTCGTTCGAGAAGAGCTGATCGGCGCGGTTGTTCAGTTGATTCACCCGCTCGGCGAGCGTCGCGCCCCGGATACCCTCGGCCTCCAGGATCGTCAGCATCTCCGTCTCGATTCGAGCTACTTCGCTGAGTCCGAGCTGATGCACTTCATCGGCAGAGAGATCCGTCGTGGTGTTCGACTTGAGCGCAGCCGAATAAATCGCCTCACCGTTCGGAATGCGCCAGATGCCGGCGTCGTGGTTAGCGGTTTTTCGCAGATCTTCGAAAAGCGTGATCATCGCCTCGTAACCCGGGATCACCTCGCGCTGCACGATGTCGGTAGCCTCGGCGAGCATGCGATCGCGGTCAGCTTCCGAAAGGCTTTCGACCCTCTCGAGCTTGACGGGAAGCGTCGTCACGAGCGCATTACTCGCCGCCCCACCCTTCACGAAGGCCCGCATACCCGTCAGGGCTTGGTCGATCACGAAATCAGGTGGAACCACACCGTTCGCGCGATCGTCTTCGACGCGAACTTTGACCTCGCGAAGCACGCGACCAAATTCATTGAGACGCGACAGGTAGCGCTCCGCACTGCGTTCACTTTTGATGACGTGACCGTCGGTGAGGAATTGCGGCAAATCGGCCGTCACACCGGAAATCTGATTGACACGATATCCGGAGTGCTCGAATTCACTCTGGCGGATGATGTCGTCCAGGAACCACGCCGTCACCTTCCAAGTGAGCAGCTCCTGGCCCTCAAGCCCCTGCGGTCCGTAACGATCGAGCCCCGCGCGCGCCTGACGCATCCGTTCGAGCGTGCGCTTCTCGTTCGCCTCGGTCTGATCGTCGAGCTTGCCACTATGGATATCGAGCAACGTATCGTCGATCAGACCTAACGCAGTCAGCGTCTGCGGCGAGGACAGCGCCAACTGGATCGTGATTTTGTTGACGTAGTTGTTGAGTCCAACCGGGGTGAACCAGAACCACATCGACGCGCCGGCAACCGCCAGCACGAACAACCCGAGGAACCACGCCAGAATCTTTTTGAGAGTCTTCAACGGAACTCCGCGCTTTTTAATAGTGGTGGAAAGGGAGGGACTCGAACCCTCGACCCCGGCATTATGAGTGCCGTGCTCTAACCAGCTGAGCTACCTTTCCAAGTCGGCGGCCGAAAAGGGCCGGGAGTTTGGTCGGCCCCGCCCCGCCCTGTCAAGGCAGGCTCAGACCCGGGTCAACCAGCCGTGCGGATCAGGCGCCTGGCCCTGCTGCACGGCCACGAGCGCCGCACGCAGCTTGAGGGTCTCGGGGCCGACCGGCCCGTCGCCAACCCGATGCTCGACACCCTGACGCACGAGCGTGCCGACGCTCGACAGCACCGCCGCCGTACCCGAGAGCGCCGCTTCGCCGGTCTTGATCCAGTCCATCATTTCATCGACCGAAAACACGCGCTCCTCGATGCGATACCCCATGTCACGGGCGATCGTGAGCAGAGAGTCGCGCGTGACGCCGTGCAGGAAACTTTTGTCGAGACTGCGCGTCAGGATGTGGCCGGGACGGAACAACAGGAAATTGGAGGCGCCGGTCTCCTGCACTTCTCCACCCGGACAGAAGAGCACCTGATCGACCCCATGCGCTTTGCGCGCTGCGAGTGTCGGACCCATGGCCGCCGCGTAGTTACCTCCGGTTTTCACCATGCCGAGGTGTGGCGCACAACGCTGTGCCTGTTCTTCGACCAAAATTTTGAGTGGTCGGATGCCACCGGCAAAGTAATCCCACACCGGGCTCGCGAGCACGACGAGACAGGCCTCGTTGGAGGGCGTGGAGGCCGCGCCGATGTTCGGCATCGTTCCGAACAGTAACGGACGCAGATAGAGCGCGCCGGGCGCCTCAGGAACGTCGGCGCGAACGCGATCGACGAGCGCATTGACCATGTTGGCGAGCAGCGCGGGATCGGGTTCGGGAAGAATCAGCGCCTGAGCACTGCGGCGCATACGCTCAATGTGTCGCGCAAGACGGAACACTTGCACCGAACCATCGGGATGACGATAGGCCTTGAAGCCCTCGAAGCAGGCGCTACCGTAGTGCAGCGCATGGGCAGCCGGATGCATCTCAAGAGGTCCCGTACGGCGCAACTCCATCGGCGACCATACACCCTCGCGATACCAAGCGACGGCCATGGTGTCGGTGAGGATGCTGCCAAAAGGCGCGTTCTTGGGGCTGGCCGTCATCGTTTTCTACTCCGGGTCTTGGGTGTCAATGATGCACCACCTGCGGCGGCGATGGGGAGCCCGAGGTCGATACCGGCGAGCTCGAACCCACGTCGATAGTCGCGAATGTGCTTCTCGCACCACGTGCGGGCGGCTGCGGCATCGCCACGCTCGACGGCCTCGAGAATACGTCGTTGCGCCGCCGCGATACGCGAGCGCGCTTGCGGTACGACTTCGATGAGACGCACGAGCGACGAGCCGAGTAACTGTAGCAACGGCTCTTGACTCAACGACAGGACGTTATTCGCGGCCGCAGCAGCGAGCGCTCGAAAAAACTCAGCGGCCTGCGCGGCGGCCCGCGCGGTATCGGCATGCTCCGCATCAGCCATCGTTGCGGTAAGCGCAGACACGGTCTCGGGCGTTCGGCGAAGCGCGGCGAGCTCGGCCACTTCAGGCTCGATGAGCGTCATGGTCTCCCAAACCTCTGCCACCGTCGCCTGATGCAGCGTGAGCGCACGGGTTACGCCGCTTGCGATTGCAAGCCGATCGGGTCGCGTCACCATCATGAGCTTGGAGCCGCGCTCGCGACGCAAGAGTCCACCCGACTCGAGTTCACGTAGCGCTTCGCGAATGGTCGAACGATGGACACCGAGTTGCCGCGCAAGCTCGAGCTCGGCGGGCAATCGATCACCCGGCTGCAGCGTACCTTCGGTGATACGCGCCGTGAGAGCCGCCGCGACCTTGCGGTAGGCCGGCTCGAGTTTGAGCGGGACGAAAGGCTCAGTCATGGCGGACACTCAGGCCGAGCGCTCGAAAAGCTCACGACCGATCAGCATGCGGCGAATCTCTTGAGTGCCCGCGCCGATTTCATAGAGCTTGGCATCGCGCACCAAGCGACCTGCGGGGTAATCATTGATGTAGCCGTTCCCTCCCAGGCACTGCAGCGCCTCGAGGGCCATCTTGGTCGCCTTGTCGGCAGAAAAAAGAATGGCTGCCGCCGCATCGTGACGACGACATCGACCTTCGTCGCAGGCTCGACCCACGGCATAGACGAGCGATCGTGCCGCGGCAAAGTCCGTATACATGTCGGCGAGCTTCGCCTGCATGAGTTGGAACGTTCCGATCGGCGCACCGAACTGACGACGGTCGTGTAGGTAAGGCAACACAAGATCGAGCGCGGCCGCCATGATGCCGAGCGGTCCGCCCGCGAGCACGGCACGCTCATAGTCGAGCCCGCTCATTAAAACCGCCGTGCCGCGATCGATCTCACCGAGCACGTTTTCGGCAGGCACGACGCAATCCTCGAGCACGAGCTCGCAGGTGTTGGAACCGCGCATGCCGAACTTGTCGAGTTTAGGCGAGCGCGAGAACCCGGGGAAACTCGACTCGACGATGAACGCCGTCACACCCTTAGGTGCCAGGCGCGGGTTAGTGCGTGCATAGATGACGAGCACCTCGGCATCGGGACCGTTGGTGATCCACATCTTTCGACCATTAAGCACGAAGTGGTCACCGCGACGCTCGGCTCGCATCTGCATGGAGAGCACGTCTGACCCCGCCCCGGGCTCGGACATGGCGAGCGCCCCGATCCACGCCCCGCTCACGAGACGCGGCAGGTATCGGTCGCGCTGCGCATCGCTGCCGTTGAGTCGGATCTGGTTGATGCAAAGATTGGAGTGCGCGCCGTAGCTGAGCCCCACCGAGGCGGAGGCCCGCGAAATCTCTTCCATGGCGATGATGTGGGCGAGGTAGCCGAGATCGCTGCCACCCCAACGGGCCGGCACCGTCATCCCGAGCAAGCCCTGCTCGCCCAACTTGGTCCAAAGCGCCTTCGGGAAATCATTGAGGCGGTCGATCTCCGCCGCAGCCGGGGCGATCTCGGCCTCGGCGAAGCGTCGAACCGTATCGCGTACCTCGGCCAGGGTGTCGTCCTGCAGGGGGTCGAGGAAAAGTTCTGCTGCCACCGCCATGGCGTTGCCTCCGAACCATAAATGGTAGTATTGTCCGACAATACTGCAACCCTTTAATGTTTTGCACAAGAGGGGCCGGCATGACGGTCATCGAGTCGACGGTCGATCGAAATAGCGCGGAGTTCGCCACGCGCTCGGCAGCCATGCGAGAGCTCGTAGCCGACCTGCGTCGCAAGCTCGATGAGGTCGCGGCCGGCGGTGGAGCCCAAGCGCGCGAGCGCCACGTGGGCCGCGGCAAGCTGCTCCCACGCGAGCGCATCGAGTTATTGCTCGATGCGGGAACACCCTTTCTCGAGTTCTCTCCCCTCGCCGCAGACGGCCTGTATGGCGGCGAGGCGCCGGCTGCGGGGCTCATCACCGGTATCGGTCGTATCGCCGGTCGCGAGTGCGTCATCGTCTGCAACGATGCCACGGTCAAGGGTGGCACCTACTACCCCATCACGGTCAAAAAACATCTGCGCGCGCAGGAGATTGCCCGCGAGAACCGCCTGCCCTGCGTTTACCTCGTCGATTCGGGTGGCGCGAACCTCCCGAACCAAGACGAAGTGTTTGCCGATCGCGAACACTTCGGTCGTATCTTTTTCAACCAGGCGAGCCTGTCCGCCGAAGGCATCGCTCAGATTGCCGTCGTGCTCGGCAGTTGCACGGCCGGCGGTGCGTATGTACCGGCGATGAGCGACGAGTCGATCATCGTGCGTAATCAGGGCACGATTTTTTTAGGCGGGCCGCCCCTCGTCAAAGCGGCGACCGGCGAAGAAGTCTCGGCTGAAGATCTCGGCGGGGGCGACGTCCACACTCGCCTCTCGGGCGTCGTCGACCATCTGGCTGCCAACGATGCCGAAGCCTTGGGGCGCGCGCGGCAGATCGTTGGCGCCCTCAATAGCACGAAGCCTCTGGGTCCGGTCATGCGCGCGCCGAAACCACCGCGCTACCCGGCCGAAGACCTCTACGGTCTCGTGCCGACCGATCTGCGAACCCCGTTCGAGGTTCGCGAGGTCATCGCGAGGCTCGTCGACGATAGCGAATTCGACGAGTTCAAAGCGCGTTATGGCACGACACTCGTGACGGGGTTTGCGCACCTCGAGGGTATGCCGATCGGCATCATCGCCAACAACGGCATCCTGTTCTCTGAGTCGGCACAAAAAGGTGCACATTTCATTGAGCTGTCGTGCCAGAGAAAGATTCCGTTGGTCTTCCTGCAGAACATCACGGGGTTCATGGTCGGTCGAAAGTATGAGAACGAGGGTATCGCACGCCACGGCGCCAAGATGGTCACTGCGGTCGCCTGTGCCCGAGTTCCGAAGCTCACCGTCGTGATCGGCGGAAGCTTCGGTGCCGGCAACTACGCGATGTGCGGTCGTGCTTATTCGCCCCGATTTCTTTGGATGTGGCCCAACTCCCGCATCAGCGTCATGGGCGGCGAGCAGGCGGCTCAGGTGCTGGCTCGTGTGCGTCGTGACGGCATCGAGTCACGCGGCGGCAGCTGGAGCCCCGGCGAGCAAGAGTCGTTCATGGATCCGATCCGACGGCAGTACGAGATTCAAGGTCACCCCTACTACGCGACTGCGCGCCTCTGGGACGACGGCATCATCGACCCGATCGATACCCGCCGGGTGCTGGCGCTCGGCCTCGCCGCCTCGCTCAACGCCCCGATTCCCGAGACGCGCTTCGGCGTCTTCCGCATGTGAGGTCGATCATGTCGAACGCCTCTCAAACGCTCGAGTGCACGGTTCAAGAGGGCATCGCGAAGCTCTGGCTCGCACGCCCTGCCCAACGTAATGCGCTCGATGAAGCGCTCATGGCCGAACTCACCTCTGCGGTTCGAGATCTCGGCGATCGCTCCGACGTTCGGGTGATCGTGCTCGGTGGCCTGGGTAAGGCGTTTTGTGCGGGCGCCGATCTCAACTGGATGACGCGCGCGGCCCGCTACACCCGTGAGCAGAACGTCGAAGACGTTGCACGACTCTCTACTCTGCTGCAAACGCTCGATCACGTTCGTAAACCGACGATCGCTCGAGTACATGGTGCGTGTTATGCCGGCGCCACGGGCCTCGTTGCCGCATGCGATCTTGCGATCGCCGCAGACGACGCACGGTTCTGCTTTTCTGAGGTGCGCCTCGGGCTCGTCCCCGCGACGATTTCACCCTATGTGCAACGAGCCATGGGCTATCGCGCTGCGCTGCAGCATATGCTCACGGCTGACGTGTTCGACTCGACGACGGCCTTGCGCACCGGACTCATCAACGAAGTCGTGCCAGTCGATCAACTCGATTCACGCATCGATACGCTCGCCCATACGCTTCGCAGCGCCGGATCGCGTGCACTCGCGGAAACCAAACGTCTGCTGCGACACATTCATGGACAGCCGATTAACGCCGGTATCATCCGCGAAACGATCGAGTGCATTGCCGATGCGCGGGTGTCGGCCGAGGGCGTCGAAGGCGTCCGCGCATTGCTCGCCGGCGAAAAACCCCGCTGGAGCGGCGAATGACCTCCCTACCCCGGCGCCTGCTCATTGCAAACCGCGGCGAGATTGCCTGTCGGATCATCCGCACCGCCAAGCGGCTCGGCATCGAGACCGTGGCCGTGCACTCCGATACCGATCAGCACTCCCGTCATGTGCGTCTCGCTGATCGAGCCGAGCGCATCGGACCCGCCGCCGCTCGTCAAAGTTATCTCGACATCGAGGCGGTGATCGCCGCTGCGAAACGCAGTGGCGCCGACGCCGTACACCCGGGGTACGGCTTCCTGTCGGAAAACGCGGCCTTCGCCGACGCCTGCGAGGCGGCGGGACTACTCTTCGTGGGACCACCGGCATCGGCCATTCGCGCAATGGGTTCGAAGTCGGAGGCGAAGCGCCTACTCGAAGACGCCGGGGTGCCGCTGACGCCGGGATACCACGGCGAGCGACAAGACGCCGACACCCTACTCGCCGAGGCAGATCGCATTGGATATCCGATTGTCATCAAGGCAAGCGCCGGTGGCGGCGGCAAAGGCATCCGCCGCGTCGATCGACCCGAGGATTTCGTCTCCGCCCTCGCCTCGTGTCAGCGTGAAGCGAGCTCAAGCTTTGGTGATCCCAAAGTATTGATCGAGCGATACATCACGAAACCTCGCCACATCGAAATTCAGGTGTTCGCTGATCGACACGGCCACGTCGTGCATCTCGGCGAGCGTGATTGCTCGATCCAGCGGCGCCATCAAAAGGTACTCGAAGAAGCCCCCGCGCCCGGTATGACCGCAGCGCGTCGTGCCGCCATGGGCGAGGCGGCTGTCAACGCGGCGAAACGGGTCGGATACGTCGGCGCAGGAACGGTCGAGTTCATCGTCGAGCCCGACGGCACGTTCTATTTCATGGAAATGAACACCCGCCTGCAGGTGGAGCATCCGGTCACCGAGATGATCACCGGCCTCGATCTCGTCGAGTGGCAGCTTCGGATCGCCGCCGGCGAAACGCTGCCGCTTGAGCAACATGAGATCAGTCTGTCGGGGCATGCGATCGAAGTTCGTCTCTATGCGGAGGATCCAGAGCGAGGCTTCCTCCCCTCACCGGGCCGTCTGCTGCGATGGCAACCGCCTAAGACCGACGATCTGCGAGTCGATACCGGAGTCGAGTCGGGTGATGAGATTTCACCGCACTACGACGCGATGATCGCGAAGCTGATCGTCCATGGGGCGACTCGTGAGCTGGCACTCTCAAAAATGGCAGGTGCTCTGCGCGAGACCTTCATCGCCGGACCTCGCAACAACCTTCAATTCCTCTCGAGACTCGTGGCGACCCGATCTTTACGCGACGCGGATCTCGACACGCATCTCATCGAGCGCGAGCACGATCCTCTTTTCGCCCACAGCGCGCGCACTCATCCACTCGTGTGGCTCGCCGCGCTTGCGACCTTGCTGGTCGATGAATTTCCTAAGGAACACTCGCCGTGGACGATGCCTGACGGCTTTAGATTGGTGGGACAGACTCGACGCCGGCTCACACTCGAGTGTCGCGATGAGCGCTGCGCTACGCTGATCGAGTACCACTCGCGCGGCTGGCGCATCACGCTCGACAACCCGAGCGCCCTCACGCTCGAATTGCGCGCCTGCCCTGCCGAAGATGGTCGGCTCGCCCTGCGGGTCGATGGCGCATCATACTATGCGCACGGACACCTACACGATCGCACGGCCTACGTACTGATTGACGGGCTTCAAGCTGCCGTGCGGATTGTCGATCCTCGCGAATCGACGGACTCGGGAGATGCACCGAGCGGCGGTTTACGCTCACCGATGCCAGGGCGCGTCGTCGCAGTACATGTCCAAGCGGGAGATCGCGTC
>VGUJ01000004.1 GCA_016874235.1 Gammaproteobacteria bacterium
CGGTCAGTCGTTACTTTTTTTTCCTGAAGGCACGTTCGTAGGCGAGCCGGGACTGCTCAAGTTTCACAGTGGCGCGTTCAAGAGCGCCGCTTACGCCGGGTGTCCGGTGGTGCCCTGCGTGATCCGCGGCACCCGCGCGATCCTGCCGAGCCCCAAATTTTTCCCGAAACCAGGGGCCATCGAGGTGGAATTGTTACCGCCCATCGCGGTACCCCGGCGACTCGAGCCTGAGGAGGCCGCGAGAGTGCTGCGCGAGCAGACCCGCGCCGCAATCCTCGAGCGCCTCGGCGAACCCGACCGAGGCTGACCGGGAAGGATTGACGGTCGGATCGGCAAATCCGGGGGCGTTTTCCCCTACACTTGGCGGCTCTTTCGTTCAGGTTTTCAAAAGGGTCTGCCATGTCCGAGTCCATCGTCCTGCTGTCTGCCCGTCGAACGCCCATCGGGGCTTTCCAAGGGGTCTTCGCCCAAACCACGGCGCCCTCGCTCGGCGCCGCGGCACTCGCGGGAGCCGTGCAAGCCTCGGGGCTCGCCCCCGCAGACATTCAGGAAGTCATCATGGGCTGCGTGCTGCCGGCAGGACTCGGCCAGGCCCCTGCCCGTCAAGCCTCCATCGGCGCCGGCATTCCGAAGTCCGTCCCGACCACCACCATTAATAAAATGTGCGGCTCGGGTATGAAGGCCATCATGATGGCCATCGATCAGCTTCGCGCGGGCGAAGCGCAGGTCGTCGCCGCGGGCGGACTCGAGTCGATGACGAACGCGCCCTATTTGTTGCCGAAGGCGCGCTCGGGTTATCGAATGGGTCATGGCGAACTGCTCGATCACATGTTCACCGACGGTCTGCAAAGCCCGTGGGACGGTCAGATGATGGGCGCCTTCGCCGAAAACACGGCGGGCCGCTACGGCTTCACGCGCGCTGATCAAGATGCGTTTGCCTCGATGTCTGTCACGCGAGCCTTGGCTGCCGTCGAGAATGGCGCCTTCCTCGCCGAGATCACCCCGGTCACCGTCAAGGGTCGCAAGGGTGACACCGTGGTCGAGCGCGATGAAACGCCGTTCACCTGTGATCTCTCAAAGATTCCGCAATTGAAACCCGCATTCCGCAAAGACGGAACGGTCACGGCCGCGAGCTCTTCGTCGATTTCGGATGGCGCCGCCGCGGTCGTGCTCGCCACCGAATCGTTTGCGAAGTCGCGAGGACTCAAGCCGCTCGCGCGCATCGTGGCGCAGGCGAGCCACGCGCAGGAGCCCGAGTGGTTCACCACAGCGCCCGTCGGCGCGATTCAAAAGGTGCTCGAGCGCTCGGGCTGGAAAGCCTCGGATGTCGATCTCTACGAGGTGAACGAAGCGTTTGCGGCGGTCGCGATGGCGGCTGCCAAAGATATCGGTATCCCGCCCGAGAAGCTCAATGTGCACGGAGGCGCCTGCGCCCTCGGTCATCCGGTGGGTGCGACCGGCGCCCGCATCATCGCCACGCTCGCTCATGCGCTCGTTCGTTACAACGGTCGTCGCGGCGTCGCGGCACTCTGCATCGGTGGCGGAGAAGCCACGGCGATCGCCATCGAAAGGATCTGAGCATGAGCGAGGCAGTCGAACGCGATGTGATGGAGTACGACGTCCTGATCGTCGGGGGCGGACCTGCGGGTCTCGCCTGCGCCGTGCGTCTCAAACAGGTTCGACCGGAACTCACGGTGTGCGTGCTCGAGAAAGCCTCGACGATCGGCGCGCATTCACTCTCGGGCGCCGTGCTCGAACCCGCTCCGCTCGACGCCCTCCTGCCCGACTGGCGCAAGCAGCCACCCGGCGTCTGCGTTCCCGCAAAGCGCGACGAGTTTTCTCTGCTCACTCGTACGGGTCGTATTCGTTTGCCAACGCCGCCCCAGCAGCACAACGAAGGTAACTTCATCGTTTCGCTCGGCTTACTCATGCCGCAGATTGCGGCACAGGCCGAGCAACTCGGCGTCGATGTCTTCCCCGGGTTTGCAGCGGCCAAGCCGCTATTCAACGAGGACGGCAGCGTCGCCGGCGTCCAGATCGGCGACATGGGCATCGAGAAGTCAGGCGAGATCGGCCCCAACTACGCTCCGGGCCCCGAGGTTCGCGCGCGCGTCACGGTATTGGCCGAAGGCTGTCGCGGCAGCGTCAGCAAGCAGTTGATCCAGCGTTATCAACTGGATGCGAATTGCGATCCGCAGACGTACGGTCTCGGCTTCAAAGAATTGTGGCAGCTGCCCGAAGGGCGCGTGGAGCCGGGCCTCATCCAGCACTCGGTTGGCTGGCCGCTCGACTCCAAGACTTATGGCGGCAGCTTCCTTTATCACCTCGACAACAACCGGGTGTACGTCGGCTACGTCGTGGGCCTCGATTATCGCGATCCGCGTCTCAAGCCATTCGAAGCGTTCCAGCAGTTCAAGCATCACCCAAGCATCAAAGCCTTGTTGGAAGGCGGCGAGATCGTTGCTGCCGGTGCGCGCACCATCGCGGCGGGAGGCTGGCAGTCACTGCCCAAGCTCGAGATGCCGGGCGCTCTGCTCATCGGCGACGCCGCAGGCACACTCAATGTCGCCAAGATCAAAGGCATTCATCAGGCCATTCGCTGCGGCATGCTCGCTGCAGAGCATCTCGCAGAAAACGAATGTGGGACAGCGGGGTTCGACGCTCGCTTTCGCGCCTCAGAGGGCGGCCTCGAACTCAAATCGGTTCGTAACATCAAGCCGGGGTTCAAGCGCGGACTGTGGTTCGCGATGATCAACGGCGCGATCGAAACTCTCACGGGAGGCCGCACGCCCTGGACACTGCGCAACACGGCTGCGTATGCCGAGACGCAACGACTCGACGAGTTCGACTCACCCGATCGTGGCTGGGTGGATCGTACGCTCGCTCCGCGTGATCGACTCGCTTCGGTGTTCTTCGCCAACAACTCTCACGAAGAAAACCAGCCCATCCATCTCAAGGTTCGCGATCCGAACCTCTGCGTCACTCGCTGCGCGCAGGAGTACGGTAACCCGTGTCAAAACTTCTGCCCCGCCAACGTCTATGAAATGGTGGACGATGGCGCAGGAGGGAAACGTTTGCAGATCAACTCGGCCAACTGCGTGCACTGCAAAGCCTGCGACATCAAAGACCCGTACCAGATCATCGACTGGACGACGCCCGAGGGCGGCTCGGGACCGATTTACCAGTCGCTTTGACGATCTCACCTCGCGCCTCCGCGACCTCGCACCGACCATGACCGAACACCTTTTGTGGAGTCCCGGCAAAGCGCGACGCGAGGATGCGAATCTGACGCGATTCATCCAGTGCCTCGCCGCACGACGCGACCTGGCGTTCGACGACTACGCGTCGCTGCACCGTTGGTCGATCGAGCACCCTGACGCCTTCTGGTTCGAACTCGCTCACTTCACCGACGTTCGAGCCGAGTGGGCGGACGCCCCGGTGCTCGTCGAGGGCGACAAAATGCCGGGCGCACACTGGTTTCCAGGGGCTCGCCTCAACTTCGCCGAGAACCTGTTGCGCTTTCATGATGACCACCCGGCGCTGCTCGCGACCAACGAGCGGGGTCAGCGGCGAACGCTGTCTTACAGGCAGCTTCATGCGGAGGTCGGTCGCGTCGCCGCAGGCTTGCGCGATGCCGGTGTGAAGCCGGGCGATCGCGTCGCAGGGTTCATGCCCAACCTGCCCGAGACCGTGACCGCCATGCTGGCCGCAACGAGTCTCGGCGCCACGTGGTCCTCGTGCTCGCCGGACTTCGGTATCGCCGGCGTACTCGATCGCTTCGGGCAAATCGCGCCGAAGGTGTTGGTCACGGCCGACGGTTATTTTTACGCCGGTAAGACCATCGATTCTTTGAGCCCGATCCGCAGCGTGCTCGCGGAACTACCCTCGGTCACTACGGTGATCGTGGTGCCTTATGTGTCGAGCACACCCGATCTCGGGCAGTTACCCTCGACAAGCGTTCATCTGTGGTCGCGTTTCGGCACCCCCGGCGCGAAAGCGGTGTTCACTCGCCTACCCTTTGATCATCCTCTCTTCGTGATGTATTCCTCGGGCACGACGGGCAAACCCAAATGCATCGTGCACGGCGCCGGCGGAACGTTGTTGCAGCACTTGAAGGAGCACGAGCTGCACGTCGATCTGCGTCGTCAGGATCGATTGTTCTTCTTCACGACGTGCGGATGGATGATGTGGAACTGGCTCGTGAGCGGACTCGCGGTCGGCGCGACCCTCGTGCTCTATGACGGTTCGCCGCTGCATCCCGACGAAGGCGTCCTGTGGCGCATGGCCGAGGAAGAACACGTGAGCATCTTCGGCACCAGCCCGAAATTTCTCGCTGCACTCGATAAAGCCGGTTACCACCCGCGCGAACGCGTCACCCTGCCGGCGCTACGCACGCTGATTTCCACTGGCTCTCCTCTCGCGCCCGAGCAGTACGACTTCGTCTACCGAGAGATCAAGTCCGATCTTCATCTCGCCTCGATCTCCGGCGGCACCGACATCATCTCGAGTTTTTGCATCGGAAACCCGACGGCTCCGGTGTATCACGGTGAGCTGCAATGCGCGGGCCTCGGTATGGCGGTCGACATCGTCGACGATCGCGGGGCTTCACTCCCCGCGGGTGAAAAAGGTGAGCTTGTCTGTCGACGCAGTTTTCCGTCGATGCCCGTTGGATTTTGGGACGATGAAGACGATCGTCGCTATCACAAAGCGTACTTCGAGCGTTTTCCCGGCATCTGGCATCACGGCGACTATGCAATGCGCACCGCCAGCGGCGGCTTCGTGATTCTCGGGCGATCGGATGCCGTGCTGAACCCCGGCGGGGTTCGTATTGGCACCGCCGAGATTTATCGGCAAGTCGAGACGCTGTCCGACGTACTCGAATCGTTGTGCATCGGCCAAGACTGGCAAGGCGACGTGCGGATCGTGCTGTTCGTTCGCTTGCGCGAAGGCGTGATATTGGATGAATCGCTGCGTCAACGTATCCGCGAGGTCATTCGCTCGAATACGTCGCCGCGGCACGTGCCGGCACGCATCATCGCCGTACCGGAAATTCCGCGCACGATCAGCGGCAAGATCGTCGAGCTCGCCGTACGCAACATCGTCCACGGTCAGCCCGTCACTCACACTGATGCGCTTGCCAACCCAGGCGCCCTCGAGTACTTCAAGAATCTCCCGGAGCTCCAAACGTGAGCCCGGGCTCATCCTCACTCCACGAGCGCTACCGCTCGGCCCTCGCGACCAGCGGATTTTCTGTCGATCCCGCACAAGACGCTGCGATCGCACATCTCGAGCGACTGAGACTCGAACTCTACTCATTCGAGGCCGAGTCGGTCCTCAAAAAAATGGTTCGGCGCTGGGTGAGCTCGCAACCGGTCGCCGCACCTAAGGGCGTCTATCTTTGGGGCAGCGTAGGTCGCGGCAAGACCTGGATCATGGATCTCTTCTTCGAGAATGCGCCGGCCGAGTGTAAGCGCCGTAGTCACTTCCATCGTTTCATGCAGGGTGTACACGAGGGGCTCCGAGCGCATCGCGATGAGGTCGATCCGCTGGCCGCCGTCGCCTCGGACATCGCCGCCCGCGCGCGACTCATCTGCCTCGATGAGCTCTTCGTCAGTGACATCGCCGATGCCATGCTGCTCGCGGGGCTGTTCACGCATCTCGTCGATCGTGGCGTCACGCTAGTCTTCACGTCGAACGTCCCGCCTTCGGGACTCTACAAAAATGGCTTACAGCGCCAACGCTTCCTGCCAGCGATTGCGCTCATCGAGCGACACTGTGAAGTGGTATGCGTCGATGGAGGAACGGACTATCGCCTACGGCAACTCACTCGTGCGCCGATCTATCTGCAGACCCGCTCCGCGGGCGTCGATCAGGCTCTCGCCGACATCTTTGAGGATCTCGCCGACGGCGCTGGACAGTCGGGCGGTAACCTCGAGATCGAGGGGCGATCGATTCCCGTGATCCGTCAAAGCGAGAACGTCGTGTGGCTCGACTTCTTGGCACTGTGCGAAGGACCGCGTAGCCAGAACGACTATGTGAGCATCGCCCGCGAGTATCAATCAGTAATCCTGTCAGGCGTACCGGTGTTCACGCGCGATCGCGAAGATGCCGCTCGCCGGTTCATCGCGCTCATCGACGAGTTCTACGACCGACGCGTCAAGCTCGTGATGTCCGCGGCGGCCGCACCGCTCGATCTCTATCGAGGCGAGCGCTTGCAGTTCGAATTCGAGAGGACGGCGAGTCGTCTGATCGAGATGCAGAGCGAGGATTATCTCGCGAGCGCACACCTCGGCTGACGCCGCCCGCGCGGCAATCAGTTGACGGCGCTGGATCCCGGGGGCTGATCGGCAGCTGCACCGAAGAGGCGCGACACGTCGACCGCATCGAACCCCCAGGGCTTGTGACAGAACTCGCAGGTAACGGTCACCTGACCTTGCTCGGTCACAATCGACTCGACTTCCGAGGCGCCGAGCGAACGGAGCATCCCCTCGACCCGCTCAGCGCTGCATCGACAGCGAAAGTTCACGGCGTGCGATCCGTGCAGGCGTAGATCGAGTCCCGCGAACGTTCGTCGCATGAGCTCGGCGGCCGGTCGGACCAAGAGTTCATCGCTGTGAACGCCCACCATCGCCTCGCAGGCCGCGGCAAACGTCCGGTCGGCTTCGGCTTCGAGCGACAGACCTTCGCCCGCAACCCCGCCCTGCCCCGGCATACGCTGCACGAGTAAACCCGCCGTGCCGAAATCGTCGGCGCCGAGCACGACCCGCGTCGGCAACTGCTCGGAATTTTCAAAGTAATGCTCGAGTGACGCGGCAAGCGATCCGCCACCAATGGGCACGATGCCCTGATAGCGCGAGGCCTGCTTGCCGGTTTCGATGGTGACGACGATCGTGCCCTCACCGGTAAGGCTCGCGAAGTCGGCGTCGTCCGCAATGCGTTCGCGCTCGAAGCGCGCGACACCCCGCACCCTAAAATCGTGAGTGCACTGTGCGACGAGCAGCCGAACACCGCCGTTGCCCTGTAGCTGCAACGTGAGTTCGCCTTCGAATTTGAGCGTGGAAGCCAGCAGCACCGCGGCTGACACCGCCTCGCCGAGCAAACGCCTTACAGGCTCGGGGTAGTCCGCGTGCTCGCGCAGAGCGAGCCAGGCAGGACCGAGCCTGACGAACTGCCCGCGTACCGACTGCTGCTCGACGACGAAACGCTGCACGAGGTCAATGACCCGATGCTCGCCAGACGATCCCTCGCGGTCGCGGGTATCCTGCATCAGCCCGAAAGTTTCTTGCGCAACAGATCGTTGAGCTGCGCTGGATTGGCCTTACCACCGGTCGCCTTCATCACCTGACCGACGAAGAAGCCGAAGAGTTTGTCCTTGCCCGAGCGATAGTCGGCAAGCTGGCCTGGATTCTTGGCCATGACCTCGTCGATGGCTTGTTCGATGGCACCCGTGTCGGTGATCTGTCGCAGACCCTTCTGCTCGATGATGGCATCGGCACTCTCGCCACTCGCCCACATCGCTTCGAACACGTCTTTGGCGATCTTGCCCGAGATGGTGGCATCGACGATGCGCGTGACGAGACCTGCGAGCGCCTCGGCATCAACCTTGGAATCATTGATCTCGAGATTATCCTTGTTGAGAAAGGCCGCGAGGTCGCCCATGACCCAGTTCGCGCACAATTTGGGATCGCGTCCCACGCGGCGCACGACGTCTTCGTAGAACGCGCCGAGCTCTCGGCTCGCGGTGAGTACACCCGCGTCGTATTCCGAAAGCCCGTAGTCGCGCACGAAGCGCGCCGCTTTTTCGTCGGGCAGCTCCGGTAGCGAAGCCTTGATCGTCGCGACGAACGCGTCATCGATGACGAGCGGCAGCAGGTCGGGATCGGGAAAGTAGCGGTAATCGTTGGCTTCTTCTTTGGAGCGCATGGAACGCGTCTCGCCCTTGTCGGGGTCGTAGAGACGCGTCTCTTGCACCACCTTGCCACCGGACTCCAGAAGCTCGATCTGGCGCTCGACTTCGTAGTTGATGGCTTTCTCGACGAAGCGGAACGAGTTGAGGTTCTTGATCTCAGCGCGCGTACCGAACTTGTCGCTGCCCTTGGGTCGAACCGAAACGTTCGCATCGCAACGGAACGAACCTTCCTGCATGTTGCCGTCGCAAATGTCGAGGTAGCGCACAAGCGTATGCACTTTTTTCATATACGCCACAGCCTCTTTGGCCGAGCGCATATCGGGTTCGCTCACGATCTCGATAAGCGGCGTGCCGGCGCGATTGAGATCGATGCCGCTCATGCCAGGCATGCCTTCGTGCAGCGATTTACCCGCATCTTCTTCGAGGTGCGCACGCGTGATACCGACGCGCTTGCGGGTACCGTCATCGAGCACGACATCGAGCGAACCCTGCGCGACGACCGGCAGTTCGTACTGACTGATCTGGTAGCCCTTGGGCAAATCGGGATAAAAATAATTCTTGCGAGCGAACACCGAGTGCGGCGCGATGCGCGCACCGATGGCAAGACCGAAACGCACGGCCATGCGCACCGCTTCGCCGTTGAGCACCGGCAAGACCCCCGGATAGCCGAGGTCGACCAGATTTGCCTGAGTGTTGGGTTCGGCGCCATAAGCCGTTGCCGAACCCGAGAAAATCTTTGAGCGGGTGGCGAGCTGCGCGTGAATCTCAAGACCGATGACAGTTTCCCATTCCATGGCGGAACCTCAGGCGAACGCCGACGGCGTCTTGAGATGCCAATCGGTCTCCTGCTGGTAGCGATGCGCCACATTGAGCATGCGCGCCTCGGAGAAGTGCGGGCCGACAATCTGCAAGCCGATCGGCAAGCCGTCGACAAATCCGCAAGGGATCGACATACCGGGCAGCCCTGCGAGGTTGGCGCCGATGGTGTAGATGTCGTTTAGGTACATGGTGATCGGATCGTCGCACTTGGCGCCGATGCGGAACGCGGGTGTCGGTGTGGTCGGCCCGAAGAGCAGATCACATTCTTTGAAAGCACGCGCGAAATCGGCACTGATGAGTTGCCGAACGCGCTGCGCCTTGAGGTAATAGGCGTCGTAGTAACCCGCCGAGAGCACGTAAGTGCCCGTCATGATGCGACGCTTCACTTCGGCGCCGAACCCTTCGCCGCGCGAGCGGCAATAGAGATCGAGCAAATTCTTGGGTGAGTCGCAGCGATGACCGAAGCGCACACCATCGAAGCGCGCGAGGTTGGATGAACACTCCGCCGGCGCGACCACGTAATAAGTGGGCACGGAGAGCGGCAGATTGGGGCAGCTCACCTCGCGAACTTTGGCGCCGAGCTTTTCGTAGACCGCGATCGCGTCGCGAATGCGCTGTTCGCAGGCGGCATCGAGTCCCTTGTCGAAGAACTCGCGCACGAGACCGATGGTGAGTCCCTGCAGGGAGTCGCCGAGCGTGGCGGTGTAGTCAGGAACCGGCGAGTCGACGCTGGTCGAATCACGCGGATCAAAACCCGACATCGGACCGAGCAGCAGCGCGGCGTCCTCAGCGCTCACCGTGATGAGCCCCGCCTGATCGAGGCTCGAGGCAAAGGCGATCATGCCGTAGCGACTACAGCGGCCATAGGTGGGCTTGATACCCGTGACACCGCAGAGCGCCGCAGGCTGGCGAATGGAGCCGCCCGTGTCGGTGGCCGTTGCCGCAGGCACGATGCGCGCTGCAACCGATGCGGCAGACCCGCCCGAGGAACCACCGGGAACCATTTGGGTATCCCAGGGATTGCGAACCGGTCCGAAGTGGCTCGTCTCGTTGGACGACCCCATGGCGAACTCGTCCATGTTTAGCTTGCCGAGCATGACGGTGCCGGCCGCCCGCAAAGCCGAGACGATCGTCGCGTCGTAAGGCGAGACGAAGTTGCCGAGCATCTTGGAGCCGCAGGTCGTGAGTACGCCTTCGGTACAGAAGATGTCCTTGTGTCCGATCGGTACGCCCGTCAGTCGACCGGCGCGCCCCGCCGCGCGAGCCGCATCGGCCTCGGCCGCCGCCTTCAGGGCAGACTCGCCGGTGACCGTGATGAAGGCGTTGAGCGAGGGCTGGGCTGCAGCAATGCGCTCGAGATACGCGCGGGTGAGCTCGACGCTCGAAAACGCGCCCTCGGCGAGACCGCGAGCAAGCGCCGCGACGGTGGGGGCCGGGGCGCTCATTCGATCACCTTCGGGACAAGGTAGAGACCCGCTTCGACCTTGGGCGCGTTCTGTTGGAAGGTATCGCGACGGTTGGTCTCGGTGACCTCGTCGGCTCGCAGGCGCTGGGCCAACCCGGGCATGGGATGCGCCATCGGATCGATGCCGGCCGTCGGGGCCCGATCGAGCTCGCCGACGAAGGCGAAGATCTTGGAGAGGGAGTCGACGTAGACCGGGATTTCGGCCTCGGTCAACTCGAGGCGCGCAAGGCGCGCGATGTTTTCGATGTCTGCGCGGGTGAGGCTCATAGGCGGCTTGGAATCATACCATCGTTGCCTTGTCGAAGGGCTCGCAGGTTGTTAAATTGCAAGCCTTTTCCCAGCCCTTTCCCCCACCCCCGAGCTCCGGCAACCCACGATGTTCAAACGTCTTCGCGGCTACTTCTCCAGCGACATCTCCATCGACCTTGGAACAGCCAACACGCTGATCTACGTCCGCGATCGGGGCATCGTCCTCAATGAGCCCTCGGTCGTTGCGGTTCAAGACGACTACAGCCGAGGCGGCAAGGTCATCGTCGCCGTGGGCGCCGAGGCCAAAAATATGCTCGGTCGTACGCCCGGCAACATCACCGCCGTGCGTCCCATGAAGGACGGAGTCATCGCCGACTTCACCTACACCGAGAAGATGCTGCAGTACTTCATCGCGAAGGTGCACGACAACCGCTTGCTCAAACCCTCGCCGCGCGTCCTCGTGTGTGTGCCCGTCGGTTCAACGCAAGTCGAGCGCCGCGCCATCCGCGAATCCGCCGAAGGCGCGGGTGCTCGCACGGTTGCCATCGTGAGCGAACCGATGGCCGCCGCCGTCGGTGCCGGCTTGCCGGTCCAAGAAGCGCGCGGGTCGATGGTGCTCGATATCGGTGGTGGGACCTCGGAAGTGGCCGTCATCTCTCTCAACGGCATCGTCTACGCGCAGTCCGCACGCATCGGTGGCGATCGCTTCGACGACGCCATCATCAACTACGTGCGTCGTAACTACGGCATCCTCATCGGCGAAACGACGGCCGAGCGCATCAAGATCGAAATCGGTTCGGCGTATCCCGGTCAGACGGTTCGCGAAATCTCGGTCAAAGGTCGTAATCTCTCTGAGGGTGTGCCGCGTAGCTTCACGCTCAACAGCAACGAGATCCTCGAAGCCCTGCAAGAACCCCTTCAAGGCATCGTCGGCGCGGTCAAACAAGCCCTCGAACAAACGCCTCCCGAGCTCGGCTCCGACGTCGCCGAGCGCGGCATCGTCGTCACCGGCGGTGGTGCGTTGCTACGCGACATCGACAAACTCATCACCGAGGAAACCGGCGTACCTGTCGTCATCGCAGAAGATCCGCTCACCTGCGTCGCGCGAGGCGGTGGTCGTATCCTCGAACTGATGGACGAGCTCGGCCCCGGCAACTTCGGGCTTGAGTAACGCGGCGAGCAGCCGGAACATTCTTCAACGCGGCACCCCGGCGGGGCTGCGATTTTTCTCCTACGCGGTTCTTGCGCTCGCCATCATGTGGCTCGACCAGCGCGGAGGCTGGCTCGATTCCGTGCGCTTTGGACTCTCCGCTGTCGCCTACCCACTGCGCATCGCGCTTGAGTCACCGGTCAAAGCTTGGGAATGGACACGCGACAACTTCGCCGAACGAGCGGCACTACAAACGGAGAATCGCGCGCTGCGTGAGCGCATCCGAGCTCTAGAGTTACTCTCGATGCGCCGAGCGGATCTTGAGCTCGAGAATCGCGAGCTACGTAATCTTCAGGCGTCCTCCGCTGACGTCGCTCAAAAATGGTTGAGCGCCCGCATCATCGCCACCGACAACAATCGCTCGCGTCAACGGTACACCGTCGATCGTGGCGCGATACACCAAATCACCAAAGGACAAACTGTCATCGCCGGAGGCGGACTCGCGGGCCAGGCGCTACGCGTCGGACCATGGAGCACGGAGGTCATCTCGCTCTCCGATCCCGAGCATGCGGTTCCCGTACAGATCGCACGCACCGGTCAACGAACGCTCGCGCTCGGCACGGGGCGCGAAGGCATCCTCGCGCTCCCTCTGCTTCCGCTGCAGACAGATATTCGCGAGGGCGATTTACTCGTCACCTCGGGCCTGGGCGGTGTTTTTCCGGCGGGTTATCCGGTCGCGACCGTGAGTCGAGTTCGTCGCGACGGTACATCGCCGCTCGCACAAGTCGACGCCCAGATGACCGCTGCACTCGATCGCGATCGGCTCGTCGCGTTCATCTGGTTCGATGCAGCCCATGCATCGGCCCCCGCCGAGGCCGCGCAGCGCCTCGAGGCGACGCAGTCCTCTGAGGCCGCCAGATGATCGGCGCAACCGCTCGTCGCAGACTCATCCTCTCAACGCTCGCCGCGTTCGTGCTGCAGGTGGTGCCTCTACCGTGGTGGCTCGCCATCGTACGGCCTCCTCTCGCGGTGATCGTCGTGATCTTCTGGTCGCTGATCGCCCCGCGCATCGGCGGTATCGGCCTCGCGTTCCTCGTCGGCCTCGCGCTCGACGTGTATCACGGCGTGATCTTTGGTCAGCACGCGCTCGCACTCTCGTTCGTCGCGTACGTCGCGATTCGGCAACACCTCCTCGTCAGAAACAAACCGCTCTTCGAGCAGACGCTGTTTGCAGGCGGCTTGTTGTTCGCGTTCGAAGCGATCACCTGGGCGGTGGATGGTTGGACCGGCAACGCGACGGGCAGCTGGACTCGCTGGCTGCCCGTCGTCACGGGCGCCCTGCTCTGGCCGCTGACCTCGGCCTGGCAGGCGAGCGAAAATCGCGCTCGTCGCTGACGAGCCGTCACGGAACGCCCTCGATCATGAGCACCCGCGGACGAATCAAAGATTTCTGGCGCGAGCAGCGTATCTTCGAGCAGCGCGCGCTCGCCGCCTCGATCATCGTGAGCGCGTTGGCCATCGTGCTTTTCGGGCGTTTGATTTGGCTGCAGATCGTAAAGTACGACGAGTACACCGATCTTGCGCAAGGAAACCGTGTGCGTATCGAGCCGCAACCTGCACCCCGCGGCATCATCTACGACCGTAACGGCGAGATCCTCGCCGAGAACAAACCCGCGTATCAGCTCGAACTCGTCCCCGAGGAAGTCCCGAATCTCGACGCGACGCTTCGGGAGCTCGTCAAAATCGGTCTCATCGAACAAGACGACCTCGATGATGTCCGCCGTACCATCCGGTCGCGTCGCCCCTTCGACAGCGTACCGATCCGGCTCTTCCTCAACGACGATGACATGGCGCGCTTCGCCGTCAGTCGACACGACTTTCCCGGCGTAGATATCCGCACTCGACTCGCCAGAAGTTACCCACACGGCGAAACAGCCGTGCATGCACTGGGGTATGTCGGTTCTATTTCGGCCAGTGACCTCGAACGTATCGATCGTGAGCAATATGCGGGTAGCTCCACCATCGGCAAGGTGGGCGTAGAAGCCGCTTTCGAAGACGTACTGCGCGGTCGAAACGGGCGGCGGGAAATCATGGTGAACGCACGGGGTCGCTCGGTCGACAAGGCGGGCGGGCTCGAAGCCATGCGCGATACGATTCCGGGTGATCCGGGCAGCGATTTATTGCTCACGCTCGATTTCGAAGTGCAACGTGTCGCAGAAGACTTGGTTCGCGATCAACGAGCGGCGATCGTCGCTCTCGATCCGAATAACGGGGATGTGCTGGCACTCGTCAGTCGGCCGGGGTTCGACCCGAACATGTTCGCCCGCGGACTCACTCGTGCAGAGTTTCGCGCGCTCAATGAAAACCCAGATCGCCCGCTGTTCAATCGCGCTCTGAGAGGCACCTATCCACCGGGCTCCACCATCAAGCCGGTCGTCGCACTCGCCGGTCTCACCTACGGCATCACCGAACCTCTCGCGCCCCACTACTGCGTAGGCTACTTCTCGTTACCGGGCAGCAGTCACCGTTTCCGCGATTGGAAACCCAAAGGCCACGGCCCTACCGATCTGCGCAGCGCGATCGCCCAGTCCTGCGATACCTATTTTTATGACATGTCCACTCGACTCGGCGTGCGGCGTTTGCATGACTTCCTCGCCGAGTTTGGTCTCGGCGAACCCACGGGTATCGATGTCGGCGGAGAGAAGGCCGGCATCCTTCCCTCGCCCGAGTGGAAAAAACAGGCGTTCCGCAAGCGTAGCGACCAGGTCTGGTTCCCGGGCGAGACCGTAATCTTCAGCATCGGACAGGGTTATATGACGAGCACGCCGATCCAGCTCGCTCACATGACCGCCATCCTCGCGACGCGCGGTCAAAATTTTCAGCCGCGTCTCGTCCGCGCTCTGCGCGATCCGGAAACTCAGAAGGTGACCGAGCTCGCGCCAAAGCCTCTACCGAAACCGAATGCAGGCAAACTCGAAGACTGGGATCGCGTCGTCGACGGCATGCTCGCCGTGATGCAAGGTGGCACCGCCACAAGCTCGGCCATTGGCGCGCCTTACACGATCGCGGGCAAGACAGGGACCGCGCAGGTCTTTACCGTTGCCCAAAATCAGCGCTATAACGAAGCGGCGATTTCTGAACGCTTGCGTGACCATGCTTGGTTCGTAGCGTTCGCACCCGCGGAGGCGCCCAAGATCGCGATCGCCGTCATCGTCGAAAACGGCCGCAGCGGCAGCGGCACGGCGGCGCCGATCGCTCGAAAGATCATGGATGCCTATTTGCTGCGTAAGTTTCCGGCGGTACGCGACGATAAGGTGGCGAGCCCTTCGCCAAGCGGCGATTTTTCGGAGGAATAATGCTGCGCGAAGACGTCGACAGCACGACTCAAAGAACGCTGACCCGCACGACTCAACTGCTCGGCAGCCTGCGTCTCGATGGCCCTTTGCTTGCCGGCCTCGCTGCCATCGCACTCTTTGGTCAATTCATCCTCTACAGCACCTCGGGCGGCGATTGGGAATCGGTGCTGCGCGGCAGTACCCGACTCGCGATCGGCGCCCTGCTGATGCTCGTGCTGGCGCAGGTGCGTCCGGGGTTTTTACGCCGCCTGACACCGTGGCTCTACATCACGGGACTCTTACTCCTCATCATCGTCGACGCGATCGGTTACGTCGGCAAAGGCGCACAGCGTTGGCTCGACCTCGGATTCATTCGCTTCCAGCCCTCCGAGCTCATGAAGCTCGCCGTGCCCATGGCCTGCGCTTGGATCTTGCGCGAACGCCCTCTGCCCCCCGACCCGCGCACTCTTGGATTGCTCGCTGGCGTGATCCTCGTTCCAACGGCGCTCACGATCGTTCAACCTGACCTCGGCACGGGGTTATTGATCTTGACCGCAGGACTCATCGTGGTGCTGCTCGCGGGATTACAGATCCGTTACATCGTGATGCTCGGCGTCGGGAGCGTCGCGGCGGCAGCCATCGGCTGGTCTTTTCTTCATGATTACCAGCGGCAGCGTGTCCTGACGTTTCTCGATCCGCAGACCGATCCGCTCGGCTCGGGTTATCACATCATCCAATCCATTATCGCCATCGGCTCAGGCGGGATTTTTGGCAAGGGATATCTTCAGGGCTCTCAGGGTCAGCTCGAGTTCCTGCCCGAACGTACCACCGACTTTGTATTCGCCGTGGTGGGCGAGGAACTCGGCCTCATCGGTGCGCTCGTGCTGATCGGGCTGTATGTGTTCGTCGTGTTGAGAGCGATCTTCCTCGCCTCGCAAATGCGAGACACTTTCGCGCGCCTATTGTCCGGCAGCCTCGCCGCGACGTTCTTTGTGTACGTCTTCATCAACGCTGGCATGGTCAGTGGCCTGCTCCCCGTCGTCGGCGTGCCACTGCCGCTCGTCAGTTATGGCGGAACGTCCATGGTGACCCTGTTGGCGGGCTTCGGTATGCTCATGTCGTTATACGCCAACCGAAAACTCGCAGCCTGATGAAACACGCCCAAGGCGCTCTTTGCACATGCTCGTTCTATCCCATCCTCGTTACGCTCTTCGCGCTCACCGCCTGCGTCGCGCCGCCTAAAAAAAATGCGGCGGCTCAGCATTCATCCGGCACCACCGCCTCCGCTGTCGGGAGCTCATCCGCTGCCGTACACGTAGCGAGTCAACCCAGTGGCACAGGCTCGACGGCCTCAGCGAACCCGTCGACGCCGCCAACCGCCCCGGTGCCCCCCGCCGAGCCGACACCCTTCGATCTCGAGCGCGAAGATATCCGCGCATTCATCGCCGAGACCTCAAAGAAACACGGCATGTCGGAGAGCGACATTCGGGCTCTGTTGTCGCAGGGGTTGTTTCAGCCTCGTATCATCGCGGCCATTACGCGACCTGCCGAAACCGTCTTGCGTTGGTGGGAATACAGCCATCGTCTCGTGACGCCCGAACGCATCGCCCGAGGCGTCGAGTTCGCGATAGAACACCGCACTCGGCTCGATGCCGCGCACTCGAAGACCGGCGTATCGCCCGCGTACATCGCCGCCATCATCGGCATCGAAACCAATTACGGTCGCAACAAGGGTTCCTGGCGAGTACTCGATGCACTCATGACGCTGGGGTTCGATTATCCGCCGCGAGGCCGTTTCTTCCGCTCCGAGCTCGAGCAGTTTCTGCTACTCGTCCGCGAGGAATCCCTCGATCCAACCGCGACCCTCGGCTCGTACGCGGGGGCCATGGGTGCGCCGCAGTTCATGCCTTCGAGCTATCGACGCTTCGCTGTCAACGGTACGCTCGATGGTGCGATCGATACGCGTCGCGACCTTTTTTTGCAGTGGGATGACGTCATCAGCAGCGTCGCGAACTATTTTTCGGTCCACGGCTGGGAGCGCGATGCGCCCGTGCTGCTGGAGGCGGTGGCGAGCCCAGAGACGCTCGCCACCGTGATGCCGACGCTCGAGCGTCGCAATCTCGATCTCAATCAAACCGCAGGCGGCGCCCGTGGCCTCGGTTTCACGCTGCCCGAGTCGATCGCCGATGACACGAAGCTGATCCTCGTTCCGGCTGAGCTCGCCGATCGTCCGAACGTTCGGGTGGGGCTACGTAACTTTCACGTGATCACCCGTTATAACCGCAGCATTCTCTACGCCATGGCCGTCCACGATCTTGCGATGGCTATCGAAACCGAACTCGCGCGGACACCTCCGCCCAACGTCGCTGCGGCCGTGAGCCGCACACCATGATGACGCGTCGACTCGTTCTGCTTCTCACCCTGTTTGCGCTGCTGCTCCAGGGCTGCAGCCTGTTGCGGCGAGCACCCGAGCCAGGCGCCAAACCCGCGAGCCTTCCGAAGGGCGCACCCCGAAATCTCGACGCCATCCCCGATGCCGTCCCGCGAAAAGAGCCACGCAGTCGTTACGGCAACCCCGAGACGTATGAGGTCTTCGGTCGCACTTATCGCGTCAAGCGGAGCGCTAAGGGGCACGTGGAGCGCGGGATCGCTTCGTGGTACGGCCCGGGCTTCCATGCCGAGCGAACCTCGAGCGGCGAGCCCTACGACATGTATGCGATGACGGCGGCGCACAAAACCTTACCGATTCCGGTCTACGCACGCGTCACCAACCTCGAAAACGGTCGTTCGGTCGTCGTACGCATCAACGATCGAGGGCCTTTCGTCGGGGATCGCATCATCGATCTGTCTTACACCGCTGCGCACAAGCTCGACATGACGCGCAAAGGGACGGCGCTCGTCGAAATGCGGGTGATCGAGCCGGGCGACGACTCGCCACCGCCTGCCGTACCGCGACCCACGACGACCGCCAGCACTCGGCCGGCTCCCTCAAGTGAGATCGGGGTCAGCTCGAGATTTTTACAGACCGGGTCCTTTTCGGCCCGAGCCAATGCCGAGGCGATGAGGCAACAACTCGCCGACTCAGGCATCCGTAATACGCTCGTGCGAGAGGCGCAGATCGGCGATCGGACCGTTTTCCGAGTACAGGTGGGCCCCTTCGACGGAGCACTCGAGGCCGAGGACATGATCGAGCGTTTGCGGATCGCCGGGATCCCCGATGCACGTCCCGCTCACGACTAACGCGTTTACAATCTGCGCCTCTGAATCTTTCGTCAGACTTTGCAGGAGTCCAACCTTGTCGTTCACGCCTCGCTTCGCTGTTGCCGCCCTCTCCCTCTGGTCGTGCCTCGTCGGCGACGCCAGCGCCAATGTGCTGCCCGTTCCGCCTCCCCCAGGTATCGAAGCGAGATCGTGGATCCTCGTCGATCACGCAAGCGGTCGACGTCTCGCGGGTGAAAATGAAGACACCCGAGTCGAACCGGCCAGCATCACCAAGGTGATGACGGCATACGTCGCGTTCAAAGCTCTCGCCGAGGGCCGACTCAAATTGCAAGAACCCGTCACCATCAGCGAACGTGCGTGGCGCGCCGAAGGCTCACGTACCTTCTTGCAGGTGGGCGATAAAGTCCCTGTCGAAGTGCTGCTTCAAGGCATGATCGTTCAGTCAGGAAACGACGCCGCGATCGCCCTCGCCGAGCGACTCGCCGGCTCAGAGGAAACTTTCGCGCGCGTGATGACTGAGCAAGCCAAGGCTCTCGGCATGACCAACTCGAGTTTCGCAAATGCCACGGGTCTGCCAAACCCCGCGCTCTACACCACCGCCCGAGACATCGCGATTCTCGCGCGCGCGATGATTCGCGACTTTCCCCAGTACTACCGCTGGTACTCACAAAAAGAATTCATCTGGAACAACATCCGTCAAGGAAATCGAAACGGCCTGCTCTATCGCGATCCGAGTGCCGACGGCATCAAGACCGGACATACCGACAGCGCTGGCTACTGCCTCGTGAGTTCGGCCCAGCGAAACGGCACGCGCATGATCTCCGCGGTGTTCGGAACCCAGTCGCCTAAGGTTCGTGAACAGGCGAGCGCTGCGCTGCTTAACTACGGCTTCGCGTTCTACGAAACCGTCACCTTGCGTAAAGCTGGCGAAATGGTGCTGCAACCGCGCGTGTACAAGGGTACGGAGCAATCCGTCGCCGTATCGCCGCAAATCAATGTCGGCGTCACGGTTGCTCGCGGCAACACCAGCAAACTTCGCGTGGCCACCTCGCTCAACGAGCCGCTCATCGCACCGCTCAAAGCCGGTCAACGTGTCGGCGAATTGACGGTGACGGACGGCGATACCGTCGTGCGTCGCGTACCACTCGTCGTCAGCCGTGAAGTCCCAGCCGGTGGAGTTTGGGCGCAGGCCCGCGACACGGTCTCACTCTGGTTTAGGTGATCCATGGGTGCCACTCTTCCGATCTGCTATCTCGACGGTGCGTGGTTGCCGATCCACGAAGCGCGCATCTCGCCACTTGATCGCAGCTTCTTGTTCGGAGACGGCGTCTATGAGGTTGTGCCAGTTTTTTCCGGGCGGCCGTTCAGGTTCGTCGAGCACTTCGATCGGCTCACTCGCAGCTGTCACGCGCTACGAATGAAAGATCCGCACGATCGCGACGGGTGGCGCGCCATCGTTCGCGGATTGATGGAACGAAATGGCGGCGGCGATATGTATGTGTACGCTCAAGTCTCTCGCGGCGCCGATACGGGTCGCTCTCACGCTCCGCTGCCCGATATCGCTCCGACGGTTTTCGGTTTCGCTGCGCCCCTGCCCAAACCGTCTGCCGAGCAGCTCGCTCGAGGACTCTCTTGCGTGACGGCACCCGACATCCGATGGGGTCGTTGCGACATCAAGTCGGTCGCCCTGCTCGGTAACGTGCTGCAACGTCAGCTGGGTTGCGATGCCGGCGCCGATGAGACCATCCTCTTGCGCGATGGCTGGATGATGGAAGCCACCGCCTCGACAGTTCACGTGATTTCCAAAGGGGTCATCGCCACACCTCCCAACTCGAATGCCATCCTGCCAGGCACGACGCGCAGTGTGGTGGAGGAGCTGGCCCATCGGCTCTCGATTCCCTGCGAGACGCGATTAGTCAAAGAATCCGAAATGCGAAATGCCGACGAAGTCTGGATCGCCTCGGCGACTCGCAACGTTTCGGCCGTGACCCGCATCGATGGCCAACCGATCGGATCTGGCAAGCCGGGGCCCCTTTGGACGCGCATGTGGGATGGCTTCAGTGCGCTGCAGCGCGAGCTTGCGGATCAGCCCTGGTAAGCTGAGGGACGCAGATGTCGGGTCAAGCCCAGAACGGAGAACCCCACGGCTCAGGCAGCGAATCCGCAGTGAGTCCGCTCGTCTTTCCGACCGACTATCCGATCAAGGTCGTGGGACGTAGCGAGCGCGGCCTGCGGATGCGCATCGATGCCGTCGTACTGCAACATGCACCGGATCTCGCGCCCGACCGAATCAGCGAACGAGCGAGCGGAGCGGGAAACTTCATCTCGATCACTTACGTGATCGTCGCGCAAAGTCGCGAGCAGGTGACGGCTCTCGTCGGAGCGCTAGTCGCCACCGAGGGCGTATTGATGGTGATCTGAGCGTTCTCAGCGCCCGATCAACGATAAAAACTCTCGACGAGTATCCGCGTTGGTCTTGATCGATCCTCGCAGTGCCGACGTGACTGTCGCCGTACCAGTGTGACGCACACCACGAGATTCCATGCACATATGACGACACTCGATCACCACCGCCACGCCAAGCGGCTGCAGGTGGGTATCGAGGGCATCCGCGATCTGGTTGGTCAGACGTTCCTGAACCTGCAGTCGGCGAGCGAAAATCTCGACGAGGCGGGAAATCTTTGAAAGGCCGAGGATGCGCTTGTCCGGCACGTAGCCGACATAGGCCTTGCCGAAAAACGGTGCGAGGTGGTGCTCGCAGAGCGAGTACACCGGGATATCGCGCACGATGACCATCTCGTCGACGCTCTGAGCGCCATCCTCGAACGACTTGAGGATGTCCTCGGGTCGCTCGCGATAACCGCGGGTGTATTCCTCCCAGGCTTTGAGGAAGCGCGCGGGTGTCTCGAGTAGCCCTTCGCGATCGGGGTCTTCGCCAATATAGGCAAGGAGACGACGAACGATCTCGATCTCTCTCTTTGACGGAACTGGTTTTGGAGGCGTCATGGGGCGGTCCTAGACAATAGGCGTTGCAGCACGTCGATCAGATCTGCAGCTACACGATCCAGCTCTGTCGGCGCACCGAGCGCCGCAAGCTGGGTCATCGCGAGCCCCTCATAGCCGCAGGGGTTGATGCGCTGAAACGGCTCCAAGTTCATGTCGACGTTCAACGCGATTCCATGATAACTCGCACCGCGTCGCACCCGAATGCCGACACTCGCCAATTTGGCGCCGTCCACGTAAACACCTGGTGCCTTTGGCCGCGTAGTGGCCGAAACACCGTACTTCGCCACACAGTCGATCACCGACTGCTCGAGAGCCGTCACGAGGTCGCGCACCCCCAGACCTGCCCGCCGCAAATCGATGAGGGGGTAAACGACCACCTGCCCCGGACCGTGATAGGTCACTTGGCCACCTCTATCGACTTTGACGACCGGGATGTCTCCTGCGGCGAGGACGTGCGCCGGATCGCCATTCATGCCGAGCGTGAATACCGGCTCGTGCTCGAGTGCCCAGATTTCGTCCGGCGTGTCGGATCCTCGTTCGTCGGTGAATCGCTGCATCGCCTGCCACGTTGGCAGGTAAGCAACGCGTCCGAGCTTACGGACGAGCGGCGGCGTTGACGGCAAGCGCGGCATTGTCGAGTCCGGCGTTATTGCCGGCGAGCGCCTGCTCGGCACGATAGCTTGAGCGTACGAGCGGGCCCGACACACATTCGCGGAACCCACGTGCGAGAGCCCAGTCGCGATATTGGTCGAATTGCTCCGGCGTAATGAAGCGTGCGACCGGTAGATGATTGGCCGTCGGCTGCAGATACTGACCGAGCGTCACGAGATCGACGTCGTGGGCACGCAGGTCATCGAAGGTCTCGATGATCTCGTCGTCGGTCTCCCCAAGCCCCAGCATCAGACTCGTCTTGGTAAGCACATCGGGTCGATGGCGCTTGGCATGCGCCAAGACACGCAGGGTTTGTTCATAGCCTGCGCGTGGATCACGAACGGGATGGGTGAGGCGCTTTACGGTCTCGACGTTTTGCGCAAACACCTCAAGCCCTGAATCGACCACGGTTTCAACATCGACCATCACGCCCTGAAAATCGGGCGTCAGGGCCTCGACCGCTGTCTGCGGCGAGATTTCTTTGATAGCGCGAACAGCTGCCGCGAAATGCGCCGCGCCGCCATCAGGGAGGTCGTCGCGGTTCACCGAGGTCAGCACGACATAACGCAGCTTCATGAGGGCGACGGTACGGGCCGTATTGCGCGGCTCCTCAGGATCGAGCCACCCGCGGGGGTTACCGGTATCGACGGCGCAGAAACGACACGCGCGTGTGCACACCTCGCCCATGAGCATGATGGTGGCGGTTCCTGCATTCCAACATTCGCCGATGTTGGGACACTTCGCCTCCTCGCACACGGTGGCAAGACGATGCTCGCGTACTGTGCGACGAACGAAGTCGTAATTCTCACCGCTTGCGAGCGGCGCCTTCAGCCAACGAGGTTTACCGCCGGGCACCCGCGCAGGGGCGGCTGCAGTCGCCTTGATACCGTCGCGAATGGCAGAAAACCCTTGGGGTGTCCGATATTTCTCACCGCTACGCACAGCCGGTACCGGCACGGCGATCTCGACGGCGTCGTTGGGGCGTTCCTTGCTCATAGCGACCAGTGTACGCGAGCTTCAGCCGGTCGCGCCGCTGGCGAGCCGCTCATCCAGCTCGCGAAGACGCTCGGGCGTCCCGATGTCGAACCAAAGTCCTTGATATAGCCGCCCACGGAGACGGCCTGACGCGGCAGCGGCTCGCAGCAGGGGTAGGAGCGGCCTACGACCGGGCGGAAAACCCGCAAAGAATTCCGGGCGATAAACGGCGATGCCCGAGAAGGTATATCGCGGCGGCGCATCCTCTGCCTCGAGACGCAGCGGATCTGCCAAGATGTCGAAGCCGCTCCCATCACGCGCGATCAAGGAAAAGTCGCCTCGCGGGTGCTGAGATGGGTTCGGTACCAGCACCAGAGAACCGAGCGCCTGCTCATCGAGGACGGGAAGCCGAGAAAAATCGAAATCGGTCCAGATGTCGCCGTTGATCACGAGGAAAGGATCGGACCCGAGCATCGGCAGCGCCTGAATGATGCCGCCCGCCGTCTCGAGTGCGCCCTCGCTCTCTGCGCTGTATTCAATGCGAACGCCGTGACGATGGCCATCGCCCAAAGCCTCGACGATGCGTTCGCCGAGCCAGGCATGATTGATGACGACGTCACGGATCCCGGCGCGAGCCAGTGCTGCCAGGTGCCACTCGAGCAAAGAACGACCACCCACATCGAGCAAAGGTTTAGGACGCTCGTCGGTCAGCGGTCGCATGCGTTCGCCGCGACCTGCCGCCAGGATCATCGCTTTCATCAGGGCTTGACCTCGCGCGCGCGGGTGTTGGCCATGGCGAGCAGCGGAACGATTCGTCGCTCAAGCCACAACCCGAACTCGCGCAACTCGACATGTCGCGCAGCGGCGTCACGCACGTAGTCGAGCGTCAAAGGCAGATCATCGAGATAACCCGCTTTACCATCACGCCACCAGAGCCGCGCAAAGATGCCCAGAATCTTGATGTGACGTTGCACGCCGATCAAATCGAACCAACGCAAGAACTCGCGATCGCTCGAACCTGAGAGCGAAGAGACATCTCGCACCAACAAGCGCTGACGGTAGGACAACACCCATCGCTCGACCTCGGCACGAGGCCAGGCGATATAACAATCTTTGAGCAAGGAGACGAGATCGTAGCCGACGGGTCCGGCCAGCGCATCCTGGAAATCGATGACTCCGGTTTCATCGTGTGGCAATACCATCAAGTTGCGTGAGTGGTAGTCCCGATGTACGAAGACGACTGGCTGAGCAAGCGCCTGATCGATGAGCCAAAGAAATGTCCGTTCAATCAGCTCGCGCTCCGCCGGTTCAAGCAAAATCTGCAAATGCCGACCGCAGAACCACTCCGGCATGAGCTCGAGCTCTCGACGCAAAGCGGCCGCATCGTAGGGCGCGAGCGCTCGGGCTGCATCGAGGGCATCGATCTGGATACGCGCCAAAGTATCGAGCGCAGCGGCATACAAGACTGACGCTCGAGCCGGCTTGCGCAGCTCTGTCAAAAAAGGTGTCGAACCGAGATCTTCGAGCAGGACGAATCCGCGCTCACGATCGACCGCATGGATCGCCGGGACGTGTACCCCCGCGCCGTGCAACAAGCTCCCCACCTTGAGGTAAGGCCCGATGTCTTCCTGCGCGGGCGGCGCATCCATGACGATCCAACTGCCTCCATCCGGCAGAACGGCACGGAAATACCGCCGAAAGCTGGCATCTGCCGAGGCGACCTCGATACGCGCAACCCGGAGGTCGAGGTCCTGTGTGACCCAACACGACAAAAGTTCGAAACGGGCGTCCGACAAGAGCTTTGAAACCCACGGCCTCGGGAAGGGGCCCCATTATAATGTCCGCAGCCATGGCCCCGCCGCGTCGCATCGCCCATCCCATCGCCCGCGCGGGACTGCTCGCAGTCAGCCTCGTCGGAGTCGGCAATCTTGAGACTGCGAGGGCCGAGCCTGCGCTCGCTTCAGCCGAATCCGCTTCAACCGAACCCGCCGAGCAGCCGATGCGCTGCCCTGCCCCGTCGGCCGTACGTGACGCCCTCGCACGCGGCGCAACCCTACCTGAAGCCGGAGTCGCGCCCCCTCTTGCGTCTCCACTCGAACCGCCCGGCGAGGACGTCGAGATCTCAAGTGATGCTGCGACGCTGGGCGTGGCAGGCGATGCCAGCCTGAGCGGACGCGTGACGATTCGGCAGGGAGATCGCACGCTCACCGCGGAAGACGTCAGCTATGACGCCAAAGCGAGAGAGTTCTCGATGCGCGGATTGCTGCGCTACCGTGATCCCGTCTTGCGCGTCGAGGGTCGCTCCGGTCGTTATGACCCAGTCGGTGGGGCGGCCTTCGCCGACGCTCGCTTCGAGATGCCCGAGGAGCCGGCTCGCGGCGCGGCGGACTCCCTGGAACTCGGCATCGACGGCAAAGTGACGCTGTCGCAAGTGTGGTTCACCACCTGTCCCGAAAGCTCGCCCGATTGGAGGATTCGCGCTCGACAAATCGAACTTGATACCCAAGCTCGTAACGGTACGGGTCGTAGTGCCGCGATCGAATTCAAAGGTGTGCCGATCCTCTACCTGCCTTATTTGTCTTTTCCGCTGGGTGATCAAAGAAAAAGCGGGTTTCTTTTTCCTAACGTGGGATACAGCTCTCGCGGAGGTGCTGAACTCAAACTCCCCTACTATCTAAACCTTGCTCCGAACTACGACCTCACTTTGGAGCCCACTGCTTACGGTCGCCGGGGCATCGACCTCGGTACGAATTTTCGGTATCTCACGCAACGCCATCGCGGCGATCTCCGTCTCAATGCACTGCAATCTGATGATATTCGCGACATCAATCGCAACTGGCTCAGAGTGCGGCATCGCAGCGAGTTACCGGCGGGCTGGCGGTTCGACGTCGATGCTCAAAGCGTCAGCGACGCCGAGTATTTCGAAGATTTCGCCTCGGGCACCGAAGGAACGAGTACGGCATTTCTCCGTCGGAATGCCCGGCTGAGTTATCGTGATGCGCACTGGTATCTTCGAGCGGAGGCCGAGCAATTCCAAACTATTGATCGAGCCCTCGACTCGATCGATCGACCCTATGCTCGATTGCCGCGCGTACAAGCGAGCGGCGACTGGATCACCGAGGGCCCACTCGCGATGCGCTACGGCTTCGACAGCGAACTGGTCAACTTCGATCGTGAGGTGGGCGTACAAGGCTGGCGCACCGATCTGTCGCCTTGGGCGGGCCTCGATTTCGGATCACCCGCGTACTACGTCAGGCCGAGTGCAGGCTGGCGATACACGCGCTACGACCTCGAAGACGCCGAGGTGACGACCGACGATCAACCCTCTCGGTCCCTGCCCTATGCTGCTCTCGATGCCGGCCTGCGACTCGAGCGCGATGCGGTCGAGAACTCGCGCACTCGAATGACCCTGGAGCCTCGACTGCTCTATCTTTGGACGCCGTATCGAGATCAAGACGATTTACCGATCTTCGACACCGCCTTGCCCGATCTCGACTTCGTACAGCTTTTTCGAACCTCGCGCTATGTCGGTCCCGACCGTATCGCGGATGCGAATCATGCAAGCCTCGGCGTCACCTCGCGCATCTACGACAGGTCGTCAGGACGACAACTACTGTCGGCGACGATCGGTCAGACCTATCGCTTCCAACGATCTCGGGTACGACTCCCGGGCGAATCGGAGATCGGTGAGTCCCGCTCCGATCTCGTGGCCCAACTCGGTATCTCTGCCTGGCAAAACTGGAACGCCACTGTCGGCATGCAGTGGGATAGCCGCGAGCGCCAGCAACAACGCAGTCACGTTCGTCTTCAGTATCGACCGGACGCTGATCGCGCCGTCAACGTGGCTTATCGCTTTCAGCGCGATCGACTCGAGCAAGGCGAGGTCTCGGGCGCTTGGCCGCTCGGCTCACGCTGGAATGCCTATGGTCGTTTCGTGTACGACCTCAAGGACCGCAGCGCTCTCGATCGCTTCGCCGGCTTCGAGTACAAGTCTTGCTGCTGGCGCTTGCGGCTGGTGGGACGCCGCTTCGTCTCGAGCCGCACCGGCGAACGCGATACGGGCATTTACCTGCAACTGGAACTCAATGGTCTCGCGAGTGTCGGAAGTTCGGCGGATGCTTTCCTCGAGGAGGCAATTCGGGGATACTCGCCCGTCGGCCTAAGCCGCTGAGTTTTCAGGAATTTCGGAACTACCCATGACGTTTGCAACGCGATCTCACCTCTCCCGATTTTTGGCTTTTGGTCTTGCGACTCTCCTCGCGACGACGCCGGCCCTCGCCCAGCGCTCGCTCTCCGACAAAGGCGTGATGCTCGACCGCGTTGCCGCGGTCGTAAACGAAGGTGTCGTCCTCGCAAGCGAACTCGAAGAGCAAGTACAGGTGATCGCCGCGCGACTGCAAGCCCAAGGTCTCGAGATGCCTCCGGCCACCGTGCTGCGCCAGCAGGTGCTCGATCGCCTCGTTCTCCAAGAAATCCAGATGCAGCGTGCCCAGCGCGCCGGCATTCGCATCGGTGACGAGTCGCTCAACCAGGCGCTCGCCGACGTCGCTCAGCGCAACGGCATCCCCCTTGCGCAACTTCCGGCCGCACTCACCCAACAAGGCATCGACTACGCGTCCTATCGAGAGAGCGTTCGTCGCGAAATGACCCTTCAAGTGCTGCAGCAACGCGACGTGATCCAGCGCATCAACATTTCGCCACGCGAACTCGAACAGTTTCTCGACAAGCAGAAGTCGCGTCCCTCAGAGCTCAATGAATACAACCTCTCGCACATCCTGATCGCGGTCCCTCAGGAGGCGACGCCCTCTCAACTCGATCAGGCGTCGCGTCGCGCTCAAGATGTGTTCGATCGAGCCCAAGCGGGCGAAGATTTCGCCAAGCTTGCCGTAGCGTACTCGAATAGCCAGACCGCTCTCGAGGGCGGCTCGCTCGGCTGGCGTCGCGGTCCAGAAATTCCGACTGTGCTTGCCGATCTCGTCGTGGGGCTCAAGCCCGGCGGAGTCAGTGCGCCGCTACGTACGCCATCGGGTTATCACATCGTTCGCCTCAATGAAATTCGCGGTGCCGATCAGCAAGTCGTCATCGAACAAACCAATGCGCGTCATATCCTGCTGAAACCCACCGAGATCCAAGACGACGCCACGGTGCAGCAGCGCCTCATTGACGTTCGTGAGCGAATCCTGAAGGGCGAAGATTTCTCAGTACTCGCCAAGACGCTCTCCGAAGATCCGGGTTCGGCCGCCGACGGTGGTGACCTCGGCTGGACGGCACCCGGCACCTTCGTCCCGGAATTCGACGCAGCCCTCAATCGACTCTCTCCGAATGAAATCAGCGAGCCGTTCCGGACGCAGTTCGGCTGGCACATCGTGCAACTGCTCGGTCGTCGACAATTCGATAACACCGAAGAGTTGCGTCGCCAGCGCGCATTCATGCAGCTGAGAGAGAGCAAGGCAGACGAAGAGACCGAGCTCTGGCTGCGTCGGCTGCGCGACGAGGCGTATGTCGACATCAAGAGCTGAACGCCCGCGGATCATCATCACCTCGGGTGAGCCGGCGGGCATCGGCCCCGAGCTCTGTGCACAACTCACGAGCGCAGATTTGCCACCCTGCGAACTGCACTGTCTCGTCGATGAATCTTTGCTCGAAGCGCGCGCACCCACCGGTGCGGCGCTCAGTCGATTGACCGTCGTACATCGACTGCTCGCAACGCCCTCGATCGCGGGTACGCTCGATGTTCGTAACGCCGCCTACGTGGTCGGCCTGCTCGACGACGCCCTCGACGGCGTGAAAAGCGGCCGATACGACGCCATGGTCACCGCGCCGGTGCAAAAAAGCGTGATTGCCGCCTCGGGCGTACCTTTCTCCGGTCACACTGAGTATCTCGCCGAGCGCTGCGGCATACCCAAGCCCGTAATGATGCTGGTGGCCGGCGATTTGCGGGTCGCGCTTGCGACCACGCATCTGCCTCTGCGACGCGTGCCCGACGCGATCACACAGCCGCTCGTGCTCCAACTCTTGCGCATCATGCACCATGATCTGAAACACTCGTTCGGCATCAAACATCCACGCATCGCGGTGTGCGGGCTCAACCCCCATGCCGGCGAGGCGGGCCTGCTCGGTGATGAAGAAATCCGACATATCAGCCCGGCCATCGACGCCGCGCGGTGCGAAGGTATCGAGGCTTTCGGGCCGTTACCGGCCGATACGGCCTTCGTCCCGCGAGAAATCGCGAAGGCCGATGCCTTCCTCGCCATGTTTCACGACCAAGGGCTTCCGGTGCTCAAACATGCTGGCTTCGGCCATGCGGTCAACGTGACGCTCGGTCTGCCGGTGATTCGAACCTCGGTGGACCACGGCACCGCCTTAGCGCTCGCAGGCACAGGGCGCGCCGATGTAGGCAGTTTGCGCGCGGCCGTCGAGCTCGCCATCGACCTCGTACATCGTCGTCGCGCGATTCGCTGAGTCTTCGGTGGTCTTCGCCCGCAAACGCTTCGGTCAAAACTTCCTACATGATCCGGGAGTGATCGCGCAGATCGTCGAGGCCATCGATCCGCAGCCCGGAGAGTCGCTGGTCGAAATCGGACCGGGTCGTGGCGCATTGACCGAACCCCTCCTCGAGCGCTGCGATCAGCTCGACGCCATCGAAATCGATCGCGATCTCGCCGCCGAGTTGCAGCAAAGATTGGGCGCCCGCGGCCTGACGCTCCATGTGTGTGATGCGCTCAAGTTCGATTTCGCGACGCTCGCTCAGACGCGAGGTCGGAAGTTACGGGTCATCGGCAACTTACCCTATAACGTCTCGACGCCCCTCCTCTTTCACTTGCTCGATCACCGGGCCTCCATCCTCGATCTGCACGTGATGCTCCAACGAGAAGTCATCGAACGAATCTGCGCGACGCCAGGTAACGGCGACTACGGCCGACTCACCGTGATGCTCGCCCCTTGGGTGACGGCCGAACACCTCTTCGACGTGGGCCCCGGGGCCTTCCGCCCAGCGCCGCAGGTGTGGTCCGCCGTCGCACGTCTCACCGTGCACGAGACGCCCGCCTTCCCGGTCGACGCCCGCTACGCTCGCGTGGTGTCGGCGGCGTTCTCACAGCGTCGCAAGACCCTACGCAATGCCCTACGCTCGCTGCTCGAGGCCGATACCATCGCCGCCTGCGAGATCGATCCGGGTGCGAGACCCGAGACGTTGTCGCCGGAGGAGTTCGGACGACTTGCCAGAGCGGTATCCGAGCCGCTAGCGTGAGCGACATCATGCGTGCCGATCATCATCTCGATATCAAAATCGAAACCGCCTACCTCGAAGGGCAGTCCGATCCGGACAGCGAGCGATACGTGTTCGCCTATACGGTGACGATGCGAAACGAGGGGCGCATCCCCGTGAAGTTGATGACGCGCCATTGGGTCATCACCGACAGCAACGGCAAGGTCCAAGAAGTCCGTGGCGAAGGTGTCGTCGGCGAGCAGCCGCATCTCAAGCCGGGTCAAGGATTTCGCTACTCAAGCGGTGCCGTCATCGAAACGCCCGTCGGCACCATGCATGGCAGTTATCAGATGCGCGGCGACGACGGTCTCGAGTTCGACGCGCCGATCCCCGCTTTTCGTCTCGCATTACCCGGAGTGGTGCACTGACGATGGCGAGAATCGCCGTCGGAGACGTGCAGGGGTGCCTGCCCGAACTGCACCAGCTGCTGATAGAGGCTGATTTTCGAAGCGACCGCGATGAAATCTGGTTCGTGGGTGACCTCGTCAATCGCGGACCCGACTCTCTCGGCACTTTGCGGTTCGTTCGTTCGCTCGGCGACAACGCCCGCGTCGTCCTCGGCAATCACGACCTTCATCTGCTCGCCGTCGCGTTGGGTGGAAGCCGGAAACTGCGCGAGGACGACACACTCGATGACATCCTGAACGCGACAGATCGCGAGCCCCTGCTCGAGTGGCTCGTCACACGACCGCTCGCGGCAAGAGAAGGTTCCGATCTCATGGTGCATGCCGGGGTTGTGCCTCAGTGGACCCTCGACGAGGTCATGACGCTCGCCGCGGAAGTCGAGCAGGCGCTACGAACCGACCCGGTCAAACTTTTTGAATCGATGTACGGTAACCGTCCCGATCGCTGGTCCCCGACACTCGAGGGCGCCGATCGACTACGTTTCATCATCAATGTATTGACTCGATTGCGATTCTGTCGTGCCGATGGCCGTATCGATCTCAAAATGAAAGGCGCTCCCGGGTCACAGGAGAGCGGCTGGATGCCCTGGTTCGCGGCACCCGACCGCCGAACGTCGAACGCCCGAGTGATCATGGGGCATTGGTCTACACTCGGGCTCGTCGACCGACCCGACCTGCTGGCGCTCGATACCGGGTGCGTGTGGGGCGGCGCGCTGACGGCTGCGGCATTGGATTCGAACGCACGTTGGTCCCTGCCCTGCAGAGGCTATCAGGGAGTTAAACTGTCGGCTCAATCCGACGGGTGAACCCATGACGATCATCAAACAGCAGGATGTCATCGCAAGCGTCGCCGATGCCCTGCAATACATCTCGTACTACCATCCGATGGACTACATCGAGTCATTGGGGCGCGCTTACGAGCTCGAAGAATCGCCAGCCGCTCGCGATGCCATCGCGCAGATCCTCACCAACTCGCGCATGTGCGCCGAGGGTCATCGTCCGATCTGCCAAGACACGGGCATCGTGGTCGCCTTCGTGAAGGTCGGCATGAACGTTCGGTGGGACGCCACCCTCACGCTCACCGAGATGATCAACGAAGGCGTACGCCGTGCGTATCTCGACCCCGACAATACGCTACGCGCCTCGATCGTGACCGACCCCGCGTTCACTCGCAAAAACACCCGGGACAACACACCGGCCGTCGTACACGTCGACATGGTGCCGGGCGACACTGTCGAGATCACGGTATCCGCCAAAGGCGGTGGCTCCGAGAACAAAGCCAAGTTCGTCATGCTGAACCCCAGCGACTCCATCGTCGATTGGGTACTCAAGACCGTCCCCACCATGGGCGCAGGCTGGTGCCCACCGGGCATGCTCGGCATCGGTATCGGCGGCTCCGCCGAAAAAGCCATGGTGCTCGCCAAAGAATCTTTGATGGATCCCATCGACATGGCCGAACTCAAGGCCCGCGGTCCCCGCAATCCCGTCGAAGAACTGCGCATCGAGCTGCACGACAAAGTGAATGCACTCGGTATCGGTGCGCAGGGTCTCGGCGGTCTTTCCACTGTGCTCGATGTGAAGATTCTCGATTATCCGACCCACGCGGCCTCGAAGCCGGTGGCGATGATCCCGAACTGCGCTGCCACACGGCATGTCCACTTCACGCTCGACGGATCGGGTCCCTCGAAACTCGCGCCGCCCGATCTGTCGCGCTGGCCCAAAGTCGACTGGAAGCCTTCGGCCGAATCTCGTCGCGTCAATCTCGATGCGCTCACGCCCCAAGAGGTTGCTTCTTGGAAGCCCGGCGATCGACTACTCCTCAACGGCAAGATGCTCACGGGTCGCGATGCGGCTCACAAACGCATCGCCGATCTCTACGCGAGCGGCAAAGGTCTTCCGGAAGGCGTCGACTTCCGCAACCGGGTGATCTACTACGTCGGCCCGGTCGATCCGGTACGCGATGAAGTCGTGGGGCCCGCTGGTCCGACCACTGCGACCCGCATGGACAAATTCACCGAGATGATGCTCGCCAACACTGGACTCATCGCGATGATCGGCAAAGCCGAACGTGGCCCCGTCGGCATCGAAGCGATTCGCAAGCACAAGGCGGCGTACCTCATGGCCGTCGGTGGCGCCGCGTACCTCGTCTCCAAGGCGATCAAATCCTCACGCGTCGTGGCGTTCGCCGACCTCGGCATGGAGGCGATCTATGAATTCGAGGTCAAGGACATGCCCGTGACGGTCGCCGTCGACTCGAACGGCACCTCGGTACACCAAAGCGGTCCGGCTGAGTGGAGTCAGAAAATCGCGGCAGGCTCGATCAAGACGCGGGCGCGCTGATCACTCGCGGGCGGGCTCAACGGCCTTCAGGAGGTCGTCTAAACCGTAGAAGTGATAAGTCCGGTCAGTCGACATCGCAACCAGTAGGCCGCCGGGAAATCCAGGCAGCGCCGTCGACACGAGATCAATGCCATCGGTCTCTTGGGCGGTGAAGCGAACGTGGCCCACGAGTGCATGGCGATGGGGCGCTTCGGGGGGACCGTCGAGCTCGAAAAGTCTCAACTCGCCCGCCTGCTGATCTGAGACGAACAAAAGTGCCCGCTCACGTCCGCGCCGAAAGATGGCCGTTCCCTCATGGTCACGCGCGAATCCGGTGAGCCCGAACTGAGCGAGCTCGTCGTCGGCATCTTCCACAGCAGGATCCGCATGATATTTGCGAATGCCGAACGTCTCATCGCTGGCGAAAACCATACCGCGAACGGGATCGACGGAAAGCGCCTCGATTTCCTTGCGACCGCTCCATTCACCGAACGCCCGTACCTTCAGGCCGCGCAACGTACCGGTGCCGTCGTCGACGAGTCGGTACTGATGCAGATAACCCTGCTTCGGCGCAAATCGATCCGAGCGACTGACGATGACGAAGACCGCGCCATCCGAGGGCCGCGTATAGGTGGTCACACCCATGACGTCTCGCGCCCGCTCACCTTCGAATACCGGGATTCCGCCGCCGTCTATTGGGCGCATGTCGGGCAAAGAAAACACTCGCACGCGATGAGCGAAGCGCTCGGCAACGACGGCCACATCGACTTTGCGCCCCGCGAGCGGAACGTCGTAGGCGACGTCGACGTTATTGGGGCGTAGCAAGCCGCGAATCGTCAGCTCGTGACGGATCTTTCCGTCCAGACCAAAGACGTACAGCGCTCCGTCGGCCTCTTTGTCCGTGCCCAGCACGAGGCTCTTGGCAGGCTCTGAGCGGTTCACCCAGATCGCCGGGTCGTCGGAATCGTAGCGGACCGGCTCAGTCACCACGCGCGGCTTCACAGTCGGCGCAGGGGCTGCATCGAGCGAACCGATCGAACCGAGCAATACGCTTAGGAAGGAGACGACCACGCCCCAACCGGTGAGCCGGGGTGTGGTGTTGGTCGACGAGGTCATATGATCGACTCTAACAGACTTCAAAGTTACAGCTTGAGTCGGCCTCCGACGAATACGCTGTAACCGAACTGCTCATACTCGTAGATCCGGCTCTTCTTGCCGTAGTAGCGAATACCCTTGGAGTTCGTGAGGTTCTTGGCCTCGACGAACGCCTCAAAGACCTTCGTGAACTGGTAGCTCGCCGTGAGATCGATCTGATCGCGTCCCGCCCAGAAAAGGTCGAGCGCACCGTCCTCGGCATTGATCTCATCCAAGTAATCACTGCGATCGGTGTAGCTGAGGCGAACGCTCACCGGACCTTTTTCATAGAACAAGGCGAAGTTCGATACCGTCTCCGACTGACCCGGCAGCGGGAACGAGGAGCGACCCCCGTAGGTCCGGCCGAGGTCGATCGACGCATCCACGTAGGTAAAGTTGGCGAACACACCGAAGCCGCTCAACCAGCCGGGCAGCTGAGTGAACTGTTGCTGCCAAGCGAGCTCGAGACCGCCGAGCTCACCGTCCGCGTTCTCGGGGGTGATGAGTGCGGCCGGGTTGCCGAGATAGCTCCCCGAGCTACGTAATGTGTAGTTGTAGTCCTTCAGATCCTTGTAAAACCCGCTCGCAGACAAAATTCCGATCGGTTCGAAATAGTATTCGAGCGACACGTCGAGGTTGTTCGACAGCGTGGGCTTCAACGTAGGATTGCCCTGCTGCACGACCAGGAGCGAACCCTCTTGGGTCTCAAGCGCACGAGGGACGATATCCGTGAAGTCCGGCCGCATCATGCCGCGGGTGACCGCCGCACGCGCAATCAGGTTGTCGTTGACCTCATAACGCAGCGTCAGACCCGGGAACACGTCCGTGTAGCTACGGGTATCGGTCCGCGTGCTGATGGCGCTCGTTGCGGCGTTGAATACCGGTGCGGCGCCTTCCGTTTCCGTTTTCTCGACGCGCACGCCTGCGACCACGCCCAAGCGATCGAAATCCAGATCCCACATCGCGTAGCCCGAGAGGACCGATTCGTCTGCCTGGTAATCCGCGGTCGCCGATTGCTCAGCACGAATCGGCGAGCGCGCCTTGGTCGCATCGTAATAGGCATCCGCCAGTGCCGGATCCACCTTGAAGCCCAGAGCATAGTTGTAGTTGCGACTTTCTTGGGTCGTCAGGAAAGCCGACAGGGGCTGGCTCGGCGCTGCGGTCGTCGCGCGATCTCGAAAGCGATCCTCATTCGCCTTACGCTCGCCGGACTTGAACTTCGCGCCCGCCTTGAAATTTCCCTTGCCGCCACCCATCTCAACCGGAATCGTCAAATTGGCGACGGCGGCGATCGTATCGTCGCTGGTCTCTGACGTCCGATAGGCATTTTCACGGAACGAGAAATTGGTCGGCGTCAGGTGCTGGTTGGTGGTGAACAAGGAAATCGACGGCTCACGGGTGCTCGTCGAGTAGTCGTAAGAGATCGGCGCCGTTGCAGTGCCGAGCGCCGCCGTCCGCCACAAGAGCTCGTCGCGACGAGGATAGGTCTGCTCCGTGCTGGCAATCGAGATCGAACCATCGAAGGTCCATCCGCCGAACTTCTTCTCGCCACCGAGTTCGCCGGTCACGATCTCGTTCTGAACCGTTCGGTGACGAATCTGCTTGGCCACCCGGATATTTCGGAACGAGGCTTTCTCGTCCGTGGCCCCCGGAAGCAACACGCCTTCGGACCAAAGCACGAGCAACTGGTTACGATACTCGTCGTCCGTAAAGCGCGAGAACGTGCCGCGCAAGAAGAGGCGCGAGTCATCGTCCGCACGCAATTCCGCAGCGCTTGTGAGCGCAATACGCTCACGCTTCGTGTCGTAATCCTTGAAGAGATTTTCGACGACACCGAACACGGTGCCGCCCTCTGGTCGGGTCAGCCGTGCCCAAGCGGTTTCGATATTGTCGACCTGTCGATCGGTTTCCGAGTAACTGCCCGAGAACAGCAACCCAACCCGAGAGTCGCCTTCCCAAATGTTGCTGACCGACACCGAGCCGCGGACGTCGTTCGTACCACCGAACTCATTGTAGGAGCCGCCACCCGAGGCGCGCAGTCGGAAGCCTTTGTAATCGAACGGCGACTGCGTACGGATGTTGATTGCCCCCGTGACTGAGTCAGCATCCTGATCAGGACGAAGCGTCTTCGTGATCTCGAGTGAGCCCACGATGTCAGACGGGACGGTGTCGAGGTCGATCGCTCGGGTCGTCGGATCGGGCGCCGCTACGCTCACGCCATCGATGGTCACCGCCGAAAACTCGGACGGTCCACCACGGACATTGATGTACCGGCCTTCACCCTGGTCACGAGAAATCGCTACGCCGACGACGCGCTGGAGGGCCTCGGCGATGTTGGGATCCGGGAACCGACCGATGGAGTCGGAGGCCACGACGTTGGTGACGCCCCGTGAATTTTTTTGCTCATCAGAGGCGCGCTTCGCGGCATCAATGATGGCGGTGATCACAACTTCTTGCAGGTCGTCTGCCGAACCGGCTGCCGGAGACGTTGCATCCTGCGCCGCAGCCGCCGCGGAAAGGATTCCGGAGACCGCAACAAAAACGGGGGACCAGCGCGAGGTGCGCGCGAAGACGATTCGGGACATGGGGAGACCTCGAGAGACCGCGAAATGACGCGGAACTAATGGTCCCCAACGCCGATGACTAAAAAATTACAGACTTATGGCGGTTTGGTTAAAACCTACGAAAACCCGCGTCGCTGCAGCGTAACGAAGCTCGTGGGGTACTGATTCCGCTCGTCGGCGGGATACTCGGTACGAGCAATTTCTTGCCAATCCTCGGGCGGCATCGCCGGAAAAAGGGTGTCCCCTTCGACCGTCGCGTGTACTCGTGTCAACTCGACGAGTTCGGTACGCGGCAGCGCAAGCGCATAGATCTCCGCGCCGCCGATAATCATGATTTCTTCGACCTCGCCCGCCGCCTCGATCGCCTCATCGAGGTTGCATACGACGATGACCCCCGGCGAGTCGACGGTGTAATCCTTGCGTCGCGTCACGACGATGTTGGTACGCCCCGGCAGCGGTCTGCCGAGAGACTCCCATGTCTTTCGTCCCATCACGACAGGACGCCCGAGGGTACGCTGCTTGAAGCGACGCAGATCTTCGGAGAGTTTCCAGGGTAATCCGCCCTCACGCCCGATCACGCCGTTGTCTGCCACGGCGACGATCAGGGTGAGGCGCGGCGCCCGGCCTGGCATCAGCGTCGCGACACTGTTCGCCGGCGGCTCCCGGTCGAGCGGCCCTGCGTGTCAGCGCCAGCCTTCGCGCGCGACGTCACGCGAGGCGTCGTCTTGTTTTTCGCCGACGTCTTCACACGAGTCTTGGCTTTTTTCTTTGCCTTTTTCTTTTTACGCGGATCTTTCGCCGGCCAGAGCATCGTGCCGCGGCACTTGGGCGAGCCACAGCGGCACGCGAAAATCTCGTCAACGTTCGGCGGATCGTCTTTCTCGCGACCGATCTCGTAGTCGTAACCCAGCTCTTCCCCCTTCTCAACGACTCGAGTCGTCTCGATGAACACACGCCGGTCTTCGATCACCGATTCGCAGTTGCCATCGCAAGAGTGGTTGATGAACCGCGCACCGTTGCCGCCGACGCCAGCGTCGATCACCGTCTTCTTGTCGACGATGAACAGGAAAGTGTGATTGTCGTTCGGGTCGTGGCCGTCGTAGCGCGCATCCGCCTCCGCGTGGGAAATGCGGTCGCCGAGATACTCAATGACCCGCGTACCCTTCGGGATACGCTTGGCGGCAAACACGCCTTTGCCGTGAATTCTGGAGTTGCGGACATTGATCCAAGCGCTGGTGCGCATGACGGGTATCGGCACGAAAACTCTCCCTGGCATTAAATTGAGCTCAGACAGCCACCGGCGCTTTGATCGCCGGATGATGCTGGTAATTCGCGAATTCGAAATCGTCGAAGACATAGTCGAAGAGCGAGGGCGGTCGACGACGTATTACGAGCGTGGGCAACGGATAGGGCTCTCGCGAGAGCTGAAGATCTGCCTGCTCGAGGTGATTGAGGTAAAGATGACAGTCGCCACCCGTCCATACGAAATCACCGACGCCCAGATCGCATTGTTCGGCGATCATATGGGTGAGCAAGGCGTACGAGGCGATGTTGAACGGCACGCCGAGGAAGATATCGGCGCTACGTTGATAAAGCTGACACGACAGACGCCCGTCGGCGACGTAGAACTGAAAGAACGCATGACAAGGCATCAGCGCCATCTGTGAGAGCTCGCCCACGTTCCAAGCGCTCACAATGATGCGGCGGGAATCAGGCTGCGTGCGCAACTGCTTAAGCACCTCGGATATCTGATCGATCGACCCGCCGTCGGGCGTGGGCCAGGACCGCCACTGCTTGCCGTAGACCGGCCCGAGTTCTCCGTTGGCATCGGCCCATTCGTCCCAGATGCTGACGCCGTTCGCGCGCAGGTACGTCGTATTGGTTTCTCCGCGCAGGAACCACAGCAACTCATGCACCACTGACTTCAAATGGATTTTTTTGGTCGTGACGAGCGGAAATCCTTCGCGCAGATCGAAGCGCATCTGATGACCGAACACCGACACTGTTCCGGTACCCGTGCGATCGGTCTTGTGCGTCCCGTGCTCACGCACGTGACGCATGAAGTCGAGGTATTGCTTCATGGTACGGCTCGTTCGGTGGAGCGATTACCCGACGGCTCGCCCCGACGATACGCGAGCACCATCAGTGCGATACCGGCAAGCAACATCGGCAAGGTGAGCAGATGACCCATGGTGAGCCAGCCTCCTGCGAGGTAGCCGATGTGCGCATCGGGAAGTCGCCAGAACTCGACGGTGAGCCTGCCGACGGCATACATGATCAAAAAGAGACCCGAGGGCGCGAGCCGCGGTCGATCTTTGGCGGTGAACCACCACAACACAATGGCGAGCAAAAGACCTTCGAGAACCGCCTCGTATAGTTGCGTGGGATGTCGCGCGACCCCATCGACCATCATGGCCCACGGCACATCGCCCGGTTTGCCCCACAGCTCGCCGTTGATGAAGTTGCCGACACGCACCGACAAGATTCCGAGACCCGGTAGCGCCGCTGCAAAATCGAAGACGTCTGCCACATGTCGTTTGCGCCTCATCGCGAACACCGCGAGGGCGACGAGCACCCCGATGAGACCTCCGTGGAACGACATGCCGCCCTCGGTGATACGCAGCGGATACCAGGGATCCTCGGCCCAATAGCCGAGGCCATAGAAAAAGACATAGCCGATGCGACCACCGAGGATGACGCCAAGCATGGCGTAGAAGAGGAAGTCGTCGACCTCCACCGCCGTCCATGTCGAACCCGGTTGAGCGGCGCGGCGACGACCGAGCCACCACGCCGCCGCAAACGCGACGAGATAGGTGATGCCGTACCAGCGCACCTTGAGCGGGCCAATGTCGAAAGCGACGGGATCGAAGCCGGGATAATCGATCATCGGGGGATTTTAGCGGCTAGCCGCGGGTCACGCGGCAGAAAAATGCCTTGAGGTACCGGGTCTCGGGGATCGCCGGATGGCGAGGATGGTCGGGCGACTGCCCGCCTTCGTGCAGCACCTGTACAAATCGGTCGACATGCCGGGCTGCTCCCTGGATCGCCGAGAGAAGCTCCTCGGAAGCCAGGTGATGAGAACACGAGCAGCTGACGAGTAGGCCTCCCGGCTCCAAGACTCGTAGCGCAAGCTGGTTGAGCTTGCGATATGCCGCCTGCCCTTGCGGGATTTCCTTGCGTCGCTTGATGAATGCCGGGGGATCGACGATCACCGCGTCGTATCGCTCTCCCGCCTCGGCGAGTGCCGACAGCGTATCGAATGCGTCTCCGCGATGCAGAATGGCTTTGAGCGAAGAATTGGCGGCTACGTTTCGCTCGGCAAACTGCAAGGCCGCTAGAGAAGAATCGATACAAGCGACCTCACGCGCCCCACAGGCCGCAGCGGTGGTCGCCCAACCGCCCGCGTAGCTGCACACGTCGAGCACGCAAGCGCCGGGCTTCAGAAAACGCGGTAGTACGCTGCGATTGAACGTCTGATCGAAGAACCAACCCGTCTTCTGTCCCCCAGCGAGTGCCACGGTGAAAGACAACGCACTACCATCGAGGAGACTCTCAAGCACGACCGTCTCGTCGGGTATCACACCCCACGCGGTGTCCACGATCTCCGGCAAACCTTCCAACTTGCGAGCACCCGAATCGTTCTTCCAAAGCAGCGCGGCCGGCGAGAGAACCTCTCGAATCGCCGCTTCGACTTCTGCGCGTAGGTGCTCCATGCCGAGCGTCGCAATCTGTCCCACGACGAGGTCGCCATAGCGATCGAGGACGAGACCTGGCAAAGAATCGGACTCGCCGAATACCCAACGGTAGTGCGGGCTCGGGTAGACGCTCTCGCGCAACGCAAGCGCCTGACGTAATCGCGAAGCAATCCAGCGCCGATCGATGTGCGACTCGCTATCGCGGGCGAGGATGCGTGCGGCGATCAAAGTCGACGGATTGAGATAGCCCACTCCAAGTACCTGATCGCGATCGGTGACGATGCGAACTTGAGTGCCCGGCTCGAACCCTGCGAGTGGCGTCGCCGCCGTGTCGATCTCGTTGCTGAACACCCAAAGATGACCCGCCCGCAGACGACGATCTTCGCCGCGGCGTAGGCGCAGCTCAGGGAGAGTCGAACTGGAGTGAGAAACCAAAGGGAACGTCCCGGCGAGTGAACCGCCGCGGAGTTTAACGGATCGGCAGTTCGTCCCGGAGCGCGCGCTCACGGCGCGCACTCATTTCGGCATGTAACCCCTTGATCGCATCCGAGCCGGTGGTCACGAAGAGGAACGGGAAAAGGCCGTGCAGCACGCAGGCGATCCCCGCACCGACCATGCGGAGTCCGAAGCTGCCTGCCTGCCAAAGATGCCCGAGGTAGGTTTCGCCGATCGTGGTCGGATGCTCGGTGAAGGCGCGCAGTAACTTCATGGCGGTTAACAATATCCCTAGCCGCACGCAACAGGGTTTCGAAGACATGGACAAACCGGACTCGAAGCGCAACAATGTTGCTTAATAGTCATTTATCGAGAAATTTTGTTCCATGGATAAGCTCGACCGTAAAATCCTTGACGTCCTGCAGAAAGACGCGAATCTGACCGCCGCTGAGATCGCCGAGCGCGTCGGGCTCTCGAAAGCACCCTGCTGGCGGCGCATCCAACGTCTGCGCGAGACGGGCGTCATCCGACGAACCGTCGCGCTGCTCGATGCCCGAACCCTCAACGTAGGCACGACGGTATTCGTCACCATCAAGGCGCCGAGCCACAGCGCAGCCTGGTACGAACGTTTCGCGAAAGTCGTGCGCGAACTACCGGAGGTCACCGAATTGCATCGCATGAGTGGCGATGTCGACTACCTGCTTCGCGTCGTCGTACCCGATATCGAGGCCTACGATGCCGTCTACAAGCGACTCATCGGCGCACTCGACATGCTCGACGTCAGTGCGAGCTTCTCCCTCGAGACCATTAAATCGACGACGGCCTTGCCCCTCTCCTACGCTCGACTCGATTAACGCAGGCTCGAGGCCAACGAGGCGCGTACGGCAGCGAGTAGTGCCGCCTCACGTGTCGGGTCGAACATGGGCGCAGCATTCCAGTCGTACGCCCACGGATGCGCCACGTCGAGCGGTGATAGCTCGTCTCGATAGCGCGGGACGACGTGCGCGTGCAGAGCGGGCTCGAGGTTTCCAAACATCGCGTAATTGATACGTAGGGCGCCTGTCGCGGTGAGCAACGCATCGCCGAGACGACCCATATCCGATAAAAACTGATCGCGACCCGGCGCCGGCAAATCATTGAGTGTCGGCACGACCGGGTCAGGCAACAACAAGGCATACCCGCGCAAGAATTGACGCTCGCCGAAAACGGCCCAGCCCGAGGGCATCTTGGCGATTACGCTCGGATCACGCCCTTCGCGCAAAGCCTCGACCCGACGATGAATCGCCGTCGAACCGACTCTCGCGCTCATGCCGGACTCCGAAAGATGAAATAAACGGCGCCGAATATGCAGAGGGCTGCCCAAAGATAGTCGAGCTTGATCGGCTGTCGCATGTAGAACACGGCAAAGGGTACGAAGACGGTCAGCGTCACGACCTCTTGAACGATCTTCAGTTGCGCCAGAGACAACTCTGTGTAGCCGATACGGTTGGCAGGAACCTGGAGGAGATACTCGAAGAGCGCGATGCCCCAACTGACGAGGGCGGCGATCCACCAAGGCTTGTCGTTCAGATTTTTGAGATGGGCATACCAGGCGAACGTCATGAAGACGTTAGACAGCACGAGCAATCCCACTGTCGTTGCGATCACAGGCATAGGCTCACTCCGTCTCGACACCGAGTGCCCGCAAGGCACTGACGGTCGCATTGTGACCGGCATGGACGATGCCGTGCCAGCCCCGCACACGGACCGCCTCGATATTCTCCAGACGATCATCGATGAACACCGTCTCGGCGGGGTTCAATGAAAAACGCCGTTCGGTCTGCTCGTAGATGGCAGCGAGTGGCTTCATGACACCGGCCTCGAAGGACGTGACGACACCGTGCCCCAGTTCGTGCAATCGAAAGCGTCGTTGCAACTCTGCCCAGTGCAGATCACCGACGTTGGAGAGCAGGTAAACCCGATATCGGCTGCGCAAGCGCTCAGCGAGACCGAACATCTCGGGCTGGGGGTCGAACATGTCGACCCAGGCTGCAGCGACGAGCTCAGCGGAAGGCCTTCGCGGCGCGAGACGTGCGATATTCGACACCAACCCTACCCCGTCGAGCCTGCCGCTTTCGTGTTCGTGTAAATCGATGCGACTCGTCACCTGCTCGAGTTGGTCCACCTCGGCACCGTGATCACGAAGCAACTGCAGGAGCGGCATCGGCGCCAGGTGTACCAACACCCAACCGATATCGAACACAACATTTCGTATCGTCGTCTCAGACATGGTCCCGCACGGCGTGCGGCAGATCATGGCGTACGAGCACGGGTCGTCCCATCGAGCCCGGAATCAGGGAGATCGCAAAAGGTACCGCATCAATGCGGGTGCACAGATCGAAGTCGCTCTCGGGAGCCCAGTCCGCCTGAGAATCGAAAAACTTGGCGGCTGCCGGCGCGCCTCGTAAACGATCGGGCAGATTCGCAAGAGGAAACGCATGACCCTGTAGTGCGGCAATCATCGCTTCGCGACAAAGATCGTCTTCCTCGCAACGCTCACGGGCCTCGTGTCCCATGGCGACGATCGTGACGTCCTCGGGTGCGAGGGCTCTCACCGCTGCGATCGTGGCGGATAAATTGACGAACGCCCCTGTGAACACATGACTGACCACGCGCGAGGCGGCCATCAGCCCCTGGGTTCCGGCATGAGTCGTATGGATGATCGTGCGTCCGGCGGGCTCTGCCGCGAGTACTTCGGATGGCGAGTTGCCGCAATCGAACCCCGGTAACCGCCGCGCATGGCGCTCGCCGACGAGTAACCACCCAGAGTGCTGGCTCTTCAGAGCCTTCGCCTCGTCGACACCTTCGATCGGGACGATCGCCTCCGCACCGGCTGCGAGGGCATGCGCCTGCAACGAACAGGCTCGAAACACGTCAATGACGATCGCCACGCCTCGTGCCGAGGCCGCGCCCGCCACGAAATCGGCGACATGGACGCGCATTAGTAATCGAGCCGCATCACGCTGCCGCGATCGCCGGGCGTCAGATTGACCGAGACGACCGTGGCACGCGGGAAAAAGTTGAACTCCGACGCGCTCGCCCAGGTGTACGCGCCCATCGCACGACCGACGATGAGGTCACCTTCATCGAGCTCAGGCAACACGATGTTTTCGGTGATGACGTCGATGCTGTCGCAGGTCGGGCCTGCGAGCACCGCGGGCTCACGACGCTTGCCGAGTTTCAATGATTCGAGCGGGTAGCGCGCGTGATCGAACAGTTGTCCGCTATACGAGCCATAAAGTCCATCATCGAGGTAATACCACCAACGACCTTCGCGGCGCGCACGACCCATGACACTCGCGACCCCGATGGCACTCGGCCCCGCGATGTAACGCCCCGGCTCGGCGATGATGCGCACGCGCTTTGGTAGCTTGGCGAGCGCGGCTCGGATCGGCTTACAAAAGTACCCGATGGCCGGCGCTCTCGAGGCGTAATCGATGGGAAAGCCGCCGCCGATGTCGAGCGTATCGCAAGGGCCGAGTCGTTCGCGACGCGCCGCCGCAAGCAGCCGTGCGCACGCCTCGATGGCCTCGACATGTTTGCCGGGGTCGGGCGCCTGCGAGCCGACGTGAAACGACAGGCCCCGTACCTTCACACCGAGATCGCGTGCTCGTCTTGCGAGCGCCAACAAAGATTCTGGATCGCAGCCAAATTTGCGCGAGAGATCGGAGACGGCACCCGGGCTGCGGAACGACACGCGTAGCAATACTTCGGCGGTCTCGGCGTACGGCACGAACTTACGCAGTTCGTCCGGGTTGTCGGCGACGAACACTTTCACCCCGCGCTTGAGGGCATCGCGAATATCCGCGTCGCGCTTGATGGGATGCGTGTGGATGCACAGATCAGGATCGACTCCCATGCGCGCCACGAGCTCGACCTCGCCCGTGGTGGCAAGATCGAGAAACCCGCCCTCTTGAAGTACGGTCTGTACGACGGCCGGATGCGGCAACGGCTTAAGTGCGTAATGCAGATCGACACCCGGTAGCGCACGATGCAACTCGCGATACTGCCGACGCACGCGCTCGCAATCGACGATCAGCAGCGGCGAGCCGAACTCCCCCACGAGACGACGGATCTCTCGCGGCTGGAACGGATCGATCAACGAGGATTTACGGCTCGGACTCATCGGCAATGGCTCGCTCTGGATGGAGGAATAACGCTGTGATCAAAGAAAGGTCGCTGCCGCTCGGGATAGGCGATCGCGAACGGCATCCCACTGCGGGGACTCCGGCACGGACTCGACGAGAATACGTGAGACCCCGAGCTTGTCGAGTCGTCGCAACTCGGCATAGAGCGCGCGACCATAGGTCGCGGGGTCGCTGCTCGGCGGACATGCCAACGTGGCTACGCGCTCGCCACGCGCAGCCGCGGCGGTCTCAGCAGATGAGAGCGCCCCGGCGGGGACAAGCTCCAGTGGCGTCTGCGGAGCGTAGTGCTGCGCCGTACTGCCGGGAACGCGCGGCGTGTCAGCACCCGTGCCCACCTGCACGGACTCGCCGAGTGCCGATTCGAGATCGGCACGCGAGATCGAGCCCGGCCTCAAGAGTCTCGGAACCGCCTCAACAAGCGACACGATCGTTGATTCGAGACCGACCTCGCAGTCGCCGCCCTCGAGTACGAGCAGATCAGTCGGGAACTCTTCGCGAACATGAGCGGCCCGCGTCGGTGAGATACGACCATAACGATTGGCCGAGGGCGCGGCGATGCCGCCACCGAATGCTGCGAGCAAGGCACGCGCTACCGGATGAGCCGGCACACGAATGGCGACCGTGTCTTGCCCCCCGGTGAGCGCGTCAGAGACCCGAGCCGAACGCGGCAACACGAGGGTGAGTGGCCCGGGCCAAAATCGACTCGCCAATGTTTGAGTCGCCGACGGGAGGTCGGAGACCCAATCTTTGAGATCATCGGCCGAGAGTACGTGCAGGATGAGCGGGTGCGTCGACGGTCGGCCCTTGAGCGCGTACACCTTGCGTAACGCCTCGGGGTTGCGCGCATCTGCACCGAGGCCGTAAACGGTCTCAGTCGGAAAGGCGACGAGCTCGCCGGCGCGCAGCGCGGCGACGGCGACTGCGATGTCGGGTGCGACGGCACCGGTTGAAGCAGACATGACCGAAAGTTTAGCCGACCGCCGACCACTCGCGTGCCAATTGCAGCACGCTGAGCGGCGCGGAGCCCTCGGCCTTGTTGTTGACGATGACGAGGGCTTCCCGCCCCTGCCCCACAGCGCCCCGAAGCAGCGACAGAATGCGATGACGCGACTCGGAATCAGGCTCGACCAAGCGGTCGAAGGGCGCGTACGTCGCTCGAGCTTCCTCGTACGCTCGGTCCCGTCGCAGCAACCACCGAATCACCATCGGCTCCTCGCCCGTGTCAAAGCGCGACTGCTCATCGACGTTTGGCATCCGCGGGTGGGCTGCGAAACCATAGGACACCTTGTGACGCGCGAGAAGGTCGGCGAGATCTGGGCCGAGCATCGCTGCATCACGCCACTCGACGGCGTATCGCACCTCTTTGGGAAGTGCCGACAGAAACCCCTCGAGACGCTCGAGGAGTTCGTCTCGATAACGCAGCACCCGATCACCGAGCGGCGAAAACTGAAACAGGATGATACCGAGCTTGTCACCGAGAAGACGCAGCGCGGGCTCGATCACGTTGCATGAGGCATAAGCCGCATCGAGGAAGACATCCGGTACACCGAGGAGATACTCAGGTCGACGCGCGCTCTTCGGCAGCATCAGCGCAGCATGCGCCTTGATCAAAAATCGGAAGTCGTCGCCGACGGCATCGGCCATCCGCTGCAAGGTCTTGTCGTCGAGAGGTCGGTAATAGCTTCGATCGACTCCGACGCTACGCAGCAACGGATGTCGAGCGTATGCGGCGAGCCCATCACGTGAGAGTTTCGTCTCCTCATACTCCCCGCCGTAGACGAGCCCCTGCCATCCGGGGAAAGACCACGTCGAGGCTCCGAAACGCAGACCTGACGGGATCTTTGACGCGAGCAACCGTATGTCATCATCGAGCGGCGCCGCGACAACCTTGCCGCGCGCCGGTTGATCACCGAAGAAATCGACTTGCCCGCTCAAGCCTCGAGCGCGACGCCAAAGGCCTGCTTGTAAAGCTTCGCGAACTCTTCGCGACCGAAACGATGGTTCTGTGTACCGTGGTGGGCGATCTTGAGCGAACCCATCAGCGAGGCGATACGGCCGGTGGTCGCCCAGTCAAGCCCTCGCTGCAAGCCAAACAGCAACCCGCCGCGATAGGCATCGCCACAGCCCGTCGGGTCGGCGATTTTCTCAGGCTTAACCGCGGGGATCTCGTGCAAGGCGCCATCGGCGTGGATGTGCGAGCCCTGCGCGCCACGCGTCACGATCAGCGCCTTCACTTTGCCCGCGATGGTCTCGAGCGACCAACCCGTACGTTCGACGAGCAGACTCGCCTCGTAATCATTGACCGCCACCCAACTCGCCTGGCCGATCATGGTCCGCAGATCGTCGGGTCCAAGCAGCGTCATCGCCTGACCCGGATCGAAGATGAACGGAATACCTTGGGCGGCAAACTGTGCGGCGTGCTCACACATACCGAGATGACTCTCTGGCGCGACGATGCCGAGACGCAGTCCACCGCCCTTCGGCACCTTGTTGACGTGCGCGTGATTCATCGCCCCCGGGTGGAAGGCCGTGATTTGATTGTTGTCGGCGTCGGTCGTGATGTACGCCTGCGCCGTGTATTCATCGTCGAGTTGGCGGATGTGGTCGAGCGGCAAGCCGTTGTCGATCATCCAGGCGCGGTAGGGGCCGAAATCGGAACCCACGGTCGCCATCACCTTGCCATCGCCCCCGAGGAGCTTCAGGTTGTAGGCAATGTTGCCCGCGCAGCCGCCAAAATTACGGCGCAGACCCGGAACGAGGAATGCCACATTCAACATGTGGATGCGATCGGCAAGGATGTGATCTTTGAAGTGTCCTTCGAAGACCATCACCGTGTCGTAGGCCACCGAGCCGCAAATAAGTGCTGTCATGTCTATCTCCGCAAAGACTTAGCGATCGGGCAACACCAGCGCCCAGACGACCGCGAGCATCGCAAAGGACGTGAACACCGCCGCAGAGCCCAAATCTTTGGCAAGTCCCGAGAGCTGGTGACGCTCGAGACCGATACGGTCGACCGTCGCCTCGATGCCACTGTTGAGCAGCTCGACGATCAAAATGATGAAAATGGGGCCGACGAGCAGCGCCCGCTCGACCCCGTTTTCGCCCAACCACAATCCGAGAGGAAACAGCACGGCGCACAGCGCGAGCTCCTGCCGGAACGCAGCCTCCTCGCGAAACGCACCGACGTAACCCTTCCAGGTGTTGCCGAACGCGTTGATCAACCGGACGAGTCCGGTCGGTTTAGGTCGATCGGTTTTCATCAGGCCGCCGAGTCTACCGGCTTCCAGGTGAGCTCGAGCTGCTTGGCTGCGCGAACGTCATCAAGACGCCGTACCGGCATGGTGTAAGGCGCCGCCTTGAGCTTCGTTGCATCGCTCGAGGCTTCGCCCAAGATCGCCACCATGGCGTCGATGAACCCATCGAGCGTCTCGCGACTCTCGGTCTCGGTCGGCTCGATGAGCAAACACTCGGGGACGAGCAGCGGGAAGTAGGTCGTCGGCGCATGGAACCCGTAGTCGAGCAGCCGCTTGGCGATGTCCATGGCCGTCACGTTGAGCTCCTTCGCCTGACGCTTCATCGTGATGATGAACTCGTGACTCGCTCGACGATTCGGATACGCGAGATCGAAGCCGGCAGCGCGAAGCCGTGCCATGACGTAGTTGGCATTGAGCGTCGCGAACTCACCGACGCGGCTCATACCTTCTCGGCCGAGCATGCGCATGTAGATGTACGCACGCAGCAGCACACCCGCGTTGCCCATGAAGGCCGAGAGTCGGCCAATCGACTGCGGTCGATCGTTTTCGGTGAGCCAGCGATATCCCTCGCCTTCGCGACCGACCACAGGCACCGGGAGGAAGGGCTCGAGTCGGGCGCTGACACCCACCGCCCCTGCACCCGGGCCCCCGCCGCCGTGCGGCGTCGAGAAGGTCTTGTGCAGATTCATGTGGATGACGTCGAAGCCCATATCGCCCGGACGTACCTTGCCGAGAATCGCGTTGAGATTCGCGCCGTCGTAATAGAGCAAGCCGCCGGCGCCGTGGACGATGCGCGCGACTTCTTCGATCTTGCGCTCGAAGACACCGAGCGTTGACGGATTGGTGAGCATGATGCCCGCCGTGTTCGGACCCACTGCTTTCTTGAGGGCCTCGATATCGACGTCACCTTCGGCATCGACCGGAATCTCTCGTACGATGCAACCGCACATGGTCGCCGTCGCGGGATTTGTACCGTGGGCGGCCTCGGGAACGATGATCTCGTTACGCGCCAAATCACCGCGTGCCCGGTGATAGGCGCGAATCATCGCCACACCGGCGAACTCACCGTGAGCGCCGGCCATGGGATTGAGGGACACGGCCTTCATACCGGTCACTTCTTTGAGCATCTCCTGCAGCTCGAACATGCACGAGAGGAAGCCTTGGCCCTGAGTATCCGGTGCGAGCGGATGCCGCGAGAGAAACTCCGGCAGCATCGCATATTGGTTACAGGCCTTGGGGTTGTACTTCATCGTGCACGAACCGAGCGGATAGAAGTTCGTGTCGATCGAGAAGTTGAGCTGCGAGAGGCGCGTGAAATGACGAACGACATCGAGCTCGCTCGCCTCAGGCAGCATCGGCTTGCTCTGGCGACGCAACGCCGCAGGCACCGCACCCAACGCCTCTTTCGAGGCCGATGCCACGGCACCGCGCAACGCCGGCGGATGCTGAGCCTCGGCGCCGCGGCCGTCGCGCGAATATTCGAAGATGGACTTTTCTAAGATTTGATTCATGACGTACTCCAGTGGCGTCCGCGCTCAGGCGGCGCGCACAGCCTGTAATGCCGTACCGAGCGCGTTGGCGTAGCGCTCGATATCGCCGTCGGTCTTGGTTTCGGTGGCGCAGACGAGGATGGCGGAGCCGAGCTCGGGGTAATCGCCCGAGAGATCGACGCCACCGAGAATGCCCTGCGACTCGAGCTCGCGCAGCACCGCCTCAGCGGGCCGATCAAGGAGGAGCACGCTCTCGTGAAAACGCGGACCCGTGAACGCCTGACGTACGCCGCGCTGACGACCGAGCGCGGTCACGAGCTGATGCGTACGCGCCATGCTGGTCTCGGCCACCTGCGCGAGTCCCGCCGGACCGATGAGGCTCATGTAGATCGTCGCCGCCGTCATCAGCAGGCCTTGGTTCGTGCAGATATTGGACGTCGCCTTACCCCGACGGATGTGCTGCTCGCGCGCCTGTAGCGTGAGCGTGTAGCCATGACGACCTTCGAGATCGACGGTTCGTCCGACGATGCGGCCCGGCATGGAACGTACGTACTCCATACGCGTGGTCATGAAACCGAAGTACGGTCCGCCTGAGGAGAGCGGTACGCCGAGCGGTTGTCCTTCGCCGACGCAGATGTCCGCACCCTTGGTGCCCCACTCCCCCGGCGGCTTGAGCAGCGCGAGCGAGGTCGGGTTGACGGCGGCGATGACGAGCATGCCCTGCTCGTGCGCCCAGTCGGTGAGCGCGTCGACGTCCTCAAGCTGACCAAAGAAATTCGGCTGCTGGATCACCATCGCCGCGATGTCCTGACCCGCAAACGCCGCAAGCGCAGCGAAATCGATGCAACCCGTCTCTCGTTGGTACGGCACAGTCTCGAAGCGCAAACCTTGATTACCGGCCGTGCTGACGGCGACACGGCGATAGTTCGGATTGACCGTCGAGGGAACGAGCACGCGCAGGCTCTTCGACTTGCGATGCGCCCGCACGGCCATGAGCGCGGCTTCAGCCACGGCGGAACCACCGTCGTAGAGCGACGCGTTCGAAACCTCCATGCCCGTCAGGCTCGAGATCATCGTCTGGTATTCGTGGATGAGCTGCAGCGTACCCTGACTCGCTTCGGCCTGATAAGGCGTGTACGCGCTGTAGTACTCACCGCGGGTCGTGATCGCCCACACCGCCGACGGAATGTGATGCTCGTAGGCGCCGGCGCCGAGGAACGACAGCGGACGACCGTCTTGTCGCGCACGCTCGCTCATCAATCGACCGATCTCCATTTCGGAGAGGCCTTCGGGAATACCGGCGAGGCCTTGAACTCGCAGGTTTTGCGGAATCTCGTCAAAGAGCTCTTCGATCGACTTCGCGCCGATCGTCGCCAGCATCTCGCGGACATCCGCTTCGGTATGCGGGATGAACGGCATGTCAGCCACCCTCCGCAGCAAGCACGGCAGAGTACGCATCGGCCGAGAGCAAGCCCTCGAGCGCGGACGCCGAGGCCGGCTTCACCCGAATCATCCAACCTTTGCCGTAACAGTCTTGGTTGATGAGTTCGGGCGTCGAAGCCAACTCGGCATTGCACTCGACCACGGTGCCGGCGATCGGCGCGTAGACGTCGGAGGCGGCCTTCACCGATTCGACGACGGCGCAGGCTGCACCGGCTTCGAGCGTACGCCCGGCTTCGGGGACTTCGACGAATACAAGATCACCGAGTGCGTGCTGCGCATGGTCGGTGATGCCGATCTCGACGAGACCGCTCGGCAACAAGCGCGCCCATTCGTGGCTCTTGGCGTATTTCAGGTCAGTGATGACTTGGCTCATGGGAAGGCTCCTGGATAAGGAAATCGAGAAATCTTTGAAGATACTCAGAGCGTGATCAGCACGCGTCCGTTACGGACGAAGGGCAGCTTGATCACTCGAGCGGGCAGTAACTTGCCGCGGATGTCGACCTGTACGGACTGACCCGTGCCGCTCGGAACCCGAGCAAAAGCAATCGACCGCTCGAGCGTCGGGGAGAAGGTACCGCTCGTCACTTCGCCCTCACCCACACCGGAGACGACGACTTTTTGGTGCGAGCGTAGTACGCCGCGATCTTCGAGCAAGAGTCCGACGAGTTTGTGGGATGGGCCACCCGCCGCTTTGATGTCCACGAGGGCCTGGCGACCCACAAAATCGCGCGTCGCGGGCTCGAAGGCGACGGTCCAAGTGAGGCCCGACTCGAGAGGATTGCGGGTGTCGTCCATGTCGTTACCGTAAAGATTCATACCCGCCTCGAGGCGCAGCGTATCGCGCGCGCCGAGCCCGCATGGTGCGACACCTGCCGCGACGAGGGCGCGCCACGTGGAGGGCGCTTCTTCGATCGGCAACACCACCTCGAAACCATCTTCGCCGGTGTAACCGGTACGGGCGACAAACCACTCTCCGCACACGCGACCATTGAAAGGCTCGAGTGCCAGGGTCGCGTCACGATCTTGCGGATCGAGCAACTCAGCCACGATCGCGCGGGCCTTCGGGCCCTGAACGGCGATCATGGCGAGATCGACGCGCTCAATGATTTCGAGGTGTTGGACCGACTCGCGAGCCTGAGCACGCATCCAGGCGATATCGGAGTCGCGCGTTCCGGCGTTGACGACCACCCGGAACCACTGTTCGTTCATGAAATAGACGATGAGATCGTCGAGAACCCCGCCGGTCTCGTTGAGCATGCAGCTATAAAGCGCCTTACCTTCGACCCGGAGCTTGTCGACGTCATTCGCGAGTAGGTGGCGAAGAAAGGCTCGGCTATCGCGTCCACGCACGTCGACCACACACATGTGCGAGACGTCGAACATGCCGGCATCGCGACGGACCCGGTGGTGCTCCTCGATTTGGGAGCCGTAGTTGACCGGCATGTCCCAACCACCGAAATCGACCATGCGAGCACCGTGCTCGACGTGAATCCCATAGAGAGGTGTCTTGCGTCCCATGCCGTCTCCCTCGAATCCTTGAGGCCACCACCCGGCCAAAAAAAAGGGCGGCAGGAGCCCTTGAAGCCCCTGCCGCCCCTCTGTCCGTGGACCTGAGAGATCGGGCTCGCCTCGATCGACGCGCCGCTCCCCTTCGGTGGATCGGTCGTCGCCCTCGGGGCGGCGATCGATCGCTCTCCAGAATTCGCCTACGACCTGCCGTTCTTTTGCCTGAGCGTTTCCGGGCGGAAACTTGCGCCTTCGGCGCCCCTCGGTATGTCGGGGGGTCTCTCCGGCCAGGTCGGGTTTCGCGAACGGGGAGATAATAGCAGCGGCTGCGCCCCCGGGCGCAGAAAAATCGACCGTCGTAGACTGTCAACTCAAGGTTACCTGGAGATCCGTCCATGCAGAGTCGCCATTCCGCCTTGCCGCTGCTCGCCGCCCTCGCGATCGCAGCCTTGTTTTCGGCCTTTGCAGCGGCCTCCCCCCGCGCCGAGACCCAACTGCGGGCGCTCTTTGACGCCACGTGGCAAAAGGAGCTCGCAGCCGATCCGCTCATGGCGAACTACCTGGGGGACAACCGGTACAACGATCAGTGGACCGATATGTCCGCCGAAGCGATCGAGCGACGCCACCAACATGATCGATCCACCCTCGAGGCGCTACGCGCGATTCCGAGAACGGCGCTATCGCCCGCAGCACAACTCGATTACGACCTTTTCGAGCGCGAGTACACCCAGCGCCTCGCGAGCTCACCTTTCAAACCGTATCTCTACTCAATCAACCACCAAGGCGGTATCCAGACCCTGCACGAAGTCACCGAGCTGCTGCAGTTCCGAACAACCAAAGATTATGAAGACTGGCTGGTACGACTCGAACGTGTGGGTACGGTCATCGACCAGCATATTGCGCTGCTTGAGCAGGCTGCCCGAGAGGGTCGTACTCAGCCGCGCGTCATCATGCAACGTATCCCGTTGCAGCTTGCGATGCAGAATGTGGCCAAGCCGGAGCAAAGCCCTTTCTTCGAGCCGTTTACTCGCTTTCCCGAAGAGTTCGATGCGGCAACCCGAGCCCGCCTCAGCGCAGCCGGCCGCAGCGCGATCGAGCGTGTGGTGTTGCCCGCGTATGCGCGCTTCACAAAAACCTTCAATGAAATTTACCTACCGTCGACCCGCGCCTCGGTGGGTATCTCCGAAACGCCGCAGGGCCGAGATTTTTATCGCGAACGAATCGCCTATCACACAACACTCGGCTCGCTGACCGCTGACGAGATCCACGAGATCGGACTCGCCGAAGTCCGTCGTATCCGGGCTGAAATGATGGCCATCAAGGACAAGGTGGGCTTCAAGGGATCGATGCAGGAATTCTTGACCTTCCTGCGTACCGATCCGCAGTTCTACTACAAGTCGTCGCAAGAACTCTTCGAGGGCTACCTCGCCGTCTCGAAGAAGATCGACCCGAACCTCGTACGCCTCTTCGGCAAACTGCCGCGGACGCCATACGGATTACGCCCAATTCCGATGACGAGTGCGCCCAACACCACCACCGCCTATTACCAAGGTCCCGCTACCGACGGAACACGCCCGGGGTTCTATTACGTGAACCTCTATCGACCCGAGGTGCGGCCGAAGTACGAGATGGAAGTGCTCTCCATCCATGAGGCCGTACCGGGACACCATTTGCAGATCGCGCTCGCCATAGAGCAATCGGAGATGCCGGACTTCAGGCGTAACGCCAGTTACACCGCGTTCGTCGAGGGTTGGGCGCTTTACTCGGAGAGTCTCGGTGAGGAGCTCGGTCTCTACCAAGACCCTTACTCAAAATTTGGTCAGCTCACCTACGACATGTGGCGTGCCGTAAGACTCGTCGTCGACACCGGCATACACGCCAAGGGCTGGACGCGGGAGCAGGCGATCGCGTTCTTCATCGACAACGCCGCGAAAACCGAAGCGGACATCATCAATGAAATCGATCGCTACATCTCGTGGCCGGGGCAGGCGCTCGCGTACAAGATCGGTCAACTGCGCATCCAGAATCTGCGCCGCGAGGCAGAAAGCGCCCTCGGGTCCCGATTCAATGTTCGCGCCTTCCACGACACCGTACTCGAGACGGGCGCCGTGCCCCTCGATCTGATGGAACGCCACGTTCGCAGATGGATCGCCAAAGAAAAGGAACGCTCACAATGATCACGCGTCGGAAAAGTATCGCCGCCGTCGTCGGCGGAGTCCGGGTGGGCGGCGGGGCGCCCATCGTCGTGCAATCGATGACCAACACCGATACGGCAGATATCGAATCGACCGTCGCGCAAGTGCGGTCGCTCGCGCGTGCGGGCTCAGAGCTCGTTCGAGTGACAGTGAATACTGAGGAGGCGGCTGCGGCCGTGCCGTACATCCGCGAACGCCTCGATCGTGAAGGCGTCAAAGTGCCGCTCATCGGCGATTTTCACTTCAACGGTCACAAGCTGCTCAAGGCCCATCCAGCCTGCGCCGAAATGCTCGCCAAGTACCGCATCAATCCGGGCAACGTGGGTCGCGGCAGCAAGCGTGATCCGCAGTTCGCCGAAATGATTGAGGTCGCCTGTCAGTACCAGAAACCGATCCGTATCGGCGTCAACTGGGGCAGTCTCGACTCCGAGCTGCTCACACGCATGATGGACGAGAACAACTCGCTGCCGAACCCGCGCACCGCGAACGAGGTCATGCGATCGGCCGTCGTCGAGTCTTGCCTGCAGAGCGCACGACGCGCCGAGGAACTCGGACAACCCCACGAAGCGATCGTGTTGTCCGCCAAGGTCAGTGGCGTTCAGGATCTCATTGCGATCTATTCCGATCTTGCCTCGCGGTGCGACTATCCGCTGCATGTGGGTCTCACGGAGGCCGGCATGGGCAGCAAAGGCATCGTCGCCTCGACGGCGGGCATCGGCGTGCTGCTCCAACAGGGAATCGGCGACACCATCCGTGTGTCACTCACGCCCGAGCCCAATGGCGATCGCACTCAGGAAGTCATCGTCGCTCAGGAAATTTTGCAGACCATGGGCCTACGCTCCTTCGTGCCGATGGTCATCGCTTGCCCGGGATGCGGCCGCACGACGAGTACTTACTTCCAGGAACTCGCCAAATCAATCCAGTCGCATATCCGCCATCGCATGCCCGAGTGGCGCAAAACCTATGAGGGCGTCGAGATGATGAACGTCGCCGTGATGGGCTGCGTCGTCAACGGACCGGGCGAGAGCAAGCATGCGAACATCGGCATCAGTCTGCCAGGTACGGGCGAGCGGCCCGTGGCACCGGTATACGAGGATGGCGAGAAGACCGTGACCCTGAAGGGTGAACACATCGCCGAAGAATTCCAGCAACTCGTCGAGGCTTACGTCGCGCGCACCTATCCGCGTCGTGAGGACGCCTCGACACCGAAGAATTGAGGAGAGACCATGAGCGATTCACTCACCGAGAAAAAGTGCCTGCCCTGCGAGGGCGGCGTCCCCCCGCTCTCCCGCGCCGATTGCGAGCGACTGCTCGGACAGCTCACCCCGGAATGGCGACTTTCCCCTGACGGTCGTGAATTGCAGCGAGAGTGGTCGTTCAAAGATTTCTATCGGACCATGAGCTTCGTCAATGCCCTTGCCCACGTGGCCAACAGCGAAGATCACCATCCGGATCTCGCCATCGGCTACAACTATTGTCGGTTGCGCTACAGCACCCATGCGGTGAACGGCCTCACCGAAAACGATTTCATCTGCGCGGCGAAGATCGATCGCCTCGCTTGAGCGCGATCGCCTAGCATCAGCGCAATCGGCTCATCACCCGCGTCGGGCGATGGCCGGCAGATCGCCGGCGAGGCCGAGTGCGCGCTCGGCGAACGGCCGTCGCAACACGGCGCTGCGACCCACGAACCCGAGCCCGCGCTGCAGCCACTGCTCCGCTCCGTCTCCACCGAAGGCCAGAAAACGGTTGAGCAGGTCCATCGCGAGGCTCATGACTTCATTGTCGCTCTTGCGCCATCGCTCGTAGCGACGGAGCACGCGTAGCGCGCCCGGATCCTCGCGTTCACGCGCAGCTTCGTCGAGCTGCTCTGCGAGGGCGGCCGCATCGAGCAATCCAAGATTGACGCCCTGCCCCGCGAGCGGGTGGATGATGTGTGCCGCGTCACCCACCAGCGCGCAACGCTCACGCACGTACTGCGGCGCACTCACGCGTCGCAACGGAAAGCTTCGCCGCTCACTCGCCAAAGAAAGTCGTCCGAGCACCCCGGCACTCGCGGTCGTGAGCGCTTCGTTGAACGCGGAAACGTCAGCGGCGAGCAACCCCTCGGCTCGCTCTCGAGGCAACGACCATACGAGCGAGCTTTGTCCGTTCGCGAGCGGCAATAAGGCCAGCGTGCCCTCACCGAGAAAGCGTTGCCAAGCCGTCGACTCGTGCGCTCGCTCGCTCGTCACGTTCGCGACGAGGGCGAGCTGTCCGTACTCCTGCGCTTCGACACTGAAGCCCGCAGCTCGCCGTACGATCGAGCGGCCCCCATCCGCGCCGACGACGAGCTTGGCCGAGAACACGCCGATCGAAGTCGTCAGTTCAACGACGCGATCATGGAACACGACATCGCTCACCAAGGCCGCGCGTGCCTCGCCACCCGAGGCGAGAAAGGCGTTGAGACCCGCACGCTGCAGCGCATCGTTGCCCACGATCGCTCCGAGATCAGGCTCACCGAGCTCAGCCGCATCGAATGTCAGCGAACCTTCGCCGCGAGGCTCGGCATCGCGTGGCCACACGTGCATGCGCTCGTAAGCACACATTGCCGACGCGGCTATCAGCAAAGAATTCCAGGCTCCGGCGGTACGCAGAATGCGTTCGCTCGCTCGGGAGAGCGCGAAGACTCGAAGATCGGGTGCGTTTGAAGAGACCGCCAAATCGGGTAGCTCACGCTCGAGCAACAACACTCGTCGGGGCGTGGGACCCTGACGCAACAAGGCGCCGAGCACGGCACCCACTGGACCGCCCCCAACGACGGCGACATCGAAGGTCGTCTCGACGCTCAAGGCATGACCCCGAGGCCGCGACCGAGACGCGGCGTGCGTCCAGCAAAGCCCCAACTGAGTCGCGATAAGGCCTGTTTGGCCGTGGGTGAGAGATCGAAGAGCAGCAAACCTAGATCACGCAGCAAGGGTACGCCAGGCCGCGTGTCGCCAAAGAGTTTCACGAGCCCGTCGGTGAACCGCGTGACCCCGTCGCGATCGGCGACACGACGCGACGCGAATTCACGCAGGATCGCGGGCGATCCCACATCCGCTCGTGAACCGTCGCGTCGCACCGCCTCGGCGAGCAGCTCAGCAAGGGTCGCGGCATCACGCAGTCCGAGATTGAAGCCCTGCCCTGCCACCGGATGCAGCCCCTGCGCGGCATTGCCGATCAACACCACGCGCTGACCCGTGAGCGTCTCGGCACGCGAGAGCCTCAACGGATACGCGTTGCGTTGGCCGACGGAGAGCAGACGACCGATACGCCAACCGAACTCCCCTTGCAGCGCAGCGAGATAATCTTTGTCGGAGAGGGCGAGCACACGCTCGGCCGCCTCGGGGGCGAGCGTCCACACCACCCCATACGCCCCGTCGAAGAGCGGTAACACCGCGAATGGCCCCTCAGGGGTGAATCGTTCGTAAGCCGTGCCGTCGGCCGGGCGAGAACTGCGCACGTGGCTCACGATCGCCACCTGTCGATAATCTTCGAGGGTGGCTACGAGTCCTGCCGCAGTACGCACCTTGGAGTCGGCACCGTCCGCCGCCACCACGAGACGCGCTCGCAGCGGTGACGCCGCAGGCTCGGTCGCAAGTTCGACATCCCCCTCGTGTAGCGCGACGCCTGTGCATTTCGCCGGCATACGCAACTCGAGATCGGGCAGCGCCGTCATCGCCGCGCGCAGCGCAGTACCGAGCACGCGATTGGTCACGACAAACCCAAAGGCATCGATGCCGTGCTCGCTCGCCTCGAGCCGTGCGAAACCGAAACGCCTCGCATCCGAGACGTGGATACGACGAATGGGCGCCGCCTTGGGTGCCACCTGCGACCAGATGCCGAGCGCCTCGAAACTGCGGCGGGTGCCATTGCCGAGAGCTGTCGTTCGATCGTCGAAACTGGGTTGGGCGTTCGCATCGGGCGCGACGCCCTCGATGAGGGCCGTCTTGAGCCCCGTCGGTGCGAGCGCCAGCGCGAGACTCGCGCCGACCAGGCCCCCACCCACGATGGCGACATCGACCTGAGACGCGCCCGAATTCACGATGCTCATGCTGCAGCCATCAAGGCTTCGATGGCGGAAGGGTCTTTGGTCACGCCATGCGTCAGCACGTCGTGTCCGTCACGCGTGACGAGCACATCGTCTTCGATACGGATGCCGATGTTGCGGAACTCCGGCGGAATACCTCGCGTGCCCGGAGGAATGTAAATCCCAGGCTCGATGGTGAGCACCATACCGGGTTCGAGCGGTCGCCAGGCCTCTCCGATCTTGTAGTCGCCCACGTCGTGAACGTCCATGCCGAGCCAGTGCCCGGTCTTGTGCATATAGAACTTTCGATACGCCATCGACTTGATGAGCGAAGGGACCCGCCCCTTGAGCAGCCCGAGGCGAACCATGCCCGCCGTCAGCACCTGCACTGCTACATCGTGTGGGCGATTCCAATCGTTGCCCGGGCGCACGGCCTCGATCGCTGCGAGGTTGGCCTCGAGGACAACCTCGTAAGCGGCGCGCTGCGCCGGTGAGAAACGCCCGTTGACCGGGAAGGTACGCGTGATGTCGGAGGCATAGCACTCGTACTCGCAGCCCGCATCGATCAGTAGCAACTCACCCTCGCGCAACACCGAAGCATTCTCGCGGTAATGCAGAATGCAGCCATTCGCTCCGCCACCGACGATGGGCAGATAGGAGATCTCGGCGCGCGCACGATGGAACTCGTGCTGAATTTCGGCGGCCACTTCGTATTCGTAGCGCCCGGGTTTGCAAAAGCGCATCGCACGAACATGCGCCCGCGCAGCGATCCGTGCCGCCTCGCGCATCTGTTCGATTTCTCCACGACTTTTGATGAGCCGCATCTCGTGCAACACGTGCTCGAGCGCGACCATCTCATGAGGCGCATGTCGCCCTTGCTTGGCTTGGGCACGCAGTCCATTCACCCAACCGACGACACGCTGATCGAACTCGCGATTCACGCCGACGGTATAAAAGATTTTTTCGCGACCCTCCATGAGGCCAGGGAGGATCTCGTCGATATCACTGATGGGAAAGGCATCGTCCGCGCCAAAATCTCGTCGTGCGCCGCTCGGGCCGGCGCGTCGTCCGTCCCAAGTCTCCCGTTGCGGATCACGATCACGCACGAAGAGCAGGTACTCACCTTGCGGGCGTCCCGGAATCAGCACCGCGACCGACTCCGGTTCCGGAAATCCGGTGAGGTAATGGAAATTGCTGTCTTGTCGGTAGGCGTACTCGGCGTCGTTGTTGCGAAAGTGCACGGGCGCGGCCGGTACGATGGCGATCGACTCCCGCCCCATCGCCTTCATGAGCTGACGTCGTCGCCGTGCAAATTCGTCGCGCCCGATGGGCGGTGTTTTCACGAGCGTCGGGACCGCCGGCGTCGCCACGGCCACTCGAGGCGCCGAACTGCTCCGCGCAGACTTAGTGGATCGAGGGCGGCTTGTCATCCGCGTCACTCCCGGCTGCCGCGACCTCGCGAACCCCGGCGAGCTCGTCATGCAGCAGTTGGACTCCGATGCGTACGAACTCGACGAGCTCGGAATACGCCTGCTCGTTATCTTCGAGGGACTCCGCCTCGTCCACATCGATCCGCGTCATCGCGGTGAGATCGCGAACGATCTCCCCCACCTGCTCGGGCAACTGGTCGATGTCGGGAATCGGATTTGATCCGAGGCCATAGAGAAACCCTTGGCACCACTGTCCGAGCGCTGCTGCACGGATAGCGACCGGCTCCTCGTCATCGGGTAGCAAGAGCTGAAATTCGAGCTGACCGGAGTCGAGCACGTGCCGAGTCCACTCATAGACCGTCAGCATCGGCGTCTCGGCCGCGCCGGCGACCCCCTCAGGGAACACCTCACGGAGCCAGTCCTGCAGGGTGACCGCCGAGCTGGAACACAGCGCCCCGGCCAGCGTTCCGTGGGCCTCAGGTAGATCGGTGAGCGCCCGTGTTCCGGCCAGTTGACGCTCGATTTCCCGGAAGTCAGGTGCTGACATGAAGGAAATTATGCCAAAGACCCGCCCTGCGCATTGATCGGATCGGTTTGCAGCCTATAATTTTCAACATGAACGACAAGGCCAGCGACAAAATCACCCTCGACTCCGAAATCCGTCGTCTTGAGAAGCAGGTCGACGAGCTACTCGACTCCCTCGGCGCCTTGCGCGAAGAGAATCGAGCGCTGCGCCAGCGTCAGGACAGCCTCTCCAGCGAGCGCGCCTCGCTGATGCAGCGCAACGAACAGGTGCGCACCCGGGTCGAGGCCATGATCGGCCGTCTCAAGACCCTGGAGCACGGGGCTTGAGCCCGGCTGAGAAAGATCCCTCCCGCATCAGCATCCGCATCCTCGAGCGGGAATACCTCATCGCCTGCCCGCACGACGAACGCTCTGCCCTGCTCGATGCCGCCGAACTCCTCAACGACAAGATGCGCGAGATTCGCGACTCCGGAAAAATCGTTGGTCTCGATCGTATCGCCGTCATGGCGGCGCTCAACCTCGCCCACGAGGTGCTCAAGTCGAAAAGCAAAGACCGTCGCGGCGAGGCCGAAGCCGGTACACGCGTCCGCGCGTTGCGTGAACGCATCGACGGCGCCCTCAAGCGCGGTCGTCAGCTCGATACCTGAATCCGTCCTCTGCCGCATACTCATGCGAGGGGAGCTGGTGTAGAGTGTGATGGCGTCACCTGCGGTGTTCGACAGTGAATCGGGATACCTCTCGACCCTAAGTTTGAACGCCCAGGGGCATCAGGACTTGCTGTCAGCACTGTGCATGTCCGCCCTCGAGCGGAAAGCCTTACCTGACGTAGTCCGCCCCACTTGTTGCTCTGTGTCGAGAGCAACGGTTCGCACCGGCACAGGCGGGTGACGTCTTTCATTCTTGTCGGAGAGCCTTCGTGACCGACCGTCGTTCACTGCGCACCACCTTGCGCGCGGCGCGGGCGGGGCTCTCCCTCCTTGAGCGTCGCCACGCGGCGGAGCGCATTACCTCGCTCGTGGCGCAAAGTCATTGGCTCAAACCGGGTATCCGGCTAGGGCTGTACGTCTCGGTCACCGAAGAAATCGATACCTCGCCGCTCATCGCTCTCGCCATGCATCGTAGCGCCGAGATCTTCCTGCCGCGCATCGAGAGCCATCGCGATCGGCGTATGACGTTCTCGCCACCGGGTCCGCGCCGACGATACAACCGCTACGGCATCGCCGAGCCCGACACCACCTTGCGCATGTCCGCCTCGGCCTTACAGATCATCTTCATACCGCTCGTCGGGTTCGATACGCGGGGCAATCGTCTCGGCATGGGAGCCGGATTCTATGACCGGGCGCTCGCCTTCCGCCGTCATCGCACCCATTGGCTTGGGCCTCGCCTGATTGGTATCGCGCACTCTTGCCAGCAGGTCGATGCCATCGATCCGACACCCACAGACATCCCGCTCGATGCCGTCGTGACGGAACGCGGGATCCACGTTTTTCGCGGAGAAAATCGATGAATTATTGGTTGATGAAAACCGAACCCTCGACCTTCAGCATCGACGATCTCGCCAAGGCACCCAAGCGCACCACCTGCTGGGATGGGGTTCGCAATTACCAGGTGCGCAACATGATGCGTGACCAGTTCGCGGTCGGCGACCTCGCTTTCATGTACCACTCGAGTTGCGAGGTGCCGGGTATCGTCGGCGTGATGAAGGTCGTGCGCACGGGTTACCCCGACACCACCGCATTCGATCGGAAGCATGCACACTACGATCCGGACTCCAACCCTGAGGAGCCGCGTTGGTACATGGTCGACGTACGTCTTGAGCAGCGTTTTTCCCGGGCGATTTCACTCGATGAACTTCGGACACATGCGAACCAAAAGTTACGTGAGTTGCTGATACTCAAACGTGGTAATCGACTTTCGATCACGCCGGTGAGTGCTGCGGAGTGGCGATTCATTTGTGCGCTTGCGGCGTCTTGAGGAGTTCTGCAAGACCCCCTTGCTTGTTTTTTACAATCGCGTGTATATACTCAACCGCGGACTAACCCGTAACTGGAGAAAAATCATGGCTAAGGCCAAGAAGAAAGCGAAAGCTAAGGCTAAGAAGAAAGCCGCCAAGAAGAAGTAAGATCTTTATGATCTTTGGCGGGTGAGGATGAAAATCCCGCCCGCCTCTTCTTGATAAAACGAGGATGCCCGCGAAAGCGGGCATCTTCATTTCAGGACCCTGAAAACACTTGTTTTTCTGCGGAGAACGCCCGATGAACGAAGCAGTGAACGGAAAGCTCGCCGCAGCGCGTGCGGCGCTGCAGTACCTCGAAGACGACATGATCATCGGTGTCGGTACCGGCTCGACGGTCAACCTCTTCATCGACGAACTTGTCGCTCGACGCGATCGGGTCCGGGGGGCCGTATCGAGTTCGGAAGCCTCCACTGCGAGGCTACGGGCGGCGGGTATCGAGGTCCTCGAGCTCAATCGGACCGGGGATCTTCCTCTTTATGTGGACGGCGCCGACGAGACCGACGGCCATCGACGACTCATCAAGGGTGGGGGTGCTGCGCTCACCCGCGAGAAGATCGTCGCGGCGGCCTCGCGAAAGTTTGTATGCATCGTCGATGAATCGAAGGTCGTCGACGTACTCGGTCGGTTTCCCCTTCCCGTCGAGGTGATTCCGATGGCGCGGTCCTACGTCGCACGCCAACTCGTGAAGCTCGGGGGTCAGCCGGTCTGGCGCGAACATGTCACGACGGACAACGGCAATCAGATTCTCGACGTACACGGTTTGCGCATTCTCGATCCGCCGGCGCTCGAGACCGCCATAAACGGAATCGTGGGTGTCGTAACCTGCGGATTGTTCGCGCATCGGCCCGCCGATGTGGTGCTGATCGGCAGTTCGTCCGGGGTACGCAAACTCGGTTGACCGAAAACAAGAAGGCCCGCATCGCTGCGGGCCTTTTTGTTTTGGCTGGGGGACTAGGATTCGAACCTAGGTAAACGGAGTCAGAGTCCGTTGTCCTACCGCTAGACGATCCCCCAAAAACCGGTGGCCGCGACGGCAGTCCGTGATGAGCAATATATCAGCGCTTGGAGTACTGCGGGCCGCGACGTGCCTTACGACGACCCACCTTCTTACGCTCGACTTCGCGGGCATCGCGGGTGACGAACCCGGCGGCGCGCAGGGGGCTACGAAGGGTTTCGTCGTACTCGATCAGCGCGCGGGTGATGCCGTGACGGATCGCACCGGCCTGGCCGGTGATGCCACCGCCAGCGACCGTCACGTCGACGTCGAATCGGCCGATCAGACCGGTGAGCTCAAGCGGTTGGCGAACGATCATTCGACCCGTTTCGCGACCGAAGAACGTCTCGATCGAACGATCGTTGATCGTGATCTTGCCGGAACCGGGCTTCAGGAACACACGGGCGGTGGAGGTCTTGCGCCGGCCGGTGCCGTAATTGGTGGAAGGCATCTTTGAAGGTCCTGGGGGATCGATCGATTAAATGTTGAGGGGCTTCGGCTGCTGCGCCGAGTGCGGGTGCTTGTCGCCCGCGAACACATGCAACTTGCGGAACATGCTACGGCCGAGAATCGTCTTCGGCAGCATGCCCTTCACCGCGATCTGCAGCACGCGCTCCGGATGCTCTTTAAGGAGCTTCTCGAGGGCGATCGACTTGATGCCGCCGATGGCGCCGGTGTGGTGGTAGTAAATCTTGTCGGTCATCTTCGCGCCCGTGACACGGACCTGCTCGGCATTGACCACGATGATGTGGTCGCCCATATCGACGTGCGGGCTGTAGTCGGCCTTGTGCTTGCCCTTGAGGCGCAACGCAATTTCCGAGGCGAGACGACCCAAGGTTTTGCCCTTGGCGTCAACGAGATACCAGTCGCCGCGAACAGTCGCGGCCTTCGCAAAAACAGTGCTCATCTGAGGTCTCCGGCTGCGGCTAACCTGGTCTCCCAAGGAGGGGTTCCGCCAGTCCCTAAAAGGGCGCGAGAGTGTACTTAAGCCGACCCCGCTTTGCAAAACCCCCCTTCCCGCCTTTCGCCCCGAGCTTCAGGGAAGCCCCCCGGCGCCGATACCCCGGGTATGACCAGGCACCCCGCCCAGACCCGTCTCGCAAGAATCACCCGCTTGGGGTGGAAAGACCCTCAAGTTAGGGCCCGGGAGGCTGTAATAATATGTGCCATGAGTACTGATACCCCCCTTGACCACCTCCTCGTCAGCGTCGACCGCGCCCTGCGGTCTGTGTTTGCGACTCCGACGGCGGCTCGGCCCATCCCCAGGCCAGCCGGCGCGACGGTCGCCAACGATTCGGCGCTTAGCGAGACGGAGCGTCGCGAGGCGGCCAATCTCATGCGCGTCAACCACGCCGGCGAAGTCGCCGCCCAAGCCCTCTACCACGGGCAGGCGGTCTTCGCGCGGCGACCAGAGGTCCGCGACATGCTGCTTCGGGCCGCTCGCGAAGAAGCCGACCACTTGGCCTGGTGCGACCAGCGCCTGCGCGAACTCGGTTCGCGACCGAGTGTACTCGGCCCGCTCTGGTATGCCGGATCGTTCGCCATCGGAGCCGCTGCGGCGGTCGTGGGCGATTCGGTCAGCCTCGGTTTCGTCAGCGAAACCGAGAAGCAGGTGGAAGGCCACATCGACTCGCATCTCGACAAACTGCCGGCAAGCGATGATCGCAGTCGCGCCGTGCTCGAGCAGATGCGCGCCGATGAAGTTGCACACGGTGCCGCGGCGCGAGACGCCGGCGGTGTCGATCTTCCACCTCCCGTGAAATCAGCGATGCACGCCACGGCGCGCGTCATGACGACGACCAGTTACTGGATCTGATTCACGAGAGAGGTTGCCTCGATGAACTCACCTAACATGAAGCCACGTGTCGCTCACTCGCCGATGCAACGCTTCCTCGAGCAGTGTCCTCGGCGTGTGGTGCCTTCGCGCACCCTGCTGGTCCGCTCAGGCGAGGCGCCGGATGCGTTGTTCTATGTGCTTGCCGGATCGGTCGAAGTTCTGATCGAGGACGAACACGGCAAGGAACTGGTGCTCGCCTATCTCGGCAAGGGTGAATTCTTTGGTGAGATGGGCTTACTCGAGGCCACGCCCGGTCGGGGCGCCTATGTGCGAGCCCGCGGTCGCACCGAGATTGCCGAGATGGCGTACTCGCGCTTCCGTCAGGTGGCCGCATCTGATCCCGTGCTCGCCCTCGAACTCGCGGCGCAACTGGCGGCACGACTCGAACGCGCCACCCGCAAATTGCGCGACCTCGCGTTTATCGACGTCAGTGGTCGCATCCTTCAAGCACTCGGCGAACTGTGCGAACAGCCCGATGCGCTGACGCATCCGGAAGGCATGCAGATCCGCGTCTCGCGCCAAGAACTCGCGCGTCTCGTCGGCTGCTCTCGTGAAATGGCCGGGCGTGTGCTGCGCACGCTCGAAGAGCAAGGCACCTTGCGTGCCCGCGGGAAGACCGTGGTAATGCTCGGCGTGCGTCCGGCCCGACTACTCGCCGCGCAGGCGGGTGCTCAGCCAGTAGCGGCTTCGATGGCGCCGCGCATGGCTCGCACCGTCGCGGCGTAGTCGGCGCTGCCGAAGATCGCGGAGCCAGCCACGAAGGTGTCGGCTCCTGCGGCGGCCACGGCGCCGATGTTGTCGGCCTTGATGCCGCCGTCGACCTCGAGGCGAATGTCGCGTCCCGACGCGTCGATGCGACGGCGTACCTCGCGAATCTTTGACAACGTCGCCGGGATGAACTGCTGACCGCCGAAGCCCGGATTCACCGACATCAGCAACACCATGTCGATTTTTTCGAGCGTGTGGTCGAGCCAGTCGAGCGGCGTCGCCGGATTAAACACGAGTCCAGGTTTACAGCCCTGCTCACGGATGAGCGCGATCGTGCGATCGACATGCTCGCTCGCCTCAGGATGGAAGGTGATCCAGCTGGCGCCGGCGCGTGCGAAATCGGGAACGAGTCGATCGACCGGACGCACCATGAGATGCACATCGATCGGTGCTTTCACGCCATGCTTGCGTAGCGCCTCGCACACGAGCGGGCCGATGGTGAGATTCGGGACGTAGTGGTTGTCCATCACGTCGAAGTGGATGAGGTCGGCCCCTGCGGCCAGTACGGCATCGACCTCGGCACCGAGGCGGGCGAAGTCCGCGGAGAGAATGGAGGGCGCGATCCAGGCCGCGCGACGACGATCAGTCACTTTTTTTCTCCTTGGGACTCGCGAATCAAGTTGAACGCCTCAATGATGAGCTGAGTCTGTTGCTGAGCAAAGTTCAGCATCGACTCTGGCAGACCATTGGCCTTCAGCTTATCCGGATGATGGCGAGAAAGCTGCCTGCGATACGCGCGGGTGATCTCCGCCATGGCTTCTCCAGGCAGCACTCCGAGTACCTGATAGGCCTCCTGCAGCGTCATTCGCGCCACCGAAGGCGGCATCCGCGCACGCGATCCCGATTGCTCGGAACGCCTCGAGCTCGCCCGCTCACGGTCTGCAGAGCCGGGCTGACGAACGGTCGGCTCGGCCTCCGCGGCACCCTCGGCGGGACGATTCCAATCGGCCGCCTCACCCCGATTGCCTCGCGCACGATGACGAATACGAAGCACCGTCTCGATCTGCGCGAACTCGAGCCCGCCGACACCCAACATCGCCGCAATGTGATTGAGCAGTGGCCGCGCAGGCCCTTGAAGATCACTGCCCCCGATGGAGGCGCGAATCTGAATCTCGAGGAACGTGCGCAGTAAGTCGGGGCGCCCGGCGCAGACACGACGCAGTGCCATCACCGCACGCTCCTCGTCGTACTCCGTGAGCTTCCCCGCGTTGAAGTGCGCAATCGCATGCGCCACCTGCAGATCATCGAGTGCGAAGTCCTTCATCACGGCACGTGCGGCACGGATGTCGCTTTCGGAGACACGACCATCGCACTTGGCGACTTTGCCCATCACCTCGAAGGTGCTCTGAAAGAACTGGGAAGACACCGCTTTTGGGTCTTCGACCGAGGGGCCTTCGTCCGTATCGGTCGTCGTCTCGCTACCCGCCGCGAACGGATCGGTATCTTCGACGTGATGGATCTGGCTTGTCCGTTCTTGACGCGTGTCTGAGGCGTTCGATGACGGCGATTTAGGCTTCGCGGCCGAGCTGGGCTCGGGAGGACGAGGCGCGGCGCTGCCGAGACGGTCGTCGACGAGATGGCCCGCGAGCACACCAAGCGCCGCACCCACGGGCCCAGCCACCAGCAGACCCAAGGCACCGCCTACGAGTTTCCCGCCCCACTCCATGCTGCAATACTAGCAACCCCCGGCAGTCGGCCGGAAACAGCGAGAATCCGAAGTGAACGAGATCCGGACGGTGCACACCACGGCCCTGAGGCATCTGCGCCGCCTGCATACGGGCAAGGTGCGCGATATCTATGAAATCGATGCCGGCCATATGCTCATCGTCACCACCGACCGACTCTCGGCATTTGACGTGGTGCTGCCCGACCCGATCCCGCAGAAGGGGCACGTGCTCACCGAGATCTCGGAGTTCTGGTTTCGGCACACCACGAGCATCGTCCCCAATCAACTGACGACCGTGAGTCTCGATACGCTACCCCTCGATCCGGACGAGCGCGCCATGCTCGAGGGTCGCGCGATTATCGTGAAGCGATTGAAGGCCCTGCCGATCGAGGCCGTGGTTCGCGGCTATCTCATCGGCTCGGGCTGGAAGGACTATCAGCGTTCGGGCGCGGTCTGCGGCATCGCGCTGCCCAAGGGACTGCAACTGGCCGAGCGTCTGCCCCAGCCGCTCTTCACGCCGGCAAGCAAGGCGCCTGCTGGGCAACACGACGAGAACATCTGCTTCGCCGATGTCGAAGCGCTCGTCGGTCCGACGCTCGCTGCACAGGTGCGCGATACCTCGCTCGCGCTCTACGACTTTGCCGCGGCGCATGCACGCGAGCGCGGCATCCTCATCGCCGATACGAAATTCGAGTTTGGTGTCGATGACGCCGGTCGACTCGTGCTCATCGACGAAGTGCTCACGCCCGACTCGTCGCGCTTCTGGCCTGCTGATACGTATCGCGTGGGTATCAGTCCGCCCTCTTTCGACAAACAATTCGTACGCGATTATCTCGAGACTCTCGACTGGGACAAAAAAGCACCCGGGCCGAGCCTGCCGCCCGAGATCATCACCAAGACGAGCGAGAAATATCGCGAAGCGCTGTCGCGCCTCACTGGCCCGCGATCGTAAATCCGTCGACGAGTACGGAGCCTGAGCGGATACCGCCGCGCAGATCGATGTCGCCGCCGATCGCGACGATCTGTCGGTAGAGTTCTTTGAGGTTGCCGGCGATCGTGATCTCGTGGACCGGGTAGGCGATTTCGCCGTTCTCCACCCAGAAGCCCGTCGCGCCTCGCGAGTAATCGCCCGTCACGCCGTTGACGCCCTGCCCCATGAGTTCGGTGACGAGCAGTCCACGTCCCATCTGCTTGAGTAACGCCGCCTGATCGGGCGCACCCTGCGAAGGATCGACGAGCAAGTTGTGCAAGCCACCCGCATTACCCGTACTTTTGAGTCCGAGCTTACGTGCGCTGTAGCTGCCAAGCAGATATCCATCGACGATCCCGTCGTGCACGAGTTCACGATCGTGCGTACGCACGCCCTCGCCGTCCCAGTTGGCACTTGCAAAAGCCCTGGGCAAACGCGGTCGCTCGTGCATCTGTACCCAAGAGGGAAACACCTGCTGTCCTGCGGCGCCGAGCAGGAAGCTCGCCTTGCGATACTGCGCACCACCGCGAATCGCGCCGACGAAATGTCCGATGAAGCCTCGCGCGACTTCAGGCGCAAACAGTACGAGCGACTTGCTCGTCGGCAAACGTCTCGCACCGAGTCTCGCAATCGCACGTTCAGCGGCGCGACGCCCGATCGGCGCGGCGGCTTCGAGATCGACAGGATCGCGGGCCGAGGAATACCAATAGTCGCGCTGCATGTCGTCGCCCACCTGAGCAAGCAGCACGCAGCTCAAAGAATGGCTCGAGGCGCAGTCACCAGCCAGGAAGCCGTGGCTGTTGCCATACACGCGCACGCCGCGCTGACTGCCGACACTCGCGCCTTCGGAGTTGCCGAGGCGTTTGTCGACAGCGAGACCCGCAGCCTCGCATTCGCGCGCGAGATCGACGGCCTTCTCGGGTGTGATGTCCCAGGGGAAGTCGAGCTGCAGATCGGGAAACTCGGTGGCGAGTAACTCGGGGTCGGCAAGACCCGCACACTCATCGAGTGCCGTATGACGCGCAATCGCGCAGGCCTTCGCAACGGTTTCGCGTACTGAGCTCTTCGAGAGGTCGGCCGTGCTGGCCGACCCTTTGCGGGTACCAAAGTAAACGGTCACGCCCAGGGCGCGATCGCGTTGATATTCGACGGTCTCGACCTCGCCGAGACGCACGGTGACGCTGAGCCCCTTCGACAAGCTGGCATCGGCCTCGGCCTGAGAGGCGCCCGCCTTGCGGGCTTCCGCGAGGGTCAAGGCCACCACCGATTCAAGTTCGGGGATGCGAGAGGGATCAACTTGCTGCGACATGGTGCAGAATTGTAACGGTGTCCCGATATCCCAGATACACGAAACCGTACGAGCCCGAAGTGCACGACACCGAGGCGCTCGATGAACGCCCGAGCAAAAGCTCGCGTAAGCGCGCAGCCCACGCTGCGCAGGCGCTCGGCGAGCGACTGATCGCGCTCAAGGAATCCGACCTAGTACGTCTGCCCCTTCCCGAAAGTCTGCTCGATGCCGTCCGAGAAGCTCGACGAATCAAGGCGCGGGGCGGGCTATCGCGTCAAAAACAATACATCGGCAAGCTGATGCGCGATCTCGACACGGCGGCCATCGAGGACGCCCTCGAGACCCTGCGCTGATTTTGAGCGGGTTTTCCGCTATCATCACGCGATGAAGCCCGTCGTCGGCATCGTCATGGGTTCGCGCTCCGACTGGGAGACGCTGCGCCCCGCAGCCGAGACTCTCGAAAAGCTCGGTGTGCCCCACGAAGTTCGCGTGGTCTCCGCTCACCGCACTCCCGACCTGCTCTTCGAATACGCCTCCTCGGCCGAAAGTCGCGGTATCCAGGTCATCATCGCGGGCGCAGGGGGCGCGGCCCACCTTCCCGGCATGCTCGCTGCGAAGACCACGCTGCCCATACTCGGCGTGCCGGTGCAGTCCAAGACCCTCAACGGACTCGACTCACTGCTCTCCATCGTTCAAATGCCTGCCGGAGTGCCCGTTCCGACCTTCGCCATCGGCGTGGCCGGCGCGACGAATGCCGCCCTCTCGGCCGCCGCGATCCTCGCGCTCTCTGATCCGGCTCTCGGCAAGGCGCTCAAGGCGCATCGCGATGCACAAACCGCCGCGGTGCTGGAGAACCCCGATCCGCGTAAAGCCTGACGAGAGACGTCCGATGACCATCGGTATCGTGGGCGGTGGACAGCTCGGGCGCATGATGGCGCTCGCAGGCTACCCGCTCGGACTCCACTTCCTCTTCCTCGATCGATCGGCCGATACCCCCGCCGCGCAGGTCGCACCGACACTCGTCGGCGAATTCACGGATCGAAAATTACTGCGTGAGCTCGCGCGTCGCAGCGAAGTAATCACCTTCGATTGGGAAAACGTCTCGATCGAGAGCCTGCGAGCCCTCGGTCGATCGGCCTCGATCGCTCCGCCACTCGCAGCGCTCGCGATGTCGCAAGATCGCATTGCGGAGAAAAAACTCTTCGACACGCTCGCGATTCCGACCACACGTTATGCCGCCGTCGAGTCTCAGGCGTCGCTCGTGCGGGCCTTGCGCGATATCGGCCTACCGGGAGTACTCAAAACCCGTCGCCTCGGCTACGACGGCAAAGGCCAGGCCGTCATACGGAGTATCGAAGATGCCTGGCTGGCATTCGAGCGATTACGCGGCTCAGCGCTCATCTACGAAGAATTCGTTCCGTTCGATTACGAAGTGTCGATCATCGGTGCACGTAACCGACACGGTGAGATCGCCATTTACCCCCTCAATCACAATCTGCATCGAGACGGTATCCTGCGTCTGACGCGCGCACCCTGGGGCGCGCCCGCTCTGCAGCGCCGCGCAGCGACGCATCTGCGACGCGTGCTCGAGCACTACCGTTACGAGGGCGTACTCAATATCGAATTCTTTGTTCGTAGCGGACGGCTGCTTGCGAACGAGACCGCGCCGCGTGTGCACAACTCGGGCCACTGGACGATTGAGGGCACGGCCACGAGCCAGTTCGAAAATCATCTGCGTGCAATTTTGGGATTACCGCTCGGCGCGACGACTGCACGAGGTCATGCTGCGATGATCAACCTCATCGGACGTATGCCGTCACGTGAGATATTCCTCGGCGAAGACGAGCTACATTGGCACGACTATGGCAAGACGGAGCGTGAGGGCCGAAAGCTCGGTCATATCACGTTGCTCGAACGCACAGCCTCGCGCCGCGATACGCGAGCGCGTCGTCTGCTTCGACGCATCGATCCCGCGAGCGTGCGCTAAAAGATTTCGGCGGCTCAGCCCGTGCCGCCCACCGTGAGCTCGTCGATACGCAGCGTCGGCTGCCCGACGCCCACCGGCACGCTCTGCCCTTCCTTGCCACAGGTACCGACGCCGTCGTCGAGCTTGAGGTCGTTGCCGACCATCGACACGCGAGTGAGCACGTCGGGGCCGTTACCGATCAAGGTCGCGCCCTTGATGGGCGCTCCGATGCGACCTTTCTCGATGAGATAGGCCTCGCTCGCGGAGAAAACGAACTTCCCGGAGGTGATGTCGACCTGGCCTCCGCCGAAGTTCACGGCGTAAATACCGCGATCGACCGACGCGATGATCTCTTGCGGATCGTGCGGACCGGGCCGCATGTAGGTATTCGTCATGCGCGGCAAGGTCATGTGGGCAAAAGATTCGCGTCGCCCGTTACCCGTCGACTGCGTGCCCATCAATCGTGCGTTCATCTTGTCTTGCAGGTAACCCTTGAGGACGCCATGTTCGATGAGCGTCGTGCAACGAGTCGGCGTACCTTCGTCGTCGATGTTGAGTGATCCGCGTCGCGACGAGAGCGTGCCGTCGTCTACGACGGTGCAATGCTCGGATGCCACGCGCTCCCCGACGCGATTGCTGAAGGCTGAGGTGCCCTTGCGATTGAAATCACCCTCGAGTCCGTGACCGATGGCCTCATGGAGCAAGATACCCGGCCAACCGGCGCCCAATACGACGGTCATCGCGCCTGCTGGAGCTGGAATCGCATCGAGGTTCACCAAGGCTTGTCGCGCCGCCTCGCGGCCGAGAGCAAGCGGCCGGTCGCCCACCACGAGCTCGGCGAGGGCATAACGACCGCCCATGCCTGCGAAACCCACTTCGCGTCGACCGTCGCGTTCGGCGATGACCGACACGTTGAACCTCACGAGCGGACGAACGTCGGCGGCAAGCGTGCCATCGGCATCCGCGAGCAGCACGACGTCGAAAGCCGTCGAGACCGACGCCATGACTTGGACGATGCGCGGATCGATACGGCGGGTCTCGCGATCGACACGCTCGAGCCAGCGTACTTTGTCGTCATCCGACAGCGAACCCTGAGGATCGATCGAGGGATAAAGCGTGTGACGTACACCGCGACGCAGCACAGGAACGCGTCCGTCGCCACCCGACACGGCAATCGCACGCGCAGCGATCGCAGCCTCTGCGAGCGCCGCAGGCAGAATTTCGTCAGAGTAAGCAAAGCCCGTTTTCTCTCCGGACACGGCTCGCACCCCGACGCCTTGCTCGATGCTGGCACTCCCTTCTTTGACGATGCCATCCTCGAGCGACCACGACTCGTCACGCGAGAACTGGAAGTACACGTCAGCAGCATCAACCGAGGACGCTCGGACGAGTCCGAGGGCGCGCGCGATGTGATTCTCGTCGAGGCCAGCGGGTGCCAGGATGAGTTCGTGTGCCAGAGAGAACGCGTTGGGCGTTTGGATCGTGGAGGTCATATTTTTGGTCGGCGTATTGTAATCAAAGACGGCGGTGCGACAGTGCGGGAAACGATTCGCGAACGCGGCGCTGCGCATCGAGATCGAACCGCGCCGTCACGATGCCCTCACCCCGCGGCAGGCGGCCCAGCACCTCGCCCCAGTGATCGACGATCATCGAGTCTCCGTAAGTCTCGCGCCCGCTCGCGTGGACGCCGCTCTGCCCAGGCGCCACGACGAAGGCGAGATTTTCGACAGCTCGGGCGCGTAACAACAGCTCCCAATGCGCACGCCCCGTCGGCACGGTGAACGCCGCCGGAACCACGAGCCACTGCGCCCCCTCGGCGGCCATTCGGCGGTAGAGCTCAGGGAAACGCACGTCGTAGCACACCGAAAGACCCGCCCGCCCCGCCGGTGTGTCGACCGTGACCACTTGATCACCGGGTCGGATATTCGTCGACTCCCGATGCGACTCCGCACGACCCGGCACATCGACGTCGAAGAGATGAATCTTGTCGTAGCGCGCCACCTGGCGCCCTTCGGCGTCGAAGACGAGTGAAGCAGCCGCCACACGCGGCTCACCTTTGACACGCAGAGGCAGCGTACCTGCGATGATCCAAAGCCGCAGCAAGGCCGCAAGGTGTGCAATGGTCTCCTGAACAGGGCCACGCCCCGGCTCCTCGGCGATCTTGAGTTTGTCACCATCGCGCAAACCCATGAAGGCAAAGTTCTCCGGCAAGACAGCCACCGTCGCACCCGCCTCGGCAGCCGCACGAAGCAGCCGATCGACCACGGCCAGATTGGCGGATAAGTCGGGCCCCGACGTCATTTGCACGGCCGCGACGGTGGGCGTCATGACAGGGCCTCAGACCAGAACGACATCATAGCGATCGATTTCATAGAGTGACTCAGCTTGCAGACGGATCGGTCGGCCCACACTCGCCTCGAGTTCTGCCAGAACCGTGGATTCGTCTCCGAGCAGACGCTCGACAACGTCCTGGTGCGCGAGCACCAGAAGTTCGCGACTGCCGAACTGTCGTGCCTGTCGCAGCAACTCACGGAAAATATCCTGGCATACCGTTTCGACTGAACGAATCGAGCCTCGACCCTCGCAGGTCGGGCAACTCTCGCAGAGCACATGCTCAAGACTCTCTCGGGTACGCTTACGCGTCATCTCGACGAGTCCGAGTGGCGAAATCGGCGCAACCTGGGTCTGCGCGTGGTCGGCCACCAGGGCTTGCTCGAGCGCGGCGAGTACCTGGCTACGATGCGATTCGTCGAGCATATCGATGAAGTCGATGATGATGATACCGCCGAGATTACGCAGTCTCAGCTGCCGCGCGATCGCCACCGCGGCTTCGAGATTCGTACGAAAGATCGTATCTTCGAGATTGCGATGGCCAACGAAGCCACCCGTGTTGATGTCGATGGTCGTCATCGATTCGGTCTGATCGATGACGAGATACCCTCCAGATTTCAACGCGACTTTTCGCTCGAGCGCACGATTGATTTCCTCTTCCACACCATGCAGATCGAAGATCGGCCGCGGTCCACCGTGCGCCTCGAGACGCAACGCATGAGTCGGGATAAAGTCTTGAACGAACTGCCGCATCCGCGCGAGTTCGTCTGCATCGTCGACGAGCACCCGCTCGACGCCCCGACCGAGCTCATCGCGCAACACGCGCAGCGCCAACGGCAGGTCTTCGTGCACGAGCTCACCGGGCGAGGCGCGTAGCCCTCGCTCCTGAACATGCGACCACAGTCTGCCGAGGTAGCCGAAATCGGCCGAAAGCAAAGACACGTCGACACCCTCGGCGGCCGTTCGGACGATGTAACCCCCGGAGTGACCCTCGCCCACCAACGCCTGCATCACCTCGCGCAGCCGCTGTCGCTCAGCCTCGTCTTCGATGCGCGAGGAGATACCGATCCCTCGGCCGCGCGGCATAAAGACAAGATAGCGCGAGGGCAAAGAAATAAACGTCGTGAGACGAGCACCCTTGGCTCCCATAGGATCTTTGACGACCTGCACGACGATGTCGTCGCCCGGGTTGATCAATCGACGGATATCGACCAACTTTTCGGGAGATGGCGACGGCAAGCCCGACGGACCCCCCGACACCCCCGCCGCGGCGACGCTCTGCGCATCGAAACGCGCGTCGGTGCTGACGATATCGTTGACATGCAGGAACGCACTGCGTGCGAGGCCCACCTCGATGAACGCCGCCTGCATTCCGGGCAGGACTCGCGTAATTCGACCCTTGTAGATATTGCCGACGAGGCCGCGACGACTCGCGCGCTCGACGAAAACCTCTTGCAGCACGCCTCCTTCGAGCAAAGCAGCTCGAGTCTCGCGTGGTGCGACGTTGATAAGGATTTCGGCGCTCATGCCTCAGGGTGCCACACCGACACGCCCGCTGCGACGAGCAATTCGGCGGTTTCGGCGAGTGGCAAGCCCATGACCCCCGAATAGCTCCCGGCGATGTGCTCGATGAAGACCGCGCCGTAGCCCTGGATGGCGTATCCGCCCGCCTTATCGCAGGGCTCTCCGGTCGCCCAGTATCTTTTGACCTCCTCGGGCGTCACGACCCGGCATCGCACACGCGTGCGGGACAGACGCGAACTCGTGCCCTGAGCAGACACGAGCGCCACCGCTGAGAGCACCTCGTGTTCGCGCCCCGACAGCCGGGCGAAGGTGGCGAGCATCGCCGCTTCGTCGGCGGGCTTGCCGAGCACGAGGCTGTCTACGGTGACGGTTGTGTCGGCACCGAGCACGGGCAACGCTTCAAGGCCGGCGTCACGTCTCCTGCGCCACACCCACTCCGCCTTCGCTCGCGCCAGACGCTCAACATAAACATCCGGCGTCTCGCCCGCCCGCTCGTCTTCGTTGAGATCGGCAGGCTGCACGATGTACGTGACGCCGATTTGTCGCAACAACTCGCAGCGACGGGGTGATGCCGAGGCCAAACAAATGGAAGCGTGGTGAGTCATGCGCCGACGTCAATCGCGATGGTAAGGGTGGCCCTGCGAGAGGGAGAACGCCCGGTAGAGCTGCTCGATCAGCATCACGCGGGCGAGTCCGTGCGGCAATGTCATCTTCGAGAGCGACCAACTCTCGGCGGCTCGTACTCGGACAGAAGGCGCATGCCCATCCGCACCTCCGATGAGCAGCGCAAGATCGGGCGACGATGAGGCAAGAGTCTCGAGTCGCGAGGCGAGTTCACGTGTACTCAAAGATTTTCCCGTTTCATCGAGGAGAATCACTCTCTCCCGCTCGCGCAGCGCTGTGAGTACGCGTTCGCCCTCGCGCTCGAGCGCCGCGTCTGCAGAACGTCCGCCCGTACGCGGAACCGCCTCGAGCTCTACGAGTTCGACGCGCCATGGCGTGCGAAATCGCTTGAGATAATCGGCAACCGCCTCATCGACCCATGAGGGCTGACGCGAACCGACTGTGATAATTCGCAGACGCATCAACGCACCTGCCTTTCGAAGATCGAAGGTTTAGCCGCGAGCCGGGGACGCCCGCTTACCACTGTTACTCGAACTGCGAGGCACGGACGTACGCGGCTCCCAGAGATGCTCGAGCTGATAGAACTCTCGAGTCCGAGGCAGCATGACATGCACCATGACATCTGGCAGATCGACGAGTACCCACTCACCCTGCTGCTCACCCTCGACACCGAGAGGACGCTGGCCCGACGCCTTGGCCATCTGAACGACTCGATCAGCGATCGAGCGCAAGTGACGATCGGAGGTGCCGCTCGCGATCACCATGAAATCAGCCACGTCGCTCATTCCTCGCACATCGAGTATCCGTACGTCGACGGCTTTCATGTCTGACAACGCAGCTTCGACAATGCGTAGTGCAGGAGGCAAGGATCGCGGCTTGCGGCCCGCTGAGACGGCCGAGGCGATGGTGGCGGTCTTGCGGGGTTTGACGGCTTTTCGGACGGGAGATTTCTTCGCGGGCTTGCGGGCGGACGAGCGAGGTTTATTCATGCGTGCGAGCATAACATCCTGATTCGATGATGATGGTTCGGACGGGATCCGGAACCAAAAATCTCGGATCATCGCCTGCGACGAGAAGTTCACGCAGGTCGGTGGAGGACACCTCGAGTGGCGTGACCTTGCGCACGTGAATCCCACCACACGGTGCGGAGCGCAACGTATCGACTTCTGCTAATGCTCGCTCGGCCAGTAACGCTGCAAGCGGCCCGTCCGTCGGCGGCGGCCAACCGGGCCGATGCGCGACCACGAGATGCGCGTAATCGAAGATCTCGGACCAGCGATGCCACTGCATGAACCCTGCAAACGCATCCATACCGAGCAATACGCTGATAGATCGTCCCGGGCATTCCTCGCGTAACTCGCAGAGCGTATCGATGGTGCGGCTCACGCCGCTGCGACGGATCTCACGATCATCGAGAACGAATCCCGGTTGGCCGGCGATCGCCACGCGCACCATCTCGAGACGTAACGACGCTGAGGCGAGCGGCGGATCACGATGACCCGGATTACCCACCGGTATCCAACGAACCTCGGCGAGTTGTAACGCATGCATCAACTCGTAGCCCGTACGCAGGTGACCGACATGGATCGGATCGAAGGTTCCACCAAAGATACCGAGGGGTCCGAAAGATGTAGCGCTCATACCGCTCATTTGATCGGGCGGAGCCCGCAACACTCTGCGCAGAGCAGCGTGAGTTCATCCCACGGGTCTCCTGCAAGACGCCCTTTGATCATGCGATCTGCACGGAGTGCGCGCGAGGCGAGACGAGCGAAAGGCATACGCGCTGCACGAGGCCGCGCTCGCTCGAGCGCGGCAAGCTGCGCGGGCGAGGGTCGCGGCCCGGGACGGCGCGAGGGGTCATCACCGCGGCGCAAAGCCCAAAGATTGCGCAGTTCACGCGTGATCGACCAGAGTACGAGCGTAGGCTCAGTGCCTTCGCCTCGCAGCCCGGACAGAATGCGCAGGGCACGAGACGCATCGCCCGATACCACCGCCTCGCCCAAACCGAACACATCGTAACGTGCACTTGAAGTCACCGCCGCGAGTACGGCCGTTGCGTCGAGTCGTCCCGCAGGCACCAGCAACTTGAGTTTTTCGATTTCCTGTTTCGCTGCGAGTAAATTGCCTTCGACTCTCGACGCGAGCAAGGCGACCGCATCCGTCGTCGGCTCAAGACCCGCGGCGCGAAGTCGCTGCGACAGCCACGACTCGAGCTGACGCGGACCGATTTCCCAGATCGGCAACCATGCAGCCTTAGACTCGATGGCCTTGACCCAGGCCGTGTTTTGCGCGGCGTAATCGAGGCGAGGCGTCATCACGAGCAATAAGGTCTCGGCACCTGCACTCTCGAGCATTTCTTGAAGCGCCGCGCCCCCTTCCTTTCCCGCCTTACCCGAAAAACGAATTTCGACGATTCGACGATCACCGAACAGGGACATCGACGACAGCGACGCGACGATGTCCGTCCAGTCGCTACTGCGCTCCGGAAAGTGCGTTTCACGCTCGACGAAGCCGGCTGCCCGCGCCGCCGCGCGAATCGCATCACACGCCTCCCCGACGAGCAGATCCTCATCGCCCGACACGAGATACGCGGGCGCGAGCTGGCTGCGCTGAACCGCCTGCTTCAAGTGCACCGCGAGGTTGTCGAGGCTGAGCTTCATGGATGCCCCCGATTATCCGCGACACGCGACTGGCCGTCGGGGTCTGGTCACCCTGATTTGAATGTTATAAAGTATCAGTACCGTAACTTAATTACATACTGTACCCATGAAAACACCCCTGTCTGTGCTCGTCGTAGCCGCCACCGTGACTACCCCGGCCCTTAGCCAAACGGGAATCACCGTCGCGGACCTTGAAGAACGACTTGAAGAAGTCGTCATCACGGCCACCCCGCTTCGAAAAAAGGCGTTCGAGACCGCCCAGCCGGTATCGGTGCTGGCCGGCGAAACGCTCGTGACCCGCCGGGAGAGCAGCCTCGGCGAAACGCTCGCCGATCAGCCGGGCGTGTCGGCCACCGCGTTCGGACCGATCGCGAGCCGTCCCCTCATTCGAGGCCAAGGCGGTCTACGTGTGCAGACCTATCAGGATGGTGCGGATACGCTCGATGTCGCCGCACTGTCGGACGATCACGCCGTGGGGCTCGAACCCATGCTGGCCGATCGTATCGAGATCGTACGAGGACCTGCCGCACTGCTCTTCGGTTCGGCCGCCGCAGCAGGCGCAGTCAATGTCATCACGCCTCGCCTCGCGCTGTCGCGATACGAATCTCCGTTCGCCGGTACGGTGGAAATGCGGGGCGATACCGCTGCGAACGAGCGCGGAGTCGCCGCCCGCGTCGGCGGCCACGCCGGAGAGCGCATCCAGTTTTTCGGAGATCTCCATCATTTCGAGGCTGACGACTTGCGTATCCCCGATGGTCGTCTCGAAAACTCCAATGGTGAAACTCGCGGCGGTAGCGCCGGTCTGAGCTGGATCGGCGAGCAGTCGTCTTTCGCCATTTCTTTGAGTGGCCTACGGAGCAACTACGGCCTGCCAGGTCATGGCCATCATCACCACGATGAAGATCATGAGGACGAGCACGAGGATGAGGAGATTCGACTCTGGCTCGATCAGCGACGAATCGATTTCGCAGGCGAATGGCGCCTCGACGGACCCGTCGATGCGGTGAGACTTCGCGCCGCACGTAACGACTACGAACACGCCGAGCTCGAGGGCGATGAGATCGGTACGTTCTACGCTCAGGACGGCAAAGAACTGCGCGTGAGCGCTGACCGAGACGGCCACTGGTCGATCGGGTTGCAGTGGCGCGAGCTCGATTTTGATGCCGAAGGAGACGAAGCATTCCTACCCGCCTCGCGCACCCGTCATCTCGGCGCGTATGCGTTTGGTGAAACGAGCTTCGGCGTCCTGACGCTCGAGGGCGGTCTGCGTATTGAGAAACAGGATATCGATCTCGACGGCGGCGACTATGGCGACGAGGCACTCAGCGGATCGATCGGCGCGCGATGGCGCCTGAGCGATCCGTGGGCAGTCACGCTGCAACTCACCTCGACTGCGCGCCACCCCACCGCGACCGAACTCTTCGCCTTCGGCCCCCATCTCGCCGTTCAACGTTTCGAGATCGGCGATGAGACTCTGGGTATCGAGCGAGGCGCGACGGCGGATCTCGGCCTTCAGTACCGAACGGAGTCCGGCTGGTCCCTGCAGATGAACGCCTTCGTCTCGGACTACGATGAGTTCATCGCAGCGATCCCAGAAGGCTCGATCGAAGACGATTTGCCTGTCATACGCTTCACTGGGGTCGATGCCCGATTCACCGGGGCCGAGTTCGATTGGCGTCACGACGCGCTTCTTCAGGTCGCCGACGGCAAGATCGGAGTACGCGTGTTCGGTGATTACGTCCGCGCACGGGATTCCGCAGGTGATCCGTTACCGCAAATTCCGCCCCGACGGCTGGGTCTCGAACTTGGGTACGCCACGGGTCCGCTCCGCCTCGCCTTCGAGACCCTTTACCACGATGCGCAGGATGAGGTGGCGGAAGGTGAAACTCGTACGGCAGGCTTCACCGCCGTGAACGCAGAAGTGACCTATCGCCTGCGCGCGGGGACAACCGATATGCTGTGGTTCGCCCGGGGCGTCAATCTTCTGGATGAAGAGATGCGCCGTCACGCATCGCCACTCAAAGAGGTCGCGCCCCTGGCCGCTCGTCATCTGGCGATCGGATTACAGTTGAAGTTTTAGGAGCTCACCGCCATGCCCAGCCGTTTTCAAAGAGTCGCCTTACCTTGCCTCGCGCTGGCTCTTGTCATTCCCTCGGTCGAGGCCTTCGGGAAAGATAAGCACGTCCACGGCGCCGTGACATTCAACGTCGCGGTGGAGGGTAATGTGCTCTCGCTCGAGATCGACGCGCCGGCCATTAACGTGCTCGGGTTCGAGAAGTCCCCCCGCAACGACGACGAGCGCCAAGCCGTCGCCTCAGTCGATGCGTGGCTCTCGGCTGGCCGCGATATCGCCGGCGTCCCGCGTGCCGCCGGTTGTCGTCTGCAGTCCGTGAGCTACGAAGCGCCCAAGCTCGGTCGCGGACATGCCGACTACCGACCCCGTTATGCCTTCCGTTGCGATAACCCGGCGGCGCTCGAGTGGGTCGAGCTCTGGGCACTACGTCGTCTCAAAGATGTCGAGAAGGCTGAGGTCAATGTGATCAGTGCCACGATGCAGCGGCAAGACACACTCGCTCCCGGGAGCCTGCGGGTTTCGTTAAAGTAACGCGGTGAGCTCACCGCCATCCTCGAATTCGGTCGCCATCGAAGCGACGAACCTGCTCTACGCTTGGCCCGGCGAGCCGCCGGTCATCGATATCGCCCATTTCTCAGTCGCCTGCGGCGAGCGCGTCTTCTTGCGCGGCCCAAGCGGCAGCGGGAAAAGCACCTTGCTCGGGCTCCTCGGCGGTGTCCTCAATCCGGCGCGTGGACGCGTGTGTCTGCTCCGAACCGACATCACCGCGCTCTCGGCAGGTGAGCGCGATCGCTTCAGAGGTGAGCACATCGGATTCATCTTCCAGATGTTCAATCTCATCCCCTACCTCGGCGTTCTCGAAAACGTACTGCTGCCAGCCCAGTTTTCACCGGCTCGCGCGGCACGCATCCCGGGAGGCGATCTCGCCGCAGAGGGCCGCCGCTTGCTCGCGACGCTCGGTCTCGGATCGCCGGACTATCTCAACCGTCCCGTCACCGAGCTGTCGATTGGTCAGCAGCAACGCGTCGCGGCGGCGCGTGCGCTATTGGGTCGTCCGGGCATCATCGTCGCGGACGAGCCAACCTCGTCCCTCGATCACGATGCGCGGGAAGACTTCCTCCGCTTGCTCATGAATGAATGCCAAGCACAGGACACCGCCCTGCTCTTCGTGAGTCACGATACGTCGTTGGGACCCCTTTTCGATCGCACTCTCTCGCTACGGGAGATTAATCGCGCATGAAAACATTACGTCTTGCCGTAAGGTCTCTGCGCAATCGTCGAACCACGGCCTTACTGACCATCAGCGCCATCGCCATCAGCGTCGCGCTATTACTCGGCGTCGAAAAAATGCGCTCGGCGGCGCGAGATGGATTCGCCAACACCGTCTCGGGCGTCGACCTGATCGTCGGTGCGCGCTCAGGGCAACTCAATCTTCTGCTCTACTCTGTGTTTCGCGTCGGCGATGCCACGGCCAATGTGAGCTGGGAGAGCTATCAAAAAATTGCTCGGCACCCCGATGTCGCTTGGACGATCCCCATTTCGCTCGGTGACTCGCATCGCGGCTTTCGCGTGATGGGCACCAACGGGGATTACTTCAAACATTACCGATTCGCCGGCGATCGCGAAATGCGGTTCGCCGCAGGCAAGCCTTTCGAAGATCTGTACGATGCCGTGGTCGGCGCCGAAGTCGCGAAACAGCTCGGCTACTCGGTCGGATCAAAAATCATCGTCGCGCACGGACTCGGTAACGTCAGCTTCGCCGAGCACGACGACAAACCGTTCACCGTGGTCGGCGTCCTCGAGCGTACCGGCACCCCCATCGACCGAACCGTACACGTGAGCCTCGAGGCCATCACCGCGATCCACGTCGATTGGCAAAGCGGTATACAGGCCCTGCCGGGCGGTCAAGTGGATGCCGATCAGGCGAGAGCGATGGACCTCACGCCTCAGTCCATCACCGCGTTCATGGTGGGCATGGAGAGCAAGGTGATGACCTTCACCATGCAACGGGCCATCAATGAGTATCGGCAAGAGCCCCTGCTCGCCATCATCCCGGGCGTGGCGCTCAGCCAACTCTGGAACCTCGTTGGGATCGCCGATACCGCCCTCATGATCGTCGCCGCCTTCGTCGTACTGGCCGGTCTCCTCGGCATGCTCACGGCGATCCTCACGAGTCTCAACGAACGACGACGCGAAATGGCCATCCTACGATCGGTGGGCGCAAGACCCCGACACGTGTTCACCTTACTCATCGCTGAGGCCGGCATGCTCGCGACGGCCGGCGTCGCCGCGGGCGTCGGGGTCTGTTACGGACTGATCTTCGCGGCCAAGCCTCTACTCGAGAGGCGGTTCGGAATCTTTCTCGATCCGGGCGGTCTGACGGGCTACGATTTGGCCATCCTCGGTATCATCATCGGTGCGGGATTGCTGATGGGTGCGTTGCCCGCGTGGCGCGCCTATCGAAATACCCTGAGCGACGGGTTGACCATCCGCGTGTAAAACGACCCCTCCAAGGCTCACATGACCCAGTCAAAGATTGTTCTGACCCTTCTTGTATCGGCTCTGCTGCTCGGCAGCCACGGCGAAGCGCAGGGCATCACCCCGCCCGCCGTGGGCACCGCTGTCCCTGAACGAGCCAAGAAGCCGGCGACTCCGGCCGGCGTCGCGCGAGAAATCGATTGGGATGAGCTTCTGCCTCCAGATGCCCGTTCACGTTTCGCCGCAGGGCCGCCCCCTGCGGTCCACGATTATCTCGGCGAGGGCAGTCTGGCGGCCCAACAGGTGATGGATTTCTCCGTCAACAAGGCGCTCGACGGCACGAACATCAAAATACCGGGGTTCATCGTGCCGCTCGATATCGGCAAAGACGGGCTCGTCTCCGAGTTCTTTCTCGTCCCTTACTTCGGCGCCTGTATCCACGTGCCGCCTCCGCCGCCCAACCAGATTGTCTATGTGCGTATGAGCAAGGGCGTGGCACTCGACTCGATCTACGAGGCGTACTGGATCACCGGCCGCATGAAAACGACCAACAAGACCACTCGCCTCGGTGCGTCGGCTTATCAGCTCGACGGCTCGAAGGTCGAGGTCTATAAATACTGACGCCATGCCCACGCTCTTCGAAAAAATCATCGCGAAACAAATTCCGGGCGACATCGTCCATCAAGACGATCGAGTCACGGCATTCCGCGATATTCATCCGCGAGCGCCGGTTCACATTCTGGTCGTACCGAACAAACCCATTCCTACGGCAAACGATATCGCCGACAGCGATGAAGCCTTGATCGGTCATATGTTCACGGTGGCTCGTGATCTCGCCAAACGAGAGGGCATCGCCGAAAGCGGTTATCGCCTGATCATCAACTGCAACGGCGATGGCGGCCAGGAGGTCTATCACCTCCACGTTCATTTGGTCGGCGGCACGCCACTTGGCCCCATGATCAGCCGCACTTAATCAGTCGCACCGATATCCGCTTCACGCTCTCTCACGCAGCACTCACCAGAAAGAGTCTCCATGCTTCGCGAACTCTACCCCGCCATCGATACCTATCGCAGCGGCTGGCTGCGCGTATCCGACCCGCACGAGATCTACTGGGAAGAAAGCGGCAACCCGACGGGTAAGCCCGTCGTCTTCTTGCACGGTGGCCCCGGCGGCGGCACCGATGCCCGCATGCGACGTTTCTTTGATCCGGCTCGCTATCGCATCGTGCTCTTTGATCAACGCGGCTGCGGCAAGAGTCGGCCCTATGCGAGCCTCGTCGACAACACCACCTGGCATCTCGTCTCCGATATCGAGCGACTAAGAGAACATCTCGGTATCAACAGCTGGCAGGTATTCGGCGGCTCATGGGGCTCGACCCTCGCGCTCGCCTACGCTCAGCGTCATCCCGAGCGCGTCACCGAACTCGTGCTGCGCGGCATCTTCCTGGTTCGGCCGTGGGAGTTTCGCTGGTTCTATGAAACATCGGACGGCACCGGCGCGCTCTACCCCGACCTCTACGAAGAATTCGTCAAACCGATTCCGCCCGCCGAGCGGGGCGAAATGATGCAGGCCTACTATCGTCGCTTGACGAGCGAGGACCCCGGGGTTCGTCGCGAGGCTGCACGCGCGTGGTCTGTTTGGGAGGGCGCCACGAGTTTCCTGCGGCTCAACCCCGACTACGTCGCCAAGTTCGCAGAGGACGAAGTGGCCGATGCCTTCGCCCGCATCGAGTGTCACTATTTCATCCATGGCGGGTTCCTGCGCACCCCGTCACAGTTACTCGATGACGTCCCGAAGATCCGTCATCTGCCCTGCACGATCGTGCAGGGTCGGTACGACGTGGTTTGTCCCATGAAAAGTGCCTGGGACCTCCACCGAGCGTGGCCCGAAGCCGACCTGCGCATCGTCGCCGATGCCGGTCACTCAGCGTTCGAGCCCGGCATCTTGAGCGAGCTCGTTGCGGCCACCGACCGCTACGCCACGCGCTGACCGAACCGTAACGCGCCGCGTTGGTCGAGCAGACCACGGGTCTGCAACCATTGGCGTGCATCGTCTGCATCTTCGCGGAACCAGCGCGCCGCAGATCCCAACCTGAACGTATAGCCCCATTCGTCCATGTCAGTCATGATGGTGTCGGCCCCGACGCCGGGTAGACAATCGCCCCAAAGAATCTGCAGATAGCAGACGGCGTTCTCTTCGGATACATCGCCGCCGGCATCACGATCGAGGCCCGTGCGTCGCGCTTCATCCATACAGACGAAATGCGCGGCCTCGTGTAACGCCGAGTGCAGCGGCGTATCGGGACGAATGAACAGCGTGGATCCGATGAGGCCGGCCTCGCGCTCGCCCCAATACGACCCAGGGATCGTGGCGCCCTCTTCGATGAGCTCGATCACGAGCTTGTAAGGCTTCAGCAGCGCCACGAGTGCGGCATGCAACGAGGCGTCGATCGCTCTCACAGACGCTGCTGCGCGCTCAGCGCAAGCTCGACAGCCGTTGCAACACGATACCCGCCGCTTCCTCGGCCAACGTCTCGCGCAGTTGCTCGCGCTCTCGTTCCTTGGCGAGCGCAAGTCTTTCATCGAAACTGAAGTCGCGAGTGACGAGAACTTCTTCGCTTGAGATTCGAACCTCGCCACGCGCCCTCACCGTGAACCGAACGGCGTAGGTCAACTCGTATTCCCGCGGCAGATTGCGCGCCGATACCGATGCCACGCGCTCGAGTAACTCGTCGCGCTCGATCACAAGCACCGTCTCGCTGTCCGGATTGACGTCGACCCCTGCATGACGGAGGTGACGTTGCATGGCATTCACGAAATCGCTCTGACCGTCCGTCACCTGTAGCGTGATTCGCTGCAATCCGCCTGCAATGGGTAACGTCCCCTGAAGGTGAAATCCGCAACCCGCGACGAGTGACATCAAGGCCGCAAGAACGAATATCGGGGATCGCATCACACCACCACGTTGACGAGCTTTCGAGGGACGATCACGATTTTCTTAGGCGTCGCATCGCCGATGAACCGCTTTACGGCCTCATCCGCCAGCGCTGCGGATCGGATCGTGGTCTCATCGGCATCGACGGCCACCGTAATCTGTCCGCGCAGTTTGCCGTTGACTTGCACAACGAGCGTGAGCGAATCCTGGCTGAGGGCTTCAGGATCCGCAGCAGGCCACGATACGTCGATGATCGCCTCACGATGTCCGAGCGCCTTCCAGAGCTCGTGACAGACGTGCGGGACGATCGGTGAGAGTCCGATGACGGCAAACTCGAGCGCTTCCTGTACGACCGCGCGTCCCTGTGGACTGCGATCGTCGAATCGTGAGACCGCATTCAGCAGTTCCATCACCGCGGCGATGGCAGTGTTGAACGTACGTCGACGTCCGATGTCGTCCGTCACTTTGACGAGCGCTTGATGCGCCGCGCGACGAAGATCCTTTTGCGCGGCATTCAAAGCGGCTTTGTCGACCGGCGCCGCACCACCACCGCTGACGTGCTGGTAAACCGCCGTCCACAGTCGACGAATGAATCGGAACGCGCCCTGCACCCCTTCGTCCGACCATTCGAGCGTCTGCTCGGGGGGTGCCGCAAACATCATGAACAAGCGCGCCGTATCGGCCCCGTACTTCTCGACAAGACTTTGCGGGTCAACGCCATTGTTCTTCGACTTCGACATCGTACCGAGACCGTCGTAGTTCACCTCGAGACGAGATCCATCGGCACGGGTCACATACCAGTGTTTGATTCCATCCTGCTCTTCTTCGTCGATATCGAGCGGGTTGAAATAGGCGCGGCGACCTTCTGCAGGCTGATGAGAGTAGATGTGGTTCAGCACCATGCCCTGCGTGAGCAGATTCGCAAACGGCTCGCCCAACGTCACGAGACCGAGATCACGCATGACCTTGGTCCAGAATCGCGAGTAGAGCAGATGCAAAATGGCGTGCTCGATGCCACCGATGTATTGATCGACCGGCAGCCAATATTTGACTCGCTCATCGACCATCGCCTTGTCGTTGTCGGCCGATGCGTAGCGCAGGAAGTACCAAGACGAGTCGACGAAGGTGTCCATGGTGTCGGTCTCGCGACGCGCCGGCTGGCCGCATGCGGGGCAATTCACCTTCCAAAACGACGGCGTCTTGCCGAGCGGATTGCCGCTGCCATCCGGAATGAGATCCTCGGGCAGCACCACGGGCAACTGCTCTTCGGGCACCGGTACTTCGCCGCAGTGCTCACAATGAATGAGCGGGATCGGGCAGCCCCAATAACGCTGGCGAGAAATGCCCCAATCGCGCAAGCGAAATTGCACGCGCTTACGACCGAGGCCTTTTTTCTCGAGGGCGGCAGCGATCGCCGTGACGGCGGCCTTCGATTCGAGTCCGGAGAACTCGCCAGAGTCGACGGTTACGCCATATTCGCCGTAAGACGCCTGCCACGGCGCTTCGACCTTTTGCCATGACCCGTCGTGTGGGCGTACCACCGTGACGATGTCGAGGCCATTCTTTGAGGCGAATTCGAAGTCACGCTCATCGTGGGCGGGGACGCCCATCACGGCGCCCTCGCCATAGCCCATGAGCACATAGTTGGCGACCCATACTTCGACCGGCTTGCCGGTGAAGGGATGCAACACATGTAGCCCGGTGCGACGGCCTTTTTTCTCCATGGTGGCGACATCAGCTTCCATGGTGCTTCCGCGACGACATTCATCGATGAACTGCTGCAGTTCAGGGTTGCGAGCACCAGCCGCGAGCGCAAGCAGATGTTCTGCGGCAATCGCCATGAAGGTCACGCCATAAAGAGTATCTGCACGCGTCGTGAATACTTTGAGCGCATTGAGCTCTTGTCCCGCTGTACGCAGCGCCGAACGCGCGTCGTCCGCCAGCGGGAACGAAATCTCCGCGCCTTCGCTGCGACCAATCCAGTTCGCCTGCATGACCTTGACTCGTTCGGGCCAACCCCCGAGAGTCGACAAATCGCCCAGAAGCTCGTCCGCGTAGGCGGTGATGTTGAGGTAGTACATGGGGATCTCGCGCTTCTCCACGAGCGCGCCCGTACGCCAACCGCGGCCGTCGATGACCTGCTCGTTGGCGAGTACGGTCTGATCAACCGGATCCCAATTCACCACGCCTGTTTTCTTGTACGCGATACCCTTCTCGCGCATTCGCAAGAAGAGCCACTGATTCCATCGGTAGTACGAAGGGTCGCAGGTCGCCACTTCGCGCTCCCAATCGAGGGCGAAGCCGAGCGCCTGCAACTGCTTCTTCATGTACGAGATGTTGTCCCGCGTCCATTTAGCTGGCGCAACGCCGTTGGCCATCGCAGCGTTCTCTGCCGGCAAACCGAAAGCGTCCCAGCCCATGGGCTGAAGCACATTACGCCCCTGCATGCGCGCGAAGCGCGACAACACGTCGCCGATCGCATAGTTGCGAACGTGGCCCATGTGCAACCGACCCGACGGGTACGGGAACATGCATAGACCGTAGAACTTTCCTTTGGACGGATCTTCGGTGGCGGCAAAACTGCGCGCCTCGTTCCAGTATTGCTGCGCAGACCGCTCGACGGCGGCCGGCTCGTAACGCTCGTCCATGTGGAAGCCCGTAGCCAGATTGATCGGGAGAAACCGCCGTATTCGGCGAGCGGCGATGGTACACGACCGCGCCCAGCGCTGCAGCGCTGGGGCGATCGGGACGGAAGCCTGAGGAGTCGGCGTCAGGCCCGGGAACTTACTCCCCGCGAACGGGGATGAAGATTTGGGAGTTGCCGCGCTGCACGAGCAAAGCCACCGCCTTGCCGCCCTTCTCGACGGCCTCACGGAACTCTTTGACCGTCTTCACGGGACGCCCATTTACATTGAGGACGAAGTCGCCGCGCTGAACGCCCGCATCGCGGGCTGCGCCTTGCGCGCGGACCACGAGCACGCCCTCCGGCAGCGGGGCACGCGCGCCGCGCTGATCCTGGGACGGATCACGCGAGCCTCCCCGACTGCGCTCCTCGGGGCTCACATCGCGAACCACGAGACCCAGTCGATCGGCGGAGCTCGTCTGCTCAGGCTTGCCGGTATCCGCAACCGTCGGGCCTGGGGGCTCGAGTTCGGCGACGCGTACTTTGATCGAACGCTTCGCTCGGTCACGCCAGACTTCGAGTGTGACCTCGGTACCCGGACGGATCGCGCCGATGATCGTCGGTAACTCTTCGGAGCGTTCGATCGCACGACCGTTGGCCGACAAGATGATGTCGCCCTGACGCAGGCCTGCCTTGCTGGCCGGGCCGTCTTCTTCGACGCCACCCACGAGCGCACCACGCGGTCGATCGAGCCCGAAGCTTTCGGCAAGCGTGGCATCGACCTGCTGGATCGAGACACCGATCTTGCCGCGGCTGACGCGACCCTTGGCGATGAGTTGATCACGCACACTCACGGCGACGTCGATGGGAATGGCAAAAGAAATTCCCATGTAGCCACCCGAGCGGCTATAGATTTGAGAATTGATACCGACGACCTCACCCGCGAGATTGAATAGCGGACCCCCCGAATTGCCGGGATTCACGGCCACATCGGTCTGGATGAAGTTGACGTAGTTCGAGTCGCCGCCCGGCAACCCTCGCGCGGTCGCACTCACGATGCCAGCGGTCGCGGAATTATCGAAGCCAAACGGCGAACCGATCGCCAACACCCATTCGCCCGGACGTAGTTTGGCCGGATTGCCAATGCGCACGACGGGAAGATCTTTGGCTTCGATCTTGAGTACGGCGACATCGGTGGGTTTATCGAGCCCAACGATACGCGCCGTGAACTCGCGTCGATCGGTGAGACGCACCGTCACTTCTTCGGCTTCGTCTACGACGTGCGCATTGGTGAGGATGTATCCGTCGTTGCTGACGATGAAGCCCGAACCCTCGCCGCCCGGACGCCGCGTGCCTTCATCATCGCCCTCGCCAGGCGCGCCCCCTCGACCACCCGGCGCCCCCGGCACACCAAAGCGTCGGAAGAATTCGAAGAATGGATCGTCTGGCGACATACCGGGTACACCGGCACGCATGCGCTTACCCTTCGTCGAAACATTGACGACTGCAGGACCCTGCTGTTGCACGAGCGACGCGAAGTCGGGCAACACGACGCCTGGCGCAGGGGCTACCGCGGCGCCTGCAGCAGGCGCCTGAGCGAGCGTGGCCAACGCGGCGCTTTCGGCGTTGGAATTGTTCGGCTGGCAGGCCGTAAAGACGAGTAAGGCGAATGCAGCCGCGAGCGTACGGCGCACGAAGGGACGTCGGGACATAGTTAGAACCCAGTGCATGGACACGAAACTCCTAGACACTCACGGGCGATGAAAGTTCAGCGATTGACGAGGCGGCGGCGCCCCATCCACAGCGCAGCCAGCAATCCGACGATGACGAGAAACAGGATGGGTTGATTCCCGAATCGCAGATAAGGCGGCACACCGCTACGGGGCGTAATCGACGCGCGCAATACGACCGCCTCAAAATCTGCCGCGCGCGCCACAAACTCGCCGCGCGGACCGATCACGGCGGAAATGCCATCGTTCGCTGCGCGAATAAGAAAGCGTTGCGCCTCGATCGCACGCATACGCGAGATCTGAAGATGTTGATGTCGGGCCGTTGAGCGACCGAACCATGCATCGTTCGTCACGTTGACGAGCGCTGTCGACTCGCGAGCCGAGACGATTTGCGAACTCGCATACGCATCTTCGTAGCAGATGCTGGCTGACAGCGAGAGCCCCGCGATCTGCAGCGGCGGCTGATGCGCAGCGCCACGGGAGAAATCGGAGTACGGAAGATTCATCAGACGCATCCAACGCCGTACTGCTTCGGGAACGGGAAAGAATTCCCCAAACGGCACGAGGTGATGCTTGTCGTACCACGCGAAATCGTCGCCGAGAGAGAGAATCGAGTTGAAGTAGTCGACTCGCGGCTCCCCCTTATCGTTGAGCTCTCCCGGTTCCGCACGAATGAGGCCCAGCAACAAACTTGAATTTCGTTGACGTGCCGCATCCGCCAAATCATTGATGTACGGAACCAGATTGTTGGCCAGATCCGGTGCCGCCGCCTCCGGCCAAACAATGAGCGGCGTGCCGAATGCGGAGAATGTCAGATCACGATATCGACGAAGACTTTCGTCTCGATTTTCGGCAAGCCATTTTTGATCTTGCGGAATAGCGCCCTGCACGATCGCAATATCTACAGGACCGCCCGTCGCCTGAGTCCACTCGATGCGCATCAACAAAAAGCCCGCGATCCATGGCAAGACAACGACCGGTAAAACCACCCGCAGTGCGCGAGTTCCCTCGACACGCCACATCGCCAGCGCGCCGGCCATCAACGCGAGCCACCCAGAGAGCGTATAGATGCCCCCGACGGGCGCCCACCCTGCGAGCCAGGAATCGGTCTGCGAATAGCCGAGAGAGAGCCAACCGAAACCGGACAAAAACCAACCACGGACCCACTCGAGCAGTGTCCACCCCGCCGGAAGTCCGACAAGCCAGCGCACCGCTCCGCGACTCGGCATGAACCTGTTGGCGAGATAGCCAAGCAATGCGGGGTAGAGCGCCATCAGCGCCACGAGCGCCACCATCAAGGCAAGGGCGAGCCACGCCGGCGCTTTACCGAAGCCGTTGATACTGATGTAGAGCCAATAGGTGCCTGCAGCAAACGTGCCGCTACCAAAGGCAAAACCCAGTGAGGCTGCACGTCGCGGAGACACGCCATCCCACAACCAAAACAGCACAGCCGGCGCGAGAATGGCGATGGGCCAAAATCCGAAAGGTGCGAACGCCAACGAGAGCGCGGCACCGACTACGAGCGCCAGAACAGAGTTCCGCCAAGCGGTCGGACGCGAATTCACGGGACCCACATCCTGCGTTTCGGGAACGGCGGTCGCGTCGCTCAGTCTCCGCCTCCCCGCTCTTCGATGGGCGTAATGTCGACAGGCGGAACGACTTTGAAGGCGTCGACACGTCGACGATCGGCGCGCAGGACTCTGAACTCGATATCGCTGATGATGATCGTCTCGCTCCGCCGTGGCAGTCGCCCGAACTGCTTCATAACGAGACCGGCTACTGTGTCGAACTCCTCCTCGGAGAGAGTCGTACCGAAATACTCGTTGAAATCTGCGATCGGGGTACCGCCTCGCACGACGAACTGGCGCTCGGACTCTTTGCGGATGTATTGATCATCCTCGACATCGAACTCGTCATCGATCTCGCCCACGATCTCCTCAAGCGCATCTTCGATGGTCACGAGACCCGATACACCGCCATACTCATCGACGACGATCGCCATATGGTTTCGGTTTCGACGAAATTCTTTGAGTAGCACATTGACGCGTTTCGATTCGGGCACCACCACCGCCGGTCGCATGCACTCGCGAATGTCGAACTCGGTCTCGCGGTCGATCGCAGAGAGACGAAGAACATCTTTGGCGAGCAAAATGCCGACGACATCGTCTCGATCGTCATCGATGACTGGGAAACGCGAGTGCCCCGACTCGACGATGACCGGCAAGAGCTTATCGGGCGAGTCGTCGCGGTGAACCGCGACCATCTGCGCTCGCGGCACCATGATGTCGCGGACTTGAAGGTCGGACACCGTGAGCACGCCCTCGAGCATTTGCAAGGCGTCTGCATCGATCAGGCCGCGAGACAGCGCCTGCCGCATGAGCTGCACTAGATCGTCGCGATCTTCAGCCTCACCGGACAAGGCGCGACCCAACTTGCGCATCCAGCTCATCGAACTGTAACGCGGATTAGTCATCGAGACTCCGAGATGGAGGAAGAAATTCGGTACGGATCGGGGACGCCGAACTCAGCCAGCACACGACGCTCACGGCGCTCCATGCGCTCCCCTTCGCGTTCATTGTCGTGATCGTGCCCCAGCAAGTGCAGGACACCATGGACAACGAGATGTGCCCAATGATGATCGAGACGTTTGTCCTGTTGACGCGCCTCGCGCACGACGATCGGCGCACAAATTACGATGTCGCCAAGCGCTCGAGACGCCCGCCCTCCTCGAGTACCTGAGGGCGCTGGAAACGACAGCACGTTGGTCGGATAATCGCGCCCGCGCCAAAGTAGGTTGAGACGACGGCCCTCGGCCGCACCCACGATACGCAGCGCAAGCTCCGCGTTCCGACCTTTCGCACCCGCCGCAGCGCGCGCCCACCTCGAGATTCGGAGATTCGACGGCACGCCGCGACGGACATTACTGCGAACCTCGACGAGCAACTCGGTACTCGAGCGACTCATGATCCGTCTCCCTCGCGCGCCTCGTAAGCCTGCACGATACGCTGCACCAGCGGATGGCGTACGACGTCACGCGCCTCGAAGAACTGGAAGCCGACCCCCTGCACAGACCGTAGTACTTCGAGCACATGGCGCAGGCCCGAGAGTTTGCCTGCGGGTAGGTCGGTTTGTGTCACATCACCCGTCACGACGGCGCGAGAGCCGAATCCGATGCGAGTGAGGAACATCTTCATTTGCTCGACGGTGGTGTTCTGCGCCTCATCGAGAATGATGAACGAGTCGTTGAGAGACCGACCGCGCATGAACGCAAGCGGCGCCACTTCGATGACATTACGCTCGATGAGTTTGGCGACTCGATCAAAGCCCATCATTTCGTAGAGGGCGTCGTACATCGGGCGAAGATAAGGATCGACCTTCTGGGTGAGATCGCCCGGCAAGAAACCGAGACGCTCGCCCGCTTCCACGGCAGGACGGACGAGGACGATACGCCGCACTCGGTCAGACTGCATCGCCTCAACGGCACACGCGACGGCGAGATAGGTTTTTCCGGTGCCCGCTGGGCCCACTCCGAAGGTGAGATCGTTACGGCGAATACGTCGCAGATACTCACGCTGATTGGGACCCCGAGCTCGGATGGTGCCTCGCAAGGTACGCAGTCCCATCTCGGCATCGTCAAGATCGTCGGCGCTCGAGGCGTCGGCGACTCCTGACGCATGACCTGCCTCGCCACGGACACTTCCTGGCGCAGGCACCACATCGTGATCGCGAAGTGCTAGATGGACGGTCTCAGGCGTCACGTCCTCGGTACGACTCAATCTGAACAGCTCGCGCAGTAACGACTCGGCGGCTGTTGCTTTGTCGCCTTGAATGCGGAATGCACTGCCACGACGACGCACCTCGACACCGAGTCGCGATTCGATGAGCCGCAGGTTTTCGTCGAGCGGGCCGCAGAGGTTGGCGAGTCGCTCGTTATCGGGAGGCTCGAGCGTGAACTCGCGCAGTCCGATGGAAGGAGAGTCAGCCATGGGCGCGCTCGGCCGCAACGAGTCGTCCGCGCAGCGAGTGAGGCCGTGCCTCGGTGATCTCGACATCGGCGAAACAACCGATGAGACGGGAAGGCCCCGGAAAGTTGACCCAACGATTGTCTTCAGTGCGGCCCGCAAGTTCTGACTCGTCTTTACGCGAGGGGCGCTCGATGAGCAGCCGCTGCACTGAGCCGACGAGCGATGCGCTGCGCGCACGAGCATTCTCTTCGAGGAGCGCCTGCAGCCGCATGAGACGCGCCTGTTTTTCTTCGTGCAGCACATCGTCGGGGAGCGAGGCAGCAGGCGTCCCGGGTCGACGGCTGTAGAGAAAGCTGAAGGATTGATCGATGTTGAGATCGCGCACGAGGGCCATCGTGGCTTCGAAATCGCGATCAGTCTCACCCGGAAATCCGACGATGAAGTCGGAGGTCACGGAGATGGTCGGTCTCACTTCACGGAGTTTACGGATACTTGCCTTGAACTCGAGCGCCGTATACCCGCGCTTCATGAGGGCGAGGACGCGATCGGAGCCCGACTGCACTGGGAGATGCAGATGATTGGCGAGTTTAGGGATGCTGGCATACGCCTCGATGAGACTATCGTCGAACTCGAGCGGGTGCGACGTGGTGAAGCGGATGCGCTCGACACCCTCGATGGCCGCCACGTGATGAAGCAAGGTCGCAAGATCGACGAGCGCGCCGTCGGACATGGCCCCTCGATACGCGTTCACGTTTTGACCCAGCAACGTGATTTCGCGAACGCCTTGCGCTGCGAGCTTGGCGACTTCTTCGATGACGGAATCGAGCGGACGACTGATTTCGTCGCCTCGCGTGTACGGTACGACACAAAAGCTGCAGTACTTGCTGCAACCTTCCATGATCGAAACGAAAGCGGTGGGACCCTCCGCGCGTGGCGCGGGAAGGTGATCGAATTTTTCGATCTCAGGGAAGCTCACATCGACCACCGCGCGCCCCTGCTGGCGCAGCTCGGAGATCATCTGCGGTAAACGATGCACGGTTTGTGGACCGAAGACGAGATCGACTTGAGGCGCCGCCTTGACGAGTTGATCTCCCTCTTGGCTTGCGACACACCCTCCGACGCCAATGATGACGTTCGGACGCAAATCTTTGATTTGCTTCCACTCGCCGAGCAAAGAAAAAACTTTGGACTCGGCTTTCTCGCGAACTGAGCAGGTGTTGACGAGCAGGACGTCGGCCTCTGCCGGGTTATCCGTAGCTTGCATGCCTGAACTGGCTGCGAGTACGTCGCCCATTCGGGCAGAGTCGTACTCGTTCATCTGACAACCGTAGGTCTTGATGTAGTACCGCGCGGTCGGAGGTCTGGAATCGTCCATGAGTCAGGCGTTCAGAGGTCGGAGCGAGGGGCTCAGAAAGGAATATCGTCGTCGAAGTCGTCTTTTTCGGTGCTGCTGCGAACGGGCTCGCCATCGGACTCGCCACCCGATGCACGACCACCGGAGGCACGACCCTCGCCACCCATGCCGCGACCGCCGCCGAGCATCTGCATTTCGTTGGCGACGATTTCGGTGGTGTAGCGATCGTTACCGTTTTTGTCTTGCCACTTGCGGGTGCGAAGGCGGCCTTCGATGTAGACCTGCGAACCCTTGCGCAGGTATTCGCCGGCGATTTCGGCGAGACGGCCGAACATGGCGACGCTGTGCCACTCGGTCTGCTCTTTCATTTCGCCGGACTGTTTGTCTTTCCAGCTCTCGGAGGTGGCGATGCGGAGGTTGCAGACCGTCATACCCGAGGGCATGGCCTTGGTGTCCGGGTCTTGCCCGAGGTTGCCGACGATGATGACTTTGTTGATGCCACGCGCCATGTTGAACCCTTCCGTTGAGCGGGCCCCTCGGACCGGCACACTCCCAGGACCCCAAGTGTTTCGGGGCGATGGGCGGGCGGGAGGTCGAAGGGCGGTGAAAACGAGCGCTCATTCTAATCGCCCCCCGCCCCCACTGCATCGCGAAAATCGCCCGGACCGGCCTAGAAACCCCTTTCGAGGGCCCCCCTCAGGGTTACACTAACCGGCTGTTTTTCTTGATTAATGCCCGCCCATGCAACCGATTCGGATACGCGGCGCCCGCACCCACAATCTGCGCAACCTCGATCTCGACATCCCTCGGGACCGGTTGGTCGTGGTGACGGGGCTGTCGGGGTCGGGCAAGTCGTCTCTCGCTTTCGACACGCTGTATGCCGAGGGCCAGCGGCGGTATGTCGAATCGCTGTCGGCCTACGCCCGTCAGTTCTTGTCCATGATGGACAAGCCCGACGTCGATCACATTGAGGGCCTGTCTCCGGCCATCGCCATCGAGCAGAAAGCAGCCTCTCACAACCCGCGATCGACCGTCGGTACGGTCACCGAAATTTACGATTACCTGAGGTTGTTGTTCGCTCGCGCGGGACTCCCACGCTGCCCCGATCACGACATTGCACTCGAAGCGCAGACGGTCAGCCAGATGGTTGATCAGGTGATGCGTCTTGGCGAAGGCACCGCGGTTCTCGTGTTGGCGCCGCTCGTGCAGCAACGCAAGGGAGATCACGAGACGGTGTTACGTGATCTTCAATCGCAAGGCTTCGTGCGCGCACGGATCAATGGTTCGGTCGTCGAACTCGAGCAAGCTCCCAAACTCGATCCGCGACGCAAGCACGACATCGAGGCCGTGGTCGATCGACTGCGCGTCAGGCCTGACGCCACTCAACGCCTCGCTGAATCCTTCGAGACTGCGCTGCGACTCTCCGAGGGCACCGTGCGCGTCGAGCCCATGGATGTCTCCGTGGATGCGAAAGCCAGTTCCGCGACGAGTCTGCTGTTCTCGAACCGCCATGCCTGCTCGAAATGCGGCTATGGCGTACCGCTGCTCGAACCGAAGATGTTCAGCTTCAATAGCCCTGCAGGTGCCTGCGAATCCTGTGACGGACTCGGGCAGCAAGAATTCTTTGATCCGACGCGTGTCGTCGCATTTCCGCATCTGTCGCTCGCGGGCGGTGCGGTGCGCGGCTGGGATCGGCATAACGCCCACTATCTTCAGCTCATCAGCACCCTCGCACAGCACTACGGTTTCGATATCGAAGAGCCATGGCAAGAACTACCGGAGAAAGTCCGAAACATCTTGCTGTACGGCAGCGGCGAAGAAGAAATCGAATTTCTTTATCCCCTTGCAAAAGGTCGACTCACGAAGCGAAGACATCCATTCGAGGGGATGCTGCGAAACATAGAGAGGCGCTATCGGGAAACAGACTCGCCTGCGGTACGCGAAGAACTCTCTCGCTATCAGGGATGGAGACCCTGCCCAGACTGCAGCGGCTGCCGCCTCAACAAGACGGCGCGCCATGTCTTCGTCGCGGGACGGTCACTTCCCGAGATCGCTCGGTTTCCGGTCGACGACGCTGCGAGATTCTTTGAAACGATGGAGCTTCCAGGCTGGCGCGGCGAGGTCGCCGGGAAAGTCGCTCGAGAAGTACTCGATCGATTGCGCTTTCTGGTCGATGTAGGCCTCGGCTATCTCACGCTCGATCGCGGCGCGGACTCGCTCTCGGGGGGCGAAGCACAGCGAATCAGGCTTGCGAGTCAGATCGGCTCAGGCCTCACGGGCGTGATGTACATCCTCGATGAACCGTCGATCGGTTTGCATCAGCGTGACAATTCCCGTCTTCTGGCGACGCTACATCGTCTGCGCGATCTCGGTAACACCGTCATCGTGGTCGAACACGATGAAGAAGCCATCCTATCCGCGGATCACGTGATCGACCTGGGGCCGGGCGCGGGTGTACACGGTGGGATGATCGTCGCGCAGGGTACGCCGTCCGATGTTCGCGGCAGCCCCGACTCGCTGACGGGCCGCTATTTGTCGGGCAAGCTGACCATTGCCGTCCCGCCCATGCGGACGCCCAGGCAGTCGTCGCGCGTGTTACGTCTGCTCGGCGCATCGGGTAATAACCTCAAGAATCTCGACGTGGAGATTCCGATCGGACTACTCACTTGCGTCACCGGCGTCTCAGGCTCCGGAAAAAGCACACTCATCAATGACACATTGTTACGCCGTGCAATCGCCGAACTCGGGGGCGGACCGAACGATGCGGCGCCCTGCCGAGCCTTACAGGGGCTCGAACATATCGATCGGGTGATCGACATCGACCAAAGTCCGCTCGGTCGCACGCCTCGCTCCAACCCGGCAACCTACACCGGCGTCTTCACGGGTCTGCGCGAGCTGTTCGCGCAAGTGCCGGAAGCGCGCAGCCGTGGTTACGACGCGGGTCGCTTCAGCTTCAATGTCAAAGGGGGGCGCTGCGAGGCCTGTCAGGGCGATGGCGTAATGCGCGTTGAAATGCACTTCCTGCCGGATGTGTACGTGCCCTGTGATGTCTGTCGCGGCAAACGCTACAACCGCGAGACGTTGGAAATTCTTTATCGCGGTAAAAGTATCCAAGATGTGTTGGAGATGACCATCGAGGACGCGGGTCGATTCTTTCAAAATATTCCAGCTGTACAGCCCAAGTTACAAACGCTACTCGATGTGGGCTTGGGCTATTTGCGACTCGGTCAGAACGCGACCACGCTCTCCGGCGGCGAGGCGCAGCGCGTGAAGCTCGCGCGAGAACTCGCCAAGCGCGCAACGGGTCGCACGTTATACGTGCTGGACGAGCCGACGACGGGTCTGCATTTCCACGACGTTGCCCAACTGCTCGGGGTGCTGCAACGATTGCGCGACGAAGGGAACACCGTCGTCGTCATCGAGCACAATCTTGATGTCATCAAGACCGCGGACTGGCTGATCGATCTCGGTCCGGAGGGTGGATCAGCGGGCGGTGAGATCATCGCGATCGGCACGCCTGAAGAGGTCGCGCGCATCGCCGCCTCACATACCGGGCGCTATCTCGCCCCTTTACTCAAAAAACGCTGAACGACTTCACCTCGTTCTCGACGCTCATCGACAGCACCCGGCGCGTATCGACTCGTCACTCGTCTCCAAAATGCGATGGCACGCGCGTCGCTCGAAAGCGAGCGAACCTCCCAGCGGCCCTCGAATCGATCGAACAACAGACGCGCTGCGGCCGCACCAACGCCCAGCGCTCGGTACTCGGGGATGACGTAGAACTCGAGAAGCAGATAAAGAGACGTGGATTCTCGAGTCACCTGACGTTGCAGCACTACGAATCCGACAGACTGATCATCCCGCTCGATCGAGAGAATCTCTCGATCCGATTCACTCAACAACGCCGCGGCGCGAGAGACGACCGACGCGAGATCGTCGGCAGACGCGCCCATCTCGGAAAGCCAAAGCGTTTGGGCGTGCGCGAACCAGTCGCGCCCGCGAGCGGAATGACGGACGTCACGAAGTACGACAGGCATGAAAGCAAGGCACGATACAAAAAAAGAACCCGGGAGATGGCGAGCCATCATCCCGGGTTCGTTTGGGAGCTTAACGCTCCCGATCAGTGATTTCCTTGACGGAAATTACTGAGCGGCCGGAGCGGCCTCGGCCGGAGCAGCAGCGGCGTCAGCCGGAGCAGCCTCGGCAGGAGCAGCGGCGTCAGCCGGAGCAGCCTCAGGGGCGGCCTCAGCCGGAGCCTCGGCAGCCGGAGCTTCGGCCGGAGCCTCAGCAGGCTTGCCACCGCAAGCGGTCAGAGCGAACGCGGCCAGAAGGGCGCTAAGAGCGAGCTTCGTCTTCATTTTGAAATTACCCCAAAAAGTAAGAGACAGATGTTAAACAAACAACCTAGCTAGTTTGTCTGGCGACCGAAATCGCGCGGGAATTGTATAGGCTTTTTACAGGTGTGGGAATGACCTTCCCCTCGCCCGGTGGGTAGCCGGGACCACCTGCTTCAGGACCGTCTGGAGCCGTACAATCCGAAACCGCCCCCCGCCAAGACCGGGCAAAGCCGTCTTCTTGAGGATCCCATGCTCCAAAACGACCTGACCCCGCTCCATGCCGCCCACCTCGCCGAGGTGATCCGACGGACCAGCGAGGCACTGTCCCGCAGCGGTTTTGACGGGATCATCCTGCAATCGGGCGAACCCCTCGGACTCTTCCAAGATGACCAGCACTACCCCTTCAAGGCCCACCCGCCGTTCAAGTGGTGGGTCCCCTTAGCGGAGGCGTCGGGCTCTTTGGTGCATTTTCAGCCCGGCCGCCGCCCCCGGCTTCTGTTCCATGCTGCAACCGACTTTTGGTACCAGCCCGCTGAGCTGCCGAAAGGAGGGTGGACAGAGCAGTTCGATGTCGTCGTGGCCCACTCCTTAGAGGAGGCGCGTGCCGCCCTGCCCCGTAATCTCACCAAGACGGCCTGGATCGGTGACGCCCTGGCCGAACTCGGGGCCTGGGGTCTTGCGGCGATCAACCCGCCCGAACTCATCCGCCACCTCGATTTCGCTCGAGCCCGTAAGACCCCCTATGAAATCGACTGCCTCGCGGAGGCCAACCGGATCGGCGCTCGAGGACATCGGGCAGCACAGCAGTGCTTCCGAGCAGGCGGGACGGAGTACGAGATCCATCAGGCCTTCGTCGGAGCCTGCGGACAGCGAGAGCACGAGTTACCGTACAACGCGATCGTCGCGCTCAACGAATCGGCGTCCGTGCTGCACTACCAAGTGCTGCGTCGCGATAAACCCACCAAGCATCGGTCGCTCTTGATCGATGCGGGCGCGAGCTTCGCAGGCTACGGCAGCGACATCACCCGCACCAGCGTCGCCGATGACGGAGAGTTCTCCGTCCTCGTCTCAAAAATGGACGAATTGCAGCGCGGTCTTTGTGCGCTCACGAAACCGGGAACGGACTGGCGAGACATTCATGCAGCCGCCGTCGAGCGCATCACCGTGTTGCTGTGCGAATCCGGCGTACTGCGCTGCAGCGCAAGCGAAGCGCTCGAGTCGGGGGCGTCACGGCTCTTTTTCCCACATGGTATCGGACACCTACTCGGACTGCAGGTTCACGATGTAGGAGGAACGATGGCCGATGCCGAAGGCGGCACGATATCGAAGCCCCCACGTGATCCGGCACTCCGCCTGACCCGCAAACTCGAACCCGGGTTCGTCGTGACGATGGAGCCCGGCCTCTACTTTATCGAGGCGCTGCTCGGCCCTGCGCAATCGGGGCCGCATGCCTCGCGCATCGACTGGTCTCGCGTCGCGGCATTCAAGACTTATGGCGGGATTCGAATCGAGGACAATCTCGCGGTCACGGAATCCGGCTGCGACAACCTCACACGAGCGGCTTTCAGCCTCGCCTGATCAACGCTGTTTGAGCAGATCGCGGATTTCTTCGAGCAGCACTTCGCTGCGCGGGGGCGGCGCAGCCACGGCCGCGGGAGCAGGCTCTGGCCGATTGAGGCGGTTGATCGCCTTGATCGCGAGAAATAGCGCCATGGCGATGATGGTGAAGTCGAACAAGGTCTGCAGGAGGGCGCCCCACCTCAAGATGATTTCGCTTCCGTCCGGCCCAACGCCGAGTGAGGTCCCGAGCTGATCGAACGATACGCTGCCCGCTGCCTTGCCGAGTAAGGGCATCATCACATCGCCCACCAACGAGGACACGATCTTGCCGAATGCGGCACCGATCACGACACCCACCGCGAGGTCGATGACGTTACCCCGCATCGCGAATTCACGAAATTCTTTGAGAATGCTCATTACCGCCTCCCAGAAACACGAAGACCGACGTCCAGGATGGGCGTCGGTCTTCAATGATTAGCAGGCTTGGCGGTCTCCCCGCAACACCGGAGTGCCGGGGAGGTATCCCGCAGAGCGGAGTCTTACGGTCAGGCGGCGGCCTTGCGAGCGCGCGGCTTGGCAGCCGACTTCGACTTGGCCTTCTTCTTGGTGCTCTTGCCCTCAGTCGCGTCATCCGTCGCGGCAGGTGCAGCGGCCTGATCCACCAACTGCATGAGTGCCATCGGCGCGGAGTCTCCAGCGCGCGGCATCATACGAAGGATGCGCGTGTAGCCACCGGCACGAGCCTTGAAGCGCGGACCCAGATCGCCAAACAGTTTTTCGACGACTGCGGTGTCGCGAAGACGCGCGAACGCCAAACGGCGACGCGCCTCGCTGTCGGTCTTGGCGAGCGTGATGAGCGGTTCGACCACTCGACGCAGCTCCTTGGCCTTCGGCAACGTGGTGCGGATTGTCTCGTAACGCAACAGCGCAACGCTCATGTTGCGCATCAGCGCATGGCGATGCGGAGCATTTCGCGACAGTTGCCGCCCTGAAAGTCGATGACGCATAAAAAAACCTCGATGAATCAGTCGTGGGAAGCCGTCAACCGGCTACCCTCGATCACATCAAACCGCTACCGCGATCTTCCTCATGGCGCAGACCCGACGGCGGCCAGCCATCGAGACGCATGCCGAGCATCAGGCCGTGGCTCTGCAGCACTTCCTTGATCTCGGTGAGCGACTTCTTACCCAGATTCGGCGTACGCAGCAGCTCAACTTCAGTGCGCTGCACGAGATCGCCGATGTAATGGATGTTCTCCGCCTTGAGACAGTTGGCGCTGCGAACCGTGAGCTCCAGCTCGTCGACCGGACGCAACAAGATTGGATCGAACTGCGCAGCCTCAGACTTGCCGGCGCCCTCCTCCTCACCCTGCAGGTCGACGAACACGGACAGCTGATCTTTGAGGATGCTGCCGGCACGACGAATCGCCTCTTCGGCGTCGATCGTTCCGTTCGTCTCGATGTCGAGAATGAGCTTGTCGAGATCGGTGCGCTGCTCGACACGAGCCGCATCCACCGAATAGGTGACGCGACGGATCGGGCTGAACGACGCATCGAGCTGCAGGCGGCCGATGGGACGAGTCGCCTCGTCGAAAGCGACGCGCTGCGCAGCCGGACGATAACCACGTCCACGCTCGACGCGCAGCACCATGTTGAGCTCGCCCGCCTTGGTCAGGTTTGCGATGACGAGTTCGGGGTTCACCACCTCGACATCGTGATCGGTCTGGATGTCACCCGCGGTGACCGGTCCCGGACCCTTCTTGGACAGGCGCAGCTCAGCCGAATCGCGGCTGTGCATACGAATTGCCACCTGCTTGAGGTTGAGAAGGATGTCGACGACGTCCTCCTGAACACCCTCGATGCTGGTGTACTCGTGAAGCACACCCTCGATCTCTGCTTCGGTGATTGCAGCACCGGGCATTGACGAGAGCAGCACACGACGCAGTGCGTTGCCGAGCGTATGGCCGAAGCCTCGCTCGAACGGCTCGATGACGACGCGCGCCTGACGCGGCGCCAAGGGACTCACCTTGACGACACGCGGCTTGAGGAATTCGCTAACGGATCCTTGCATATTCAAACCCTCTCTCCTGTCCCGAGCATTACTTCGAGTACAACTCGACGACCAGGTTTTCGTTGATATCGGGCAGGATTTCGTCCCGCGCCGGCACCTGCTTGAAAACGCCCTTCATTTCTTTGTCGTTGACCTCGACCCACTCGGGGAGGCCGACCTGCGTCGCGATCTGCATCGCGTTCTGGATGCGCAACTGCTTGCGCGCCTTTTCGCGGATCTGCACGACATCGCCCGCACGCATTTGGTACGACGGAATCGTCACGACTTCGCCGTTGACCTCGATGCCTTTGTGGCTGACGAGCTGACGTGCTTCGGAGCGCGTGGCGGCGAAACCCATGCGGTATACGACGTTATCGAGACGCGACTCGAGGAGCTTCAGCAGGTTCTCACCCGTTGAACCCGAGCGGCGAGCCGCCTCGGTGTAGTAGTTGGCGAACTGACGCTCGAGCACGCCATACATACGACGAAGCTTTTGCTTCTCGCGCAGCTGGCTGCCGTATTCCGACAGGCGCGCCTTGCGCTCACCCTTGATGCCACCCGGCGGCACCTGGAGCTTGCACTTGGATTCGAGCGGCTTGACGCCACTCTTCAAAAACAGATCAGTGCCTTCGCGGCGAGCGAGTTTGCACTTCGGACCAATATAACGGGCCATCTTTGATACCTCTTGCGGCGCGGCGTCAGACGCGACGCTTCTTGGGCGGACGACAGCCGTTATGCGGAATCGGCGTGACGTCGAAAATGCTGGTGATCTTCAGGCCGCAATTGTTGAGGGCGCGAACGGCAGATTCGCGACCCGGGCCGGGACCCGCCACGCGGACCTCGACATTGCGCAGACCATGCTCCTGAGCGGCCGTGCCCGCCTTCTCGGCAGCCACCTGGGCGGCGAAAGGAGTCGATTTGCGCGAACCGCGGAAGCCCGAGCCACCGGAAGTCGCCCAGGACAGCGTGTTGCCCTGACGATCGGTGATCGTGACGATCGTGTTGTTGAACGAAGCATGAATGTGCGCGATACCGTCGAGCACGTTCTTGCGTGCCTTCTTCGGCTTCTTCGCGCCCGCTGCGGCGTTCGACTGTTGCTGCTTTTGTTCTGCCATGTGCTTGTGCCTGCTGAGCTAGCTGGTGTGGGCTGAAACGATCAAGCCTTGCCCGGGGGCGCGTTGAGCTTGACGGCCTGCTTGCGCGGACCCTTGCGCGTGCGCGCATTGGTTCGCGTGCGCTGACCGCGGACCGGCAGACCCTTTCGGTGGCGCATGCCACGATAGGTTCCAAGATCCATCAGACGTTTGATGTTCATCGAGACTTCGCGACGCAGGTCACCCTCGACGAGACCCTTGGCGATCTGCGCGCGCAGCGCATTCACCTCGGACTCGGTGAGGTCTTTGACCTTCGTCGTCGGATCGACGCCTGCGGCTTCGCAGACGGCGCGCGAACGACTCTTACCCACACCGAAGATGTGAGTCAGGCCGATGACCACGTGCTTGTTCATCGGGATGTTTATTCCGGCGATACGTGCCATGTTTGCTGCCCCGAAGCCGCAAAAAGCGCGGCATTCTACTTAAATACCCTTGGTTCTCAACCCTGCCGCTGCTTGTGCCGCGGATCTTTGCAGATCACGTAGACGACGCCACGTCGCCGCACGATCTTGCAGTCCTTACAAATCTTTTTTACTGACGGACGAACTTTCATGAGCCTTACCCTTTAGTTCACTGCGGCGCGCCGCCGCGTCCATAGCCCATCAGATTGGCCTGCTTGAGCAGACCCGGATACTGGTGGGACATCAAATGCGCCTGCAGCTGAGCCATGAAGTCCATGGCCACCACCACGACGATCAGCAGCGAGGTACCGCCGAATACGAACGGCACTCCACCCTCAGAAATCATGAGTTCCGGAATGAGGCAGACACCGGCGACATAGAGCGCGCCCCAGAGCGTGAGCCGTGTGAGCACTTTGTCGATGTACTCGCCGGTCTGTTGACCCGGACGAATACCCGGAATGAAGGCGCCCGACTTCTTGAGATTCTCGGAGGTCTCACGCGCGTTGAACACGAGCGCCGTGTAGAAGAAGCAGAAGAAGATGATGAGAGCGGCGTACAACACGAGATGCAGCGGCTGACCGTAACCGAGCGCTGCAGCAACGTTTTGCAGGATCTCGGAGGCTCGGCCTTCACCCGTACCAAAGAATTGCGCGATCGTCGCCGGGAAGAGCAACAGACTCGAGGCGAAGATCGGCGGGATCACACCCGACATGTTGAGCTTGAACGGCAAGTGACTCGTCTGGCCCGCCAGCACGCGACGACCGACTTGACGCTTGGCGTAATGAACAGCGATGCGACGCTGCGAGCGCTCGACATAGACGCAGAAGGCCGTCACACCCAGAACCATCACGATCAGGACGAGCGCGAAGATGCCCGACATTTCGCCGGTGTTGACCGACTCAACCGTGCGGCCCACCGCGCTCGGCAGTCCCGCGATGATGCCGGCAAGGATGATCATGGAGATACCGTTGCCGATGCCGCGCTCAGTGACCTGTTCGCCGAGCCACATCAAGAACATCGTACCCGTCGTCATCGTGACGGTCGCGATGAAGAGAAACGCCCAGCCACCCACCATCACCATGCCCCCGTTCTGCAGCGCAACCGCCGCGCCCAACGACTGGAAGACAGCGAGGATGACCGTGAAGTAACGAGTGATCTGTGTGATCTTGCGACGCCCCGACTCGCCTTCCTTGCGGTACTCCTCCCAAGGCGGATAGATCATCGAGGCCATCTGCACGATGATCGAGGCCGAGATGTACGGCATCACACCCATCGCGAAGATCGACAAGCGCTCCATGGCGCCGCCCGAGAACATATTGACGATGCCGAGGATGGTGCCCTGGTTTTCTTCAAAGAAACGGGCGACCTCGGCCGGATTGATACCCGGAACCGGGATGAAGGTTCCGATGCGGTAGACGATCAGGGCGCCGAGCAGGAACAGCAGGCGCACACGAACCTCGCCGAAACGCGTTGCGTCCGCGAGAGTTGCTGCCGGATTGCCTACACCTGATGCCACTTAAATATTGGTCCTGTTGAAACTGTAACTACGTTGAGAATCGATCAGGCTTCGATGCGGCCACCCGCCGCTTCGATCGCCGCCTTCGCTCCCTTCGTCGCGCCCACGCCCTTCAGCGTGACTGCCTTCTTGATCTCTCCCGAGAGAACGACCTTCGCGACTTCCGTGAAGACCGGGACGATGTTCGCCGCCTTGAGGGCTGCGAGATCGATCACGGCCGCACTCACCTTCGCGAGCTCATCGAGACGTACTTCGGCACGGGTCGCCTTCATCGCAGAGCGAAAGCCCACTTTGGGCAATCGACGCTGCAGCGGCATCTGACCGCCTTCGAAGCCAACCTTATGATAACCGCCCTTGCGCGCACGCTGTCCCTTGACGCCACGACCGCAGGTTTTGCCCTGACCGGCTGAGGCACCGCGACCGACGCGTAGGGGCTTACGCTTGGAACCCGCGGCGGGCTTGATGGTGTTGATACGCATCTCGTTACTCTCCTTGAACCGCGAGCAGATGACGCGCGGTACGGATCAGCCCACGAATCGCCGGTGTGTCCGCAACGGTGACCGTCTGGTGCCGCTTGCGCAGACCGAGTCCGCGAACCGACTGCGCGATGTTCGCGAGCTGGCCGTGAACGCTCTTCTTTAGAGTGACTTTCAGCTGCTTGGTCGCCATGACTATTAACCCATGATCTCTTCGAGGGACTTGCCGCGCTTCGCAGCGATGTCTTCGGGCGAACGCACCGAGGCGAGCGCCTTGACCGTCGCACGTACGACGTTGATCGCGTTACGCGAACCGTAACTCTTGGCAAGCACGTTACGAACGCCTGCGCACTCGAGCACCGCGCGCATACCGCCACCAGCGATGACACCCGTACCATCCGAGGCCGGCTGCATCAGCACGCGAGTGGCGCCGTGGCTGCCCTTCACTGAGTAGTGCAGCGTCTCGTTACGGAGCGAAACATTGACCATATTCTTACGCGCAGCGGCCATCGCCTTCGAAATGGCGACTGGAACTTCGCGCGCCTTACCGAAACCGAAACCCACGCGGCCGGCGCCATCGCCCACCACGGTGAGTGCGGTGAAGCCGAACTGACGTCCGCCTTTGACCGTCTTGGAGGTTCGGTTCACGGCGACGAGCTTTTCGAGATACTCGTCGGTGGCCTGGGATTTTTCGACACGTGCCATAGGGGATGTCCTGCCTTAAAACTCTAGGCCCGCTTCACGCGCGGCCTCGGCCAGCGCTTTCACGCGACCGTGATACATGAAACCTGCTCGATCGAACGCAACGCGAGAGATGCCCGCAGCCTTCGCTCGCTCGGCGATCGCGCGGCCAACAGCCTTCGCGGCGTCGACGTTACCGGTGCTCGTGAGGCCGTTCGCCACGGCGTCTTGAACAGTGGACGCCGCGACCAGCACTTTCGCGCCACTCGAATCGAACACCTGCGCGTAGATGTGACGCGGCGTGCGATGAATGGTGAGACGTGGCTGACCCAACTCGCGAATCTTCGCGCGGGTTCGCACGGCACGGCGCTGACGCCGCTCTTTTTTGGTGATCTGCATTGCTCGATCCTCGTTCCGCGCGCTTACTTCTTCTTGCCTTCCTTGAGGGTGATCTGCTCGCCTGCATAACGAACACCCTTGCCCTTGTACGGCTCGGGGGGACGCAGGTTGCGGATCTCGGAGGCCAACTGGCCCACGCGCTGCTTGTCAGTGCCCTTGATGATGATTTCGGTCTGGCTCGGCGCTTCGACGGTGATGCCCTCGGGCATGTCGACGACCACCGGGTGCGAGAAACCGAGGGTGAGGTTCAGGGCCTTGCCCTGCACCGCCGCACGGTAACCGACGCCGACGAGCTCGAGCTTGCGCTCGTAACCCTTCGACACGCCGACCACGGAATTGGCGAGATGCGCGCGCGTCGCACCCGCCTGCATGCGGTTGCTCGCGTCGTACTTCACCTCGAGACTCTTGTCTGCTTGGACGACCGTCACACCGCCACTCAGCGGCACGGACAACGTCCCCTTCGCACCCTTCAGCGTGACCGCTTCGGAAGTGATCGTGGCGCTGACGCCCTGCGGCAGCTCGACCGGTTGTTTTGCTACACGACTCATGTTCGATTCCTCAGGCGACGATGCAGAGGACTTCGCCACCCTGACCGATGGCGCGGGCCTGCTTGTCCGTCATGACACCTTTTGGGGTCGAGACGATCACGGTGCCCATGCCACCCAACACCTTCGGCAACTCGTCCTTGCCGCGATAGATGCGCAGGCCGGGACGCGAGACGCGCTCGAGGCGATCGATGACGGGACGTCCGTCGAAATATTTGAGCGCGATGGTGATCGTGCTCTTGCCGCCGTCCGAGGCGATGCGGAAATCCGCAACGTAGCCCTCGTCCTTCAGCACCTTGAGAACCGCCTGCTTCAAACGCGACGAACCGACGCTCACTTCGCTCTTGCGAGCGAGTTGTGCGTTGCGGATGCGGGTCAGCAGATCGGCAATGGGATCAGTCATGCTCATATGGCGCGCGCTCCTACCAGCTCGCCTTCGACACGCCGGGCAGTTCGCCGCGGCTTACGGTCTCGCGGATCTTCACCCGCGAGAGTCCGAACTTGCGGTACACACCACGCGGACGACCCGTGATGGCGCAGCGGCGACGGCCGCGGCTCGGGCTCGCGTCACGCGGCATCTTCTGCAGCGCAACCTGCGCAGCAGCGCGATCTTCTGGAGACGTACGCGGACTGCGGATCGCCTCTTTCAGCTTCGCTCGCTTCGCGGCGTGTTTCTTGGCGGTTTCGGCGCGACGCTTCTCGCGCTCGACCATGCTCGTCTTGGCCATGTGCTTCGCTGCCCTATTACTTACGGAAGGGGAACTGAAAGGCTTCGAGCAGAGCTCGACCCGCCTTATCGTCCTTCGCCGTGGTGGTGATGGTGATGTCCATGCCCCGAATCTGGTCGATTTGGTCGTACTGGATTTCGGGGAAGATGATTTGCTCTTTAACGCCCATGTTGTAGTTGCCACGTCCGTCGAACGAACGCGGCGACACACCACGGAAGTCGCGGATACGCGGCATCGCAACGCTGATGAGGCGATCGAGAAACTCGTACATGCGCTCGCCACGCAGCGTGACCTTGCAGCCGATCGCGAGGCCTTCACGAACCTTGAACGAAGCGATCGACTTGCGCGCCTGACAGAGTACCGGCTTCTGACCAGTGATCTTGGCGAGATCGCCTGCAGCGGCCTCGATGACTTTCTTGTCGGCGACCGCTTCGCCCACGCCCATATTGACCGTGATCTTGACGATCTTCGGCACTTCCATCGCGTTCTCGATGCCGAGCTCCTTGCGGAGCTGCGGAACGATCTTCTCGCGGTAAATGTTTTGCAGCCTTGCCATGTTGGTTGCCCTGGTGGATCGACGCTTACGCGTCGATCATCTCTCCGTTGGACTTAAAGAAACGGACGCGCTTGCCATCCGCGAGGCGCTTCACGCCCACACGACCAGCCTTCTGCGTTCCGGGATTGAACAGCGCAACCTTCGACACGTGCAGCGGAGCTTCCTTCTCGAGGATGCCGCCCGGCTTGTTCTGCTGCGGGTTGCCACGCGTGTGACGCTTGACGCGATTGATGTTCTCGACGATCAAGGTGTCGTTATCGAGCACGCTCACCACGGCGCCCTTGCGACCTTTGTCGCGGCCCGAGATGACGATGACGTTGTCGCCCTTGCGGATCTTTCTCATGGCGATATTCCTCAGAGCACTTCCGGCGCCAGCGAGATGATCTTCATGAACTGCGCGGTACGCAGCTCACGAGTCACCGGTCCGAAGATACGGGTGCCGATCGGCTCGAGCTTGTTGGTAAGCAGTACGGCGGCATTGCCGTCGAACTTGATGAGCGAACCGTCAGGACGGCGCACGCCACGACGGGTGCGGACGACGACGGCGTCGTAGACCTCACCCTTCTTGACCTTGCCGCGCGGGATCGCATCTTTGACAGATACTTTGATGACATCGCCCACGGCAGCGTAACGACGGCGCGTGCCGCCCATTACTTTGATACACATGAGGGTCTTGGCGCCGCTGTTGTCAGCGGCATTGAGGATGGATTGCAGCTGGATCACGACGCACGCTCCACGACGGCCACGAGCCGCCAGGACTTGCTGCGCGACAGCGGACGGCACTCCGCGATCGTCACGGTGTCACCTTCGCGCGACTGATTCGTCTCGTCGTGGGCAAGCAGCTTCGTGGTACGGCGAATGTACTTGCCGTAACGCGGATGCTTGACCAGACGCTCGACCTCGACCGCGATGGTCTTGTTCATTTTGTTGCTCACGACGCGACCGGTGAGGGTGCGCAGTGACTTGGATTCGGTGGCAGTTGCAGTAGTCATGGATTACTTCCCCGACGCCTTGGCGGCAGTCGCCTGCTCGGCGAGTACCGTCTTGAGACGCGCGATGTCCTTGCGGACGCGACCGAAGTCATTCGGCTTCACCGTCTGACCCGTCGCGCGCTGCATACGCAGCGAAAACTGCTCGCGCCGAAGCTTGAGAAGTTCTTCGTTGAGTTCTTTAGCGGCTTTGCCGCGCAATTCTTTGGCGTTCATGTCAACGTACCTGTCGCTTCACGAACGAGGTGGTCACCGAGAGCTTGGCGCCGGCGAGACGGAATGCCTCGCGAGCGGTCTTCTCGTCCACCCCTTCCATTTCGAAGAGAACCTTGCCCGGCTTCACCTTGGCGACCCAGTACTCGACGTTGCCCTTACCCGCGCCCATGCGGACTTCGAGAGGCTTCTTCGAGATGGGCACGTCCGGGAAGACGCGGATCCAGATCTGACCACCGCGCTTGACGTGACGGGCCATCGCACGACGCGCCGCTTCGATTTCGCGGGCCGTCATGCGCGCACGCTCAGTCGCCTTCAGGCCGAAGTCGCCGAAAGCCACGGAGTTTCCACGCTGCGCAAGTCCAGCGTTGTCGCCTTTGAACTGCTTGCGGTATTTGGTTCGCTTGGGTTGCATCATGGGTGCAAATCCTCAGATCCTGATCACGAAGCCGTCGCGGCCGCAGCCGGCGCAGCATCAGTGGCAGGGTTGGCCGCGGCATCCGCTTCGACAGTCTTCGAGAGATCTTCCTTGTCGAACACTTCGCCTTTGAAGATCCAGACCTTGACGCCGATCACTCCGTACGTGGTGCGAGCTTCGCCGAAGCCGTAGTCGATGTCGGCGCGGAACGTGTGCAGCGGAATACGACCTTCACGCGACCACTCGGTGCGAGCGATCTCGGCGCCGTTGAGGCGACCGGACAAACGCACTTTGATGCCAAGAGCGCCGCTGCGCATCGTGCTCATCACGGCGCGCTTCATGGCGCGGCGGAACATCACGCGCTTTTCGATCTGCTGAGCGATGCCATCGGCCACGAGCTGAGCGTCGAGCTCGGGCTTGCGGATCTCGGCGATGTTGAGACGAATGTCGGCGACCGGACGACCGAGCAGGGTCGCCGTTTCGGCGCGCAGCTTCTCGATGTCCTCACCCTTCTTGCCGATGACGATGCCGGGACGCGCCGTCTCTATCGTGATGTTGACCTTGTTGGCCGCACGCTCGATCTGGATGCGCGAGACCGAAGCCTCGGCGAGCTTCTTGCGCAGGAAGGTTCGCACGCGGAAGTCGGTGTGCACGAGTTGCGGGAACAGCTTCTTGCCGGCATACCACTTCGAGGTCCACTCGCGGGTGATACCGAGACGAATGCCGATCGGATTGACTTTCTGGCCCATGGATCAGTCCTTCCTGCCGTCGCTCACTACGACGGTGATGTGGCTGTTGCGCTTCACGATGCGGGCACCGCGACCCTTGGCGCGAGCGGCGAAGCGCTTCAGCACCGGAGCGGTATCCACCATGATTCGGTGAACTTTGAGTTCGTCGATATCGGCGCCGTTGTTGTTTTCGGCGTTCGCGATCGCAGACTCGAGAACTTTGAGAACGATCTCAGCGCCTTTCTTTGGCATGAAGCGCAGCGTGGCGAGCGCGTTGCCCACCGGCTTGCCGCGCACCACATCGGCGACGAGGCGGCATTTCTGCGGAGAGATGCGCGCGTGCTTGAGTTTTGCCGTGACTTCCATTGATTGCTCCTGGCTCAGGCCGCGACCTTCTTGTCGCCCGAGTGCCCCTTGAAGGTACGCGTCGGAGCGAACTCGCCAAGCTTGTGGCCCACCATGTTCTCGGTGACGAGAACGGGGATGTGCTGCTTGCCGTTGTGAACCGCAATGGTGAGACCCACCATCTCGGGAACGACCATCGAGCGGCGCGACCAGGTCTTGATCGGCTTACGATCGTTCTTGGCAGCGGCGGTCTGCACTTTCTTTGAGAGGTGCAGATCGACGAACGGACCTTTCTTCAGTGAACGAGGCACTTTTGACTCCTGAACTTACCGGACCGCTCAGCGGACCTTGTTCTGCCGACGCTGCACGATCATGTGATTCGTGCGCTTGTTGGTTCGGGTCTTCTTACCCTTCGTGTTCCAGCCCCAAGGCGAAACGGGGTGCGGATTACCCTGGCCAGACTTACCTTCACCACCACCGTGCGGGTGATCGACCGGGTTCATGGCAAGACCACGTACCGTCGGTCGGATGCCACGCCAACGCTTCGCACCCGCCTTGCCGTAGCTACGCAGGTTGTGCTCGTCGTTGCTGACTTCGCCGATCGTGGCGCGGCAGTCGATGTGAACTTTGCGCGTCTCGCCAGACTTCAATCGGATGTAGGCATAAATGCCTTCGCGAGCGGTGTACTGAACGGAGCTTCCCGCGCTGCGCGCAAGCTGACCGCCCGCGCCCGGCTTCAATTCGACGTTGTGTACGGTCGAACCGACGGGGATGTGACGCAGCTGCATCGCGTTGCCCGCCTTGATCGGCGAATCGGCACCGGAGCGAATTTCATCGCCCGGGACGACGCCCTTCGGCGCGAGGATGTAGCGACGCTCACCGTCGAGATATTTGACGAGAGCGATATGGCTCGTGCGGTTCGGATCGTGCTCGACACGCTCGACGACACCCTTGATGCCGTCTTTGTCGCGCTTGAGGTCAATGATGCGGTACTTGTGTCGTGATCCACCGCCCTTGTGACGCGTGGTGATCCGACCGACGTTGTTACGACCGCCCGTCTTGGACTGGCGCTCGGTCAACGGCTCGTACGGACCGCCCTTCCAAAGGTGGGCCTTATCGATCTTGACGACGAACCGGGTACCCGGTGACGTCGGCTTGGATTTGACGAGTGCCATTAGGCTTTCCTCGCTTCGTAGTCGATGGTCTGGCCCGGCGCGAGTCGCACGTAGGCTTTCTTCCAATCTTGGGTGCGGCCCGGGGTCTTGCCGAAGCGACGAACCTTGCCCGGCTCGTTGACGACGTTCACCGACTGCACCTTCACCTGGAACATGAGTTCCACGGCAGCCTTGATGTCAGGCTTGGAGGCATCACGGCGAACGCGGAACGCGTACTGGTTGGAATCCTGCATCGCGAGCGCCGTCTTTTCGGTGACGTGCGGGGCGACCAGCACGTTGATGAGACGCTCTTGGCTCAACTTGGTCACGGCGCTCATTGCAGGCGCTCCTCGATCATCTTCACGGCGCCGACGGTCATCAGCACCTTGTCGTAGCTCGCGAGCGCGAGCGGATTGAGCGCGGTGACCGGCAGCACGTCGACGTGCGGCAGGTTGCGCGCGGCCAGAAACAGTTTTTCGTCGATGGCCTCGACGACGATGAGCACGTTGTCGAGCGACATCGACTTCAACTGTGCCGCCAGCAAACGCGTCTTCGGCGCCTCGAGACCGATGCCGTTCGTCACGACCAAACGGTCTTGGCGGACGAGCTCGGAGAGCATCGAGCGCAGCGCGCCGCGATACATCTTACGATTGACCTTTTGCTCGAAGCTGCGCGGCTTCGCGGCGAAGGCGCGACCACCACCCACCCAAATCGGGCTGCGGATGGAGCCGGCACGAGCCTGACCGGAACCCTTCTGGCTCCAGGGCTTCTTGCCGCCGCCACTCACCTCGGCCTTGGTCTTCTGGGCTTTGGTGCCCGAACGACCGGCGTTGCGGTAAGCCGTAACGACCTGGTGGACCAGCGCTTCGTTGTATTCGGTGCCGAACGTGGCGTCCGACAGTTGCAGCTCATTGGAGCCGCCAGCGATCTTGATCTTCATGACCTGTGCGCTCCCGATCACTTCTTGGCAGGAGCCGCTTTAGCAGCGCCTGCGCCCTTGGTCGGAATGATTCGCTTGCGCTTGGCAAGACGGGCCGCCTTCACGGACGGACGTACCACGACCTGACCCCCCTCGGAGCCCGGAACGGCGCCGCGGATCAAGATCAGGTTGCGCTCGACATCGACCTCAACGACCTTGAGGTTCTCGATCGTGCGGCGGTCGACACCCATGTGGCCCGACATGCGCTTGCCCTGGAATACGCGGCCCGGCGTCTGACGCTGGCCGATGGATCCAGGCGTACGGTGAGACACGGACACACCGTGCGAGGCATGGTGACCGGCGAAGTTGTGACGCTTCATGGTGCCCGCGAAGCCCTTACCGATCGTCGTTCCGGTGACATCGACGACCTGGCCCGCTTGGAAGTGGTCCGCCTTGATCTCGGCGCCCACGGCGAGGCCTTCGCCCTCTTTGTCGACGAGGCGGAACTCGAGCAGCGCTTTGCCCGGCGCCGTGCCGGCCTTAGCGTAGTGCCCGGCTGCGGCTTTGCCGACGAGCTGGGGACGGCGACTGCCGTACGTGACTTGAACGGCGCGATAGCCGTCCTTTTCAAGGGATTTGACCTGGGTCACTCGGTTCGGAAGAACCTCAATGACGGTCACGGGGATGGATTCCCCCGCATCCGTGAACACACGGGTCATGCCGCACTTGCGGCCGACAAGACCGATTGCCATGTACCTATCTCCTGCGCCTACTGCGATTGGCAGGCGCAACAAACCTGTTTTCGAACCGTTCGGATGAGGGAGACGACTGGAGGCACCGCAGCGGTGCGCCGCGGAGTGTCTCGAGTGGTCTTGGCGGCCAACCGCCAACCTCGCCCGATGCCCGCCGATTTTCGGCGGCCCGCCCCGGCAAAAGGTCCGGGGTCAAAAGGGCGCGCAGTGTAATTGGGGGGTCTGGGGTTTGCAAGCGCCCGGGAATCCCGGGTCGCCTGCACCCAAATTGCCTTTTAGTCAGCGCCGATCAGTTGAGCTTGATCTGGACGTCCACCCCGGCCGGCAGCTCGAGACGCATCAGCGCGTCCACGGTCTTGTCGGTCGGGTTCAGGATGTCCATCAGACGCTTGTGCGTCCGCAACTCGAACTGGTCGCGGGCGTCCTTGTCACCGTGCGGGCTGACCAGAAGCGTGTAGCGCTCCATCTTGGTCGGCAGCGGAACGGGACCACGGACCGTGGCGCCGGTGCGCTTCGCCGTTTCGACGATTTCGCGCGCGGAAGTGTCGATCAGACGATGGTCGAACGCCTTCAATCTGATGCGGATGTTCTGGTTGGCCATATCGTATTGCCTTCTTATTTCAGGATCTTGGCGACGACGCCTGCACCGACCGTGCGACCGCCTTCGCGGATCGCAAAGCGCAGACCGTCTTCCATCGCGATCGGGGCGATCAGCTCGACCGTCATCTTGATGTTGTCTCCAGGCATCACCATCTCGGTGTTGCCCGGCAACTCGATCGTGCCGGTCACGTCCGTCGTGCGGAAGTAAAACTGCGGGCGATAACCCTTGAAGAACGGCGTGTGACGGCCGCCTTCTTCCTTCGTCAGCACGTACACCTCACACTCGAACTTCGTGTGCGGCAGGATGCTGCCGGGCTTGGCCAGTACCTGACCACGCTCAACGTCCTCACGCTTCGTGCCACGCAGCAGCACGCCCACGTTGTCGCCCGCCTGGCCCTCATCGAGCAGCTTGCGGAACATCTCAACGCCCGTGCACGTCGTCTTCACCGTGTCCTTCAGACCGATGATCTCGACTTCTTCGTTCACCTTCACGATGCCGCGCTCAATGCGCCCCGTCACCACCGTGCCACGGCCCGAGATCGAGAACACGTCCTCAACCGGCATCAGGAACGGCTTGTCCACATCGCGCTTCGGTACCGGGATGTACTTGTCCATCTCCTCGACGAGCTTGATCACCGCCGGCACGCCGATCGGGCTCGTGTCGCCCTCAAGCGCCTTCAGCGCCGAACCCACGATGATCGGGGTCGCATCGCCAGGGAACTTGTACGTGCTCAGAAGTTCACGCACTTCCATCTCAACGAGCTCAAGGAGCTCCTTGTCATCGACCATGTCCGCCTTGTTCATGAACACGACGATGTACGGCACACCCACCTGACGGGCGAGCAAAATGTGCTCGCGCGTCTGCGGCATCGGGCCATCGGCCGCCGACACCACGAGAATCGCCCCGTCCATCTGCGCCGCACCCGTGATCATGTTCTTCACGTAGTCCGCGTGCCCAGGGCAATCGACGTGCGCGTAGTGACGCTCCTTCGACTGGTACTCGACGTGCGCCGTCGAAATCGTGATGCCGCGCGCCTTCTCTTCAGGGGCCTTGTCGATCTGGTCGTACGCCTTGAACTCACCACCGTGCGTCTCGGCCATCACCTTCGTCAAGGCCGCAGTCAATGTCGTCTTGCCGTGGTCAACGTGACCAATCGTCCCAACGTTTACGTGCGGCTTACTGCGTTCGAATTTTTCCTTGGACACGTCTGTATCTCCTCAGAGGCAAAAAACGGTTAACGGTTGATAATGGACTCGGCGATGTTCGGCGGCACTTCCATGTACTTCTCGAATTCCATGGTGAAGGTCGCACGACCCTGACTCATAGAACGCACCGACGTGGCGTACCCGAACATCTCGGAGAGCGGAACTTCTGCCAGGATCGACTTGCCCGAGGGCGAGTCTTCCATGCCAGTAATTTGACCGCGTCGACGATTGAGATCGCCGATCACGTCGCCCGAATAATCTTCGGGCGTGACAACTTCAACTTTCATGATGGGCTCGAGGATGACGGGCTTCGCATTGCGAAACCCTTCCTTGAATCCGAGCGAGCCGGCGATCTTGAACGCCATCTCATTTGAATCGACATCGTGATACGAGCCATCGAACGCCGTCACTTTGACGTCGACCACGGGATACCCCGCGAGCACGCCCGTATCGACGGCTTCTTTGACGCCCTTGTCGATCGCCGGAATGAATTCGCGCGGGACCGAACCACCGACGATGCCGTTGATGAACTCGTAACCCTTACCCGGTTCGTTGGGCTCGAGCTTGAGCCACACGTGGCCGTACTGACCGCGACCGCCGGACTGACGCACGAACTTGCCTTCGGACTCGACCTTGCCACGAATGGTCTCGCGGTAAGCGACCTGCGGCTTGCCGACGTTCGCATCGACCTTGAATTCGCGCTTCATGCGATCGACGATGATTTCGAGATGCAGTTCACCCATGCCGGAGATGATGGTCTGGCCCGATTCCTGGTCGGTGTGCACGCGGAACGAAGGGTCTTCCTTCGCAAGCCGCTGCAACGCCAGTCCCATTTTTTCTTGGTCGGCCTTGGTTTTCGGCTCGACGGCGACCGAGATGACGGGGTTCGGGAACACCATCTTCTCGAGCGTGATGACTTTCTTTTCGTCGCACAGGGTGTCACCCGTGGTGACATCTTTGAGACCCACCGCCGCCGCGATATCTCCTGCACGAACTTCCTTGATTTCACTGCGATCGGACGCGTGCATCTGCAGTAATCGACCGATGCGCTCATTCCGGCTCTTCGTCGGCACGTAGACCGAGTCGCCGGAGTTCAACACGCCCGAGTACACGCGGAAGAACGTCAGATTACCGACAAAAGGATCGTTCAAAATTTTGAAGGCCAACGCCGCGAACGGCGCCTCGTCTGAGGCCGGACGCATCGCCGGTTCGCCAGAGTCATCGAGCCCCTTCACGGCTGGCATGTGCACGGGGGAAGGCATGTATTCGACGACGGCGTCGAGAAGCGCCTGCACACCCTTGTTCTTGAACGCGGTGCCGCACATACACAGAACAATTTCGTTCCGCCACGCTCGCTCACGCAAACCAGCTTTGATGTCATCCTGCGAGAGCTCGGCACCCTCGAGGTATTTGTTCATCAGCGATTCGTTGGCCTCGGCCGCTGCTTCGATCATCTGCGTACGCGCGACCTCCGCCTCGTCTTGTAACTCGGCCGGGATGTCGCGGTATTCGAAGTTCATGCCCTGCGTGGTGGCGTCCCAGTAGATCGCCTTCATCTTCAGGAGATCGATCACGCCTTCGAAGCTGTCTTCGGCACCGATCGGCAGCTGAATGGGCACGGGGTTCCCGCGCAACCGCGTGCGGATCTGCTCGACGCAACGATTGAAGTTGGCGCCGGAGCGATCCATTTTGTTGACGAACGCGATACGGGGCACGCCATAACGATTCATCTGACGCCACACCGTTTCCGACTGCGGCTGTACGCCCGAGACTGCACAGAAGAGCGCGACAGCGGAGTCGAGAACACGGAGCGAACGCTCGACTTCGATGGTGAAGTCGACGTGCCCCGGCGTATCGATGATGTTGATGCGGTGCTCGGGGAGATCTTTGTTCATCCCCTTCCAGAAGCAGGTGGTCGCAGCAGAGGTGATCGTGATGCCACGCTCTTGCTCTTGCTCCATGTAATCCATGATGGCTGCGCCATCGTGGACCTCACCGATCTTATGAGAGACGCCCGTATAGAAAAGGATGCGCTCGGTCGTGGTGGTCTTGCCCGCATCGATGTGCGCAGAGATACCGATGTTTCGGTAGCGCTCGATGGGTGTGGTGCGGGCCATAACCTGACGTGCCTTTTCTTCGGAAGAGTCCGACGATTACCAGCGGTAGTGCGCGAAGGCCTTGTTGGCCTCGGCCATACGATGCGTGTCCTCACGCTTGCGCACGGCAGCACCGCGGTTCTCGGCGGCGTCCATGAGCTCGTGGGCGAGGCGGAACGCCATCGACTTCTCGCTGCGACCGCGGGCCGCTTCGATGACCCAACGCATGGCGAGGGTCTGGCGACGGGGCGCGCGAACTTCGACGGGCACCTGATAGGTGGCACCACCGACGCGGCGAGACTTCACTTCGACAACAGGCTTCACGTTGTCGAGCGCCTGGGCGAGCAGATCCATGGCATCGTTGCCCTGCTTGCCGGTCTTCTCGGCGATACGATCGATCGCGCCGTAGATGATGCGCTCGGCGGCCGACTTCTTGCCGCTCTTCATGACGACGTTCATGAACTTCGCCAGCATGTCGTTGTTGAACTTGGGATCCGGCAGGATGTGGCGGACCGGAGCTTGTGCGCGACGTGACATCGTTCGCTCTCCTTATTTTGCTTTGGCGCGCTTGGCGCCGTACTTGGAACGACCCTGCTTGCGGTCGTTGACGCCCGCACAGTCGAGGGTTCCGCGAACCGTGTGATAACGGACGCCCGGAAGGTCCTTCACACGACCACCGCGGATGAGCACCACTGAGTGCTCCTGCAGGTTGTGACCTTCGCCACCGATATACGAGGTGACCTCGAAACCGTTGACGAGGCGCACACGGCACACCTTACGGAGCGCCGAGTTGGGCTTCTTGGGGGTAGTGGTGTACACGCGAGTGCACACACCGCGCTTTTGAGGCGCAGCGCCGAGGGCCGGAACCTTCGTCTTTTCAGACGGCGTACGGCGCGGGGCGCGAATCAATTGACCTGTCGTGGCCATGCAGTCTCCAAATCTTCATCGTTTGAGAACCAAAAACGACCGGACAGGAGACATCGCTCGCAAGGTCCGCAAAAACATCCCGCGCGAACGCGAGAGAACCCGGACCTACGACCGACAGCTCGACGACCGGCTGCGGCGGACGACTTGCAGTGACAACCCGGGCCACCCTCTCTCGGGGGCGGCCCGGCGTCTGAGAAGTCGCTGTTTTTCGGGGACCCGACCACGGGACACCCGAGAAAGGCCGCGGATTCTAGGGAGCGGCTGGGGGGCTGTCAACACAAGGCCCGCCCACTCCGGCAGGCAAAAACCCGATTAAAACCAATTGAAATTGAACGAAATGCTGACCCGTTCACCCCCGCCCGGGTTCGGCGGGACTTCGTGCCGTAACCAGCTCTCGAACAGCACGACCTGACCCGCCTTGGCGGGCACCGTATGCCACGGTCGCAGGGCTGCCGGCGCGGTCGCCTTGCGGGGTGGCGCCGCCATGAATCGATCGAGCCTCGGGTCTTCGAACTTCAACCCGGACGAGCCCGCCGGAACGTGTACGTAATAGGTACCGCTGATCGTCGAGATCGGATGCAAATGCAGGCTATGAACCACGCCCTTCGGCATGATGTTGACCCAACAATCGGTCATCCCCAGGGTCCGACCCTTCAAATCCAGGGCTAGATCTGTCGTAAATTTCTTTAAATGTGGGGCTAAGTACCGTTCTAATGCTCCGAACGTCGGCGAAATTCGCTGAAGTTGGCATTGAGAACCATACGAGGTGTAACCCCCAGGATAGCGGGTCCGGGACCACTGCCGACCAGCCCGATCATCCTCGCGTAACTGCATGGATTCCTTAAGAATTTGACGATTGAAAGCCCCCGATCGGCTCGTCAATAAGGGCGCCACATACACTTGGGTGGGGAAGAGTTGACGGGTCGGGCTCATGGAGTCAGCCCCTGGAACGCGGGGCGGCCGCGCCCTTCGAGGGTTCCGGACGGCCCTTGTAGACCCTCAATCCCGCCCAGCGCAGCAACCCGGGGAAGTGTCGGGCAATGAACACGATGACCTTGCCGTGTCCCGTCACCACAATTTCTGCCTTGCCCCGGTCGACCCCTCGGACGATTTCGCGGGCCGCTTTCTCGGTACTGACCCGCAGCCACGCGGGGATCGGGTCTTTGGCCCCCGTCTGGACCACGCCCTGATTATTCGTTCGCCGGATGTCGGAATCGACGAATCCTGGCGACACCAAGGTCACTCGAATGCCCTCGGGAGCCAGGTCACCGTGCAGGGTTTCTGCCAGGGCACGCACCGCGAACTTGCTCATTGAGTACGCGGACATTCCGGCCGAGGCGGCATGCCCAGCGACCGAACCGACGAGCACCAGCTGGCCGCCGCGGGCGCGAAGCGCCGGAACGGTTTCCTTCACCGTTCGCAGGACGCCGAATACGTTGGTGTCGAATTGCCGCTGATAATCGTCGATCGATAGCTTTTGGACGTTGCCGGCGACTCCGAAGCCTGCATTGGCGTAGACCACATCGAGACCAAAACCCCGGCTCGTGAGATCGTCGACGACTCTCGCCACATCGCCGTCTCGGGTGACATCACCCAGATGCACCGTCACCTCGGCACCCAGCGCCCGCAGCTCAGCGGCCAGAGATTCGAGCAGGTCGAGGCGGCGGGCGACCAGCGCGAGGCGATCACCCCGTCGGGCGTACTCTCGGGCGAGGCCGGCGCCAATCCCGGAGGATGCGCCGGTGATGAGGATCGTTTGAGTCATACCGGAACGATACCCCATGTCGACGCGACGGCGCCCCTGTTGACAGTCGTAGCCTGAGGAGGAAGATAGAACCCGACCGGTCCTGAGGGGCGACAAGTTCCGCGGATCGCCGGTCAACGGGGGTACAAAAATATGTTGAGCCGTCCGCCTATCGAGGACCGGAGCGGCGTGCCGCGAATATTCGCGACGCTCGCCGTAGTGTGGATTGCGCTATTCGTTTCTGCGGCATTCGCCGGAACGTCAGCGACGAACGAACGGCGAGCCTCATCGCCCGAGCCCGTCTCGTCGTTATCAAACTCACCCGCACACGCTTCCGATCAACCTCCTTCCGCCGAAGCGCGCACGCTATACACGCTCGGACAACTCATCTCTCGCACACTCGACACCTTCGCGCTCTCACCTGATGAACTTCAATGGGTGAAGGCTGGACTTGAAGATGGTGTGTTGAAGCGTGATCCGAGAGTCGATCTCGCGGCGGAAGCCGACGGTCTCCACAAAATGCAGGATGCGCGTCGCCTCGCTACCGTCGAGCGAGAGCGCGAAGCCGGGCTCGCGTTCATTGCCGCCATGGCCAACGCGCCCGGATCGAAACGCCACCCAAGCGGAATCGTGCTGCAGCCTTTGTTGTCGGGCGCGGGCGAGCAGCCCGACGCGAACGATCACGTGCGCGTGCACTACGAAGGTCGACTCATCGACGGCACGGTATTCGAAAGCTCGCGTACGCGCGGCACTCCGGCGACCTTGCCGGTTCGTGGTGTGATTCCGTGCTGGAGCGAGGCGCTCCAGGCGATGCGTGTAGGCGATCGCAGTCGCGTGGTCTGTCCGGCCGAACTCGCTTATGGCGAGCGCGGGGCGCCGCCCGTGATCAAGCCCGGTGCGACACTCGTCTTCGATATCGAGTTACTCGGCGTCGTACGCTGACCGAGGTCGGTTCGCGCAGGGCCGTACTGCCGCACCAGATAATCGACGATGACTTTCGCATCTTCGTCGGACATCGGCGCCTTGTAGGCGTTACGCATCTTCGTCACCTGACTTTCCCAGAGCGCACGCGTTCCGAAGCGCGCGTGCATTTCGATGTAGTCCACGCTGTGGCAGGAACTACAGCGGGCGATGAAGAGTTCTCGGCCTTCGCCCAAAGCAGCCTCGGGTTCCGCTCGAGCTACACCGGAGAGTACGAGTAATAGCGTGATGGTCCAAAAAATTCGGCTCATGCGACCACCCTCACCGGTACACGGTGGAACGCGTTGTGTTGATAACCAGAAGGATTCGGTATCGATTTTTCAACTTGAACTTGTCCGGCACGGTTCGCGGCACGAGCCCAAACTTCATACTGCCCCGACGCCAGTGCCGGCCAATTTGCACGCCAGGGTCTGAATGAATAAGGCCCGAGATCTTCGCCGAGCTCGCAACGACGCCAGGTGGCACCCGAATCGAACGACACCTCCACGCGATCGATGCCGAGACCCGAATCCCAGGCGATGCCGCGCAACTCTGATCGACCTGCGATCAAACTGCCATCCGACTCCATCGACGTAATCAAAGAATTGACGGCGATCTCGGTGACTGGCGTTCGCTCGCCCGACTCCTGCGATGGGAATCTCGACACCAGCGGGAACATGGATCTCGGCATGCGATATGCCGTCGACATCCAGAAGTTTTTCTCAGGCGAATCGAGCGCGATGATTTTGTTGAGATGCTTGATCCAGTAGGTGGCGGTCCAGCCCGGCACGACAAGCCGAAGCGGGAAACCATTGAGTTCAGGAAGCGGCTCCCCGTTCATCTCGAACGCGAGCAGCGTATCGGGATGCAACGCTTTTGAGATCGGCAACGACTTGATGAAGTCGGGCGTGGCCTCAAGCGGTGCCGCATCGGCCGCGTCGAAGGCGATCTCGAGGGCAGAGCTCTTGAGACCGGCCCGCGCGAGCACATCGGCCAGTCTCACGCCCCGCCATCGCGCATTACCCATCGCGCCGTATCCCCACTGAAGGCCTGCGACGGGTGGATCGAACAAACCGCGGCGATTGCCCGAGCACTGGCAGACCGCGACGACCTCGACCACGGGGAAGTCACGCCGTAAATCTTCGAGCGAAAGAATGAGGGGTCGCTCCACCGAGCCGCCGATGTCGAGACGGAAGTCCGGAGCGCTGACGGAGGGAATGACGGCGTGGTGATACCGAACGAAGAACGCATTGTTTGGCGTCAGCGTGTCACGGAAGTATCGAATCGGCGTCTCGTAGTTGGGCGGGCGATGAGTCAATCGATGAAGCGCCACTTTGCCGGGTAACCCGGCCACCACCTCGCGGGCGACCGCGATGGCCGAACCCGCGATTGATCCGATCGCGGCGCCGATCGTGGCGGATATCAGCCCGAGAAGGGTCTGCCTACGGTTGAATTCCATCGTCATGCCTCACCCCCATGAGGACCGAAGCATGCCAGAATTGCGGCCATCCACGCAGTGCTCCCCTCGGAGGAACGACATGAAATCCGTGCTCTCGATCGCGCTCGTCGCTTGCTTGATGTCCACCCTGCCGGTCTACGCCCAGATGGGCCAGACCCCACCCAAGAGTGAAACCGCCATCGCCATCGAAAAGGCACTGGCGAGTCCGATCCGGACGGCCGAAGAGCGCGCCCGTGACATGCCTGAGCGCAAGCCCGTGCAGACGCTGGAATTCTTTGGTCTGAAACCCGACATGACGGTCATCGAGGTCATGCCGGGCGCGGGCTGGTATACCAAGATCCTCGGGCAAGTGCTCGCCGAGAAGGGCACGCTGCATCTGGCCATCGGCGCTACCCGCATCGCCCCGCGTCTCAAAGAATGGGGTCTCGACAAAGTACAGGTGGTCGACGGCAAGTTCGTGACTCGCCCCTCGGGCCAACGCGGCATCTTCGATGTCGAGACCGTCGAGATCCCCGTCAAGAATGCAGACATGGTGCTCACCTTCCGTAACGTGCACAACATGACGCCGGGTGCGCGCGGCCTGCTCAACAAGGCGATTTTCGATGCATTGAAGCCCGGCGGTGTGTATGGCGTCGTGGATCACACCCGTCGCCACAACGAGCCCACCTCCCCCGAAAACTGGCGGCGTGTCGATCCGGTGCTGATCATCAAGGAAGCGCTCGACGCCGGATTCATCTTCGACGGCTTCAGTGATCTGCATTACCGCCCCGATGATCAACTGCTGTATGACAGTCAGCGTCCGTCCATCGGTGGGTACAGCGATCGATTCACGCTGAAGTTCCGCAAGCCGGCGCGCTGACTCGGTCACACTGGGCCGTATCCAGAATTGGAGGTCAGTGCGGTGTACACGCTCGTCATTGCCAACAAAAACTACTCCTCGTGGTCATTGCGGCCATGGGTGCTCCTGCGCACGCTGCGCATCGAGTTCGAAGAGCGTTTGATTCCCTTCGGCGAGCCGGGCAGCGCGGCGCTTTTCAAGTCGCTCTCGCCCACGGCACGCGTCCCCTGTTTGCATGATGGCGACTGGCGCGTCTGGGACTCTCTCGCGATCGTCGAGTATCTTGCCGAACGTCATGCAGGAGTTTGGCCGACAGACTCTCAAGCGCGAGCCTGGGCTCGCTCGGCCGCCGCAGAAATGCACTCGGGTTTTCAAGCCTTGCGTAACGAATGCAGCATGAGCTGCGGGCAACGCGTGGTGTTGCGTACGCGATCGAAGGCGCTCGAGAGCGATCTGCACCGGATCAGTGTTGTGTGGCAAGACGGGCTGTCGCGTTTCGGCGGCCCTTTCCTCGCTGGCAAACAATTCACGGCGGTCGACGCCTTTTTCGCCCCCGTCGCGTATCGATTTCAGACATACGGTATCGAGCTCGGCGGTGTCTGCGACGAGTACGCCGCCCGGCTCCGCGCCTTGCCTGCCATGCAAGAATGGTATGAAGCGGCGCTCATCGAGCCGTGGCGTGAGGCGGCCCACGAGCAGGATGTTGCGGCCGGCGCGGCATCGATCACCGATCTGCGGCGAGTCTAGGGTTCGTCGAACCCACGGCTGCTCGCATCATGCGATGATCGAGCCATGACACGCGCCACACTCCGACCGATTCTCTCGACGTTTCTTGCGATTCTCCTGCTTGCGATCTCGCCTGCTGCCTTGGCGGGTCAAGCCGCCGTGGCATCGCCCGATCGATACGGCGCCGACACCGCCGAAGCCGTGATGCAGCGCGGCGGCAACGCCATCGACGCCGCCGTCGCAACGGCCTTCGTGCTCGCGGTCACGTATCCCGAGGCGGGCAATCTCGGCGGTGGTGGGTTCATCACGCTCAAGATGGGCTCGGATCTCGGCTTCCTCGATTTCCGTGAAGTCGCACCGAAGGCCGCCCAGCGCGACATGTATCTCGACGCTTCGGGCAAACCCGTGCCCGACGCGTCATTGGTCGGCCATCTCGCCGCCGGCGTTCCGGGAACGGTCGCCGGACTTTGGGAAGCGCATCAAAAGTACGGGCGACTGCCTTGGCGCGATCTCGTTCAGCCGGCCATCCGACTTGCACGCGAGGGTTTCGTACCCGAAGACCAACTCCTCCGTCGCATCAGCGAGTCGCGACCTGACTACGCCGGCAAGACCAATTTCGAGCGCTACTTCGGCCAAGTCGATTCAAAGAACATGTTTCGCCAACCCGAACTCGCCGAAACCCTCGAGCGCATCGCACAAGGCGGTCCCGCAGGTTTTTATACGGGACGCACCGCGGATCTCATCGTGGCCGAAATGGCCCGCGGGGGTGGCATCATCACCCGTGACGATCTTGCGAGCTATCGGGCGGTGTGGCGTAAGCCGCTTATGATCCCGTGGCGCGGCTTCACGCTCGTCACCGCGCCGCCCCCGAGTTCCGGAGGCATTGCGCTCGTTCAGTTACTCCAAATGAAAGATGCGCTCGCCGATGAGTTCATCGGTGTCGCACATAACTCTGCGCGCTATGTTCATCTCATCGCCGAAGTCATGAAGCGCGTCTTCGCCGATCGCGCCGAGTATCTCGGCGATCCGGATTTCATAGAGGTACCCGTCGAGAGACTCATCGACACCCGTTACACCGCGCGCCGAGCCGCGGAAGTGAGTCGCCAATCGATTTCCACACCGGCCGTCGTGCGCCCGGGTCTCACCGAGAGCTTGGAGACCACCCACTTCTCCATCCTCGACGGCGACGGTAATGCCGTCGCGTTGACCTATACCTTAAACGGCGGCTTCGGTAACGGTGTGGTCGTCGAAGGGGCAGGCTTTCTGCTCAACAACGAGATGGACGACTTCAGCACCAAACCGGGTGTGCCCAACCTCTATGGCGTCGTGGGCGGCGTCGCCAACGAAATCGTTCCTGGAAAACGCATGCTCTCGTCCATGACGCCGACGCTCCTGCTCGCCGATGATCAGGTGCGCATGATCGTCGGCACCCCGGGCGGCTCGACGATTTTCACGGCGGTATTTCAGACGATGGTCAATCGCCTCGACTTCAACATGAGCGCGCTCGAAGCCGTCTCGGCCTCGCGCTTCCATCATCAGTTGTTGCCGCCCAACGTCATCGTGTACAGCCAGTGCTGCGCGCTCGGCGATACCTCGACGCTCGAGGGACTCAAGTCCCTCGGATGGGACGTACGCAAAAGCAGTTGGGAATTCGGCGACATGCAGCTCATCGATGTCGACGCCGCTGGACAGACGACGGCCGCCGCCGACCCACGGGGCCGCGGTGTCGCTCGAGTCTGGGATGTGAAGGCGCGCTAAGCGCGATCACGCGACCTACGTCGACGGATCAGACGGCCCCGGAAGTTTCACCGACTCGTCGCGTAAGGGGCGCGGCGTGACATCCACGGGGTCGATCGGCTCGAGTCGTCCAGCATCGAGCGCGGGATCGAGATCGCGCAAGCGGCGCGCGGACACCATCACGCGACTCTCGAGAGAGCTGATCGCCGAGTTGTACCCATCGACGGCCTGCTTGAGGTTCTTACCGACCCGAGCCCAGTGCTCACCCATGACGGAGAGGCGGTCATAGACCTCTTTTCCAAGCTCGCTGATTTTTTCGGCGTTGTGCGCGATCTCTTCCTGTCGCCAGCCGTACGCGACTGCCCGCAACAAAGCGATGAGTGACGTCGGTGTCGCGATCATCACACCCTGATCGACACCCGCTTCAATGAGTGACGGGTCCTGCTCGAGCGCTGCGCTGAAGAACACCTCACCGGGCAGAAACATCACTACAAACTCAGCGCTGCCGCGTACCTCGGCGGCATACCCTTTTCGGGACAGCGCGGTGATATGACTTTTGACCGCGCGGGCATGTTCTTGAAGATGCAGCGTCCGCATCGCCTCATCCCGCGCTTCGAGCGCAGAGAGATAGCCCGACAGCGGAACCTTCGAGTCGACGATGACCGTCCGGCCGCGCGGCAGATGGATGATGAGATCGGGACGCAGCCGACCCTCCTCCGTGTCGATCGACTGCTGCTCGCGAAAATCGCAGTGCGCGAGCATGCCGGCCAGTTCGACGACCCGGCGCAACTGGATTTCGCCCCAACGACCGCGCACCGTAGGCTGTCGTAGCGCGCTCACCAGATTGCTGGTCTCACCGCGGAGCGCCACTTGCTCGCGCATCAACAGTTGAACCTGCTCGGTCAGCGACTGATAGGCGACCGCTCGATTTTTCTCGAGATCTTTGACTTGCAAATCGAACTTGTCGATCGACTCACGTATCGGCTTCAAAGACTCATCGATCTTGCGCTGCCTGACCTCGAGATCGGTGCGTGCCTGAACCTGGAAGTTCTCGAGCTGGGTTCGCGCCAGCTCGAGGAACTGCTGATTGTTCGTCTGCAGCGCTTCGGCCGAAAGTGCTTTGAACGCGTTGGCGAGTTGTTCCCGAGCCGCATCGAGGACCGCGAGTTTTTCCGTCGCTGCAGCGTGGTCGCGTTCGAGCGTCGCCTGCAGTGCGGCATTCTGCGCGGTGAGTTCCAAAATCCGCGCTTGTAACTGCGCGAGCTCTGCCGCGTGCGTCGGCGAGATTTTCTGACGCGCGATGAAGAGGCCCAACCACCCGCCCGTCACCGTACCGGCGACGAACAAGAGCAGATAGATGAACTCGGTCACGGCGGGGAAATCAGTGGGCGACTTTGCCGAGGGCGATGTCGACGAGCGCGGGTAAAAAACGTTTGCGCGCCTCTTCGAACGACACGGCCGTCAATGCGAAACGAACGGCGAGCGCTGCGACCGGCTCGCCCTCGACGATCACGGGAACCGCAAAGCTTCCCTGCTCGGTCAATCGAAGCGGGCGGACGCATCGCGCATAACCCCGCTCGCGAGTCTGAGCCATATCTCGATCGAAGGCTGCACGGTCGATCCAGGTCATCGAAGAGTCTGCAGGCCGATTGGGCCAAAGATACTCGAGCAAGGTTTCGCGAACTCGCGAGCTTGAGAACGCGACGATGGCGCGTCCCGATGCCGTGGTGAGCACGGGCACCAACATGCCACGCTCGAAATGCTCGACCGCGAACCCGCTTTCACGGTCGGTCGAGTCCTCGATGAACATCTGGGGAAACCTCAGCCTCATGAGGCTCATGGGCCACTGCACTCTCGACGAGGACGCATGCATCGCGCAACGCACCCCTTCGAGACGCTCATTCGCCGCATCGAAGCCATGGCTCAAAGTCACCGCTTTCGCGGTCAGTATGTAGCGTCGATTGGGAAGTCGCTCGACGAAACCCACGCCCTCGAGCGTCGCGAGACAACGATTGACCGTCGTTCGAGCGAGCCGCAATTTTTGGCTGAGCGTCGCGGTGGTGAGAGGACCGTGCCGACTCAAAACCTGCAGCAGCTCGAGGCCGCGCAGCAGGACACGCACCGGGGTCGGGTGCCCCGGTAGCGCGTTCCGTCGGTCGCCGAGGCCGGCGCCGAGTTCATCGTCGTCCGCCAAATCCTCTGCGACAGGTTCGTACATCAGCCGGCGGCACCCTCTTCTTCGCCTACGGTGGGTTCGTCCGACTCGCCGCCCAATGCGGCAGCGCCCACGTCCGTGAAGCTGCGCGCCGAAGCGTCGTCGAGCTTGCGCCGACGATGAGCGTGGGCCGCAAAGCCCGTACCCGCCGGAATGAGCCGACCGACGATGACGTTTTCTTTGAGGCCACGCAGATCGTCCTTGAGACCACGGACCGCTGCCTCGGTGAGGACGCGGGTGGTTTCCTGGAACGACGCGGCGGAAATAAACGACTCAGTCGCCAGCGAGGCCTTGGTGATACCGAGTAACACCGGTGACAAGGATGCTGCCTGCTTGCCTTCCTCACCCATGCGATCGTTGATATCGAGCGCACGAGAGCGATCGAGCTGTTCGCCCTTGAGCAGCGGTGTGTCGCCCGCGTTCGTGACCTCAGTCTTGCGCAACATCTGTCGAATGATGACTTCGATGTGCTTGTCGTTGATCTTCACGCCCTGCAAACGGTAGACGTCCTGGATCTCACGAACGAGGTAGTTGGCGAGCGCTTCGATGCCCTGCAGTCGCAGGATGTCGTGCGGGTTCGGCTCACCGTCGGCGATGACTTCGCCACGGGTGACGTTCTCACCTTCGAATACGTTGAGCTGACGCCACTTCGGAATGAGCTCTTCGTACTTCTCGCCCTTCTCATCGGTGATGATGAGACGACGCTTGCCCTTGGTCTCCTTGCCGAAGCTCACGGTGCCGCTCTTCTCGGCGAGGATCGCCTGGTCCTTCGGCTTACGGGCTTCGAAGAGATCCGCCACGCGGGGCAGACCGCCCGTGATGTCGCGGGTCTTCGAGGATTCCTGCGGGATACGTGCGATGACGTCACCGACCGACACCTTTGCCCCGTCCTCGAGGCTGATGAGTGCGCCGGCAGGCAGCGTGTAGACGGCCGGGATCGTCGTGTTCGCAAACGGCACTTCCTTGCCCTTCGCATTCACGAGCTTGATCGTCGGACGCAATTCTTTGCCACCGCGCTGCTTGCTGCCGTCCATGACGACGACAGACGAAAGGCCCGTGACCTCATCGACCTGACGGGTAACCGTCAGACCGTCGACGAAATCTTGGAAGCGCAGGAAGCCCGCCACTTCCGTGACGACGGGGTGGGTGTGAGGATCCCAGGTCGCAACGGTCTGACCCGCGGCGACCTGCGTGCCTTCGGTCAGGCCGATCTGCGCACCGTAGGGGATCTTGTAGCGCTCGCGCTCGCGGCCGAACTCATCGACCACGCCGATTTCACCCGAGCGCGACACGGCGACGAGATAACCCTTTTCGTGCGACACGGTCTTCACGTTGTGGAAGCGCAGCGTGCCCTTGTTGCGAACCTCGACGCTCGAGGCTGCCGCCGCTCGCGACGCCGCACCACCGATGTGGAAGGTACGCATCGTGAGCTGGGTACCCGGCTCACCGATCGACTGCGCGGCCATGACGCCGACCGCCTCACCGATGTTGATGATGCGACCGCGCGCAAGATCGCGCCCGTAGCACATCGAACACACACCGTAACGAGTCGCGCACGTGATGGGCGAACGAACTTGAACCTGATCGACGCCGTGCTGTTCGAGCGTGCGGACGAGATGCTCATCGATGAGCGTGCCCGCTTCGATCAAGACCGCACCCTTGCCGCCCGGACGCAGCACGTCTTCGACGACCACGCGGCCGAGCACTCGCTCGCCGAGGCCTTCGACCACGTCTCCGCCTTCGACGATCGGCGTGACCGAGAGACCCTCGGTCGTTCCGCAGTCAACTTCCGTGACTACGAGATCCTGGGCGACGTCGACGAGACGGCGCGTCAGGTAACCCGAGTTCGCGGTCTTCAACGCGGTGTCCGCGAGACCCTTACGGGCACCGTGGGTCGAGATGAAGTACTGCAGAACGTTGAGGCCTTCGCGGAAGTTCGCGGTGATCGGCGTCTCGATGATCGAGCCGTCCGGCTTCGCCATGAGTCCGCGCATACCCGCGAGCTGTCGGATCTGCGCCGCGCTACCACGAGCGCCCGAGTCCGCCATCATGAAGATGGAGTTGAATGATTTCTGACGCTGCTTCTGACCTTTTGAGTCCGTCGCCTCTTCCGAACCGAGCTTCTCCATCATCGCCTTGGCGACTTGGTCGTTGGCGCGCGACCAAATGTCAACGACCTTGTTGTATCGCTCGCCGTTCGTAACGAGACCCGAGGCGTATTGATCCTGGATCTCCTTCACTTCGCGATCGGCCGACGCGACGATCTTCACCTTCTGCTCGGGGATGACGATGTCGTCGATACCGAACGAAACCGACGCACGGGTCGAGTAATGGAAACCCGTGTACATGAGTCGGTCGGCGAAGATGACCGTATCTTTGAGGCCAAGCTGACGATAGCAGGCGTTGATGGTCGCCGAGATCGCCTTCTTGGTCATGTCCTGGTTGATGATGTCAAACGAGAGCCCCTCAGGAATGACTTCCGACAGCAGCGCACGACCGACGGTGGTCTTCACCACGCGACGACGCGCCTTCTTCTCGCCATTCTCGATGATCGTCTCATTGATGCGAACGGTGATGCGGGCCTGCAAGTCGACTTCGCGGGTTTCGTAGGCGCGATGCGCCTCGCCCACGTCGGAAAACATCATGCCCTCGCCCTTCGCGCCCACGCGCTCACGGGTCATGTAGTAGAGACCCAGAACGACGTCCTGCGACGGAACGATGATCGGGTCGCCGTTCGCGGGTGAGAGGATGTTGTTGGACGACATCATCAACGCGCGCGCTTCGAGCTGAGCCTCGAGCGACAGCGGAACGTGCACGGCCATCTGGTCACCGTCGAAGTCGGCGTTGAACGCCGTACACACGAGCGGATGCAGCTGGATCGCTTTGCCTTCGATCAACACGGGCTCGAACGCCTGGATGCCGAGTCGGTGCAGCGTCGGGGCGCGGTTGAGCAACACGGGGTGCTCGCGGATCACCTCGGAGAGGATGTCCCACACCTCCGGACCCTCGCGCTCGACGAGGCGCTTGGCAGCCTTGATCGTCGACGCGTCACCACGCAGCTGAAGCTTGTGGAAAATGAATGGCTTGAAGAGCTCGAGCGCCATCTTCTTCGGCAGACCGCACTGGTGCAGACGCAGCGTCGGACCGACCACGATGACCGAACGGCCCGAGTAGTCGACGCGCTTGCCGAGCAGGTTCTGACGGAACCGACCCTGCTTGCCCTTGATCATGTCGGCGAGCGACTTGAGCGGGCGCTTGTTAGTGCCGGTGATCGCACGACCGCGACGGCCGTTGTCGAGCAGCGCATCGACCGCTTCTTGCAGCATTCGCTTTTCGTTGCGGACGATGATGTCCGGCGCGTTCAGCTCGAGCAGTCGACGCAGACGGTTGTTACGGTTGATGACGCGACGGTAGAGATCGTTGAGATCGGAGGTCGCGAAGCGACCGCCGTCGAGCGGCACGAGCGGACGCAGGTCGGGCGGCAGCACCGGCAGGATGGTCATCACCATCCACTCGGGCTTGTTACCCGACTCGATGAACGACTCGATCAACTTGAGGCGCTTCGAGAGACGCTTGAGCTTCGTCTCGGAGCTGGTGTTACCCATCTCTTCGCGAGCCTTGACGACTTCGGCCTGCAGATCGAGCGAGCGGAGCAACTCGTAAACGGCCTCGGCACCCATGCGGGCGTCAAACTCGTCGCCGTGCTGCTCGATGGCCTCGAGATACATCTCGTCGGTGAGCAACTGACCGCGCTGCATCGGCGTCATGCCGGGCTCGATCACCACGAAGGCTTCGAAGTAGAGCACGCGCTCGATTTCACGCAGCGTCATGTCGAGCATGAGACCAATACGTGACGGGAGCGACTTGAGGAACCAGATGTGTGCCACAGGCGAAGCGAGCTCGATGTGACCCATGCGGTCACGACGGACCTTCGACTGGGTGACCTCGACGCCGCACTTCTCGCACACCACGCCGCGATGCTTCAGGCGCTTGTACTTACCGCACAAGCACTCGTAGTCCTTCACAGGACCGAAGATCTTGGCGCAGAAGAGACCGTCACGCTCAGGCTTGAACGTGCGGTAGTTGATGGTCTCCGGCTTCTTCACTTCGCCGAAGGACCACGACTTGATCATCTCAGGCGAGGCCAGCCCGATCTTGATCGAGTCGAAATGCTCGACCGGGGCGTTCTGCTTGAAGATTTTGAGAAGGTCTTTCATGACTTCAACCTCAATCCTGTTCCAGCTCAACATTGATCGCGAGGGAACGGATTTCCTTCACGAGCACGTTGAACGATTCGGGCATGCCGGCATCCATCTGGTGATTTCCGTCGACGATGTTCTTGTACATCTTCGTACGGCCATTCACGTCGTCGGACTTCACGGTGAGCATTTCTTGCAGCGTGTACGCCGCGCCATAAGCCTCGAGCGCCCAGACTTCCATCTCACCGAAGCGCTGACCACCGAACTGCGCCTTACCACCGAGCGGCTGCTGGGTGACGAGCGAGTAAGGTCCGGTCGAACGCGCGTGCATCTTGTCGTCGACCAAGTGGTTGAGCTTCAGCATGTACATGTAGCCCACGGTCACCGGACGCTCGAAGCGCTCGCCGGTACGACCGTCGACCAACATCGTCTGACCCGAGAGCGGCAGATCCGCCAATTCGAGTAGACGCTTGATCTCGGTCTCGGCAGCACCGTCGAACACCGGTGTCGCGATCGGAACGCCGCGCGAAAGATTCTTCGCGAGCGCGACGACTTCCTGATCGTTCAGGCTGTCGATCTTTTCTTTTTGCCCGCCGGACTCGTTGTAGATGCGGGTGACAAACTTGCGAACCTCACCGACGGCCTGCTGCTGCTCGAGCATTCGGCCGATCTTGAGACCGAGACCCTTCGCAGCCCAACCGAGGTGGGTTTCGAGCACCTGACCGACGTTCATACGCGAAGGCACGCCGAGCGGGTTGAGCACGACGTCGACCGGCGTACCATCTTCGAGGTATGGCATATCTTCGACCGGGACGATCGTCGAGATGACACCCTTGTTTCCGTGTCGGCCGGCCATCTTGTCGCCCGGCTGTACGCGACGCTTCACCGCGAGATACACCTTGACCATCTTGAGCACACCCGGCGACAGATCGTCACCCTGCGTGATCTTGGCTCGCTTGTTCTCGAGGCGCGCCTCGAACATCTTGCGCTGCTCGCGCATGCGTTCGGCCGTGGCTTCGAGCTGCGAGTTGGCGTCTTCGTCATCGAGACGAATCTCGAACCAGTCGTCACGCTTCAAGCCGTCGAGGTATTCGGCGGTGATCTTCGTGCCCGACTTGAGCTTCGAAGGACCACCCGCGGCAACCTTGCCGAGCAACATTCCGCGCACGCGCTGGAACATGTCGTCTTCGAGAATGCGCTGCTGATCGCCGAAGTCCTTGCGGACGCGCTCGATCTCGGCCTTCTCGATGGAGAGCGCGCGCGAGTCTTTCTCGACGCCATCGCGCGTGAACACGCGCACGTCGATCACCGTGCCGTCCATGCCCGGGGGCACGCGCAGCGAGGTGTCTTTGACGTCGCTCGCCTTCTCACCAAAGATGGCGCGAAGCAGCTTCTCTTCCGGCGTGAGCTGCGTCTCGCCCTTCGGCGTGACCTTACCCACGAGGATGTCGCCCGCGCGTACTTCGGCACCGATGAAGGCGATGCCGGCTTCGTCGAGTTTGTTGAGTGCCTGATCACCCACGTTCGGGATATCGGCGGTAATTTCCTCCGATCCGAGCTTGGTATCGCGAGCAACGCAGGTCAGCTCTTCGATGTGGATGGTCGTGAAACGATCTTCCTGAACGACTCGCTCCGAGATAAGGATCGAGTCTTCGAAGTTGTAACCGTTCCAGGGCATGAACGCGACCAGCATGTTCTGGCCGAGCGCGAGCTCCCCGAGATCGGTCGACGGACCGTCCGCGAGCACATCGCCGCGAGCGATCACGTCACCGGCCGACACGAGCGGACGCTGGTTGATGCAGGTGTTCTGGTTGGAACGCGTGTACTTCGTCAGGTTGTAGATGTCGACACCGGGTTCGCCCGAGGTCGTCTCGGCATCATTGACGCGAACGACGATACGCGAGGCATCGACCGAGTCGACCACACCGCCACGAGTGGCGACGACGGTCACGCCAGAGTCGATCGCCACCGGATGCTCCATGCCGGTACCGACAAGCGGCGACTCGGTACGAAGCGTCGGAACGGCCTGACGCTGCATGTTCGCGCCCATGAGCGCGCGGTTGGCGTCGTCATGCTCGAGGAACGGAATCAACGAAGCAGCGACCGAAACGATCTGCTTGGGCGACACGTCCATGTAGTTGATGCGATCACGCGGCATGAGCGTGAACTCGTTCTGGAAGCGGCACGAGACGAGATCGTCCGTCAGCTCACCCTTCGGGTTCGTCGTTGCATTCGCCTGCGCGATCGCGAACTCGCCCTCTTCGATGGCCGAGAGGAAATCGATCTTGTCGGTGACGCGGCCGTTCTCGACGCGACGGTACGGCGTCTCGAGGAATCCGTACTGGTTCGTGCGCGCGTAGACCGACAGCGAGTTGATGAGACCGATGTTCGGGCCTTCCGGTGTTTCGATCGGGCACACGCGACCGTAGTGCGTCGGGTGCACGTCACGAACTTCGAAGCCTGCACGCTCGCGGGTGAGACCACCTGGGCCGAGCGCCGACACGCGACGCTTGTGCGTCACTTCGGAGAGCGGGTTGTTCTGGTCCATGAACTGGCTGAGCTGTGAGGAACCGAAGAATTCCTTGACGGCCGCGGCCACCGGCTTGGCGTTGATCATCTCCTGCGGCATCAACGGCTCGGTCTCGGCGATGTTGAGGCGCTCCTTGACGGCGCGCTCCACGCGGACGAGGCCGACGCGGAAGGCGTTCTCCGCCATTTCGCCGACCGAACGCACGCGGCGATTGCCGAGGTGATCGATGTCATCGACCGTACCGTCGCCGTTACGGATGGCGATCAACACCTTAAGCACATCGAGAATGTCGTCTTTCGACAGTACGTTGGCGCCGGTGATTTCTTTGCGACCCACACGGCGGTTGAACTTCATCCGACCGACACCCGACAGATCGTAGCGCTCGGCGTTGAAGAAGAGATTCGAGAAAAGATTCTCGGCGGCGTCACGAGTCGGCGGTTCGCCCGGACGCATCATGCGATAGATCTCGACCAACGCCTCGAGGCGGTTCTTGGTCGGGTCGATACGCAGCGTGTCGGAGATGTACGGACCACGATCGAGGTCGTTCACATAGAGAGTGCGAACTTCGGTGATTCCGATCTCGATGAACTTCTCAGCGGACGCGGCCGTGATCACCTCGTTGGCCTTGGCGATGATCTCGCCGGTCTCGGTGTTCACGACGTCGTGAGAGAGGATCTTGCCGTAGATGTAATCGCGCGGAACAGCCAAGCGGCTAACTCCGGCATCTTCGAGCTGACGGACGTGACGCGCGGTGATGCGACGACCCTCTTCGACGACGACCTTGTCGCCGATGCGGATCTCGAACGCTGCCGTCTCGCCACGCAGGCGAGCAGGTACGAGCTCGAGAGAGGTCTCGTCCTTGGAGAGGAAGAAGCGGTTCTTGTCGAAGAACGTGTCGAGAACTTCTCCCTCGTTCATGCCGAGGGCGCGCAGGATGATCGACACCGGGAGCTTCCGGCGACGATCGATACGCGCGAACACGCAGTCCTTGGCATCGAACTCGAAGTCGAGCCACGAACCACGATAGGGAATGATGCGGGCGCTGAACAGCAGCTTGCCCGACGAATGCGACTTGCCTCGGTCGTGATCAAAGAAAACGCCCGGGCTGCGATGCAACTGAGAAACGATGACACGCTCGGTGCCATTGACGACGAACGTGCCGTTGTCAGTCATCAGCGGCAGTTCACCGAGGTAAACTTCTTGCTCGCGCACGTCTTTAACGGGCTTCTTCGGGCCCGCCGCTTCCTTGTCGTACACGACGAGACGAACTTTGACGCGCAACGGCGCGGCATAGGTCAGGCCACGGAGTTGGCACTCCTTGACGTCGAACACCGGCTCGCCGAGTCGGTAGCTCACGTACTCGAGTACGGCATTGCCGGAATAACTCGAGATCGGGAAGACGGTCTTGAACGCCGCGTGCAGACCGACATCCTCGCGTCCGTCCTCGGCCTTGTCGGCCTGCAGGAACTGGCGATAGGAGTCGAGCTGAATAGCAAGCAAATACGGCGTCTCGAGGACGCTGCCCTGCTTACCGAAATTCTTGCGGATGCGCTTCTTCTCAGTGAATGAGTAAGCCATCTGTCACCTCTCTCGTCAAAACTGTTCGGAGACGGCGACGCAACCAGGGCCAGCAAGCCCCGGCTGCGTCGCTTCTCGCGGATCTAACGTAATACCCACCAGCTAACGCAGCGGAATTACTTGATTTCCACCTTCGCGCCGGCTTCTTCCAACTTCTTTTTCATGTTGTCGGAATCGGCCTTGTTCACGCCTTCCTTCAGCGTACCCGGCACGGCTTCAACGAGGTCCTTCGCTTCCTTGAGGCCGAGGCCCGTCAGTTCGCGCACAACCTTAATGACGCCGACCTTCTTGTCCGCCGGATATTCCTTGAGGATGACGGTGAACTCCGTCTTCTCCTCGGCAGGGGCCGCAGCAGCGGCCGGTCCGGCCGCGGCAGCGATCGCCACCGGGGCAGCAGCGGTCACGCCGAACTTCTTCTCCATGTCGGAGATCAGCTCGACGACCTGAATGATGCTCATCTGAGAAATTGCTTCGAGGATTTCGTCCTTGCTAACAGCCATTGTAGTTACTCCAAGTTGTTTCAAAGGCTAAACAAGATCAAGCGCCGGCGGCCTGCTTGGCGTCGCGGACAGCCGCGACGGTGCGGACCAGCTTGGTATGCGGCGCAGCCACCGTACGCACGAACTTCTCGATCGGCGCCTTGAGGGTTCCCAAGAGCATCGACAGAGCCTGTTCGCGAGTCGGCAGGGACGCGACCTTCTCGAGATCCTTACCCGGCAGCACATCGCCACCGAGGGATACGAGAGTCGCGACGAGCTTTTCGTTCGACTTCGCGAAGTCCTTCACCACGCGCGCCGCAGCGCCCGGGTCGTCCTTCGAGAAGGCGAGGACAAGCGGGCCCTTGAGTTGGGCACCGAGAGCCTCGAACGAAGTGCCAACCATGGCCTTGCGCGCCAGCGTGTTTTTGACAACACGCATGTACACGCCTTGCGCACGGGCTTTGGCACGCAGCTCGGTCATCTGCGAAACCGTGATACCACGGTACTCGGCAGCGACCACCGATTGCGCCGTAGACGCAACCTCCGCCACTTCCTTCACCAACGCTTTCTTGTCTTCGAGGTTCAGAGGCACTAGTTGATTACTCCTCTCCTGAAGATCACACACCGGTCGACGACTTGCGTCGTCTTCCGGACCTTTCGACGGTGACCTTCATACGAGGACGATCCTCGTCTGAGCGGCACACCACCTGCGCAGGCGATCATTAAGAGCGGGCGGAACGCATCAGCCGTTCCCCTGCTCGCCTGCGGTCTTAGATGGAACCCGGCGTCTTACGTTGCCGGACCCGCATCAATTCAAAACAACAATCAGCCGCCGAGAGACGACTGATCGACCAACACGCCAGGACCCATCGTCGAGGACAGGGTGACGCGCTTCAAAAAAATACCTTTCGAGGTCGCCGGCTTGGCCTTCTGCAAGTCGGCGAGCAGCGCGAGGAGATTTTCCTTGAGCTGCTGGGGCTCGAAGCTGGCTTTGCCGATCGTGCAGTGCACGATGCCTGCCTTGTCGACGCGATAACGGACCTGGCCGCTCTTCGCGTTCTTGACTGCACCGGCCACATCGGGGCTCACCGTTCCGACTTTCGGGTTCGGCATGAGGCCACGAGGACCGAGAATCTGACCGAGCTGACCGACGACGCGCATCGCATCCGGGCTCGCGATCACGACGTCGAAGTCGAACTGGCCAGCCTTGACCTTTTCGGCGAGATCTTCGAGACCGACGATGTCGGCTCCAGCAGCCTTCGCGGCTTCCTGGTTACGACCCGAGGTGAACACGGCCACGCGGACCGTCTTACCGAGGCCATGCGGCATCAGCGTCGAGCCGCGCACCTGCTGATCGGACTTCGAAGCGTCGATACCGAGATTGATCGCGGCATCGACCGACTCGTTGAACTTCGCTTTCGCGAATTGTTTGACGAGCTTGAGTGCGTCATCGACCGGATAGGTCTTGCCCGGCGGGAGTGCGTCCTTCCAGGGCTTCATTCGTTTGGATACGGCAGGCATGGTCAGACTCCTTCCACATCAACGCCCATCGAACGGGCACTGCCCGCGATCGTGCGCACGGCCGCATCGAGATCAGCGGCGGTGAGATCGGGGGTCTTGGTCTTGGCAATTTCTTCGAGCTGCTTGCGCGAAATCTTGCCGACCTTGTTGGTGTTGGGCGTACCGCTGCCCTTCTCGATGCCGATCGCCTTGCGAATCAGCACCGCCGCAGGCGGCGTCTTCATGATGAAGGTGAAGCTGCGATCCGCGTACACGGTGATCACCACCGGAATCGGAAGACCCTTCTCCACTTTCTGCGTCGCAGCGTTGAACTGCTTGCAGAACTCCATGATGTTGACGCCCTGCTGACCCAGTGCAGGGCCGATGGGCGGCGACGGGTTCGCCGAGCCTGCAGGCACCTGCAGCTTGACGTAGCCTTGGACTTTCTTGGCCATCGTTGTCTCTCCTGGGTGCAAACGCCCGATCTCTCGAGCTCCCCATGCGCTTCCTTGCCGTTACGGCGCGCGATCCTTCGCGCACCGCTACCTAAAACGACCCGAGCCTTGTGGGCTCAGGCCTTTTCAACCTGTGAGAAGTCGAGTTCGACGGGCGTCGAGCGCCCGAGGATCTGCACCGCCACCTGCAGGCGGTTCTTCTCGTAATTCACATTCTCGACGACACCGTTGAAATCGTTGAACGGCCCGTCTGTCACTCTCACCACTTCGCCCGGCGCGAAGACCACCTTCGGCCGCGGCTTCTCGACACCCTCTTCGACGCGACGCAGGATCTGATTCGCCTCGCGGTCGGTGATCGGAGCCGGCTTTTCTTTGGTGCCTCCGATGAAGCCGAGAACCTTGGGAACCTCATGAACGAGGTGCCAGGTGTTCTCATCCATCTCCATCTGCACCAGCACGTAACCCGGATAGAACTTACGCTCACTCTTGCGCTTCTGTCCGTCGCGCATCTCGACCACCTCTTCGGTGGGCACGAGGATCTCGCCGAACTTCGACTCAAGACCCGCGCGCTTGATGCGCTCCTTCAAACCTTCGGCCACTCGGTGCTCGAAGTTGGAGTAGGCGTGAACGACGTACCAACGCAAGGCCATCGGTTCAGCCTCCTGCATCTGCACTGCCGAGGATCGAACGGGTAGCCCAGCTGAGCACCGAATCGACACCCCAGAAGAACAGCGACATGATGATGACGAACACGAAGACCACCACCGTCATCGTGCCGGTCTCTTGGCGGGTGGGCCAAAAAACCTTGTAGAGCTCGATGCGAGCATCGAGGACGAATTTCCAGAAATCACGACCGTACTGCGACACCGCAAAGACCAGAGCGCCGACGACCAGCGAGCCGACGAACACCGACCAGCGGATCCAGTCGTCCTGATCGCCTTTCAGGAAATAGAACGCAGCAAGGCCCGCCACCGCGATGAGAATCGCAGCGTAGAGCTTTGCTTTGTCGGCGCCGGTGACGCCTTCCTGTCTAACAATGTCGTTCATCTTCGACCCTGAGTGGCAGGCCAGGAGGGAATCGAACCCCCAACCTGCGGTTTTGGAGACCGCCGCTCTGCCAATTGAGCTACTGGCCTGTGCTTAAGTCGTTAGCGTTCCTTATTTCAGGATCTTGGCGACGACGCCTGCACCGACCGTGCGACCGCCTTCGCGGATCGCAAAGCGCAGACCGTCTTCCATCGCGATCGGGGCGATCAGCTCGACCGTCATCTTGATGTTGTCTCCAGGCATCACCATCTCGGTGTTGCCCGGCAACTCGATCGTGCCGGTCACGTCCGTCGTGCGGAAGTAAAACTGCGGGCGATAACCCTTGAAGAACGGCGTGTGACGGCCGCCTTCTTCCTTCGTCAGCACGTACACCTCACACTCGAACTTCGTGTGCGGCAGGATGCTGCCGGGCTTGGCCAGTACCTGACCACGCTCAACGTCCTCACGCTTCGTGCCACGCAGCAGCACGCCCACGTTGTCGCCCGCCTGGCCCTCATCGAGCAGCTTGCGGAACATCTCAACGCCCGTGCACGTCGTCTTCACCGTGTCCTTCAGACCGATGATCTCGACTTCTTCGTTCACCTTCACGATGCCGCGCTCAATGCGCCCCGTCACCACCGTGCCACGGCCCGAGATCGAGAACACGTCCTCAACCGGCATCAGGAACGGCTTGTCCACATCGCGCTTCGGTACCGGGATGTACTTGTCCATCTCCTCGACGAGCTTGATCACCGCCGGCACGCCGATCGGGCTCGTGTCGCCCTCAAGCGCCTTCAGCGCCGAACCCACGATGATCGGGGTCGCATCGCCAGGGAACTTGTACGTGCTCAGAAGTTCACGCACTTCCATCTCAACGAGCTCAAGGAGCTCCTTGTCATCGACCATGTCCGCCTTGTTCATGAACACGACGATGTACGGCACACCCACCTGACGGGCGAGCAAAATGTGCTCGCGCGTCTGCGGCATCGGGCCATCGGCCGCCGACACCACGAGAATCGCCCCGTCCATCTGCGCCGCACCCGTGATCATGTTCTTCACGTAGTCCGCGTGCCCAGGGCAATCGACGTGCGCGTAGTGACGCTCCTTCGACTGGTACTCGACGTGCGCCGTCGAAATCGTGATGCCGCGCGCCTTCTCTTCAGGGGCCTTGTCGATCTGGTCGTACGCCTTGAACTCACCACCGTGCGTCTCGGCCATCACCTTCGTCAAGGCCGCAGTCAATGTCGTCTTGCCGTGGTCAACGTGACCAATCGTCCCAACGTTTACGTGCGGCTTACTGCGTTCGAATTTTTCCTTGGACACGTCTGTATCTCCTGAAAACCGTTCAAAAAATCTCTGACACTACTCTGGAGCTCACGACCGGGATTGAACCGGTGACCTCGTCCTTACCAAGGACGTGCTCTACCAACTGAGCTACGTGAGCCGAAACCTGGAGCGGGTAGTGGGAATCGAACCCACGTCATCAGCTTGGAAGGCTGAGGTTCTACCATTGAACTACACCCGCTTTATCTCAGAAGCTTAGGTGAGCCCGCAGGATCCGCCACAACAGCCGACTCTTGCCTCTCTCCCACTCGCTTGGTGGAGGGGGTAGGATTCGAACCTACGAAGGCGTGAGCCGGCAGATTTACAGTCTGCTCCCGTTGGCCGCTTGGGTACCCCTCCGCGTGAAACTAGCCGCCTATTCTGATTTCACCGCCCGAGGGTGTCAATGAAGGAGTCGATCTGAGCATGGGTCTCGACCCTATCGTCCTGTTCTTCGCCCTGGGGCTCGGAGCCGGCATCCTGAAGGCCGACCTCCGCCTACCCCCGGCGATCTACGAGTTCGTCAGTACTGTGTTGCTGCTCTCGATCGGAATGAAGGGAGGTATCGAGCTTGCCCGTCAGCCCGCGGATGGCCTGGCTCTCGACCTTTTGCTCACCCTGATTCTCGGTATCTTATTGACTTTTATAGCTTTTTTTATCCTGAGGTATGTGGGCCGACTCGATCGGAGCAACTCCGCCGCCGTCGCCGCCCACTACGGATCGGTCAGCATCGGTACCTTTGCGGTCGCCGTCGCGTTCCTCGCCGGAGCAGGTATCAGCTACGAGCCGACCCTCCCCCTGCTGCTCGTCCTTTTAGAGATCCCCGCCATCGTCCTCGGCATCCTACTTGCCCGGGGGGTCAAGGCTGGGACGCCCTGGGGCGAAATCGCCCACGAGGTGCTCCTTGGCCGAAGCGTACTGCTGCTGCTGGGCGGCCTCGCCATCGGCTGGGCCGCAGGCCCCGAAGGCCTCGAGCCGGTCGCGCCGCTATTCTTTGACCTCTTCAAAGGCATCCTCGCGGTGTTTCTACTCGAGATGGGCCTCATCGCAGCCGACCACCTGGGCGGCTTCCGTCGCCACGGCCTCTTCATGGGGGCTTTCGCGCTCCTGATCCCACCGCTCTTCGCCATGATCGGCCTCGGCTTCGCTGCGCTCATGGAGCTTTCGGTGGGCGGTGCCATCCTGCTCGCGACGCTTGCGGCGAGTGCGTCGTACATCGCTGCGCCCGCCGCCATGCGCTCTGCAGTGCCGGAGGCGAATCCAGCGATTTCTTTGACTGCCGCGCTCGCGATCACTTTTCCCTTCAACATTCTCGTCGGCATCCCGCTGTATCAGCAGGCAGCCGAGTGGCTACTGAGGACTCCGTCATGACTGGCGCTGCCCAAGCCCATCGTAAGTTACTGACCGTGATCACCGAGTCGAATCTCGAGCGAGATCTCGTACGCGAGATCGAAGCGCTCGGTGTTGCGGGCTATACGATCAGCGATGTTCGCGGGCGTGGCGACAAAGGTCTGCGCGCCTCGCACTGGGGACACAGCAGCAACATTCGCGTCGAGATCGTCTGCGATACACCACTTGCCGAACGCGTGCTCGAGCGCCTACGCGAAAAGTATTACGAGAACTACGCGATCGTGATGTGGGTCGTCGACGTCGAAGTGTTGAGACCCGACAAGTTTCGCTGAGCGCCCGGTCCGCGCACGAATCGGCCTGGACGCGCTCCGGTCGGCACTCCATCGCGCAGCGCGAGCTGCCCATTGATCACCACATGCTTCATGCCTGCCGCAAACTGATGCGGCCGTGCGTAGGTGGCGAGATCTCGCACTTGCTCAGGATCGAACACGACGACGTCCGCGTGCGCCCCCGCGCGGAGCACGCCGCGGTCGGTCAACTTGAGGTTGCTCGCGGGCAGGCGCGTCAATCGACGAATGGCTTCCGGCAGTCCGAGCAATCCTTCGTCACGCACGTAATGACCCAAAAATCTTGCGAACGCGCCATAGGCACGCGGGTGCGGAGAGTGCTGCAGGAACGCACCCCGCGGCGCCAACGCCTCTTCGTCTGAACAGATGCCCACCCAGGGCAGCGTGATCAGACGCCTTAGATTATCTTCCGACATCATGAAATAGGCGGCGTGCACGCGACTGTCGTCCTCGAGCACAAGATCGACAATCGTCTCGGCGGGCGTACGTCCTCGTTTCTTTGCCACGTCGGCGAGGGTCAGCCCGCAATAGTCCTGCAAGGCGGCATGCCTGAACCCGAGCAAGCGCACGTTCTCGGCCGAACCCGCCGCGGCGTACAGGCTTTCCCACTCTGGCTGCATCACCTCGATTTCTTTGATGACCTGCTCTCGAATCGTCGGGTCGCGCAACCGCTCCAACCATTGCGCATGACCGCCTTCCTGCACCCACGGCGGCATCGCGGCATCAAAACCCGAGGCGCCGGCGAGATACGGGTACACGTTGGCGCCGACATCGAGGCCTTCCGCACGGGCCGCCTCGATGCGATCGATCGCGGCTGCGAGCAGCGGCCAGTTGTCACAACCTGCCGCCTTGAAGTGCCAAATCTCAGCATGCGCGCGCGTCGCTCTGGCGATATCGATCAACTCATCGACGGCCGGAAGTAAGTGGCGTGATTCGCTTCTTAGATGCGAGTAATACGCACCGCCATACTCAGCGGCAGCGAGTGCGAGTGCGCGTAGCTCGTCGTGACCTGCGAAGGCGGCGGGTGCGTAGATCAACGACGAACCCACACCGAGCGCCCCCTCGGTCATCGCGGTACGTACCAGCGACTGCATGCGGACGAGCTCCGCGGAGGTGGGCGCGCGATTGGCATGCCCGAGTTCGTGAATTCGAACCGTCGTCGCACCGACGAGCGAGGCCACGTTCGGAACCACGCCGCGCTTTTCCAAAAATTCGAGGTACTCACCGAGCGAGTGCCAATCGATCGGATATCGACTCTCTCCACGTCGCAACCGAAGCTCACGGCGCATGTCGGTGTTGAGTGGCCCCATCGACAAGCCTTCACCAAATACCTCGAGCGTCACGCCCTGACGCAGATCACTCTCGGCGGTCGGATCTTCGATGATGGATTCGGTCGCCCAGGACAGGCTGTTGATGAAGCCGGGCGCGACGGCGAGACCCGTCGCATCAAGCTCCGTCCGGCCGTGCATCCAACTGAGGTCACCGATGGCAGCGATGCGATCGCCGATGAGACCGACATCGGCTTCGAACGGGTCACCGCCCATCCCGTCATAAATGACGCCGCCGCGAATCAACACACTGAAGGCGGGCGGTGGCACAGCCCCTGCGTCACGAACGCGTCGCCAGAGCGCAGCAAACACCAGTCCCCAGAAGGCTTGGCGGATGCGGCGCAAAGATTTCATGCGGTCGCTCGAGAGAGTTCCGCGACGAGATCGGCGGGAAGAAGTCGCGACTCACCGGGCCGAAGATCGCGCGGCAGGACGACGGGGCCATAGCGAATCCGCATGAGTCGACTCACCTCATGACCCACCGCACTCCACAACCGACGTACCTCGCGGTTACGGCCTTCGTGGAGTATGACGCGATACCACGCATGGCCGTCCGTGGAAGCTTCGGCCTCGATGCGATCGAAGCGCGCCCAGCCATCGTCGAGCTCGACGCCGCGACGCAAGGTGTCGAGCGTCTCGCGATCGGGATGTGATCGCACACGCACGAGATACTCGCGCTCGACTTCCGACGAGGGATGCATGAGCCGATGTGCGAGCTCACCGTCCGTGGTGAAGAGCAACAGACCCGAGGTGTTGACATCGAGGCGACCGACAACGACCCAGCGGCCCGAAGGCGGTGGCGGCAAGCGCTCGAAGACCGTCGGACGACCCTGCGGGTCATTGCGCGTGGTCATCTCGCCGACCGGTTTGTGATACCCGAGCACGACGGAACCTGTGGCGCTCGTCCGAACACCGAGATCGACGGGCTTGCCGTCGATGAGTACACGGTCTGCGGAGCTGACTCGTACACCGAGTTCAGCGACGACTCCGTTGACCGTCACGCGTCCGTCACGAATCCACTCTTCGATGCTGCGCCGGGACCCGAGACCGAGCGAGGCCAGGACCTTCTGCAGTCTTTCGGGGGGCTCTTTATAAAGGTCGCTCATCAGGGATCCATGATAACGGTTCGAGGTTTGCGCATCGTGGGCTGCGTTGGCGAGAATGGGCCATGTACCGTTCAATGCTCTGTCTCTTGACCGTGGGTGCTGCGCTCGCAAGCCCCCTGTCTCCCGCCGCCGATCGGACCCTGCGTATCGCCGCCTGGAACCTCGAGTGGCTTATCGCCCCAGAGGACTTCCGCAAGCTCTCCGAAACGTGTGTGCCGCGCGGGGTATCGCCCGGTCCTCGCGAGCGCTCAATTCCCTGCAATGTGGCGCAAGAACTCGAGCGATCTTCCCTCGACTTCCAAGCGCTCGAACGCTACGCCAAGCAACTCGATGCCGACATCGTCGCCTTGCAGGAAGTCGATGGCGTCGCGGCCGCCCGCAAGGTCTTTCGCAATCACGACTTTTGTTTCTCGCGTCGCGAGGGCGTACAGAACACGGGGTTCGCCATCCGCAAGGGTGTGCCCCATCGCTGCGGCGAAGATTTCATTGATCTCTCGCTCGACGACCGGGTTCGTCGCGGGGCCGTGCTCATTGTCTATCCGGGTGAGAAGCGTGAGTTACGGCTGCTCTCGATCCATTTGAAGGCCGGGTGCCCACGCCGCCCCCTCGACGACCCGCGCCGCGATTGCCAAACCCTCGCTGAGCAAGTCCCGGTTCTCGAACGCTGGATCGACGAGCAGGCCGCAGCGGGTCGCCGCTTCGCGATACTCGGTGACTTCAATCACGACTTGCTCGCCGATATGGGCCCTGCGCGTAATGAGCAAGGACAGCCCCGTAATTTTTGGGCCGAGATCGATGACGGCGAGCCGGCGGGCGCCGATCTCGTCAATGTCGCCGAGGGTCAACGCTTCATGAACTGTGCACCCGATCAAAATTATCGCAGCTACATCGATCACGTCGTTCTCGGCGCCAAACTCGCCGAATGGCGAGTCCCCGACTCGTTCGTAAGGATCACTTACGACGGACGCGATGCGCTCGAACGCAAACTCGCCGATCACTGCCCAGTTGGCGTCGACCTGCGCATCCCGCGCTGAATCCACTCGAGGAATAGCCATGCTCGATCTCGTCATCGAAGGGGCAACGGTCATCGACGGCACGGGTGCCGCCCCGCGCACGGCGGATGTCGGCATCACCGAGGGCCATATTCGTGAAGTCGGTCGAGTCACCTCCCAAGCTCGAGAGCGCATCGCCGCGCACGGCGCATGGCTCACCCCGGGGTTCGTCGATTTGCATACGCATTACGACGGACAAGCGAGTTGGGACGAAACCTTCAACCCCAGCATCCATCACGGCGTGACCACGGTCGTTTTCGGTAACTGCGGGGTCGGCTTCGCACCGCTTGCGCCGGGTGACAAGCAGCGCGCGGTCGACGGCCTAATTTCTTTGATGGAGGGGGTTGAGGATATTCCGGGCGTCGCACTCGCCGAAGGCGTGAGCTTCGATTGGCAATCGTTCCCCGAGTACATGAACGCCCTCGAGCGCATGCCCCACAGCCTCGATTTTCTGGTTCAAGTTCCGCACGATCCTCTACGCATGGCCGTGATGGGCGACCGCGCTCTCGCCCAGCAAGTGGCGACCGATTCGGATATCGTCGACATGCGTCGCTTGCTTCGTGAAGCCCTCGAAGCGGGTGCTGCAGGTTTCTCCACCGGTCGAACCGACAACCATCGAACGACCGCAGGCCTCGCCACTCCCGCCTCCGAAGCGGCCGCCGCCGAGCTCGCGGGAATCGGGCAAGCCTTCAAGGGTGTCGATCACGGTGTGGTGCAACTCGTCAGCGACTTCAATCTGCTACACGGCCCCGAAGGGTTTGACGCAGAGTTCGATCTCGTCGAACTCCTGGCCAAAGAAAGCGGTAAGTCGCTGTCCATGACCTGGCTGCAACGCGATCCCGGTGGCGAACAGTGGCGCGCGATCCGTTCGCGTACCGACGCTGCCGTCGCGAGTGGGCTGCCACTCTGGCTGCAGGCGAGCCCGCGAGGCATCGGTGTCATCCTCGGGCTCGACACGACCTTCCATCCGCTGATGGGTTTCCCGGCTTACATCGACGTTGCGTCGATGCCGCTCGCCGAGCGCGCCGCGGCGCTGCGTGACCCGGCTCGCAAAGCGCGCTTGCTCAAAGAAACCTCAGGTCGACTCGCCGGAGACGGTAGCGCGATACCGCCGCTCGTCGACCTGATGCTCGCGCGCATCGAGATGATCTCGGGCCGCATGTTCCCGCTCGTGGTCAAAGATTCGCAGGGCCAAAGTCACGTGGACTACGAACCGCCCGTTGCCCGTAGCCTGCTCGCCCGAGCGCGCCATCGCGGTTGTAGTGCACTCGAAGCGATTTACGACTTTCTCGCTGAGGGCGATGGCAGCAACCTCATCCACTTTCCGATCTTCAATTACAACCAGGGGTCTCTAGCGACGGCACGCGAGATGCTCGATCACCCGCGGGTGCTCTATGGCCTGTCAGACGCCGGTGCCCACGTTGGGACGATCTGCGATGCCAGCAGTTCCACGTTCATGCTCAGTCACTGGGCGCGTGATCGTCATGAAGGACGCCTCGTACCCGAATACGCCATTGAAATGCTCACGCGCCGTAATGCACGACATCTCGGCCTGCACGATCGCGGCGAGATCGCACCCGGCATGCGTGCCGACTTCAATCTCATCGACCCCTTGCGTATCGCGCCCGCGATCCCACATCTGGTGCGCGATCTGCCCGCCGGCGGCAAGCGTTTGCTGCAGACCTCGCACGGATATCTCGGCACTTGGGTCGCCGGTCAGCCGGTGATTCGCGATGGACACATCACCCGCGAGAGACCGGGGCAGCTCGTACGACTCGGCCGCCACCCTTCGCGAGCGCTACAGTGAGCACACCGACGCTCGTACGACTCGAGTCTGCGTTCGCCAACGTCGATCTCGACGCGCAGCCGGCTGCCGGCTCTCAGGCGTTGCCTGCCTCGATGTATCGCGAGGGCCCGATCGCCGAGATCGAGCGCAGCATCGTGTTCGGACGTCATTGGCAATACCTCGGGCATCGCAGTCAGGTCTCGATGATCGGCGACCTGCTTATGGCCTCGATCGGCGGACTCGATGTGGCGATCACACGCTCCGCGCAGGGTCTTCGAGGGTTTCATGCCGTTTGTCGCCACCGAGCAGGGCCTTTAGAAGCTTGTCGCGGCGGTGGAAAAACGTTTCTGCGTTGCCGTTATCACGCTTGGGCATATGGACTCGACGGGCAGTTGCTGTCCGCCCCCGAAATGCGGGGCGCCGACGGGTTCGATGAGACCTCGATCCGTTTGCCGGAAATCGAACTCGCCGAGTTTGAGGGTTTGATCTTTGGTCGACTCGGGCCTGGCCCCGCCTCACTCGAGCAAGTGCTCGCGGACGTCGCGCTGCGTCTTACGCGCGCGGGCCACGCGCTGCCCACTCTTCGCTTTCATGAGCGCGTGTCGTACGACATCGATTGCAACTGGAAGACCTACGTCGACAACTACCTCGAGGGTTACCACGTTCCGCACGTCCATCCGACGCTGAACGCCATCCTCGATTACCGAAGCTACACGACGACGCTTTCGCAATGGCACTCGCTGCAGTCGAGCCCCCTCGAGAGCGCACCCGACACCTATGGCTCCGGTGAAGTGCTTTATTACTTCATCTACCCGAACACGATGCTCAACATTCTCCCCGGAAGACTGCAGACCAACCGCGTCCTTCCACTGCGAGGCAATCGCTGCAGGATCGAGTTCGATTTCTTGTATCGCGATGTGCCTCTGGCCAACGATCGCGAGTTCTCGGATGTCGTCCAACAAGAAGACGTCCGAATTTGTGAAGCTGTGCAGCGCAATCTCGACAGCGGCTCTTATGTCTCGGGTCTGTTGAACCCGACGCGCGAGTCGGGCGTCCATCACTTCCAGGAACTGCTGCGGACCGACTATCGTGAGGCGTTACGACGCGCCAAAGAAATCCGCCGCCAGGCATAACCTGCTGCAATACACGCGGCGCCCCACGTCGCCGATTCGAGTCCTGCGCTGTAGAACGCCACCATCGAGAACACGAGCGCCCCGACACAGGCCACCATGGTGCTACGGGTTTTCGGCAAGCGACCGCTGCGCCAAGCTTGCAACGCTGCAAGCGTGCAGATGACGAAAAACACCAATGAAGTGGTCGCCGACAACAGCGCCACGAACTCGAAGGCCGTCGCGCCACGCCGCGAAAACGCGAGCAACAAAAAAATCGAAGAGATCACCGCGCAGGACACCAGCCCCGCCACCGGCGCACCACGCTCATTTCGCTCAGCCGCGCGCTTCGGAAGGCCGTCGGTGGATGCCATGGCAGCCGTAAGCTCGCCGCCCACGAGCAACCACCCATTCAGCGCACCAAAGCAACTGATCGCGGCAAAGATCGCGACGATCAGTCCCGCACCGCTACCCATGAATCGGCTGATGAAATCCGCGATGGGCGCTGAGGATTGGGCCATTTGTGAAGCCGGCATCATGAGCGCCACGAGGCAGGTGGCCGCGACGGACACGAAACCAGCGAGCAATAAGCCCACCAGCGTCGCCCGCGGTACGACGACGTGTGGCTCACGCACGGCGCGCGCCGGAATGGCCGCGCTCTCCAGACCAAGCAGAGCAAAGAGCGTGATCCCGACTGATGCCAGCGCCGGCTCCCAGCCGATCGCTTGCTGCGACATCCCCGCGAACGCTGCATCCCCTTGATCAATGAAAAGCCAGAAGCCAAGCGCGATGACGAGCACGAACGGGATGAGCTTCAGCAGGGTCGACACGATTTGGATCGATCCGCCGATCGCACGAAGGTTGGCGGCGAGCAACAGGACGATCATGAGCAGACCGAGTGTCTCGGGAGCGAAAGACCACTGCTCGAGTCCCGGCATAATTTTCAAACAGTAGCTCACACCCGCCACCGCGATCGCGGCATTCGCCGTCCACACCGACAACAGATAGCCCCAACTGCCCAGCCAGGCGGCATCGTCGCCGAGCAACATTTTGACGTGACCGTGACTGCCGGCGCCGGCGGGCAGGTGCAAGGACAGTTGCGCGTACACCCACGCGAGGCAGCCGGCTCCCGCGAGACTCACCCCCCACGCGATCAACGCGTTGAGCCCGAACGGGGCGAGCACCGCCGGCAGCATGAAAATGCTGGAGCCAATGATGTTGCCGACGACCAACGCCGTGGCACCCCAGAACCCGAGTCCCCGCCCCCTCTCCAAGCGCGCCCACCCCCCTGAAGTCCGACCACCCCCGAGGTATCGATCGAACAGCCTCTTTACCGCTATAATTCGGAGTTTACTCGTGCCCCCACTTCACTGACAGACGGAACCTGCCATGCCCCGTACAACCCCCCTTGCCGACATCCGCAACATCGGCATCATCGCCCACGTCGACGCCGGTAAAACCACGACGACCGAGCGCATCCTCTATTACACGGGGCGCAAGCACACCATCGTCGACGTGCACGACACGAAGGACCTCAAGTCCTCGACCACCACCGACTACCTCGAGCAGGAACAGAAGCGCGGCATCACGATTCAGTCGGCCGCCGTGTCCACGTTCTGGCGCAAGAAGAAGATCAACGTCATCGACACCCCGGGGCACGTCGACTTCACCATCGAAGTGAACCGCTCCCTGCGCGTACTCGACGGCGCCGTGGTCGTGTTCGACGGCGTAGCTGGTGTCGAGCCGCAGTCCGAAACCAACTGGCGTCTCGCCGACAACTACGGCGTTCCGCGTATTTGCTACGTCAACAAAATGGATCGCAGTGGTGCGTCCTTCACGCGTTGCGTCGACATGATCAAGAAGCGCTTGGGTGCGCGCCCGTTGCCGGTCCAACTTCCGATCGGCTCCGAAGATAACTTCAAGGGCATGATCGATCTTGTGCGCATGAAAGCGCTCGTTTGGGATTCCGACGATCGCGATGCCAAGCCCGCTGAACTCGAGATCACGACCGACATCGTCGACAAGCTCGGCGTCACCGTGCCTTCGGATCGCGCCATCCTCAGCAAGATCGCCGAGTACCGAAAAGAACTCGTCGACACCTGCCTCGAGATGGACGATACGGCGATGGAAGCCTATCTCCTTGAAGAGAAGGATCCGTCGATCGATACGCTCATTGCCTGCCTACGCAAGGGCACGGTGACGGGCGCCTTCACGCCGGTGCTCTGTGGCTCGTCCTACAAAAACAAGGGTGTCACCCAGGTACTCGACGCGGTCGTCGACTACCTGCCGGCGCCGACCGACGTCGCTGCCATCAATACCGTCGATGCCGACGGTAACCCGATCGGCGAGCGCATCTGCTCCGACGATGAGCCGTTCTCGGCGCTCGCGTTCAAGGTCATCAACGACGCCTACGGCGCACTCACCTTCGTGCGTGTGTACTCCGGCGTGCTCACCAAGGGCATGTCGGTCACCAACACCACCCGTGGCAAGCGCGAAAAGATCGGCCGCATGGTCGAGATGTTCGCCAAGGAAGCCAACGCCATCGAAGAGGCCCGCGCCGGTGACATCATCGCGTTGGTTTCTTTGGCCGAGACCGATACCGGCGACACGCTCTGCGATACCGATCACCCTGTGGTGCTCGAGCGCATGCGCTTTCCTGAGCCCGTCATCAGCGTTTCGGTTCAGCCGAAATCGAAGGCCGAGCTCGAGAAGTTCAGCGCGGCCCTCGGCAAGATGGTTCGTGCCGATCCCTCGCTGCGTCTCGAGACCGATCGCGAAACGGGTCAGACCATTCTGCGCGGCATGGGCGAGCTTCACCTCGACGTAACGCTCGATCGCATGCGCACCGAGTTCAACGTCGAAGGCATCATGGGCGAGCCGCAAGTGGCCTACCGTGAAGCCTTCACCAAGGCGGTCGAACAGCAGTACGTCCACAAGAAGCAGACCGGCGGTGCCGGTCAGTTCGCCGAAGTGTGGATCAAGTTCGAACCGCTCGAGCGCGGCAAGGGCTTCGAGTTCGTCGACGCCACCGTCGGCGGATCAGTCCCGCGCGAATACGTTCCGTCGGTCGAGAAGGGCCTCAAGATGCAGCTCGAGGAAGGCGTACTTGCGAAGTTCCCCACCGTGGACTTCCGTGCGACGCTCTTCGACGGTAGCTACCACGACGTCGACTCGAACGCCCTTACCTTCGAAATCGCCGGAAAAGCCTGCTTCCGCGAAGCGCTGCCGAAGGCCGGCCCGGTACTGCTCGAGCCTGTGATGAAAGTCGAAGTGGTCACCCCGGGTGACTACCTCGGCGACGTCATCGGCGACATCAATCGTCGCCGCGGCTCGATCCAAGACCAGCTCGAGCGGGGCACCAACATCGCGGTGGTGGCGACCGTGCCGCTCTCCGAAATGTTCGGCTACATCGGTCAGCTGCGCGCGATGTCGAGTGGTCGCGCGTCGTACACCATGGAGTTCTCGCACTACGACCTCGTGCCGCGCAACGTCGCGGAAAAGGTCATCGAGGACGCCAAGAAGCCTAAGAAATAAAGCCGCTGGCGGGCGTTTCAGCCCGTCTCGGATTTATCCTCAAAAGACAGCTGCATTCTTCGGGATGCAGCCGTTTTTATTTGCGGTTTCGCCAGCTCCGCCAGAGCAGCAGAGCGCCAATGACGATCAGGGCAATGATGATTATTCGGGCCATAACCGCAGTATAGTGCGGGGGTGAGTCACCCGACCAACCCCACCGCCCAAGGACGGGATTTCGGCAGCACGCCCTATCGCTGGTACGTGCTGATCACGCTCACGGCCATCTACACCCTCAACTTCATCGATCGCGCCTTGTTGAGCGTGCTCGCCCAGCCGGTCATCTCGACTTTCGGATTGACCGATACCGAGTTCGGTTTCCTAGCCGGTCCTCCGTTCGCACTCTTCTATGCGCTCATGGGCATCCCCATCGCGCTCGCAGCCGATCGATACAACCGCGTAACGATCATCGCCGTCTGCATCGCGATCTGGTCCTTGATGACTGCGCTCTGCGGCTTTGCCACCGGCTTTCTTTTCTTGCTGATTGCACGAGTGGGTGTCGCCATCGGCGAGGCAGGCAGCACGCCGCCCTCTAATTCTTTGATCGGTGACTATTACCGAGCCTCGGCACGCGCCAGGGCGCTCGCCATCTTCTCGACGGGTGTCATGCTCGGCAACACCCTCGCCTACCTCGTCGGCGGCCCACTCGGCCAAATGTCGGACGAGTCGGTCAAAGCCGTACTCGGAATCTTTGGCCTTGCCCAGCTTCCGGAGTGGGCGGGCTGGGGTGCCGACTACGGCTGGCGCTTCGCCTTCATCGCGCTCGGCGTACCCGGTGTGATCTTCGCCTTCATCGTGTGGCTGACCGTGCGTGAGCCTCCTCGCGGATACGCTGATGCGTCGGATCAACCCAAAACCGAAAGAACCGGCATCTCGG